>CAKPZJ010000010.1 GCA_934204655.1 uncultured Prevotella sp. | reverse complement strand
ACAATACGGACTTGTAATCTATGGGCTGAGTTCTATTCATGACGCAAAGATAAACAATAATATTGGATTGTTAAAACCACAACAATATTATTTGATCCGGAAAAATGACAGTTTGTTTTCTAAAATGTTTTGACCAAAAATGGCAACGAAAATACTCGCTCTATATTATGGCGTAGGTAGGAATATATTGGGATGCCATGGCCATAAAAATCACGATTACAACAAAAGTCAACAGAAATGACAGATTATATACAGATAGGCATTGACCGGGGACTTATCTCCTTCAATGAAGACAATACGAGAATAAGATACAACTGGCAGAACAAAGAGCGCAATTATAATAATCCTGAGGAAAAAGTCCAGGCGTTGACGTTTCTTCAGTTGATACTGGATTACAACTATCCCGAAAAGCAAATCCACCAGTTTGAGCCAGTGACAATGGGTAGTGAAGTCAAGGAAGCTGATATCGTTGTTTTCGCTGATGAATTGTGTGTAAGACCCCTTATTCTGGTTGAATGTAAGAAGCAGGAGGTCAGTGAAGCTGAATTTCAGCAGGCCATAAACCAAGCATATAGCTACGCCTTTGCACTACCTGGAGATGTAAAGTATGTTTGGGTTACATCTGGCATAAAGAATGACTATTTCGAAGTAGATAAATCGCAGGACACTCGCAACCAGCTTCCAGACATTCCCCAATTTGGAGTGCAGGAAGTGGCAAGCTAAAATATGTTTACGGGCAGAATATCTCCAAAAGGAAGATGGCAAGCAATGTTTCTTTGACCTTTCGATTATAGACCAGTCTGACCTGACCCGCCGCTTCAAGTTAGCCCATGAAGCACTTTGGGCCAGTGGCCAGCTTAATCCATCGGAAGCATTTGATGAACTGGACAAACTTATCTTCTGCAAGATATGGGATGAACGCAGACCCAGAAAAGTCGGCGAACCTTACGACTTTCAGATTATTACCGTTTCAAAGAAAGAAGAAAAAGATGAAAGAAAGCGCAGGCTCATCGAGAACGAGAATCTCTGCAACAGAATAAAAGCATTATACGAGGAGGGCAGGAAACGTGATGAGGAAGTATTCCGTGACAACATCCGTTTGACCCCGGAAAAAATCAGAACCGTTGTCAGCTATCTGGAAAGTGTAAACCTTAGCGAGACAGACCTTGATAGCAAAGGGCGCGCGTTTGAAACATTCATGGGGTCTTTCTTTCGTGGCAATTTCGGGCAGTATTTCACGCCGCGCGAAATCGTGAAGTTTATAGTTGACGTGCTCCCTATAACCCACGACTCTAAAGTCCTTGATACATCATGCGGCAGCGGTGGCTTCCTGCTTTATGCCCTTAACAAGGTAAGGGACAAGGCTACAGAGTATTATCCTAACTATAAAAACGATTCAAGGCAGTATGCCAAATGGTTTCCCTATTGGCACGACTTTGCCGAAAAGAACCTTTTCGGAATAGAAATCAATGAGCAGATTTCGCGTGCTGCTAAGATGAATATGATTATCCATGACGATGGGCATACCAATGTCACTACATCCGATGGCCTTGTTTCTGATACCGTAATCAAAGAGTGTACTGGCAACAAGGGCTTTGAACATAGGACGTTCGACTTTGTCATAACAAACCCTCCGTTTGGCAGCAATATCCGCCAGACAGAGCAGGCTTACCTTAAAATGTATCAGTTGGGAAAGAAAGAGGAAGACTGGCTTGCCGTGAAACAAAAAGTTGGCAGTAACACTCGTGACGGGCAGCAGATCGAGGTGCTTTTCATCGAGCAAGACTATCATTTCTTAAAGGAAGGTGGCATGTTGGCCATCGTCTTACCCGATGGCATACTCACGAATAGCAGTATGCGGTATGTGCGCACACAGATAGAAGAGTGGTTTCGCATTATTGCCGTCATCAGTATGCCACAAACGGCTTTTACGGCAAATGGCGCTGGGGTAAAGAGTTCTGTCATGTTCTTGCAAAAGTGACCCAAAAAGCATACAGAGAAACTCTTTGCCAAAAAGAAATCTATTGAGGAGCATCTTTTAACGAAGGAAGACTATATTGCCACACGTGAGCAGTGGGACAAGGAAATAAAACAAAAGCAGAAAGAAAAAGTCACCTCCCTAAAGAGTCGGACATTGACTTCTGTGACAGCTATAAAACAGACAGAAGCATATAAAACATGGAACACCGGACTATTAGCAGATTACGCTCGTAAAGTTGATGAATTAAAGTCGAAACTTACAGATGAGTATCAGCAAAGCAAGCAAAAAGAATTGCCTGACTACCCTATCTTTATGGCCATAGCAGAAGAAATAGGATATGACGCGACTGGCAAGAAAACTGCCGTGAACGAGTTAGATGTGATAGAAAAAGAATTAAAGAAATTCATTGATAGTTTGTCATAATGTACCAAGTATCTCAAAATATCACCACGCCTAAAATCTTCATCGTACAGAGGTCGGAGATAGGAAGTCGTTTAGATGCGCATTACAATATGCCAGAATATAGAGAATTGTTTGGCACTTTAGGATCTTTGCCTTGTGAATTGTCTTCACTAAGACAAGAAAGCATCACCATATTTTCTGGAACAACCCCTAAAAGTGGCGGTGAGGCTTATTGCTCGGATTCCAATGCCATACCATTTGTCAGAAGTGGTGATTTTTCTGACACCAATCAAATTGATTTCTCGGAGACATTGCATATAAAACCAGAAATACACAATGGTATCATGTCTGCCTCAAAATTAAGAAAGAATGATCTGCTTGCCGCAATAGTAGGTGCTACGATTGGAAAAATAGGTGTTTATCAATCTGACAAAGAGGCAAACATAAATCAAGCTATCTGTGCTGTAAGGTTGAAGAGAAGTATAAATCCACTATATGTCCAGGCTTTTTATCAAACAAATATTGGGCAAAAGATAATAGAACGTGTAAAAAGGCCCGTCGCCAGAGCTAACCTTAATATAGAAGAAGTTGGCGCTTTACCTATTCCTTTAGTTGACGACAAGACCCAACAAAAAGTTGTTGATACGCTTCAAATTGGAATAAATGAAAAACTCAGAAAAGAATCCGAGGCCCAACAGCTATTGGACAGCATCGATACATATATACTTGATGAGCTTGGCATATCCTTACCTGTAATAAGAACCGACTTGGATAGCAGAATTTTCGTTGTAAACAGAAGAATGTTTGAAGACAGATTTGATCCGAAATTCAATAAAGACATAGCATATATAAGGGATTTAAGCTGCGCTTATCCGTGGATTTCGCTTGATGATGTTACAATAGACAATGGACAATATGGAGCTAACGAAAAAGCAAAAGATTATCAAAAAGGCGACGTAAGATATATACGTATTACAGATATTGGCGAACTTGGGAGCCTAAAAGAGACCGATATGAAAACTGCAAAATATATAGATAGTTCTTATATGTTACATAAGGATGATATATTGTTTGCAAGGAGCGGCTCTGTCGGAAGATGTTATATTCACAAGGATATGACAGCCCCAGCAATATTTGCAGGATACTTAATTAGGTTTGTTCTTAACACAAACAGAATTAATGCAGATTATTTGTTTTATTATTGCAATAGCAAACTTTACAAATATTGGGTAAATACGATACAAAGACCCGCAGTACAAGCTAATATCAACGCCCAAGAGTTCAGAAGCATGCCAATCCCCCTTCCTCCTCTTGCAAAACAACAAGAGATAGCCGACCATATATCTAATTTACGGCAGCGTGCCAAGGGGTTACAAGCAGAAGGCAATCAGATATTGGAAAATGCAAAGAAAGAAGTAGAACAGATGATAATAGGGTAATGGCGGCGGAGACAGGATACTAAATTTCGGCTCCCAGCCAAATCAAAAAAAAGGCTATACGCATAGCTTTTCCTGGCTCAGTAGAAATTTAGTAGGGATAAATAACAGAATGGCGTGAAACTTCACGATATGGTTATTACCAGGATAAAAAGGGCTAAGTAGGTGATAACAGGACAACAGATACCATAAAGGCGGAGAACATGTTGTGCCTTACTATGTGTGCCCATTCAGCCCTCGGCGGTTCTGCCAGGCGAGCGGCAGCGGCAGTGACACATGCGAGCATTATAATAAGTAAGAGGGGGCGATACACCCCTTGAGAAGAATTAAGCATAACTAAATAAATCCTGCCGGTGGATTGTAATATAATATAAGGTATGCGCGCACGCATACCTTATATTATATATATAGGGCTTTGGGATGAAAAGAGCGTAGTCGGGAGGTATTGGGTGGCAACGATGAAATGGGAAAAAACGGCATGGGTGGGTGCGGATAGTCCCGATAAAATCGCAGGCGGAGTATGTTATGTTGTGGTAGCCCCTTCTGAGAACCTACCAGACGGTAGAGAAACAATTTTCGGCCGTGGTGACAATGCGAAAGTGGTAGCTGCCATTATAGCTAATGGTCATAAGCCGATGTGGCTCGGTACCCTGGGCATCGAAAGACAGGGCCACATGACCCATGGTACGCCGCAGGTTCAGTTCTACGCACGGGTGCAACTTAGGGCCATTCTCGTTGATCACCATCATGTCGACTCCGAATGGCCCTGTGTATCGCCCAGCCATAAGGGGCTGCAGAATATGGCAGATGTCATCAATGGCTCGCTCTACCACCTCAAATGGCAGATAGCGGGCTATCATGTCGCGCTTGTCGGCTTCTGAGGCGATGACGTTGCCGGCATAGGCCCCGTTAACAGATTGGAATACCGACAGGCCCACATACCGTACGGTGGTGCCATCGGCCACAAACTCGACCGCGAAATCCTTCATCTTATGGTAGTAAGGCTCCATGGTGAGCGCGCCCTGCCGGGCTATGACATTAGCAGCCCATCCACGCTGGTGGGCTGTCAGCGTATCGATATAACGTATGCCACGACCGCTACTGCTCCATGGTGCTTTGAGCACGTAGGGCGATGACGATGACGTAAGTTGTTCTATACTGGTTATCAGTGATGACTGCCCTACCCGCTCATTATTATCTTGAACCAGTGGATGCAGCAGATGGGTGGCTGCCCAATAGCGGTGGCTCAGCTGGCGTATGGTGTCCAACTGGGTGTCATCGGGAAGCAAACCGGAAGGAATATGGCTGCTCTGCAACTGAAACCGTAGGGCACGATCCCAGCCCCATGGACTCAGTTCGCAGTGCTGGGGCAGATGGGGTAAGTCGGCCGGTGTTACGAAGACCACCTCGGCACAGTAACGGTGCAGATGACGCATCCGTTCGAGGGCTGCCGCTACATCGCCCACTAAGACCAGGTCGCCATCATCGGCCCAGAGGGCTGGCAGAAAACCTAAGTCGGCCCTCATCTCCCTGCCCGCGTGCGGGGCGACAAAGTTGAACTGGTTAGAGGCAAGGGCTGTATCGTGCTCGGGGTTGAATATATGCAGTTTCATCATTGTCAGTATTTTAGTCTGCAAAATTACGAAGTTTATTGCACCCACGGCGCGTGCGGGAATAAAAATTGCAAAAATAAAAACTTTTTGTAAAGTTGAGTTTGCAATTTTGAAAATATATATTACCTTTGCATAAATAATCAATGCTAATATGGAGGAAGCCTTTTTCCATACCCATACTTACCTGGTAGAACATACCCATGCCCCAGTGCGTCGCAATCTGATGGATGAGATTGACTGGAACGACCGCTTGATAGGTATCAAGGGCACTCGTGGCGTTGGAAAAACCACTTTCCTATTGCAGTATGCCAAGGAGAAGTTTGGTGCCAACGACCGTAGCTGTCTCTATGTTAACATGAACAATTTCTACTTTCAGGGACTTGGTATAGCTGAGTTTGCACGCGACTTTGTGAGCAACGGTGGCCGGGTGCTGCTCATAGACCAGGTATTCAAACAGCCCGACTGGAGTAGCGAGTTGCGCAAGTGCTATGACCGCTACCCTAACCTCAAGATAGTATTTACCGGCTCCAGTGTGATGCGCCTGAAGGAGGAAAATCCCGAACTCAACGGCATCGTGAAGAGCTACAACCTGCGCGGTTTCTCGCTCCGCGAATACATCAATCTACAGACGGGCAACAACTTCCGCCCCTATACGCTGGACGAGATACTGCGCGACCACGAGCATATCATCAAGCAGATACTGCCTAAGGTGAGTCCGTCGAAATACTTCCACGAGTATATACATCATGGCTTCTACCCGTTCTTCCTGGAGCACCGCAACTTCTCGGAGAATCTGCTGAAGACCATGAACATGATGACCGAGGTAGATATACTGCTCATCAAGAAGATAGAGCTCAAATATCTTACCAAAATCAAGAAACTGTTCTACCTGCTGGCTGTAGAGGGCCCCAAGGCTCCCAACATCAGCAGTTTGGCCGATGAGATACAGACCAGTCGCGCCACGGTGATGAACTATATCAAGTACCTGGCCGATGCCCGTCTTATCAACATTATCTATCCTGTGGGCGAGGAGTTCCCGAAGAAACCCACTAAGGTGATGATGCACAACAGCAACCTGATGTACGCCATATACCCCATCACGGTACACGACCAGGAACTGATGGAAACATTCTTCGTCAACTCGCTGTGGAAAGACCATCTGGTTAACCAGGCCAGCAAGGAGCACTACTATACGGTAGACGGTGAGCGCAAGTTCAGGGTATGTAACGCCCATGGCGAGCAGAAGATACGTTATGCCCCCGACACCATCTATGCCCGCTACAACACCGAGGTGGGCAAGGACAACCAGATTCCGCTTTGGCTATTGGGCTTCCTCTATTAATATAATTAAGGTATAGCGACGATAATATAAACAACAATATACACAAACTTTCATTAATATTTAGAAAAATGGCTAAAGAAAAAAAGTTTATCACTTGTGATGGTAACACCGCAGCCGCTCATGTAAGCTATATGTTTACCGAGGTTGCAGCCATCTACCCCATTACTCCGTCATCTCCGATGGCTGAGCATGTGGACGAATGGGCCGCTAAGGGCCGCAAGAACCTTTTCGGTCAGAAGGTGACTATCCAGGAAATGGAGTCTGAGGGCGGTGCCGCTGGTGCCGTTCATGGTTCACTCCAGGCTGGTGCCCTAACCTCTACCTATACTGCCTCTCAGGGACTGCTGCTGATGATACCTAATATGTACAAGATTGCTGGCGAGCTGCTGCCCTGCGTGTTCAACGTATCGGCCCGTACACTGGCCTCGCACTCTCTGTGTATCTTCGGCGACCACCAGGATGTAATGGCCTGCCGTCAGACAGGTTTCGCCATGTTCTGCTCGGGTTCTGTTCAGGAGGTTATGGATCTCTCGGCTGTTCCCCATCTGGCTACACTTGAGACATCTGTTCCCTTCATCAACTTCTTCGATGGTTTCCGTACTTCGCACGAGTACCACAAGATCGAGGAGATGGATATGGAGGACATCCGTCCGCTGGTTAACGCCGAGTACATCAAGCGTTTCCGCGACCGCGCCCTTACACCTGAGCGCCCTGTTACACGCGGTACTGCCGAGAACCCCGAGACATTCTTCACACACCGTGAGGCTTGCAACGAGTACTACGACAGGATACCAGAGGTAGTAGAGAAGTACTGCGGTGAAATCTCGAAGATTACCGGCCGCGAGTATCACCTGTTCAACTACTATGGTGCCGAGGATGCTGAGAACGTTATCATTCTGATGGGTTCGGCAACAGAGCCTGCCCGCGAGGCCATCGACTACCTGAACAAGCAGGGCAAGAAGGTGGGTATGGTAGCAGTACACCTGTACCGTCCATTCTCTGTAGACTTCCTAAAGAAGACACTCCCCGCTACCGTTAAGCGTATCGCTGTGCTCGACCGTACCAAGGAGCCTGGAGCAGAGGGCGAGCCTCTGTATCTGGATGTAAAGAGCGCCCTCTACGGTGATGAGCGCAACCCGCTCATCGTAGGTGGCCGTTACGGACTGGGCTCTTCGGATACTACCCCGGCCAAGATTGTTGCCGTATTCAAGAACCTGGAGCTCCCACAGCCTAAGAACCACTTCACCGTGGGTATCGTAGACGATGTAACCTTTACGTCTCTGCCTGAGGAGGAGGAAATCCCCATGGGTGGCGATGACCTGTTCGAAGCTAAGTTCTATGGCCTGGGTGCCGATGGTACCGTAGGTGCTAACAAGAACTCAGTACAGATTATCGGTAACAATACCACCAAGTACTGCCAGGCTTACTTCTCTTACGACTCTAAGAAGTCGGGTGGTTTCACTTGCTCTCACCTGCGTTTCGGCGACAGCCCCATCCACAGCGCTTATCAGGTAAATACGCCTAACTTCGTAGCTTGCCACGTTCAGGCATATCTGCACATGTACGATGTGACCCGTGGTCTGCGTAAGAATGGTACTTTCCTGCTGAACACCATCTTTGACGGCGAGGAGCTGGTTAACTTTATTCCTAATAAGGTTAAGCGCTACTTTGCTAAGAACAATATTAAGGTTTACTACATCAATGCTACCAAGATAGCACAGGAGATAGGTCTGGGCAACCGTACCAACACCATCCTGCAGTCAGCTTTCTTCCGTATCACGGAGGTTATCCCATTGGATTTGGCCGTAGAGCAGATGAAGGCATTTATCGTGAAGTCGTACTCTAAGAAGGGCCAGGATGTGGTAGACAAGAACTTCGGCGCCGTAGACCGCGGTGGCGAGTACAAGGAACTTACCGTAGACCCAGCATGGGCTAACCTGGCTGACGACGAGGCTAAGGCCGACGATGCTCCCGCATTTGTAAAGGAACTGGTTCGTCCTATCAACGGCCAGGCTGGTGACCTGCTCAAGGTTTCCGACTTTGTAAAGCACAACACCGTAGACGGTACCTGGGAGAATGGTACCTCAGCCTTTGAGAAGCGCGGTGTAGAGGCTTTCGTTCCGGTATGGAATGTAGAGAACTGTATACAGTGTAACAAGTGTTCTTTCGTATGCCCTCACGCTGCCATCCGTCCGTTCGTGCTTACTGATGACGAGCTGGCAGGCATCCCCGGTCTGGCCACACAGGAGGTTAAGGCTCCTAAGGCTCTGGCTGGCATGCACTTCCGCATCGAGACTTCGGTACTCGACTGTCTGGGCTGCGGCAACTGTGCCGATGTATGTCCTGGTAAGAAGAACAAGGAGACCGGTGAACTGGAGAAGGCTCTGAAGATGGTTCCCTTCAACGTAGATGCTCCCGATATGGTAGCCGAGGCTAAGAACTGGGAATACCTGGTACACAAGGTAGCCTCTAAGCAGGATTTGGTAGACATCAAGCAGAGCCCGAAGAACTCTCAGTTTGCTCAGCCTCTGTTCGAGTTCTCTGGCGCTTGCTCTGGTTGCGGTGAGACTCCTTACGTGAAGCTCATCTCTCAGCTCTTCGGCGACCGTCAGATGATAGCCAATGCTACAGGTTGCTCGTCTATCTACTCGGCTTCGATCCCCTCTACTCCTTATACTACCAACGCTAAGGGTCAGGGTCCTGCTTTCGACAACTCTCTGTTCGAGGACTTCTGCGAGTTCGGCCTGGGTATGGCTCTCGGTAACAAGAAGATGAAGGAGCGTATCTGCCATCTGCTCGATGAGGTTATCAATGGCGACAAGGCTTCAGAGGAATACAAGGCCGCTGCCAAGGAGTGGATAGCCGCTAAGGACGATGCCGATGCTTCTAAGGTGGCTGCTGCCAAACTGAAGCCGTTTATCGCTGCTGGTGCCGAGGCTGGTTGCCCCGTATGCGCCGAGCTGAAGACTCTCGACCACTATCTCGTAAAGCGCAGCCAGTGGATAATCGGTGGCGACGGTGCTTCTTACGATATAGGTTACGGTGGTCTCGACCACGTACTGGCTTCTGGCGAGGATGTAAATATCCTGGTTCTCGATACCGAGGTTTACTCTAACACCGGTGGTCAGAGTTCTAAGTCTACACCTCTGGGTGCCATCGCTCAGTTTGCTGCCCAGGGTAAGCGTATCCGCAAGAAGGACTTAGGTCTGATGCAGACTACTTACGGTTACATCTATGTAGCCCAGGTAGCTATGGGTGCCGACAATGCTCAGACACTGAAGGCTATCCGAGAGGCCGAGGCTTATCCAGGCCCGTCACTCATCATAGCCTACGCTCCGTGTATCAACCATGGTCTGAAGCGTAAGGGCGGTATGGGCCGTAGCCAGAACGAGGAGAAACTGGCCGTTGAGTGTGGCTACTGGCATCTGTGGCGTTTCAACCCGCAGTTGGCTGATGAGGGTAAGAACCCCTTCACTCTCGACTCCAAGGAGCCTAACTGGGCCAACTTCCGTGACTTCCTCCTGGGTGAGGTACGTTACCTCAGCGTTCAGAAGGCTTATCCTAACGAGGCCGAGGAGCTCTTCACTCAGGCCGAGCGTATGGCCAAGCTGCGTTACCGTAGCTATGTACGCAAGACTCAGGAAGACTGGAGCGAGATAATCTAATCGCTGCGATGCTACACCTTATTAATATATAAGGGTCAAATACAGGGAGAGGTTTGCTTACGGGCAAGCCTCTCCTTTTCTGTTATTACGGCTCATATTACAACGCTGTAAATATTTTGCGAATAACCCTAAAATAAACCGCCATTTGCTTGCTCGTGTCGCTGATAACCACTACCTTTGCAATCATAGTATTAACATCTTAAAAAATATCATTATGAGAAAACTTTTACGCTTTTCATTATTGTTACTAACCATTCTTACGTGCAGTTTTGCTAAGGCCGCCGATGTATCGGATGTGTTTACTGCATCAGCGCTGGGCATTAAAGGAACCAGCTATGCAGACCTAAAAGACTTGAAGCTAACGAGCGCTGCCAAGTACAGCCTTAATGCTTCAACCAACAATGAGACCTGTGTTCAGCTTAGGGCTAAGAGCAATTCGGGTATCGTTACGACGGCTACAGGAGGAACGGTTAAATCAATAACCATAAAATGGAACAAAACAACGTCTGAAGGCCGCAAACTGGACATTTATGGAAAAACAGAAGCCTACACAGCTCCTGCAGACCTGTATGATACAAAAAAGCAGGGTACCAAACTCGGAACCATAGAATGTGGCAAGAGCACCGAGTTAGTCATAGATGGTAACTATACCTTCATTGGTCTGCGTTCTACTTCTGGCGCACTCTATGCCGACGAGATAACCATTACCTGGGCTACTTCTGGCGAAGCATCTCTTGCTGCCCCCACCATCTCTGGTACCACTCCCTTTGAAACCAGTACCGAGGTCAGTCTGAAGGCCGATGATGGTGCCAAGATATATTATACTACTGACGGACAGCCCCCGACAACAGCCTCTACGCTCTATACCGCTCCGTTCACCCTGAATGAGAGTGCTACCGTATCGGCTATTGCCGTTAAGGACGGAAAGACCAGCACGGTATCTACCAAGGCGTTTGCCAAGGTGGCCTTTACCACACTGAGCTTTGACGAGGTTTGCGCACTGCCCACTAATGCAGCTAAGCAGTACATCAAGCTCGAACTGGAGAACGCCAAGGTGGTGTATGTTGACGGAACAACCGTATTCCTGCGCCAGGACGGACAGGGCATGATGCTGTATAACGTCAATCAGAAAGCGCTGACACTCAATGCTGCCGTATCGGGAACCATCAAGCTCGACTTTAAGCCCTATTACGACCTGCCCGAGATGGTGGCCAATAGCTTTACCAATTCTGAAGATTTGACCATCACTACAAGCAGCTCTACCGAGCTGGATGCTGTAGAAACCACTGTAGCCGACCTGCTGGACAAGAAGCACCTGTGCGACCTGGTAGTACTCAAGGGCGCCACCATTACATCCGAGGGTTCTGGCACCAGTACCAATTACTACATCGTGAGCGGTGAGAGCAAGATACAGCTGTGGGGCAACCAGAGTTTAAGCAAGGCTGGTGTGGGTAAGGCCCTTGACATCTATGCCGTATGCAACTCTATACATAGCGGTGCCGTACAGATTAAGCCCGTCAAGGTGGGCGACATTACCTTAGGTATAGACGGCACGCTCGTGGCCGGCCATGCGGCAGCCAAGGGTGTATATACCATCGGTGGTGTCAAGATGGGCAATGAGCAGGCTCTGCCTACAGGGCTCTATATCGTCAATGGCAAGAAAGTAATAGTAAATAATAAATAACCCAGAATCGGTAAATGCCGACTCGCACCTTACAGGGCCGTCTCAGCGATAAGTTGGGGCGGCCTTAATCATTGCGACTATAGAAACTGGCGATAACAGCTATCGCGCGAGGCGCTATTATAATATTCGGTAATTATCATAATGTACCTATACGTAACCGATAAAAAGGCCCTAACTTTGCATGCGGTTTATCAGGGGATGTATGGCATGGGCTGTCGTAGTACCCCTGTAACCTGTTGCGCATGACATACAAATAGCTATTCGGTATAATGGAATTAATTCACAATCTTTTTATGGGATTTCCCACCCTGTGGGGTGGCGGAGTGGCTCACTCGGTTATGATTTTGTCCCTGGTCATCTCGTTAGGACTCCTTTTAGGCAAAATCAAGGTTGCCAACATCTCTTTAGGGCTCACCTGGGTGCTGTTTGTGGGCATCCTGTTTGGCTACTTCTGCTTTAACCTCGACGAGCACCTACTCCACTTTCTTAAAGAGTTCGGCCTTATCCTGTTCGTTTACTCCATCGGTCTGCAGGTAGGTCCCAGTTTCTTCTCCTCATTCGGCAAGGGTGGCTTGCAGCTCAACCTGCTGGCCATCGTAACCATAGTACTGAGCATCGGCGTAACCCTGATACTGTTTTATACCACCGGAACCCCCATAACCACTATGGCGGGCATCCTGTCGGGAGCCGTTACCAACACGCCCGGACTGGGAGCTGCCCAGCAGGCTAACAGCGACCTTAACGGTATCGACGCCCCCGAGATAGCCGCCAGTTATGCGGCCGCCTATCCTATCGGTGTGGTGGGTGCCATACTCTGCTTCCTGTTGCTCCGTTATATACTGCGCATCCATACGGCCCGTGAGGAAGAGGCTGCCAAACGTGGCTTAGGCGCTACCGAGGAACTTACCGTGCGCCCCTTCTCTGTGCGCATTAAGAACACGCAGATAGTAGGCAAGTGCGTACGCGAGATAGGCGAGATATCGCAGCGCGACTTTGTCATATCGCGTATGGTCAAGGCCAACGAAGACCGTCCTACCGACATCATTAACGGGGCTACGGTTCTCGGGCTCGACGACGAACTGCTCATTACGGCTGCTCCCCACGACATAGAGGCCATTATAGCCTGCCTGGGCGAGCCTGTCACGGTAGACTGGGAGAAGTGTGACAAGGGCCATATATCGCGCCGCATCCTTATTACCCGTCCGGAGATTAACGGTAAGACGATAGCGCAGCTCAGCATACGCTCGCAGTTTGGGGCCAACATTACCCATGTGTACCGTTCAGGTGTAGAGTTGGTGGCTGCTCCCCACTTACAGTTGCAGATGGGCGACAAGGTTACCGTGGTGGGTACCGAACTGGCCATAAGCCATACGGAAAAGCGGTTGGGCAACTCGCTGAAGCGGCTCAACATCCCCAACCTGATACCTATCTTCTTAGGCATCGCTTTCGGATGTCTGCTGGCCAACATACCGTTTTACCTGCCGGGCATACCACAGTCGCTCAAGCTCGGACTTACCGGTGGCCCGCTCATCGTAGCCATACTGATAGGCTGTCTGGGGCCCAAGTTCAGACTGATAACGTATAACACCATTTCATCGAATCTGATGATACGCGAGATAGGTCTGTGTATATTCCTGGCCTGTGTGGGCCTGGGTACGGGCAAGGATTTTGTGACCACAGTATTTACCGCCAACGGTCTTTCGTGGGTGGGCTACGGTGCGCTCATCACCATAGTGCCTCTGCTCATCGGCGGACTTATAGGTCGCTATGTGTTCCACCTCAACTACTACACCCTGATAGGTGTGCTGGCCGGAGCCAATACCAACCCGCCCGCACTGCGCTATGCCAACGACCTTACCACGAGCGACTCGCCGGCAGTGGCCTATGCCACGGTATATCCGTTTGCCATGTTCCTGCGTATTATCACTATTCAGATATTAATATTGACACTGGGATAAGCCATGATTAAGATGATAGTTGTAGACATAGCCCTGCTGGCCATATTTGCCTATGGGGCCTACCACTTTATGAAGTATAAAAAGAACGAGCAAAACGACCACAGACATGCCAAGTAATACTACACTTGCCACCAATCCCTCGGTAAACGATGAGCAGATGGTACACCACAAGCTGGACCTGCTATTGCGCACGGGCTGCATATTGGTAGAAAATGCTGCCGACACCAGCCGTATCATCCGTACGATGAAGCGTGTGGCGGCTTACCTCTGCTTGCCCATAGACAACCTGCACATCTATGTAAACTATAATATACTGATGATAAATCTCAGCGACATAGAGCACTCGTACACCAAGTTCCAGCGGGTAGACCGCCACAGGGTCAACCTGAACGCCATACGCGAGGTGAGCCATCTGTCATGGGAGGCCATCAGGCGCAACTATACGCTGGAAGAGTACGAGAAAATGCTCGGCGAGATACACCACCGTAAGGGCAACTATACCCCCTGGCAGGTAGCCATGGGTGGCGGACTGGCCTGCGGTGGCTTCTGTATCCAGTTTGGCTGCGACTGGGTGGCTTTCTTCTATGCCTCTATCGCTGCCATCTTGGGTCTTCGCCTGCGCATGTACCTTAACGCCAAGGGGTCTAACGGCTATGTTAATATCGGGCTGGCCGCCTTTATATCTACGCTGATAGCGTGGCTGTTCGGCACCCTGTCTACACATACCGGCGTGGCGTTGCTGCAGTCGTCTACCCCCTGGCATCCGCTGTTGGCCTGTGCCCTGTTTATCGTACCCGGAGTGCCGCTCATCAACTTTGTGAGCGACATGCTGTCGGGCTATACCCAGGTGGGTCTTACACGGGCCATGAATACCCTGCTCATGCTCTTCGCCATGGCTTTCGGTATAGCCTTTGCCATACAGATATGCGGGATAGACAACTTTGTACACGACCTGTCTATGACCCCTCATCACAGCTACAATGAGTATATGCTGGCCGCAGCCATTTCGGCTATCGGGTTCTCGATGATATTCAACGTGCCCCGGCACATGATGCTCTTCGTGGCCATGGGCGGTATCATAGCCGTATGTACGCGCAACTTCGTAAACCTCGGGGCCAGCAGTGGCAACGTGGGCCTCGACATGGGACTTATCGTAGGCTCGTTCGTAGGTTCGGCCGTCATCAGTATCATCTGCTGCTCTATGGTACGCAAGCTGCATACCCCGCACCAGTGTCTCAGTATTCCCAGCGTCATCCCTATGATACCCGGTGTGCTGATGTACCGCGCCCTCTTTGCCTTTATCAATATGCACGGTGTTATAGGCGAGGTTACGGTGGCCATGAATAACGCTATCCATGCCTCGCTCATCATCCTCTTCATAGCTATCGGTGTGGCCATACCCAACATCTTCTTCCGCCGGATGATTAACCCCAAGCGCGAGCAGAAACTCATGGAACTGTTGCTCAAGCGCAAGCAGCTCAATGCGGGTTTACAGGTATAGCAGGAGAATTTGGCAACATTCAAGATAGAAGTGCAATGTTTTAGCATGGAGAAACATTGCACTTCTATCTTGAATGTTTACGTATTAATCTGTTATTTTAATTCAAATTTTCTTGTTTTTACTGACCTTTCAGGCCGCACAGCCCATAGGATGTAATATCATAATGTTATAGTTCTATTAATATTCGGACAGAGGGGCGACATCAGCCCCCTGCTACATGGTTCAAGCCTTGATGGTGAAGCGGGCAAACTTGAGGAGTAGCTGCTTGGTGCCTGTATTTTTGAACTCGACGGTAGCCTTGGTATTCTCGCCCGTTCCCTCGATGCGTATCACCGTACCGATGCCAAACCGCTGATGCTCTATCACCGTACCTACCTGCAACGCGGTAGCCGAGGCAGCCCCTGCAGTAGAGGCGGCTACACTACGACCGCCATTGGATATGGCATCCTCCAACCGGGTCAACTTGCCACCATTAGCCACATACTGGCGCTTAAAGCCAGGGCCAAATGGGTCGACCGCCTTCTCAGCCTGACGCGGAGCCGTAATCTTGGGTTTCAGGTCGGCCATAAACTGACCCGCCACCGGACGTGAGTTCTGCCACCGCCCATTCAGCTGCCTAAACTCGTCCTGGCTCGCACGGGCACCCTGGTAAGGACGATTAGACTCGTAACCATCCCCCCACAGATCACGCTTACGCACGGTGTCGACCTCTGCCTCATCACTCCCCTCGCCTATCACGTTGAGATACTTAGGATTGATGTCGCTGATAAAACGGCTGGGCGTGCCAAACTCCAGTTTGCCATAGCGCCAGCGGTTCTTAGCACTGGTCAGTATACAGTGGCACTTGGCCCGGGTAATGGCCACATAAAGCAGGCGGCGCTCCTCCTCTATCTCGCGCGGACTGCTGGATGCCATCTGACTGGGAAATATCTTCTCCTCCAAGCCCACCACAAAGACCGTAGAAAACTCCAGACCCTTAGCGGCATGAACCGTCATCAGGTTTACCTTGTCATCGCCACCATCATCGCTGTCCAGGTCAGATAACAGCGATACCTCCTGCAAGAAATCGGCCAGCCCTACACTCTCCTCGCGGCCCTCCTCACGGCGCCCGTCTACAAATTCGCTCAGACTGCTCATCAGTTCCTCTACATTCTCGCGTCGTGCCAGTGCCTCTACATCCGCTCCCTGACACAGGTCTGTATAGATGCCACTCTGCTTGATAACCGCCTGACCTAACTGGTCGGCATCCTGCTCGTCCAGACTGCCCCGGAAAGAGTCTATGAGCTGAGCGAACTGGCCCAACTTGCCCAAGGTACCACGGTTGACCGCCAGCCCATGTTCTGTAGGATGAGTTATAATCTGCCACAGGCTTACATGGTGTTCAGCAGCACAGGCCGAAATCTTGTTGACCGTAGTACTGCCAATACCACGGGCTGGGTAGTTGATGATACGCTTCAGCGCCTCCTCATCGTCTGGGTTCACGATGACACGGTAGTAAGCTATAACATCCTTAATCTCCTTACGCTGATAGAAACTGAGACCGCCGAAGATGCGGTAAGGCATGGCGTGAACCCGCAGTTCGTCCTCAAAGGTACGGCTCTGTGCATTGGTACGATACAGGATGGCAAAGTCGCTGTAGTCACACCCTTCGCTCCGCTTGATGCTACGTATCATCTTGCAGACCACGGCAGCCTCTTCGCGGTCGCTGTATACAGGCCGGTACACCACCTTGTCGCCCTTGGCGTTCTTGCTGTACACATCCTTGTCTATCTGGTGCTGATTGTGCTTCATCAGACTATTAGCCGCCTGGACTATCTCGGGCGTAGAACGATAGTTGCGCTCCAGCTTGAAGATACGCACGCCGCCAAAGAACTGCTGAAAATTGAGGATATTGTCTATCTGGGCCCCACGGAAGGCATAGATACTCTGATAGTCGTCGCCCACCACGCAGACATGCTGATGACCGCGGGTAAGCTGCAGTACTATCTGTTGCTGAACCGAGTTGGTATCCTGATACTCATCGACCAGCACATAGCGGAAGTAGTCGGCATAACGCTGACAGATGTCAGGGTGCCCGCTGAAGAGCTGATGAGTTACCACGAGCAGGTCATCAAAGTCCATGGCATTAGCCTGGCGCAGGCGGTCCTGGTAAGCATAGTATATCTTGTACGTCTCGTCCAGCCGGGCCTGCCTGTCGCGCTCACGCTGGTCAGCATCGTTGGCATAGAGCGACGGCAGAACGAGACGGTTCTTAGCCATAGAGATACGGCTGTGTACGGTAGCCGGCTTGTACAGCTTGTCGTCCAGCTGCATGTCGCTTATGATAGACTTGAGCATGGTGCGCGAGTCGGTCTCGTCGTAGATAGTAAAGTTAGAGGTGTACCCCACCACCTCGGCCTCCTTGCGCAGTATGCGGGCAAAGATAGAGTGAAACGTACCCATGTATATATACTGGGCCGTACGGGCACCCACCAGCGCCCCGATACGCTCTTTCATCTCGCGGGCCGCCTTATTGGTAAAGGTCAGGGCCAGGATGTTCCAGGGCTTCATGCCCTGCTGTATCAGATAAGCTATCTTGTACGTAAGCACACGGGTCTTGCCCGACCCGGCCCCGGCTATTACCAGCGAGGGACCGTCGTTGTAGGCCACGGCTTCGCGCTGACTCTCATTGAGGGCGTCTAACAGGTTTTCGGTCATTGGTATTACTATGTTGTTAATGGGCATACACACCGCCGGCAGCGGTATGCGGGTCGTAGTCCTGGCCCTCGCGCGGGAAGGCAGGGATAAACTTCATCTCGTGCTGTATCTGGCTCTGGCGCTTACGCATGTAGGCGCTGGGATACTTAGAGCTGAACTTACGGGGATTAGGCAGCGTGGCGGCAATAAGGGCGCAGTCGGCCCGACTAAGTTCGGCGGCCGATTTGCCAAAGTTGTTCTCCGCGCAGGCATTAACCCCGTAGATGGCACTACCCATCTCTATCGAGTTGAGGTAGACCTCCATGATACGCTGCTTGCTCCACAGCAGTTCGATAAGGGCAGTAAAATAGACCTCGAACCCCTTACGCACCCAGCTACGGCCAGGCCACAGGAATACGTTCTTGGCCGTCTGCTGACTGATGGTACTGGCCCCGTGCTTACGTCCGCCTTTATGGCGGATGTTGTGTACGGCCGCCTTCTCGATAGCCTCATAGTCAAAGCCGTGATGGAGCAAGAAACGCTGGTCCTCGCTGGCCATAACGGCTACAGGCATGTGGGGCGACATATCGCTCAGCGGCACCCAGTGGTGGTGAAATGTAAAGCTGCCCGTCTCTATGCAGCGGATAAACATCAGCGGCGTAAAATAGACCGGCACAAACCGGTACAGAACCGTTACGAGGATGGTCGAGGCGACAAACAGGCCCACCGCCCACCGTAGTATCTTAAAAGCCAACTTCATACATCAGTAAAAATAAGGGGCACACTGTATGTGGTGTGCCCCCATGGTTATCTGTCGTTAATCTTATTACTTCAGGGTACCGGCATTGGCAGCGTCTACCATGGCCTTTGAGGCATAGAGATACACCTCGACGCGGCGGTTCTGCTGACGTCCGGCGGCTGTAGAATTATCAGCCACGGGCTCCGAACTGCCCTTACCCGTTACATTCTGGAACTGAGCAGCCGAAACGCCACACTGCTTCAGATAGTTAACCACGCTCTGGGCCCGGTTGTTAGACAGAGGCACGTTGATGCCGTCGTTACCGGTAGAGTCGGTATGGCCGTAGATGTCTACATGGCAGTCTGTATTCTGTTTCAGTACATTCGAGAACTTGGCCAGCTCGTTCTTAGACGTAGCGTTCAGGTCGGCCTTGTTGGTAGCAAAAAGGATACCGCTGTCGAAGGTCACCTTGACAGCCTTCAGGCCGTTGGCATCGGTAACTTCCTCTACCTTGGCGTTCTCCACCTGCTGCTTGGCCTGCTCGGCCACCTTGTCCATGTGGCGGCCTATGATGGCTCCGGCACCGGCACCCACGGCACCGCCTATGGCAGCACCCACAGCCGTATTGCCGGCTATCTTACCGATAATGGCCCCCAGCACAGCACCACCGCCAGTACCTATAAGTGCACCAGAACCCTGTTTGGTCTGGCAGCCGAAAATAGTCAAGACGCATAAGGCCAGCGTCATAATCTTCATCTTCTTCATATAAATCTTGCTTTTAGTTGTGATTAATATTGTATCAAACAGCGCCCCTGACAGCGTGGCCACCCTGCGGGCAGCCCCTCCAGGGGCATGGGGACAAGGCCCCAGCGATTTATATGCAAAGTTAATAATGATTTTTTAGATATTATACGATTTTTGCCAACTTTTTTTCGTAATTTTGCATAACAAATTGAGTGGCAGCCATTGTGGCTACCAGCACCGCCACTACCGCCACCCCATCCATGGACAACGCCACCCTGCTATATATTATAATAAGGTATAGGGAGGGCACCCACGATACGTCAATAATAAACTATAGATAAAATGGCAAAAGAACTAAAAGCGCTTACCAAGCGAGCTGACAATTACAGTCAGTGGTACAATGATTTAGTAACCAAGGCCGACCTGGCCGAGCAGTCGGCCGTGCGTGGCTGTATGGTCATCAAGCCCTACGGATACGCCATCTGGGAGAAGATGCAGGCCCAGCTGGACAAGATGTTCAAGGCCACCGGAGCCCAGAACGCCTACTTTCCCCTGCTCATACCCAAGTCATTCCTCTCGCGCGAGGCCGAACACGTCAAGGGATTTGCCAAGGAGTGTGCAGTGGTTACCCACTACCGCCTCAAGACCAGCGACGATGGCAACAGCGTGGTGGTAGACCCCGCAGCCCGTCTGGAGGAGGAACTCATCATCCGCCCCACCTCGGAAACCATCATCTGGAACACGTACAAGAACTGGATACACTCCTATCGCGACCTGCCCCTGATGTGCAACCAGTGGTGCAATGTGATGCGATGGGAGATGCGCACACGCCCATTCCTGCGCACGTCAGAGTTCCTGTGGCAGGAGGGTCACACAGCCCACGCCACCCGCGAGGAGGCAGAGGCCGAAGCCCAGAAGATGCTGGGTGTCTACGCCGAGTTTGCCGAGCAGTGGATGGGAGTACCCGTATTCCAGGGTGTAAAGAGCGAGACCGAGCGCTTTGCCGGTGCGCTTGACACCTACACCATCGAGGCAATGATGCAGGACGGCAAGGCGCTGCAGAGTGGTACCAGCCACTTCTTAGGACAGAACTTCGCCAAGTCGTTCGACGTTACCTTCCTCAACAAGGAGAACAAGCCCGAGTACGTGTGGGCCACCTCGTGGGGCGTATCGACCCGGCTTATCGGTGCACTCATCATGACACACAGCGATGACAACGGCCTGGTGCTGCCGCCTAAGTTGGCTCCCATCCAGGTAGTGGTTATCCCCATCAGCAAGGGCGGTGAGCAGCTGCAGGCCATCACCGACAAGCTCATGCCGATGATTAACAAGCTGCGCGAACTGGGCATCAGCGTCAAGTACGACGATGCCGACAACAAGCGTCCTGGCTTCAAGTTTGCTGACTACGAGCTCAAGGGTGTACCCGTACGTCTGGTTATGGGTGGCCGCGACCTTGAGGAGAACTCTATCGAGGTGATGCGCCGCGACACCCTCGAGAAGGCTACCCTGCCCTTCGACGGCATCGTAGAGCACGTACAGCAGCTGCTCAGCGACATACAGGCCAACATCTACGCCAAGGCCAAGAAGTTCCGCGATGAGCACGTGTACGTATGCGATGACTACGAGGAGTTCAAGGAGCGTATCAAGGATGGCGGCTTCTTCCTCTGCCACTGGGACGGCACCCCCGAGACCGAGGCTAAGATTAAGGAAGAGACTCAGGCCACCATACGCTGCGTACCATTCGCCTACGAGCAGACTCCTGGCTTCGACATGGTTACCGGCAAGCCCAGCAAGTGCCGTGTACTCATAGCCCGCAGCTATTAATGGATATATAAGTACAGAGAGTCCCTGTCTGCACCGTGGAGGTTAAGACGGGGACTTTTTCGTACTTCCCTACCCTGTTGCGACAATCTTTGGATGATAAAAATATAAAAGGTAAAAAGGTAAGAAACATTCCCTGTACGCTGGTGCAGGTCGCCAATACTCCTATGAATTTCGCAGGAAATGGAAAGACCGGTCTTTAACTTTCTAAAGACGGCTCCCAGCGCGCTAAAGGTGGCTCCCACGATTGAAAAGGTCGGCCTCCACAAATTTAGAAGCTGTTTTTCCTTTTGTCAGGGCAACCACGGATCCACCCCTTTTTACCTTTTTGCTTTTTTATCTTTTTACTTTTCAAACAAAGCTGGCTCCCCAAACCCCGAATGGACGTGGCCACGCATTGGACGCGACTCTATACAAGACCCATAACACGCATCAAAATACGAACGATTATGAATGAGACAATGAAGACTATCCTTACACGCAGAAGTGTGAAAAAGTACACAGACAGAATGGTTTCCGATGAACTGATTAAACAAGTTGTCGAAGCCGGAACCTACGCTCCATCGGGCATGAATAAGCAGTCGGCCATGATTATAGCCGTAACCAACCGCGAGCACAGAGACCGGCTGAGCCGCATCAACCTGGAGATAATTACCGGCAAAAAACTCGAAACCAGTTCGGGCCACGGCGACCCTTTCTACGGTGCCCCGGTGGTCCTCGTAGTGCTGGCCGACAAGCAAGTGGGCACCCGCGTGTACGACGGTTCCCTGGTCATGGAGAACATGATGCTGGCCGCCCACAGCCTGGGTCTCGGCTCGTGCTGGATACATCGCGCCAAGGAGACCTTCGACTCCGAAGAGGGGCGGAACATCCTGCGCGAGTTGGGCATCGAGGGCGAGTACGAGGGCATAGCCTTCTGCATACTGGGCTACGCTGCTCCCGACGCTCTGAAGCCACGCTCGCCCCGCAAAGAGGGCAACGTGGTGTGGGCCCGGTAGTCCGAGGGGCGAAATGGGCTGCTTATCAGCACTACTAAGCAAAAAAACTGAGTTTTTTCTTTGTAGTGTCTTCGGCTTGCACTACCTTTGCAGTATCAAGTGGCCTATTGGTGCCTGGGGGAACCATTCCCAGGCCCAGGGTTCCTATCATTATAGCACTAAAATAAACAAGTACCATCATGGCAACGAAAGAAGAGAACATAGTAGAAGAGAAAAAAAGCATTAGCTTCGTAGAGCAACTGGTAGAACAGGACCTGGCTGAGGGTAAGAACGGCGGGCGCATACAGACTCGCTTCCCCCCAGAGCCTAATGGCTACCTGCACATCGGCCATGCCAAAGCCATCTGCATGGACTTCGGCGTTGCCGAAAAATATAACGGTGTCTGCAACCTCCGCTTTGACGACACCAACCCCAGCAAGGAGAATACGGAGTATGTAGAGAACATCCTGCACGACATCGAGTGGCTGGGCTTCAAGTGGGGCAACATCTATTATGCCTCGGACTACTTCCAGAAACTGTGGGACTTTGCCATCTGGATGATAAAGAGGGGCATGGCTTACGTAGACGAGCAGACCTCGGAGCAGATAGCCGCTCAGAAGGGCACCCCGACCACTCCGGGCGTGGCCAGTCCGTACAGGGACCGTCCCGTAGAGGAGAACCTGCGGCTCTTCGAGCAGATGAATACCGCCGAGGTGGCCGAGGGCAGCATGGTGCTGCGCGCCAAGTTAGACATGGCCAACCCCAACATGCACTTCCGCGACCCCATCATGTACCGCATCATCCATACGCCCCACCATCGTACTGGCACGCAGTGGCACTGCTACCCCATGTACGACTTTGCTCATGGACAGAGCGATTACTTCGAAGGAGTAACTCACTCAATATGTACACTGGAGTTTGTGCCGCACCGTCCGCTGTACGATAAGTTCATTGATTTTCTCAAGGAGATGGACGGCACAGCCGACAACCTGCACGATAACCGTCCCCGACAGATAGAGTTCAACCGGCTGAACCTCACCTATACGGTAATGAGCAAGCGCAAGTTGCACACCCTGGTCGATGAGCACCTGGTTAACGGCTGGGACGACCCCCGCATGCCCACCCTCTGTGGTATGCGCCGTCGCGGCTACTCGCCTGAGAGCATCCGCAACTTTATCGACTCCATCGGCTACACCAAGTTTGACGCCCTCAACGATGTGGCACTGCTTGAGGCCGCCGTACGCGACGACCTGAACAAGAAGGCGTGCCGTGTATCGGCCGTGCTGAACCCAGTAAAGCTGATAATAACCAACTATCCAGACGGAATGGAGGAAGAAATGGAGGCGGTGAACAACCCGGAGAACGCCGAGGGCGGCACCCACTCTATCGTGTTTACCAAGAACCTATGGATAGAGCGCGACGACTTCATGGAGGATGCTCCTAAGAAGTTCTTCCGCATGACCCCGGGCAAGGAGGTACGCCTGAAGAACGCCTACATCGTGAAGTGTACGGGCTGTGCCAAGGATGCCGAGGGCAACGTTACTGAGATATACGCCGAATACGACCCGCAGAGCAAGAGTGGACTCGAGGGGGCCAACCGAAAGGTCAAGGGCACCCTGCACTGGGTGAGCGCCGACCACTGCAAGCAGGCCGAGGTGCGCGAGTACGACCGCCTCTTCTTCGTAGAGAACCCATCGGCCGATGAGCGCGACTTCCACGAGCTGCTCAACCCCGACTCGCTCCGCGTACGTACCAACTGTTACATCGAGGACTATGCCGCCACCAAGCAGGCTGGCCAGTATCTGCAGTTCCAGCGTATCGGCTACTTTATGGCCGACCCCGACAGCACGCCCGAGCATCCCGTATTCAATAAGACTGTTGGCCTGAAAGACGCTTGGGCTAAACAGAACAAAAAGTAAATGACAGAGTACTCTAACGAGCAATATTTTCGCAGTAATGAGTTCAAGGTTCTCCTGAACAGGTATGAGCAAGATACCTGTTCGGGCGAACCCTCTTATTTTGAGCCCGACGAGCTGACTAACATTGCTGAATATTATCAGGACCATGGCGACACCGACCAGGCTCTCCATGCCGTGGACCGTGCCATCAGCACTTTTCCGGGCACAGCTACTCCCCTCTTATTCCGGGCACGTTACGCCTTGCTGCGCGAGGACAACCCGCAGGAAGCCGAGCGCTACGCCCAGCTGATAGACGACAAGACCGACTTTGACTACTATTATCTTATCGCCGAAATAATGCTCTACCGGGGCCAGGATGCTCAGGCCGACAGCTATCTGTATCAGCACTTTCAGGAAATAGACAGCGACGACCGGGCCGACTATATCTATGATGTGGCGAGCCTGCTGGTAGACTATAATGCTGACCAGCTGGCCGAGAAATGGATAGGTTATACCGGCCGCAAGGACAGCCAGGACTACCGAGAGGTCATGGCGCGGGTCTATGCCCTCCGTGGCGAGTATGCTCAGGCCGAACAACTATTGGAACCGCTGGTCGAGGAACATCCCTACTCGGTGTTTTACTGGACACAGTTGGCCTCGGCCCAGTTCATGGAGGGCCAGGTGAGCGAGGCGCTGCAGAGCAGCGAGTTCGCCATAGCCATAGACCCGCTATGCGACGAGGCCATCATGGACAAGGGCAACTGCCTGTTTACCATGGGCAAGTTAGAGCAGGCGCTCGACTACTACCAGCGGTACCAGAAATTGCGCCCCAATGACCCTAACGGCGAAACCATGGTAGGGTCGGCGCTGGTACGTTTAGGGAAGTTAGAGCCAGCCCTCGCCCACTACCAGCGGGCCATGCAGTTAGCATCGGGCAACAGCTATATGCAGATAGAGATAGGCAAGCAGTTATGTCTGATACGCTCGGCACAGGGCCACGAGGACGAGGCCATGGTCATCCTGGACCAGTTAGGGGCCCTGGACGGGGCCAATGCTGCCGAGCTGTGCGTACTGAGGGGCTATGTGTGCTTAGAGAACAACCACTATGAACGGGCCACGGCCTGGTTTGACGAGGCCGTAAGCCGCTCGGATGTCCCGATAGACACAGAGCGGCAGATAGGGGTGGCGGCTTACGACAATGGTTACACCATGCTTGCCTACGACATCTTCAAGCGGGTAACCACCAGCCGCCCGGCCACAGAGTCAGTCGACGGGTGGGCCTATTATGCCTCGTGCTGTCTACAGCTCGGCTCCTACGATGAATTTGTCAAGGCGCTCGACACCGCGTGCCGTGTCAATCCCCAGGAGGTGGCCATGGTATTTGCCGAGGCCCTCACCAACGATATTAACCCACATCACTATTTTGAATACTTAAAAGAAAAATTTAGAAAATGAACTGGTTATCAACCCTATTAGGAAATCTGAATTACGCCACGATTTTCTTTCTGATGCTATTGGAAAGCACTGTTATCCCCGTTCCGTCCGAACTGGTCGTGTCGCCTGCTGCCTACCACGCCGCAGGGGGCAATCTCAACGTATTCCTGGTCATCCTGTTTGCCACGCTGGGTGCCGACTGCGGAGCCACCATCAACTATCTGGCCGGCTACTATCTCGGGCGACCCATCATCTACCGTTTTGCCAACAGCAAGTGGGGCCGTATGTGCCTGCTCAATCAGCAGAAGGTAGAAAAGAGCGAGCAGTTCTTTAATGACCATGGGGTGGTAGCCACCCTTACCGGCCGCCTGCTTCCGGGCATCCGCCACCTCATCTCTATCCCTGCCGGCTTGTCCAAGATGAAGTTCTGGAAATTTATCCTGTATACCACGCTCGGTGCCGGCCTGTGGAACTGCATCCTGGCCCTGCTCGGCTGGTACCTTCACACCATCGTGCCCGAGAATCAGCTCAACGACAAGATTATGGAGTATGGCGAGTACATCAAGATAGGCCTTGTGGCCCTTGTCGGCCTGGCCGTCATCTACTTTGGGGTCAAGTGGCTCTTGGGCAAGCGCAAGAAGTAACCCCAAGACATACGCGGTGTCTAGGGGTAGTCCCCTGGACACCATGCAGATACAAACAGAACATCCATCTGTAAACAGCTCACACGGGGCGGTTACAGATGGATGTTCTGGTATAACGGGCAGCCTATCGGCGATTATCCCTCGCCGCTGAACTGCTTGATGCGCTGTTCTTCCTCTAACTTGCAGATAAGTAATATGCCGTCTTTCTCGGCCACTATGTAGTTATCCAGTCCCTGGATGACCACTTGCTTCTGCTGCAAGGTATGGACTATGCAGTTGTGGCTCTCATACATCTGTATATTATGGCCGATAAGACTGTTGCCATACAGGTCACGCTTGGTCTGCATCTGAAGGCTCCCCCAGGTGCCAAGGTCGCTCCAGCCGAAGTCAGCCGGGCAGACAAATATCTCCTCGACGCGCTCCATAATGGCGTAATCGACCGATATATTCTCGCACTCGGGATATACCGCGTCTATGCGCGCCTGCTCCTCGGCCGTTCCGTAGACGGGGGTGAGGTTCTCGAATATCTTGGCGATGGCAGGCTGATACACGCGAAACGCATTGACGATGGTGCTGACACTCCAGATAAAGATGCCGGCGTTCCAGAAGTAGCTGCTGTCCTTGATATACTCCTTGGCGGTATCATAGTCGGGTTTCTCCTTAAACTTGTCAACCCTGAAGATTTCCTTCTGACGGAGCGAGCTCATAGACAGGTCAGCCTTGATATACCCGTAGCCCGTCTCGGGGCGGTTGGGCTTCATGCCAAGGGTCACTATGGCATCAGAGTCTTCCGTGAAGTCCATGCAGAGACCGATGATACGTCTGAACTCGGTCTCATCGGTCACTATGTGGTCACTGGGAGTCACCACCACGTTGGCCTTGGGGTCGCGGGCCTTAATACGCCAGCTAACGTAGGCTATACAGGGAGCCGTGTTACGCCGGCAAGGTTCCTGAAGGATGTTTTCGGCCGGAATGTCAGGCAACTGCTCGTGCACCAGGGCCACATATTTCTTATTAGTCACAACCCAGACGTTGTCCAATGGACAGAAATCGCCAAAACGCTGATAAGTGAGTTGCAGCAGAGACTTGCCCACACCAAGGACATCGATAAACTGCTTAGGGCGGTCAGCCGTACTCATCGGCCAGAAGCGGCTCCCTACCCCACCGGCCATTATCACAAGATGGTTGTTACTCTTAGTCATTGTATAGTTCGTTAATGTGAACTACAAATGTATGAATTTTATTTCAAAGTAAAGCACAAAAACGGGAATAAATTTAGAACAGGGAGAGCGAGCCGTCCTCGCTGGGCTCCTGGGGGCTCTCCTCGGTGTCGTAATCGCCAAAAATGAGCATGAGCTGCTGAGTCTTGGGCGAACTGAGGTTGAGGCGATAGCGGCCACGTGCCCCAGTGCTCTCTATCAATGAGCCGGGCCGCCTGGCATTACGGACGAGATAAGCCGAGACATAGCGGTGTACGTCGCCATAGTCCAAGGGTATAAAAAAGGAGTTGCAGGCATTGTACACATACCTGGCTATATCCTTTACCGATGCTCCCTCAGGGCCCGCAGCCTGCAGGGCGTTAAAAATCTCGTTCTCGTAATTCACGGTGATAACAGATATAAAAAAGGGTCACATCCGTATCAGCCGGATGCGACCCTCCTCATCTTTTTCTTATTTAAGCAAGAACGACCTTGTCATCCTCGTCTTTAATCTTGCCTTCCTTGAAGAGCCAGCCCATGCCAACCAGAACCTCGTCCTCGGTTATCTTGGCGCTCTTGGCTATCTCGGCTACCGTCATCGGCTTCTCTGCCGTGGCCAAAGCCTGATACACATCACCAGCCTTGAAGCCTACATTCTCAGCGTTCAGCACTACACTGCCCTTCACAGCAGTCTTCTTTGCGGCAGTCTTCTTTGCGGCAGTACTCTTCTTAGTTGCGGCTGCCTTTGTTGTATTCTTTTCTGTCATAGTTTAGTAATTTTTTATATTTGCCGCCTCTCATTATCTATACGGCGTTATTTGCAATACAAAGATAACACTTTATTTTACAAATGTCCAAATATTTCATTAAAAACATGACAAAACCCATTCTAATTGTAATGTTTTCTGCCTACGCTTGATGCAAGTCAACCTTTATTTGCAGCTCATCCAACTGTTTAGGCGCCAACTCAGAGGGTGCATCGAGCATCACGTCGCGACCGGAGTTGTTCTTGGGAAAGGCGATGCAGTCGCGGATAGAGTCAAGACCTGCCATGATAGACACGAAGCGGTCGAGACCGAAGGCGAGGCCAGCGTGAGGTGGTGCACCGTACTTGAAGGCGTTCATCAGGAAGCCAAACTGAGCCTCGGCACGCTCTTTGGTGAAGCCGAGTATCTTAAACATCTTCTCCTGGAGGTTAGAGTCGTGAATACGGAGTGAACCACCGCCCACTTCGATACCATTGCACACGAAGTCGTATGCTTTAGCGCGCACTTGTTCGGGGTGCTCGTCCAGCAAGGGTATGTCGTCAGGATTGGGCATGGTAAAGGGATGGTGGGTGGCCATGAGACGCTGCTCCTCGTCGCTCCACTCGAACAGGGGGAAGTCTACTATCCACAGGCACTCAAACTTGTTCTTGTCGCGAAGGCCCAGCCTGTCTGCCATCTCCAGTCTGAGCGCGCAGAGTTGCGTCCGGGTCTTGTTCACGGCACTTCCGCTGAGTATCAGGACAAGGTCGCCATCGTTGGCCATGGTCTGCTTCTTCACCTCGGCCAGTACGTCGGCACCATAGAACTTGTCTATAGAGCTCTTGGTGGTTCCGTCGGCATTATACTTGATGTACACCAGACCCTTGGCACCTATCTGCGGTTTCTTGACAAACTCGGTGAGTTCATCTATCTGCTTGCGGCTATAGCCAGCGCATCCGGGCACACAGATGGCCCCTATGTAGGCGGCCTCGTTGAACACGGCGAAGTCAGACTTGCCTGCGAAAGTGTCCTTGAGCTCTACGAACTCCATGCCGAACCGCAAATCGGGTTTGTCTGAGCCAAATCGCTTCATGGCTTCTTGCCACGTCATCTGCTGCAGCTTAGCCGGCAGTTCTACACCTCGAACTTCGCGGAACAGCATACGGCACATATCCTCGAAGATGCCTATTACATCCTCCTGGTCGACAAAGCTCATCTCGCAGTCGACCTGAGTAAACTCGGGCTGACGGTCAGCACGCAAATCCTCGTCACGGAAACACTTGGCAATCTGGAAGTAGCGGTCAAAGCCAGCCACCATCAGAAGTTGCTTCAGGGTCTGCGGACTCTGCGGAAGGGCATAGAACTGTCCCGGATTCATGCGCGAGGGTACCACGAAGTCGCGCGCGCCCTCGGGAGTAGACCCTATCAGGATAGGAGTCTCTACTTCGATAAACTGGCGGGCATCGAGGAAGTTGCGGATGAGTATCGTCATGCGATGGCGCAGCTCCAGGTTCTTGCGGACGGTGCTACGGCGTAGGTCCAGATAACGGTATTTCATACGGAGGTCATCGCCGCCGTCGGTATTGTCCTCTATCGTAAAGGGAGGCACGGCACTGGGGCTCAGCACTGTCAGTTCCGAAGCCAATATCTCTATGTCGCCCGTGGCTATCTTGTCATTCTTGCTCTGGCGCTCGCTTACCTGGCCCTTAACCTGGATACAGTATTCGCGGCCCAGATGGTTAGCCTGGTCACAGAGGCCCTTATCAGCCGACTCATTGAACACCAGCTGTGTAATGCCGTAACGGTCGCGGAGGTCAACGAATGTCATTCCGCCCATTTTTCTTACTTTCTGCACCCAGCCAGCCAGCGTTACCTGCGTGCCAGCGTCTGACAGACGCAGTTCTCCACACGTTTTAGTTCTATACATAGTATATAATGTTTATTTTCTTTCTTGCAAAATTACAACATTTGTAATGAAACACAAAACAAATCCCCCAATAATCCGTGCCACCATCAGAATTTAGCCCGATACCGGTGGGCACACTGCCAGATGGGTGCGCAGGCTCGGTCCGAAGACTGGGGATGTACATCCGCAAACTCAGTATGCACATCCCGAAGCACCCGATGCACATTCTAAGTTTTCGGACGGAGCTATCTGTGACCATCAGAACCTGTAGCGGCCACCCCGGGGCAAGCCACAGACTGCCACAAATGGCACCCATAGACCTATAGTAACAGCAAAAGGGCCTCTGAACTTACCGTTCAAGAGACCCCTCATATAATGGTTATCAGTATCTGCCGGTGGTTAGAAGGTGTACTTCAGGCCAAGCTGACCACGCCAGCGGCTGTAGTAGCTCTGCGGATACTTGAGGATGTAATCGGGACTGCTGACAAACTGGTACTGGCCGCCATCGTAAGTGATGGGGAGTATGAGCTCATTAGAGTAGTTGGTGCCATAGGTACGGCCCCAGTCCTTGTTAATCATGTTGGCCACGTTGAGGATGTCGAGCGAGAGTTCGAGAGCATGAACATACTTGCCCACTTTCAGACTCATCTTCTCAGCTACATGCAGGTCGAAGTGGTGCTCGAAAGGCAGGTTGTCTGCGTTGCGCTTGTAGTACTGACCGCGATGATCCTTGAGATAAGGAGTCTTGGCCAGCCAAGCCTTCAAGTTCTGACGCTGCAGGTCGGCAGGATAGGCATCGGTGCCCTTGAAAGGCATCTGGTCTATCTGCTCATCGGTGGGGATGTAGACAAGGTCGTTGCTGGTACCGCTATCACCGTTGATGTCGCCATTGTACATCAGAGAGTAAGGCGAGCCGCTACGGCCTTGGTAGATGATACCGATAGTAGTGGTAAACATCTTGTTGTTGGCGATGTTGAAGTGATAGAAAGCCGACGCCTTAATCATGTGAGGTATGTTGTAAGCGCTATACGACAGCTCGGGCGAGTTAGAGAACCTGTATGTCTGTGTGTTTCGCCAGTTGCTCTGAGCCTGCGATGATGTTGCGCTGCTTATGCTCTTCGACTGTGTGAACGTGTACGATGCCGAGAGGTCCAGACCACACGCGAAACTCTTGTCTGCTTTCAGCGAGAGGCTGTAAGTGTACCCTTTGTTAGTGTTCTTGAGGACATAAATCTCGTTGAAGGGTAAACCAGTGGTGACGCGTTCGTACATAGGACGGTTATCCCAGTAAAGGCCGGTCTTGTCAGCAAAAGTCTTGCCCGATTCTGTGTAAGCTACGTTCTGGTAGTACACATCGTTGAGCGTCTTGCTGTAGATAGCCTCAGCGGTCCAGTCGATACCGAGCAGCTTGAAGTCAACACCCAAGTTGGCACGCAGGTTCTGAGAGAACTTGAAGTCTTTGTCAAACACATTGATTAACTGGCTACCGCTCCAAGCCGTAAGCTGCTGGCCATTCTCGCTCTGCTTGTTAGGATCCAGTATCAGACTGATTTTGTCTGACCGGCGGGCAGTGTACGAGGAGAGCTGAATACCGGTGTTAGAGAAGCTGTTGCTCAGCCATACGAATGGGATACGACCGGTAAAGATGCCCACGCCTCCACGGAGGATAAACTTATGGTCGTTGTTAAGGTCCCAGCGAAAACCTACACGCGGACTCCACATCGGGGCTGACGACAGTTTCTGATTGGTCTTGAACGAATAGCCGTTCTGAGCAGCCCACTCATTGAAAGGAGCGTTCTCCGCAGGACGGTCAAAGAACAGCGGCATGTCCATACGCAGGCCATAGGTGAGCTGGAAGCTGTTAGACACATCCCACTTGTCCTGGACATAGAAGCCCAACTGGCCGGCACCGAACGAGGCAGCCCAATGGGGGTCGCCCGTAACATCTACATTGGCCTCCTTGAAGTAGTACTGGTTGATATACTTGCCCAGGCCGGTCTGACCAGCCTTGAAACCATTGTAGTAGCTGAAGAAATCATCGGGGGTACTGAAGTAGTAACTACCGAAGAGGTTACCGATAAACAGGTTAGAGAACTTATAGAACTCGTTGTGTGTACCAAAGGTGAAGGTGTGGTTACCCTTGTTCCAGGTGAGGTTGTCCTCGACGGTGAAGACATCCTGGTCCAGCGAGTTAGCCATCGAGTTGTACTCGTTACCTATATTAACAGAGCCATTGTTGTTGCCCACCTTAGAAATCTGAATGGCAGGGAAGGGATTGCCCGAAGTACGGGCATCGCGGACGCGAACATAAGAGGCGCGAGCCTCATTGCTCACCACGGGAGAAAGGCGAGACTGCAGCTCAGCCATAAAGGTGTTGGTGGTAGACTTGTATTCATACAGGTGGTCACCAGTATTCAGCGTAGAGATGCCACCGCTACCCTTCATAGAGCGGGCGTTGACATAGCTCCAACGGATAGTAAACTTGTTGAAGTCATTGATATTCCAGTCGAGTTTCACACCGGCCTTGTTGCTCCAGGTGCGCATATCGGGGTTGGCATACTGACCGTTGTAATCTATTCCCTGCTCACGGGCCATGTCCTTAACAGCGTCGAGTATCTTAGTAGCCAGCTCGGCGTCTACCTTAGAACCGGCAGAGCCCAAACCGTAGTCGTTGGGGTACGACTTGTCACTGTTCTCGTAGTTGGCAAAGAAGAAGAGCTTATCCTTGATGATGGGGCCACCCAGGGTAAAGCCGAAGAGCGACTCGTTCTCCTTAGAATAAGGAGCAGCGTAGCTGCCATCGTGGTTCTTATAGTGGCGGCCCACTAACTTCTCGTTGTTGCCGTAACCATATACACTACCATGGAACGTGTTGGTACCGCTCTTGGTAATGGCGTTGATGGCACCGCCCGTAAAACCACTCTGGCGAACATCGAATGGCGCGATATTGATCTGTATCTGGTCGATTGTCTCCATCGATACAGGCTGCGTATTGGCCTGGCCACCGTTGCTACCATTGTAAGTAAGACCGAAAGCATCATTATTCATAACACCATCAATCTGGAAGGAGTTGTAGCGGGTGTTGGCACCGGCGAACGACATAGAGCCCGACTGCTCATTAGAGTTAATCTGCGGATTAAGGCGGGCTATATCGGCCACACTGTGGGTAATGGTAGGCATATTGCTAATCTGCGTAGCGTTAATGCTCTGCGCGGCACCCGTCTTAGTGGCGTTCAGTCCGGCCCGGCCGGCTATGACCACCTCATCGAGCATCCGGGCATCTTCCTCGAGCGAACACGACAGGTTCTGCGACTCTCCCAAAAGCAGGTTAACCTTGTTAAAGACCTTAGGCTGATGGCCTATGTAGGTAATCTCGACCGTGTATGGACCACCGGGACGCATACCCTGGATGTTAAAGCGTCCATTCACGTTGGTAACGGCCCGGTACACGGTTCCCGAAGGCTGGTGGGTGGCCGTAACCGAGGCTCCGATAACCTCATCGCCCTGCGATGTAACCTTACCATTGATACCTGAAGTCGTAATTTGCGCCATCATGGATGTGGTAATGGCCCACATCATCACAGCTAAAAGGCTTAATCGTCTCAACATAATCTTTCTGTAAGTTAAGTTAAAAACTACCACTGTAGTGATAATTATTATTAATATTGCGATGCAAATTTAGCAATTTATTTTCATATATACATTACTGGCAGATGAAAATAACGGATTATACGTCAATTATTTCTCCTTTTCTGTTCCCATATACACTTTATACGATGATGAACAACCGAAAAGTTAAGAATTGTAACCAGTGCAAAGAGTATCGCGCCAAGTACCAGCATGGCCAGCAGTCCTGTATCAGCCTGCGTGGGATAGAGCGAGAGCAGAATATCCATGTAGTAGCTACGCACCAGCACCACAGCCACAGCTGCCAGTACCAGCACAGCCATATTGAGCCCCGTGGCGAGCCACTGGTAGGGACGGGCCACCTGCTTGGTAGAGTAGCCGATAAGCAGCAGGTTCTCCAACTTATCCGAGTTCTTCTGGACAAGCAGGTATATGCTCAGCATGAGTATATAGAAACTCAAGATAGATATCAGCACACCCACCGAGACCACCAGCCCGATGACAAGTTTCAGAAAATAAGTGGTCTTCTCGGCATTGAGCTTGTCAGCGTCCATCTCGTAGCCCTGCGCGTCCATGTATTTGGCTATAGTCTCATCGGCGGGATTGCCCACCTTGAGCAGCAGCCGCGAGGGGTCGCTCTCCTTGCCTGGGGCAAAGGTGGCGTTGCTCCACTTCATAAACGACTCAGGCACTAAGACCGATGTTACCTTGCCCGAGAAGCCTATCACACGTCCCTTGAACTCCTCGTGCCGTCCATTGCCCTGCACGAAGAGCGTCATGTCTATCATGCCCACTACCCCATCGGATATTTTAGGCAGCGAGTGGGTCTTGGCAAAGCCAAAGTTGTACATGGTGATATAGGAGCGGGGCAGCAAGATGGGCACCACCCTATCGCCGGGCGTATAGTGCCATGTGGCGGCAGCCACGTCGACAAAGGAGTCGGGCACGCTTTCCAGGAATATCTCAGAGTTGAGTATATTGGTGCCGCTGATACCCATTGACGCGTCTACGTGGTACTCGTTGGACACAAAGGCACCAATGGCCTTGGCAAAGGGCTGCTCGCCCAGGTCGGCGATGTCAGCGGGACTAAAGGTGTTGGTCTTTCCGGATATAACGTTAGACGCGCCTATCTTGCGGCTTATCACCATGTAGTCAGACTTCATAAAGCTGTCTTCAGCGGTAAAGCATGGCAACACATCGTGGTAAAACTGAAAGCCCAAAAGTACAATAAACATGCCCAAGAGATTGGCGAAGAAGAAACCGGCCGTCTGGGCGATGCTAATATGATGTCGCAGTAATTTCCAAACTAAGTTCATACCTTATTATATATTATAACCGTCACGTCAGAGTCTATATACCGTATCGTAGTCCAGGTCCATGTGCTTGCCGATGCTGGTCACTATGACCCCCGCGCCCTGCTTGCGGGCCTCGGCCATCATCAACTGAGCCATCAGGGCCGAATTGGTTTCGTCCAGATGGCTGATGGGCTCGTCGGCCAGCAGAAAATCGAACGGCTGAACCAGCGCCCGCATCATGGCCACGCGCTGCTGCTGCCCGAAGGACATGATGCCCACTGGCGTGTCTACCTTGTCGGCTATGCCCAACATCTCGAACCAGCTGCGTATTTCCTTCTCGTCCTTAAAGCCTGTCAGCGCGTTCTTGATGGTCACGTTCTCCAGCGCCGTAAGCTCCGGGAAGAGCCTCAACTCCTGAAACAGGTGACTGATGTGCCGCCGGCGCAGGTCGACCCATGACGACTGCGGCAGCGCCGACACGTCCTGGCTGTCAAAGAGCAACCGGCCCGAGTAGTCGCACCGATAACCTATAATGTAACTGCAAAAGGTACTCTTACCTTTGCCACTATCGGCCTCTAAGAGGTATAATCTGTCTTTCTGAAAGGTAAGTTCCTGGTTCCACACATCCGACTTCAGGTCGGGCACGTGGGCAAACACATGTGGAACCACTGACTGAAATTGTATAGTTTCCATTTATTCGAGCGTATAAACCATCGTATCTATCGGGCCAAGTACCCCTAACACGCTGCCGAGTATAGGCATCGAGCGACTGAAGGGCAGCCTGTTCAGGTTGATAACCGTAGCCATCTTGCGACCCGTCATATAAGTCTGCAATGCCGACGGACGGCCGGCAGCCACAGGCTCGGTACCGAAGTAGAAGCAGCCATCGGGCTGAATACCGAAGCAGAACGAGGTACCGCCAGACGTGTAGCGCCAGCGGTCACGGCCCGCATCGGTGATAGAGGCCCCACTGGGCACACTCTTCTTCCAATAGGCCACATGCGGAAGCCAGTCGGCGCGCTGGCAGTGGGCCAATAGTTGTACCATGCCCTGCTTGCCGTCGGGCGAAGGCACTCCCACCATGACCTCACCGTCAAAGGTGCTGATAATGCTGTTGATGTCTATCACCGCGTTGGCTCCGGCCAACAGGGTCTGGGTGGCGGGACTGGCCTGAAGCAACTGCAGGAAGTCAGCCCCCCTTACGTGCATAAACAAGGTGGCAAAGCAGCTGTCCTGGAGGCTGGCCATGAAACTGCCATCTATGGCCCCCAACCTACTCTTGGCCTGGGCTATCTGGGTGTCTACCGTGTGGTTAAAGGAGAAAGTCTGCCCATGCATCACCAAGGCTCGGTCGTGCCGGCAGATCCCAGCGGCATAATACACCTGGTCTGGCCGGGCGCCCTTGGGCATGCCCAGCGAGAGGGTGGCGGCCATCTGCTCGGGCAATGACTGCAACTGACTTACCAGGGCTATCGGGGCGCTGATGGTGTCGAGCCGTTCGAAGAGCCGCGACACCCGCAGACCCTTGTCCTCGTCCTGATTAAGATAGACAGACATCTGCCGCATCAGCTCACGCTGCCCCTCTATGGTCACAGGGCCCATCACCAAGAGTGCGCGGTCCGAATAGCCCATCAGCCACGAGGTGCCTAAGGGGGTAAAGTGACATCCCTGGAACACGGTAAGCCTGTGCCCCGACTGGGTAAGCAGGTCGGCCAACTTGTCGCTGCCTGACACAGCGGCACAGAGACCGTAAGAGCCGTCGGGCGACTCGAAGAGATACATTTTCTTACTGATGTCTACACCCTTGCCGTCGACCGCCCCTACCTGGAAGAGCGCCCGGAGTACCCTCTGTGCGCTCACGTCGGCCGTACTCATCAGGTCTACCGACACCACGGCCGGCGACCGCTTAGGGATAGCATTGATATAATCAGAGTCTGAGCACGAGCCCAGACCCAGCGTCATGGTTATCCCTACTAACCATAATAAGTATTTGTTCATCTGTATGTTATTTTTTACGGAAAGCCAGCTGGGCCATGGTCACAGCCATCAGTCCAGCCGTCTCGGTCCGTAACCTGAAATTGCCTAACGACACCGGCTCGAACCCGTGCTGCATGGCCAACTTTACTTCATCGACAGAAAAGTCGCCCTCGGGGCCTACCATGACGGTAACTTCATCGCCGCCACCCATCTGACCCAACTGGCCGAACAGGTCGCTACGGGCTATCTCGTCGTAACAATGGGCTATGAACTTGCGACCCGTGCGGGGTGCCTGGACAAAGTCGCGAAACGGTACCTGGTCATTGACCACGGGCTTATAGGGCTTGCGGCTCTGCTTGACGGCCGACACCACTATCCTGTCTACCCGCGCGGTGTTGATAACCTTGCGCTCGGAGAACTTGCAGTTGACGAACGACAGCTCATCGAACCCCACCTCGGTGGCCTTCTCGGCCATCCACTCTATGCGCTCCATCATCTTGGTGGGCGCTATGGCCAGGTGGATGTGGCCCACCCACTCCTTAGGTGGAGTGATGGTCTCCAGGATGCTGTACAGGCAATGCTTGGACGAGGTAGCGGTTACCTCGGCCCTGTAGAAGTGCCCGGTGCCGTCCATCAGGAACAGCTCGTCGCCACTCTGCAACCGCAGCACACGCAGGGCATGCACCGCCTCGTCAGCGGGCAGTTCGGTGCGCTCGGCAGCCTGTGGCACATAGAAATATCTTGCCTCTTTCATCGCTTATCATCATTCTTGCCGCGCCGCCCCATCTCGTCCTTGATGGCCTTGGCCATCTCGTAGTCCTCGCGGGCTATGGCGCGCTGGAGCGCACGTTCCAACAACTGGCCGTTGAGCACGTTGAGCGGCATGGCCATCTGCTCCTGCCCCGGTTTATAGGCCACACTCTGACTGGCAAAGAGCGCGGTGCGTATATAGATGGGCCACCCACCGGCCAAGGCCAGCGCCACGGCATCGTCGGGGGCCACGGTATAAGTCTTCAGCGTGGCCCGGTCGTAGAGCAGCGTCACGTAGTTGCCATCGCATACATCGGTAATGTGTATCTCCATCTCTGCGATGCCATGGTCGTCCAGTAGCCGGCACAGCAGCTGCGGCAGCTGTACAGGAGCGGCTCCCGCGGTGTCCGTGATGCGGTTCAGCCGGTTTATCATGGCCTCGGTACAAGGAATACCTATCTGCCGGTCGCGGCCAGTGTTAGCAAGCACCACCAAGCCCATGCCCTCTACCTGTGTGAGCAGTATCAGGCTCTGTAGCCGTAGCTCCGTCTCGCCCGTCATTCCTTAACCGTTTTCTTCTTAGTGTTGAACACCAGGGCAAAGGCCACGCCCACCACCAGGGCGTAAAGGGCAAAGATGTACCAGCAGGCCGCCCACTGGGTAACGCCGTCAACGGTGTGGGCCGTAACCACCTGCTGAGCGGCAAAGGAGCCTAAGGTAGCGCCGATGCCATTGGTCATCAGCATGAAGAGGCCCTGGGCACTCGAGCGGATGGCATGGTCGGTATTGGTATCTACGAAGAGCGAGCCCGAGATGTTGAAGAAGTCGAAGGCCACGCCATATACTATCATGGAGAGGATGAACATCCACACACCGGAGCCCGGGTTGCCCGTGCCCAGCAGTCCGAAGCGCATAACCCAGGCAAACATGGCTATAAGCATCACGTTCTTGATGCCATAGCGCTTCATGAAGAATGGTATCATCAGTATGCACAGCGTCTCGCTTACCTGCGACAGCGAGTAGAGTATCACGGGATACTTAACGCCGAACGTGCCGGCATACTCGGGCATCGCCTTGAAGCTCTCGATAAAGGGCGTGGCGAAGCCGTTGGTTATCTGAAGGCTAACGCCCAACAGCATCGAGAAAATGAAGAAGATGGCCATGCGCTTCTGCCTGAATAGCGTAAAGGCGCGCAGTCCGAACGCGTCGACGATACTCTGTCGCTCGCTGCCGTGTGTCACGGGACACTTAGGAAGGGTGAAGGTGTAGAGGAAGAGTATCACGCCAAGTGCGCCCGATACGAAGAACTGGTTATAGTCGCTCTTGAAACCCATCAAGTCGACAAACCACATGGAGCAGATAAATCCCACGGTGCCAAAGACGCGAATGGGCGGAAACTCCTTGACACTGTCCATGTGGGCCTGGGCCAGGGCGCAGTAGGCCACCGAGTTGCTGAGCGCCAGAGTAGGCATGTAGAACGCCACGCTTAACGAGTAGAACGTGAAGAGTACCGGGAACTGGGCCGCCGTACCCTCAGTATAGCCATACCATCCGGCGGCTATCATAAACAGGCCCGCCAGCAGGTGGCAGAGGCCCAAGAGGCGCTGGGCGGGTATCCAGCGGTCGGCCACGATGCCCATCAGGGCCGGCATGAAGATAGATACGATACCCTGCATGGCATAAAAAGCACCAATGTGCTGCGGCATACCGATATTGCTTAGGTATATTCCCATACAAGTGAGGTAGGCTCCCCACACGGCGAACTCCAAGAAGTTCATCAAAGCTAAACGCACTTTCATCGTTTGTTCTGTTATGTTTCTCTATAATGACTACACCCACCAGGGCCGCCAGGCCAAGGCTGATGGTCAGTGTGCAGACTATCTTATGCAAAGATAGCGCAAACCGAAAGCAATCAAACTTGTTTGAATTGCTGAGGTGCAGACTATCTTATGCAAAGATAGCGCAAACCGAAAGCAATCAAACTTGTTTGAATTGCTGAGGTGCAGACTATCTTATGCAAAGATAGTGCAAACCGAGAGAACTACAAAATAAATTATTACTTATTTTTGCTTACCCCAGGCAGGCTGCGGCCCCGCTGGCCTCCATTCCATTACGGCCCGAGACGACCATCAAGGGAAAAGTAAAAAGGTATAAAAGTAAAATGACAATTTGGAGAAGTAAAAAGATAAAAGAGTGGAAAAGTAAAAAGAACTGCCTGCACGCTGGTGATGATTTTCCACACGTCAATAGCCATCGCAAAAGTCGTGGAGACCGACCTTTACGATGCTGGGAGCCGTCTTTAGAAAGCTGGGAGCCGCCTTTAGAAAGCTAAAGACCGGTCTTTTCATTTCCCGCGATGGCCATTTTACAGTTAGTTTTACTACCTTTGCACCTCAAACTTATCATTATGGCCATCATAGTAAAGGTTAAAGGCATGGAGCCCACATGGGGTGACGCCTGTTTTATCGCTGAGAACGCCACCTTAGCTGGCAACTGCCACTTAGGCGACGGCTGTAGTATCTGGTACGGTGCCGTGCTGCGCGCCGATGTCGACGGCATACGCTGCGGCAACCGCGTGAATGTGCAAGACTGCGCCTGTCTGCACCAGTCGCAGGGCACGCCCTGTATTCTGGACGATGACGTGTCGGTAGGCCATGGGGCCGTAGTACATGGCGCCACCGTGGGCCGTGGAGCACTCATCGGCATGAACGCCACGGTGCTCGACGGGGCCGAAGTGGGCCCGGGGGCCATTGTGGCAGCCGGTGCCGTGGTTACCCAGGGCACCCACATACCGGCCCACGAGATATGGGGCGGCATACCGGCCCGCCGCATCAAGGCTTGCCAGCCTGGCCAGGCCGAAGAGTACGCCCGCCACTATGCCGGCTATCTCAAGGACTGGTATCGCGAGGGCGAATAGCGGGGCGACGGCCACTGTCCTATACCTTATTATATATATAGGCACGGCCATGACAGATAGGGGCGAAAAAATAGCCGAAATCATTTTGCCGAATGGACAGGAAGTTGTAACTTTGCATCAGAAAAATATTAGGGGGTTGTACCGATTCGATCGGGATAGTCATCACATAAAAAACAATACCGAGCAAGCCTCTCTTGTTAATGGCGGGCCATATAAACTCCAGTAACTGGAACTAAGTCGGAAGACCGGTGGATTACAAAGACGGAGGGCACTCAAATCTTAATTACTCGGACTTATCATCACATCATCGTACAACCCCCGTTTTACACTCAATACATCAACAATGTTTAGCGGAATAGTAGAAGAGATGGCCACGGTAACGGCCGTCACAAAGGAACAGGAGAATATAGACATCACCCTGACGTGCTCGTTTGCCTCGCAGCTCCGGATAGACCAGAGCGTGGCCCACAATGGCGTCTGCCTGACCGTGGTGGCCATCGAGGGCAACACCTATACCGTTACGGCCATGAAGGAGACGCTGGAGCGGTCCAATTTAGGGGCCCTGAGCGTGGGCGACCGCGTCAACGTGGAGCGCTCCATGCTGATGAACGGCCGGCTGGACGGCCATATCGTACAGGGCCACGTAGACCAGACGGCTGTATGTACCGACATGAGCGACGCGGGCGGCAGTACCTACTTTACTTTCCGGTATCCCTACGACCGGGACATGGCCCGGCGAGGCTACTTTACGGTCGACAAGGGTTCGGTAACGGTCAATGGCGTATCGCTCACCGTGTGCAATCCCACCGAAGACTCGTTCCAGGTGGCCATCATACCCTACACACGGGCCAATACCAACTTTGCCGACATACAGGTAGGCTCTACGGTCAACATAGAGTTCGACATACTCGGCAAGTATATCGCCAGATTGCAGTCGTTAGTGTAAACGACTGCAATCTTTTGTTAATAAACCCCTCACGGATTAAACTACACTCCCCGTTATCCATCATATAAAAGATTTTTATCGTAATTATCTTTTATATGAACATTTACAGGATAGTATTAACGGCAACCTTGATAGGCACAGCAACCCTGTCGGCCAAGGCACGCCCCTGGACGCTTAGGCAGTGTATCGACTACGCGTTAGAGAACAACATTACTTTGCAGAAGAGCCGCATACAGAAGCAGGCGGCCACCGAAGATGTACTGGAGAGCAAGGCTGCGCTGCTGCCGTCGCTCACGGCCAGCACCAACCAGAACATTACACTTAACCCGTGGCCCCAGACGGGCCGCGCCATCGTGGCCGGCGACCAGGTGCAGGCCAGCGTGGACAAGGTGTACTACAATGGCACCTACGCGCTGAACGCCAACTGGACCGTGTGGAACGGCAACATCAACCGAGACCGTATTAAGGCCAACAAGCTGGCCGAGCAGCAAGCCGACCTGGCCACGGCCGAAACCGCCAACAGCATACAGGAACAGATAGCCCAGCTCTACGTACAGATACTGTACTCGCTCGAAGCCAAGAAGGTGAGCCAGGCAGCCCTGAGTACCAGCCAGAAGAACGAAGAGCGCGGCCAGGAGTTTGTCAAGGCCGGCAAGATGAGCAAGGCTGACCTGGCGCAGCTTACAGCACAGCGCGCCCAGGACCAGTACAGCGTGGTGCAGGCCGAAAGCAACATCAGCGAATATACCCGTCAGTTGCGCCAGTTGCTGCAGCTGACCGATGGCGAAGCCTTTGAGGTGGTGGCCGACGAGATAGACGACCAGGCTGTGCTGCAGCAAATCCCGGCTCTGCAGAACGTGTACAACGCGGCCCTGGCCACCCGTCCCGAAATCAAGAACGCCCAAATAGGCATACAGGCAAGCGCCCTGGACATCAAGATGGCCAAGGCAGGCAAATTGCCCACTATAGGGCTGAGCGCCGGACTTACCACCAACACCACCTCGATGAGTAACAACGCCTGGGGAACCCAGATTAAGAACAACTTCAACATCGGGGCCGGCTTCACGGTAAGCATACCGCTGCTGGATCAGCGCAAGACCAAGACCGCAGTAAACAAGGCTCAGCTGCAGCGTATCAGCTACGAGCTGGAGCTTAAAGATAAGCAGACACAGCTGTACTCTACCATCGAGAACTACTGGATTCAGGCCAGCACCAACCAGTCTATGTTCAAGGCAGCCAAGGTTAGCACCGAGAGTGCCGCCGCCAGCTACGAGCTGCTGAGCGAGCAGTTCCGGCTGGGGCTCAAAAACATCGTGGAGCTGCTCACGGGCCGCGACAACATGCTCAAGGCACAGCAGAGCGAGCTTCAGAGCAAGTATCTCACCATGCTCAACCTAAATATGCTCAACTTCTACCAGAACGGGAGACTTTAACCGATAGATAATCATAATAACAGACTCAATAAAGATGAAACTTACAAACAAGAAATGGGGAATAGTGGCAGCTGTGGTCATCGTGGCTGTTGCCGTAATAGCCACCTGCTCGCGCGGAAAGAAGAACGACGAGGTGGAGTTTGAAATGGGCAAGGTGGCACCGGCCAACCTGCAGAACAGCATTACCGCTACGGGCAGCATAGAGCCCGTGACCTCGGTAACGGTAGGTACCCAGGTTTCGGGTATCGTAAGCAAGCTCTACGTAGACTACAACAGCGTGGTAAAGAAGGGCCAGGTAATAGCCGAGCTTGACAAGACCAACCTGACCAGCGAACTGAATACGGCCAAGGCCAACCTGGCCAGCATGCAGAGCACGCTGTCGTACCAGACGGCCAACTTCAAGCGCAACCAGACCCTCTATAAGAAAGGGCTCATCAGCGCCAACGAGTTCGAGGAGGCCCAGCTGGCTTACCGGCAGGCCAAGGAGAACGTGGCCACGGCCCGCGAAAACGTGCGCAAGGCTCAGACTAACTTGGGGTATGCCACCATCACCTCACCCATAGACGGCATTGTGCTGTCCAAGTCGGTTGAAGAGGGCCAGACCGTAGCGGCCAGCTTCTCGACCCCTGAGCTGTTCACCATAGCCCAAGACCTGACTAACATGCAGGTGGTGGCCGATGTAGACGAGGCCGACATAGCCGACGTCAAGGTGGGCGAGCGTGTATCGTTTACCGTTGACGCCTACCCCACCGAGACTTTCTCCGGAACGGTCAAGCAGGTGCGTCAGGAAGCCACCACTACCAACAACGTGGTAACCTACGAGGTGGTCATATCGGCTCCCAATGCCGACATGAAGCTCAAGCCGGGTCTGACGGCCAACGTCACCATCTTCACGTCAGAACTGGACGGTGTGCTGTCCATCCCCTCTAAGGCCCTGAGATACTCGCCCGAAAAGGAGACCGTGGGCAAGCGCAAGATAGTGGACTGCAACGGCAAGAACAAGGTCTGGACGCTTGAGGGCAACCAGATTGTGGCTCACGCAGTCAAGATAGGCATGACCGATGGTACCCATACGCAGATATTGGGCGGCATCGCTGCCGGCAAGCAGATTATTACAGGAATAAAGATGAATACCGATGAGGCCAATGGCGATGGCCCGCAGGAGAGCAGCCCCTTCGCCCCAGGCCCAAGAAAACAGGACAAGAATGGAAAGGGTAAATAAGGACGGCAAGAAGGCCGTTATAGAGCTGAAGAACGTAAAGCGCGACTTCATCGTAGGCGATGAGAAAGTACATGCCCTCAAGGGTGTTACTTTCAGCATCTACGAGGGCGAGTTTGTCACCATCATGGGTAAGTCGGGCTCTGGCAAATCGACACTGCTTAACCAGCTGGGCTGCCTGGACACTCCCAGCAGCGGCGAGTACCTCTTGGACGGTGTAAGTGTACGCTCCATGTCCAAGTCGCAGCGCGCGGTGCTCCGCAACCAGAAGATTGGGTTCATATTCCAGAACTATAATCTGCTGCCCAAGACCACCAGCGTAGAAAACGTGGAACTGCCACTCATGTACAACTCCTCTGTAAGCGCCGCCGAACGTCGGGAGCGCGCCGTGAGGGCTCTGCAGGCTGTGGGGTTGGGCGACAGACTGTACCACAAGTCCAATCAGATGTCAGGAGGCCAGATGCAGCGCGTGGCCATAGCCAGGGCGCTGGTAAACAACCCCGCGGTGATACTGGCCGACGAGGCCACGGGTAACCTGGACACCCGCACGTCGTTCGAGATACTGGTGCTGTTTCAGAAGCTCCACGCCGAGGGACGCACCATCATCTTTGTAACCCACAACCCCGACATAGCCAACTACTCGAGCCGCAACATCCAGCTGCGCGACGGTGTGGTGATAAGCGATGAGTACAACCACGACATCAAGTCGGCTGCCGAGGGACTGGCGGCGCTGCCAACCAATAGCGACGAGTAGCCACTCTGGGCACTGTAGTAACCATTAAGAATTTAAGTAACAATGAATTATCAGAATTTGTTCAAGATAGCACTCAGGGCGATAGCCGCCAACAAGATGCGGTCGTTCCTGACGGCGCTGGGCATCATCATCGGCGTGGCCTCGGTCATCACCATGCTTGCCATAGGCCAAGGCTCCAAGAAGAGCATACAGGCCAACATAGCCGAGATGGGCTCTAACATGATAATGATACACCCGGGTGCCGACATGAGGGGTGGCGTGCGCATGGATCCATCCTCCATGCAGACCCTGAAGCTCACCGACTATCAGAGCATACGCGATGACTGTCACTATGTCAAGGCGGTGAGTCCAGTGGTAACCAGCTCGGGCCAGTGGATATACGGCAACAACAATACGCAGTCCACTATCTACGGCGTGAACCTCGACTACCTCGGCATAAGGCAGCTGAGCGTAGCCGATGGCGACTGCTTTACCGATGCAGACATCCGCTCATCAGCCAAGGTATGTATCTTAGGGCAGACAGTGGTAGATTATCTTTTCCCGGACGGTGGCGATGCCGTGGGAAAGGTGGTGCGCTTCGGAACGATACCCTTCCGGGTTATCGGAGTACTGAAGAAGAAAGGATATAACTCCATGGGCATGGACCAGGACAACTTGGTGCTGGCCCCCTATACCACGGTGATGAAGCGAATACTCGCCCAGACCTACCTGAGCGAAATCCAGTGCTCGGCCATTACCGAGGGCGTAACCGACAAGGCTACCAGCGAGATTACCGACATTCTTCGCACCAACCACAAGCTCAAGGAGGCTACCGACAGCAGCGAGGGCGACGACGATGACTTCAACATACGCTCTCAGGAAGAGTTGGCATCCATGATGAACTCTACCACCGACATGCTCACCATCCTCTTGGGTGCGGTGGCAGGCATCTCGCTCATCGTGGGCGGTATCGGCATTATGAATATTATGTACGTGAGTGTCACGGAGCGTACCCGCGAGATAGGCCTGCGCATGAGCGTGGGTGCCCGGGGCGTGGATATACTCAACCAGTTCCTCATCGAGGCCATCATGCTGAGCGTTACCGGTGGCGTGATAGGCATCGTGTTAGGGGTGAGCGCCTCGTATGCCGTAAAGGCCCTGGCCAACTGGCCCATATACATCCAGCCATGGAGCATAGTGATGAGCTTCGCCGTATGTACCATCACGGGCGTGTTCTTCGGTTGGTACCCAGCCAAGAAGGCGGCTCAGCTCGACCCGATAGAGGCCATCAGATACGAATAATACTACTTACCTGAATACCAGAACGCCCTGCCAAGGAGTCTTTGCAGACTGCATTGGCAGGGCGTTGCTATTGGTTATTCCAGCAGTTGCAGCGGCGACTCTATCAGTGTGGTGGCGCCATGCTCGAGCAAGAACGGGCGCGACCGGAACCCCCACAGCACACTCAGGCACGGCATACCGCAGTTACGGGCGGTGTCTATATCCACATCGCTGTCACCGACATACACGGCACCATCGCGGCCCACGCCGAGCTGACGCAAAGCCTCGAGCACGGTGTCAGGGGCAGGTTTCTTACGGATATTCTCACGCTCGCCGATGGCCACACTGATGTACTGGCCGAAGAAGTGGCGACACAAATCCTGTGTGGCAGCGTAGAACTTGTTACTAACCACGGCCAGGTGCTTACCCTGGCGCTTCAGGCCGTCAAGCATATCTAAGATATGAGGATAAGGGCGAGTGGTGTCAAGGTTATGAACCAGGTAATGCTGGCGAAAGCATGCGTAGGTGTCCTCAAACTGCGGATTGTCCAAGCCCCCAGGAATGGCGCGTTCCATGAGTTTTTTCACGCCATTACCTACAAATCGGCACACCTCGTCGACCGTACGCTCGGGCATGTCATGGGTACGCAGGGCATAGTTGGTACTGGCGGCCAAGTCATCAAGGGTGTTGAGCAGCGTACCATCCAAATCGAAAACAAATGTCTGATATTCCATCTTATTATCTCTGTTATCTCCCTGGCAAAGAGCAAAAAGTTATCCTTCACCATAATTTTAAGCAAAGTTAGCAAAAAAAATCTATACGCCACACCGAGCCGTTTAAAGTTTTTGTATCTTTGCACCGGAATAAGCGCCACCACCCCTGTGGCGCTCTCCTATATATAATAAGATGTATATAAACTCAAAATAAGTACAAGTATGTATGTAGTAAAGAAGAAAAAATATCTGATACCTGCCGGGGCGTGCCTCGCAGTTATCGTGCTATTCATGTACTATTACTTTATCTCTGCCTTTTCGGCCATGCCGACCACCCAGTACCTCTACATAGATCAGGATGACAACATTGACTCAGTATTTGCCAAGTTGACGCCCATAGCGTCCAGACATGGCATGCAGGGGTTCAGCACCCTGGCCAAGCATGGGGCTTACAAGGACAACATCAAGACCGGCCGCTACGAGATAGATACTCACATAGGTGCGCTGATGCTCTTCCGCCATCTGAAAGCCGGCATGCAGACCCCCATAAGCGTAACCATACCCTCGGTGAGAACCGTAGAAGACCTGTCGGCCGAACTGGCCAAGAAACTCATGCTAAGCGACAGCCAACTGACCACGGCGCTGACCAACCCAGATACCTGCAAGTCATACGGGTACACTCCGGAGACAATGGTGTGTATGTTTATACCCAATACGTACGACATTTACTGGAATATCACCCTGGATAAACTGCTAAAGCGTATGCAGAAAGAGAGCCGGAGGTTCTGGAACGACGAGCGAACCCAAAAGGCCAAGGCCCTGGGCCTCTCCCCAGAACAGGTGATGACCCTGGCCAGTATAGTAGATGAAGAGACGGCCAACAATGCCGAGAAGCCGATGATAGCGGGTATGTATTACAACCGGCTGAACGTAAGGGACGCCGAATACCCTAACGGCATGCCGCTGCAAGCCGACCCCACCATCAAGTTTGCCCTCAAGCAGTTCGAGCTGAAGCGCATTTACCACAATATGCTGCAGACTAAGAGTCCCTACAATACCTATACCAACGTGGGACTGCCTCCAGGGCCCATCCGCGTACCCTCGGTGGCTGGCATCGATGCCGTGCTCAACCTGGTACACCACCCCTACCTGTACATGTGTGCCAAGGAAGACTTCAGCGGTACCCACAACTTTGCCCGCACGTATGCCGAGCACCAGGCCAACGCCGCCAAATACAGCAAGGCGCTCAACGAGCGGGGCATCAAGTAACCCCCACCCCACTAACGATAACCGATGGCCAACGGCCAACCAGTACTGCAAGGTTCTGGTTGGCCGTTGCTCTTTTAAATGGCCCTGCGGGGCAGGAAGTTGCTGCAAAAAACAACTTTAAGCTATAGATTTTGACAAAAACCATGACCGCGGCTCACACAGCCGCCATTTTATTCGTACCTTTGTAAACATATATAGCTCAAAGCATAATCATAAATTCATCAGACTAAATCATTCAAAAGATATGCGCAATTTTTTCACACTTACATTGCTACTGGCAGCCGGCTGGCAGTCGTCGTTCTGCCAGAAGAAACCGCTTACCCACTCGGTGTACGATAGCTGGCAGAGCGTAGGAGCCTCTACCCTGTCGGCCTTTGGCAAGGTTACCGCCTGGGAAGTAAACCCACAGGATGGCGATGGCCATCTCTACGTAAGAAACAACCAGACAGGGCAGACTACGGTCATACCACGGGGCTACCGGCCACAGATAACGGCCGACGAGACCCATGTGGTGGCACTGATAAAGCCTACCTATGCCGAAACGCGCAACGCCAAGATTAAGAAGAAGAAAGCCGAGGACATGCCCAAGGACTCGCTGGTCATCATAGCCACGGCCGATGGGCAGATAACCAAGTTTGCCAAGGTTACCGGCTATAAGATGGGGCGCGATGCGCAGTCGGCCGTGCTCTTCGGCCTCAGCACCAAGACACTGCCCACCACGGCCGCCGCCACAGCCACCAAGGGCAAAAAGGCCAAGAAAGCCAAGAAGGGCGAAAAGGCACCCGAGGCGCCCAAGGTGAATAAGGATGCGGCCAACGACATGATGATATACTACCTGGCCACGGGCGACACGCTGCGCGTACACTACGCGGCGGCCTACGAGGTAACCCCCGACAGCCGATGGATGGTCTATGTGGCCAAGGACAGTAAGGACAGCAACGTGCTGAGACTGATGGACCTGCAACAGCAGGCCACAAGCGACATATCGGCCAAGGCCAAGTACATTACGGGCCTGAAGTTCAACCGCCAGGGCGACCGCCTGCTATTCATGGCAGCCAACGACACCACTACCACGGGCAGCAAGCACTGCAGTCTGTACGAGTACTGCATAGGCGGTGGCCTGCGCACGGTGGTAAGCAGCGACGAGTCGGCCCAGCTCATCCAGGGCTGGGGCCTTACCGACAAGTCCAATCCCCGTTACAACGGCCGCACCAACCGGATATACTTCGGAATACAGCCATACGTGGCTCCCGATGCCAAGGACCAGTACGACTTCGAGACCGCGGAGCCCAATATATGGCGGTATGATGCCGACCTGATTCCACCGATGTTCAAGGTGGGCGAGCTGAAGAACGGCACGAGCTGCGTGACCTGCACGGTGAACGACGAGGGCAAGGCCGTGCAAATAGGACGGTCTTACTACGACATAGTGCGTACCTCTGACGGCCCCAACGACCGCATTGGCCTGTCATCTGATAAGACGGGGCGCGTCCTGGAGCAACAGTGGAACCAGGTGGTGGTGAACCGCCTGTCGCTGGTAGACCTGAACACCGGCCGCCACACGCCCCTCACCGAGGGCAAGATGGTGGGCGAGTCTATATCGCCCGACGGCAAGTATGCCGTGTACTTCGACTTAGAGAAAGGTCAGTGGATGCTCATCGACACATCGACCCGCAAGATAACCAACATCAGCGCCCAGCTCGGGGTGAAGATGTACAACGAGGACAATGACGTGCCCATCTACGCCACGCCCTACTCGGGTGTAGAGTGGACGGCCGACGGCCATGGCGTGGTGCTCACCGACCGGTTCGACCTGTGGTATGTGCCCGTCCAGGGCGGCAAGCCCTTCAGCCTAACGGGTGGCAAGGGCCGCCAGGACAGTATCCAGTACCGGTACATCAACACACGCCGCTTTGGCGACCAGCCCGGCATAGACCGCACACGCCCCGTGTACCTGCGGGTGTTCAACTACCGTACCAAGGAGAACGGCATCGCCCAGACTGACTTCGAGGGCCACGTGCGCAACGTGCTCTACGGCAAATACAGCTACACCAACTTCGCCCTGGCCGACTCGGCCGACAGCTATCTGGTGCGCCGGGGCAATTTCCGAGAGCCCATGGACCTGTATCTCGGGCACGGGAGCGACACCCAGCGGCTCAGCGCCATCAATCCACAGCAGCAGGACTACCTGTGGGGCTCAGCCGAGTTGTTCCAGTGGAAGGCGTTTGACGGAACCAAGCTCGATGGCATCCTATACAAGCCCGACAACTTTGACCCGGCCAAGAAGTATCCCGTAATGATATACTTCTACGAGCGCAACAGCGAGACCCTGTACACCTACAAGACTCCCGCGCCCAGCCGAAGCATCATTAACATAGCCTACTTTGTCAGCAACGGCTACGTGGTGTTCGTTCCAGACATCGTGTACAAGGATGGACATCCCGGCAAGTCGGCCTACAACTGTATAGTGGCTGGTGCCAAGGCCCTGACGGCCTACAAGTGGATAGACAGCAAGCACATGGCCATCCAGGGCCAGAGCTGGGGCGGCTACCAGGTGGCCTACCTCATTGCCCACACCGATATGTTCGCTGCCGCTGGTGCCGGTGCCCCTGTGTGTAACATGACGAGCGCCTATGGCGGCATACGCTGGGGCTCGGGCATGAGCCGCCAGTTCCAGTACGAACAGACGCAGAGCCGCATAGGCAAGGACTTGTGGAGTGGCTACGACCTATACATCGAGAACTCTCCCCTGTTCGACTTCCCTAAGGTTAAGACGCCTGTCCTCATCATGCACAACAACGCTGATGGTGCCGTACCTTACTATCAGGGCATTGAGATGTTTATGGGCCTGCGCCGCCTGGGCAAACCAGCCTGGCTGTTGGAGTACAACCGTGAGGGCCACAACCTGATTAACCGCAAGAACACCAAAGACCTCAGCGCGCGTCTCTCTGACTTCTTCGACTACTACCTGAAGGGTGCTCCCATGCCCGAATGGATGAAACCGCAGACACCATACATCATCAATGGCAAAGCGGTGAAGGTGTACTAAGGCATGGCCCTGGCCGGCAGCCAGCCCCTGAGGGCTGCGCCAACGGCCGCCACCACCACCCCATTTCTAAAGACGGCTCCCAGCTTGCTAATGACGGTCATTAGCAAGCTGGGAGCCGTCTTTACGTTTCTAATGGCCGGTCTTCACTATTTGGGGTACCACCGCCACGGCCAGATTGAGGCTCCGCCCTATAGATATAATAATGTATAGCCACCCCATGAGGGCCACAATGCGCCCCATAGCTACCATGGGTGAAACAGTTTTTATCAAAATCGCCGTTTTTATTGTCTTTTCACGAACAAATCTTTGTCATATCAGAAAATATGTTTTATTTTGCAACGTCTTAGAAAGCAACGATGAGTACGATACTGACCATAACGGGTTCTGACAGCACCGGGGGCTCTGGTGTGCAGGCCGACATCCGGGCCATTACCGAATTGGGCGGTCGGGTGGTATCGGTCATTACCAGCCTCACCATTCAGAACACGCTGGGCATACAGGAGTTTTTCGACATACCGGCCAGCACGGTGGCCAACCAGATAGAGGCCATCGCCAACGATACTCAGCCCGACATAGTGAAGATAGGTATGGTACGGCGGTTGGACACCCTGTCGGTCATCGTCAGTTTCCTGCAGCGCTACAAGCCTGCCTACGTGCTCTACGATCCCGTCGTATTCTCCAGCAATGGCGACCTGCTTATGGAGAGCCATCTCATAGGCATGATACGGCACCAGCTGCTGCCCCTGTGCTCGCTGATAGTGATGCGGCGCAAGGAGTCGCGGCAGATACTGGGCACCTCAGCGTTCGACACGGTCTACCTCCTGGACGACACGGCCATTCACGGACTGGCCAACCAGACCTCGACCGCCATAGCCTACTACTTGGCCACGGGCCACACCATGGCCGAGGCCCGGCAGAAAGCCACGGAGTACATCAAGATCAAGGCCCCGCAGGAGGGACAGACCCACAGCCGCAGCGCCGAGCTGTACCGCGACTTCCTGAAAGCCATAACGGCCTACATCAGGCAACGCAGTGATGTGGCGTTCTATGCTGACTATCTCAACGTGACCAGCCGCTATCTGGGACAGGTTACCAACCGCGTATGCGGGCTCACCCCCAAGGCGCTGATAGAGCAGAAACTGATAGAGGCCCTCGAGCACGAGCTGCAGGCCACCGACCAGACCATACAGGAGATAGCCAATGGCTACAAGTTCTCCTCGCAGGCCCACTTTACCAAGCTATTCAAGAGGATAACAGGTGATACACCAAGTAATTATCGTAAAAATCATATAAAATGACAACAGAAAGACAAACACTGAACCGCAACCTGGCACAGATGCTCAAGGGCGGTGTAATCATGGACGTAACTACCCCCGAGCAGGCCCGCATAGCCGAGGCAGCAGGTGCCTGCGCAGTAATGGCACTGGAGCGTATTCCCGCCGACATACGTGCTGCCGGTGGCGTATCGCGCATGAGCGACCCCAAGATGATTAAGGGTATCCAGGAAGCCGTAAGCATACCTGTCATGGCCAAGTGCCGTATAGGCCACATAGCCGAGGCCCAGATACTGCAGGCCATCGAGATAGACTACATCGACGAGAGCGAGGTACTATCGCCCGCCGACAACATATACCACATCGACAAGACCAAGTTTGACGTTCCCTTTGTCTGCGGAGCCAAGAACTTAGGCGAGGCACTGCGCCGTATAGCCGAGGGAGCCACCATGATACGTACCAAGGGCGAGCCCGGTACTGGCGACGTGGTTCAGGCCGTAAGCCACATGCGCCTGATGCAGAGCGAGATACGTCGTCTGGTAAGCATGCGCGATGACGAGCTCTTTGAAGCAGCCAAGCAGCTCCAGGTACCTTATGACCTGGTAGAGTATGTACATAAGAACGGTAAGCTGCCCGTGGTCAACTTTGCCGCCGGTGGCGTGGCCACACCTGCCGATGCTGCCCTGATGATGCAGCTGGGCGCTGAGGGCGTATTCGTTGGTAGCGGCATCTTCAAGAGCGGCAACCCCGCCAAGCGCGCCGCCGCCATCGTACAGGCCGTGACCAACTATAACGACCCAGCCAAGCTGGCAGAGCTCAGCGAAGACTTAGGCGAGGCCATGGTAGGCATCAACGAGCAGGAAATAGAGCTGTTAATGGCCGAGCGCGGAAAATGAGAATAGGAGTATTAGCCCTTCAGGGCGCGTTTATAGAGCACGAACAGATGCTGGAACGCATCGGGGCCGAGCCGTTCGAAATCAGGCAGTTGAAAGACATAGACCGCCCATTCGACGGACTCATCATCCCCGGTGGCGAGAGCACCACGCTGCGCAAGCTGCTCCACGATACGGGACTCATGGAGCCCCTGCGCGAAGCCATTGAGGGCGGCATGCCCACATTCGGTACCTGCGCCGGCATGATACTGCTGGCCAAGCACATAGAGAATGAGACCAACCCAGGGCTGGCCACTATGGACATCACCGTGCGCCGCAATGCTTACGGCCGGCAGTTAGGCAGTTTCTACACAGTGGCTCCGTTCAAGGGCATAGACACCCCCATACCCATGACCTTTATCCGCGCGCCCTACATCCAGTCGGTGGGCGATGGCGTAGAGGTGTTGGCTCAGGTAGACGGCAACATCGTGGCTGCCCGGCAGGGCCGCCAGATAGTTACCTCGTTCCACCCCGAGCTCAATGAGTCTGAAGCGATACACCGCTTGTTCCTTAGCTTATAGCATGTGTATCTACTAATAGTATAGAGTCATCTATGGCCCATGGCGAGGACATCGCCACGGCTGTAGATGGCTTTTGTATTTATCTAATGCAGGTTAGCGTCACTATGGATTATATAGAATTAAAAGGCATAAGAGTCAACAACTTAAAGAACATAAGCATTAACATTCCGCGCAATAAGTTTATCGTTATTGCCGGTGTCAGCGGCTCGGGTAAAAGTTCGCTGGCCTTCGATACGCTCTATGCCGAAGGTCAGCGCCGCTATGTCGAGTCGCTCTCCAGTTATGCCCGCCAGTTTCTGGGGCGCATGAGCAAACCCGAGTACGACTTTATCAAGGGTCTGCCGCCTGCTATAGCCATAGAGCAGCGGGTCATAGCCCGCAACCCACGCTCTACCGTGGGCACATCGACCGAGATATACGAGTATCTGCGCCTGCTCTTCGCCCGCATAGGCCGCACTTTCTCGCCTGTAAGCGGGCAGGAGGTAAAGCGCCATTCGGTCGAGGACATCGTGGCGTGTACCCGCCAGTTTGACGCGGGTACCAAGTTCCAGGTGCTGGCTCCCCTACACATTCCCGAGAACCGATCGGTGGCCCAGCAGTTAGAGATGTACCGTCAGGGAGGCTACCAGCGACTCTACGTCAAGGGCGAGCTGGCGCGCATAGACGACCTGTTAGAGGCACCGGAGCTGCTTCCTGAGGCCCACGACATATCATTGGTGGTAGACCGACTGAGCGTGGCCGATGACAAGGAGACTCTGTCGCGGCTCACCGACTCGGCCGAGACAGCCATGTACGAGGGCAACGGCACCTGTGTGCTGGTCTTCCTGCCCGCCAAGCTGTCCTACGAGTTCTCGACCCGCTTCGAGGCCGACGGCATCACCTTCGAGGAACCCAATGACAACATGTTCTCCTTTAACTCGCCTGTTGGCGCCTGCCCTGTGTGCGAGGGCTTCGGCAGTGTTATCGGCATCGACGAGAAACTGGTCGTGCCCAACACTACCCTAAGCGTTTACGACGGCTGTGTCAAGTGCTGGCATGGCGAGAAGATGAAGATGTGGAAAGAAGAGTTCTGCCGGCGTGCCCAGGCTGACCATTTCCCTATCTTCAAGCCTTACAACGAGCTCTGTCAGGCTGAGAAAGACCAGCTCTGGCACGGGCTGCCCAGCGAGAAGGGCCTGGAGGTGCGCGAGAGGGTCTGCATCGATGCCTTCTTCCAGATGGTCAAGGACAATCAGTACAAGATACAGTACCGGGTAATGCTCAGCTGTTACCGGGGTAAGACTGTGTGTCCTGAATGTCATGGCGGCCGACTGAAAAAGGAGGCCAACTGGGTCAAGATAGACGGCCGCAGCATTACCGACCTGGTACAGATGCCAGTAGGCAGCCTGCTGGAGTGGTTCGGCCATCTGCAGCTGTCGGAATACGAGCAGAAGGTGAGCCGCCGCCTCATTACCGAGATTACCAACCGACTACGCTACCTGTGCGAGGTGGGTCTGCAGTACCTGACGCTGAACCGGCAGTCTAATACGCTGTCGGGCGGCGAGTCGCAGCGCATCAGCCTGACCACCGCGCTGGGCAGCTCACTGGTGGGGTCGCTCTATATCCTGGACGAGCCGTCCATAGGACTGCACAGCCGCGACACGGACCGACTGATAAGCGTGCTCAAGGAGCTACAGCAGCTGGGCAACACGGTGATTGTAGTAGAACACGATGAGGAGATAATGCGCGCGGCCGACTATCTTATAGATGTGGGCCCCGACGCTGGCCGCCTGGGTGGCGAGATAGTCTTCGAGGGCGACACGGCCCAGCTGTCGGCCGCCACGGTGGCTCAGTACCCGCTGTCGTACACGGTAAAATACCTGACGGGCAACGAGCAGATACCCGTGCCCACCGCCCGTCGGCCGTGGAACCGCTCCATCACCATTAAAGGGGCCCGGATGAACAACCTGAAAGGCATAGATGCCACATTCCCCCTCAATGTAATGACCGTGGTAACCGGCGTGTCGGGATCGGGTAAAAGCTCGCTCGTCAAGGGGATACTCTACCCTGCCCTGAAACGCCACCTGGACGAGGTGGCCGACTTGCCAGGCGAATACCTGGGCCTGGAGGGCGACGTGGACAGCATTAAGCACGTAGAGTTCGTAGACCAGAACCCCATAGGTAAGTCTACGCGCTCCAACCCGGCCACCTATGTCAAGGCGTACGATGCCATACGTCAGCTGTTTGCCGACCAGCCGCTATCTAAGCAGATGGGATTTACGGCGCAGTACTTCTCGTTCAACGCTGAGGGCGGCCGATGCGAGGAGTGTAAGGGGGCTGGTGTCATAACGGTCGAGATGCAGTTCATGGCCGACTTGGTACTGGAGTGTGATGCCTGCCACGGCAAGCGGTTCAAGAAGGATATTCTGGAGGTTAACTTCCACGGCAAAAACATATACGATGTGCTGAATATGACCATCTCGGAGGCCATCGAGTTTTTCGGCCAGTACAAGCAGAAGGTCATCGTGAACAGGCTGAAGCCCTTGGAGGATGTGGGACTGGGCTATATCAAGCTGGGACAAAACTCGTCGACGCTGTCGGGGGGCGAGAACCAGCGCGTAAAGCTGGCCTACTTCATAGGACAGGAAAAGGCCGACCCCACGCTCTTCATTTTTGACGAGCCCACCACGGGCCTGCACTTCCACGACATCCAGCGGTTGCTCGGAGCCTTTGACGCGCTCATCAAGAGGGGCCACTCTATCCTCATCATAGAACATAACATGGACATCATCAAGTGTGCCGACTGGCTGATAGACTTGGGACCTGACGGAGGCGACAAGGGCGGTTCCTTGGTATTTGCGGGAACGCCTGAGGATATGGTGAAATGTAAGGAGAGTATAACGGGCAAGTATCTGTCCGACAAGTTATAAGAGAGGGATATGAAGGGGCTGTCTATCTTAATACCCGAGTACAACACTGACTGCCACCAGCTGGTGAGCGACCTGTGCCGGCAGCAGGGACTGGGCCGCGTAGACGGTTGGGAGGTCATCGTGATAGACGATGGCTCGCCCTGTACCCAGGCTACTGCTCCCAACAAGATAATAAGCCAGTGGCCCCACTGTCAGTATATCGAACTCGAGGCCAACATAGGTCGCGCGGCCATACGCAACCTGCTGGCCAGTAAGGCCCGATACGACAGGCTCATTTTTATTGATGCCGATATGGCCATCATAAACCGCCACTTTATAGACAGGTATCTGAACTGCTGTGCCCCAGTGGTTTATGGCGGTTATAAGGTGATGGGCCATCACCCTGACAACCTGCGCTACCTGTATGAACACCAGGCTGAGCCTGGGCACTGCGCCGCACGCAGACGCGAACATCCCGACAAGGATTTTCATACGTCCAACTACTGTATAGAGCGCCAGATAGCCATAGACCACCCGCTGGACACCTCGTACCGTGAATACGGGTACGAGGATGTGGCCTACGGGCAGCACCTGTGCCAAGTCGGCATCGGTATAGAGCATATTGACAATGAGGTGGGGTTCTACGACTTTGAACCCAATGACCATTTTATAAATAAAACCGAAGAGGGGCTACGCACCCTGTACTGCCACCGGCACCAACTGGCTGGCTACTCGCGGATAGCACGGTGGGCCGAGGTTCTGCAACAAGCCCACGTGGCACGCCCAATAGCCTGGCTGTCAGGCCGGCTGTCGCCCTACCTGCGCCGACGGCTCGGGGCGCACCCATCGTTATGGCTCTTCAGTCTGTACAAGTTGGGGTATTACCTGAGACTTACAGCTGCTCAGCAGCAGCCGTAAGGTGGAATATCTCAGAGGGTATCTTGCGTTTCAGAACATCTAACTGAAACGCCTCGCCTACCACAATACCTTTATCGGCTAACTGCTGCTCCACCGTCTTACGCGCCAGCTCTGGGTGGTTGTTCTCCTCGCTGAGATGGCACAGCCATACATGGCGCAAGTGGTCTGAGGCGTAGGCCGCGATGGCCCGCCCGCAGTTGGCGTTGCTCAAATGACCCGTAGAACTCATCACCCGCCGCTTGAGGTAGGGCGAATAGGGACCATTGAGCAGCATATCCTCATCATGGTTGGCCTCGATGATAAGATAATCGGCCTGGCCAATAGCCTGGGCTATGTCGGGGGTAACCTCGCCTACATCGGTGGCCAGCACAAAGGTAATGCCCTGATAGCCGATGATGTAGCCCACATTGTCCTGACTATCGTGAGGCACATGGAAAGGGGTAACAGCGAAATGGCCCACCTGAACCGTCTGGCCGTAAGCCACTATACGTTTATAGTCGACAGGTATCTTGGCCCGGATGCAATAGTTGTGATCCAGACCATGGTGAACACGCTCGGTGGCATAGACGGGGATATTAAATTCCTTGCTGATACTGCCGGCCGACTTGATGTGGTCGGCGTGGTCATGGGTTACAATAATATTCTGTACATCGCTGAGCCGGAGGCCGTAGTTGTAAAAATGCTTCTTGAGTGTGCGCAGACCTACGCCGACATCAATCATCAGACTATCATCCTGATTATAAAGATAGTAGCAATTACCGCTGCTCCCGCTACCGAAAGATATAAAATTAAGCATTACTGTATCCTTGAATTTGACTGCAAAAATACGCTTTTTTGCCGATAGGGCCAAATTATTCAGCAGCTTTTACGCTACCCGTAGCCATGAGACAGAAAGCGCCGGGCAGCTACCGCCACCCAGCGCTCTACGATGTTAAAGTTCTATGATGCCATAGCTGTACCACTGGTCGGCCAGGGCCTTGGCATCGGCCAGGGCGGTAGCATCGTCGACCTCATACTGGTCGGTAAGCAGCTTGGCCATGTCCTCGGCCGTAAACTCGCGACCTTCCAGGTTTTCCCACAGATAAGCCGAGCTGGCGTTCATGCTGATAATGTTACTAAAATCTATATTCTCGGCACCCTCGGCCAGCAAAATCTTCTCTCCGCACACCTCGCGGAGCTTAAATCCCTTTTTAACTTTCATCTCTTTGGTTTATATTGGTTTGAATAGTTTCAGCCAGATACGGCGATAGGCCGCTAACAGGTACCGGCGCACCGGCCGTAGCGACATCCACACTACGGAGTAGAGGGCCCACTTGAGCCCATTGGTACGGTCCAGGCGGGTACGGCCCTTGCGGTAGAAGCCCACGACAAAACCTATCACGTCCTGACGGCGGCAGTACTCGTTATTCAGGTTGCCATCGCCACAGAGGGTAATCGCGTCGCCCTTGATGCGCACGATACGATGGAGCACATAGGTACCGGGGGCCACCTGAGCCAGCACGGCATCGCCCACGGAGAAGTCGCCAGCCTTGATGAGCAGCCCCTTGTCGCGGTTGTCCTCCAGGAATGGTCGCATGCTGTTTCCCCGGAGTGGCAGGGTCACGGTATGGCCCTCGGCCAGCAAGTCGGCCACGTTGGGCAGTAGCATGACATTGGGAATGGTCTTGCATTCTACCTGCGTCTGGGGCTGGAACTCGGCAAAAGTGCGCTTATGGTGAACATAATACTGCCACAGGATGCTATAGGGAGAGCGCACATCGTCTGACTGACTGATGCGAGAGCGCTGGATGCGGTCGCGGTCGGCCTCAAACTGATGGCGCCAGGCATGGAAAGCACGCCGGGCACGGACAACGGCCATGAAATCGCCCCAACTGTGCTGGAGCAGCAGCATCTCGATAGCTGCCACATAATCTAACAGCCACCGCACACGCATCACCCGCCGCAAATCGCTGTCGGGCAGGTTCTTATAAAGCATGGTGAGGTTGTTACGAAAGTTGAGGTAAGTCTTGCGGGGATTACTCTTATTAAGGGTACCGCCACCCACATGGTAGACCTGGCTCTGGGGAACGCAGTAAATCTGCCGGCCGGTAAGGCGCAGGCGCCAGCAGAGGTCTATCTCCTCATTATGAGCAAAGAAACGACCATCCAGACCACCGGCGTTCCAGTAGTCGGCACTGCGTATGAGCAGGCAGGCACCCGTGGCCCACTGGATGGGCATAGGGGTATCGTACTGGCCAGCATCGTGTTCGACGGTGTCAAAGATACGGCCGCGGCAGTAAGGGTAGCCATAGCGATCGATAAATCCGCCGCAGGCACCGGCATACTCAAACTGGCCATGGTCGGCCATGGAGAGCAGTTTAGGCTGACAGGCAGCCACGCCGGGGTTTTGATCCATAAAGAGCAGCAGAGGGCGAAGCCAGTGAGGCGTAACCTGCACATCGGAGTTAAGGAGCAAATAGTACTCGGCCTCTATCTGACCAAGGGCCTTGTTATAACCCTCTGCGAAGCCATAATTAGTATCAAGGACGATGAGCCGAACCTGCGGGAAGTGGTTGCGGAGCAGGACGAGGGAGTCGTCGGTCGACGCATTATCGGCCACATAGACAGCACAGTCGGTGGGCACCTCGGCCACGACCGACGGCAGATAGCGTTCGAGCATCTGCCTGCCGTTCCAGTTGAGTATTACGATGGCAAGTTTCATAGTAGCGTGGCCCGCAGGGCCGTCTTATCGTGATTGAAGTCGCCGAGGCGTACCCGCAGCAGCTGATTGTCATATTCCTCGCGTGCCTGGGCCGGCGAGAGTTCTACCCGAATATAGTTGCGGGTAAACCCGTGCATCATGCGGCCACGGGTGGCCCGCTCGAAGAGCACTTCGGCCTCAGACCCGATGTAGCGGCTATAGAAATCGTGGGTCTTCTCGGTACTAAGTTCCAGCAGCTGGTTACAGCGAACACGCTTTTCGTGCTCGTCGACCACATAGGGAATGGCGAGGGCCGATGTGCCTGGACGCTCTGAGTACGGGAAGACATGCAACTGGGTGACGTCCAGACTGCGGAGGAAGTCATAACACTCCTCGAAGTGCTCAGGGTGCTCGCCGCGACAGCCCACCATCACGTCGACGCCTATAAAGGCATCGGGCATCAATGCTTTGATGAGCTTTATCTTATGGGCAAAAAGCTCCTTGTCATAGCGGCGATGCATAAGACGCAACACGTGGTCGGAACCACTCTGAAGGGGTATGTGGAAGTGAGGCATAAAGGCACGGCTGTGTGCGCAGTAGTCAACAAGGGCATCGTCGAGCAGGTCGGGTTCCAGACTGGATATGCGGAAACGGCTAATGCCCTGCACGCCATCAAGGGCACGGACCAGGTCGATAAAGCACTCGCCCGTACTACGGCCAAAGTCGCCGATATTGACACCTGTAAGCACTATCTCCTTGCCCCCCTCTGCGGCGGCGTGCTCAGCCTGCTCTACCAGGGAACTGATAGACGGATTGCGAGAGAAGCCACGGGCATAAGGGATGGTACAGTAGGTACAGAAGTAGTTGCAGCCATCCTGTACTTTAAGGAAATATCGGGTACGGTTGCCCCGCGAGCACGAGGGCTGGAAAGTACGTATCTCCTTAGTCTTAACAGAGTGGAAACGGTGCAGGTGGCCCTCATCGCCACGGTTAGCCCACGCGTCGGAGAGGTACTGTATCAGATGGGCTTTCTCATTACTACCCAAAACCAGGTCGACCCCGTCTATCTGAGAGACTTTCTCGGACTCCAACTGGGCATAGCAGCCTGTAACGACCACAAAGGCCCCAGGGTTCTCGCGCACCATGCGCCGTATGGCTGTCCGGCACTTACGGTCGGCCACCTCGGTTACCGAGCAAGTGTTAATCAGGCAAATATCCGCCTGCTCACCCTCAGCCACCGTGGCAACCCCCATCTCCTGAAGCGTCTTGCCAAAGGTAGAGGTTTCCGAAAAATTTAGTTTACACCCCAGGGTATAATAAGCGGCTTTCTTTCCTTGAAAAGCTGATGTATCTATCATTCTCAATATATATTATATGAAGATAGGTATAACCTATGGTTAGATAGCGACCGCTAAGGCCCCTATCACCCTATCTTTTGCAAAGTTAGTGCAAACCGAAGACAGAGCAAAGTAAAAGACGAAGTTTTTTACAATTTGCTCGGTTGAGGTGAAGCTACCTTTCCCTCTTCTAACCCTTGTCCGCGCAGAACCATAACCAACCACCAACACAAAGTAGCATACCCTGGTGCCAACAGAAGATGCAACTAATATGCCACCCGACCATGCCTGACCTACCAGGAAGGGCACCCATGTCCCTATATATATAATAAGGTGTAACTACTGACGACTGCCGTACCCCCCGCCACTATCCCGCCATACCCATTTATCGACACATACACATGAGATGGTGACCACGCATACTATGGTCACTATCCCCTTTTCGGCAGTCATCAACATATTTTTTGCCCGCGATAACTACCCGTTTCACCGCAGTCATCAATCATTAACTTTTATTCACAATCTAAAAGCTATTGATTGACAATTAGTTTCAAAAAAGTTACAGTTAGACCTAAAAAAAATCGCTAAAAAAAGAACGGCGTATGAAAAAAATACTTACCTTTGCAGTGTTTTAATAAACAAATGATTGTTTTACAGATTTAAAAAGCAAAGAAAATGAAGAAATTAGTTTTAATGTTCGCTGCTATTGCAGCTATCTCTTTCGCATCATGTGGTAACAAAACAGCTGAGCCCGCTGCTAACGCTGACTCTGACACTGCTGTAACTGTTGACAGCGCTGCTGCTGACACTGCTGCTACTGATACTGCTGCTGTAGCTCAGTAATTTAGTACGAACAGAAAAAGAGACTGCCGTCCGGAACTGAGTTCCGGACGGCTTTTTTATTCCCATACATCGCGCAATGACTCTGGCCACTTCCGCTGTCAACACAAATTCTGGTAGAAGTCAATGGATAATTTTGTAGAGACACTCTCGGCAGATACCGGAGATACCCGGAGGAAAATACTGATGCTCGAAGAAAGGAAGAAGATAATCAGAGAGTAGAAAAGGATAATTGGAAAAAGGAAAGAGATGTTTAGAGAAATAAAAAGGCAGACTGCTACTTATGCGCAGTCTGCCTTTTCTTTTATAAAGAGTATGGGGCGAACTTTACTTATACTCGTTCCATGACTTGATGTCAACATCATCCAACTTCAAGGTACAGAAAGCATGGATGAAAGCACTGGCCAGACGACTGTTGGTTATCAGTGGAATATTCAAGTCAATGGCTGTACGGCGAATCTTGTACCCGTTGGTCAGTTCGTGCTGCGTCAAGTCCTTGGGGATATTCACCACCATATCAATCTTATGCTCGTGCATCAGGGTAAGAGCCTGGGGCTCCTTGCCCTCATCCGATGGCCAGTAAACCATGGTGTTGGCCACGCCATTGTCCGACAGATACTTAGATGTACCACCTGTTGCATAGAGCTCATAGCCATGTTCCCTAAGCGTCTTGGCCGTCTCTAACAATTCGGCCTTCTGCTTGGCACCACCCGTAGAAAGCAGTACGGTATGCTTAGGTATGCGGTGACCCACACTGAGCATCGCCTTGAGCAGGGCCTGGTTAGTATCGTCGCCCAAACAACCCACCTCACCTGTAGAGCTCATGTCGACACCCAAGACAGGGTCGGCCTTCTGCAAGCGGTTAAACGAGAACTGGCTGGCCTTGATGCCCACGTAGTCCAAGTCAAAGAGATTTTTCTTGGGCTTCTCCACAGGAAGTCCCAACATAACCTTGGTGGCCAACTCAATAAGGTTGAGCTTTAGAACCTTGCTCACGAATGGGAAGGAGCGCGACGCGCGCAGATTACACTCTATGACCAGGATATCATTGTCGCGAGCCATAAACTGAATGTTAAACGGCCCATTGATATGCAGCGCTGCGGCTATCTCCCTGCTGACACGCTTGATACGGCGAACCGTCTCGACATACAGCTTCTGGGGCGGGAACTGGATAGTGGCATCGCCCGAATGTACACCTGCAAACTCTATATGCTCGCTGATGGCATAGGCCAATATCTCACCATTCTTGGCGACAGCATCCATCTCTATTTCCTTGGCATGCTCGATGAACTTGGACACCACGACAGGATGGTCTTCGCTCACGTTGGCTGCCAGCTGGAGGAACTTCTTCAATTCCTCCTCATTGGAGCACACGTTCATAGCCGCACCCGACAGCACGTATGAGGGACGTACCAGCACAGGGAAGCCTACCCTATCAACAAACTTACCGATGTCCTCCATGCTGGTAAGGGCACTCCACTCTGGCTGGTTGATACCCCTGGCGGTAAGCATGGCCGAGAACTTGGCCCTGTCTTCGGCATTGTCAATATCCTTAGCCGATGTTCCCAAGATAGGCACATTCTCCTGATCCAGCCACATGGCCAGATTGTTAGGTATCTGTCCACCTGTAGAAACGACAACACCATGGGGATTTTCCATTTCGATAATATCAAGCACGCGCTCGAATGTAAGCTCATCGAAATAGAGGCGGTCGCACATATCGTAGTCAGTAGAAACGGTCTCGGGGTTATAGTTAATCATAATAGAACGGTAACCCTCGCGACGGATGGTGTTAAGAGCCTGAACACCGCACCAGTCAAACTCTACCGAGCTACCGATACGGTAAGCACCAGAACCCAGAACGATAACCGAACGCTTGTCATTGGAGAACGAGATGTCGGAAGCCACACCGGCATAAGTGACATACAGATAATTGGTCTGGGCGGGATACTCGGCAGCCAATGTATCTATCTGCTTGACCACAGGCAGAATGCCGTAGTTCTTACGCAGACTACGCACCACCATCGTAGCCTTGTGCATGTTGCCAATCTCAGCCTCAAGACCGATGGCGCGGGCTATCTGGAAGTCAGTAAATCCATAGACCTTAGCAGTGTGGAGCAACTCCTTGTCCAGGGTGTTAACGTTACATCCTTTCAGTTCCTCGTCAATATCTATAATATGCTTCAGCTTGTCCAGAAACCACTTATCAATCTTAGTCAGGTCGTGAATCTGGTCTACGGTGTAGCCCTTGTGCATGGCCTTGGAGATAACGAATACTCGCTTGTCGGTGGGCTCCCTCAGGGCTTCGTCAATGTTGGGTATCTCGAGCTCCTTGTTTTCCACGAAGCCGTGCATGCCCTGCCCTATCATACGCAAGCCTTTCTGTATGGCTTCCTCGAAGTTTCGGCCGATGGCCATCACCTCTCCTACCGACTTCATGCTGGATCCCAGCTCCTTGTCGACACCGCGGAACTTAGACAAGTCCCACCGGGGAATCTTGCAGACCACGTAGTCGAGTGCCGGCTCAAAGAAGGCACTCGTAGTCTTGGTCACCGAGTTCTTCAACTCGAACAGGCCATAGCCCATGCCCAACTTGGCAGCTACAAAGGCCAACGGGTAACCTGTAGCCTTGGAGGCCAGGGCCGAGGAGCGGCTCAACCGGGCATTAACCTCGATGACGCGATAGTCCTCGCTGGCCGGATCGAAGGCATACTGTACATTGCACTCGCCCACGATACCGATATGGCGGATAATCTTAATGGACAGCGCGCGTAGCTTATGATACTCGCTGTTAGTAAGGGTCTGCGACGGTGCGATAACGATAGACTCGCCCGTATGGATGCCCAGCGGGTCAAAGTTCTCCATGTTACAGACCGTGATACAGTTATCGAAACGGTCGCGAACGACCTCATATTCTATCTCCTTCCAACCTTTAAGACTTTTCTCGACCAATACCTGAGGCGAGAAAGAGAAAGCCTTCTCGGCCAGACGGTTCAGCTCGTCCTCGTTGTCAGCAAAGCCACTTCCGAGACCACCTAAGGCATAGGCGGCACGGATGATAACCGGATAACCCAGGTCGGCAGCCGCACGGCGCACCTGCTCGATGTTCTCGCAAGCCTCGCTATTGATGGTCTTGACGTTTATCTCGTTGAGTTTCTCAACAAAAAGCTCGCGGTCTTCGGTATCCATGATGGCCTGGACAGGAGTACCCAGCACGCGAACGTTATATTTCTCGAGTACACCACTCTGGTAGAGCTCGACACCACAGTTCAGGGCTGTCTGGCCACCAAAGCTGAGCAAGATGCCGTCAGGACGTTCCTTCTCGATGACCCGCTCTACGAAATAAGGCTGAACGGGCAGAAAATATATCTGGTCTGCCACACCCTCTGAGGTCTGGACGGTGGCAATGTTAGGGTTGATAAGAACCGTCTCCACTCCCTCCTCGCGCAGAGCCTTCAGGGCCTGTGAGCCAGAGTAGTCGAACTCGCCCGCCTCACCGATTTTCAATGCGCCGGAACCCAGCAGCAACACTTTCTTTATGCTTTCATCCTTCATGATGTATCTTACTTAATTAATGTGTCTACAAATCTGTCAAACATGAACTCAGTATCAACGGGGCCAGAGCAAGCCTCGGGGTGGAACTGGCTGCTGAACCAGGGATTGGTCTTATGGCGGATACCCTCGTTAGAGCCATCGTTCATATTGACGAACAGTTCCTCCCAGTCAGAGCCCAGGGTCTTGGCATTGACAGCATAGCCGTGGTTCTGACTTGTTACATAACACTTGGTGGTACCCACCATACGCACGGGCTGGTTGTGCGAACGGTGGCCGTACTTGAGCTTATAGATGGTGGCACCAGCAGCCTTGCCCAGCAGCTGGTTGCCCATACAGATACCACAGATGGGCTTACGCGAAGCACTCATCTGTTTCTGGATAATCTTGACAGCAGCCTCGCAGGTATCGGGGTCGCCAGGGCCATTGGCCAGGAACAAACCATCGAAGTCCATATCAGTATAGTCATAGTTCCAGGGCACACGTATCACCTCGACCCCACGGTTAATGAGGCACCGGATAATGTTGGCCTTCACTCCGCAGTCTACCAGCACTACCTTCTTGCCGGCTCCCTCGTTGTAGCGGATAATCTGCTTGCAGCTTACCTTGTCGACAAAGTTGATGCCCTCGTAGTGGGCCTCGGGAATATTGTCGGGCTCGTCGTCAAAGATTATCTTGCCCATCATTACACCATGCTCGCGCAGCACCTTGGTAAGCTCGCGCGTATCAATGCCCGTAATACCGGGCACATGCTCGCGCTTGAGCCAGTCGGCCAAGCTCTCTACAGCATTCCAATGCGAATACTGCTCGCTATAGTCGGCCACGATGATGGCCGAGGCATAGATGCGGTCGCTCTCCATAAAGGTGGGAATACCATTGGGCTCGATTGTAAACGGCGGCACTCCATAATTTCCGACCAGCGGAAATGTCAGCACCATTAACTGTCCTGCATACGACGGATCGGTCAGGCTCTCAGGGTAACCCATCATGGCAGTGTTGAACACCACTTCGCCAGCGATAGGCTTCTCGTAGCCAAAGGATTTTCCATGGAATTTCGTACCGTCTGATAAGACTAATGTTACACTTCTCATTATCTCTTGGTTTGTTATTCTGTTCTGTAGTTCTTCTCTATGTAATTGACAAACGCCTGGTTACACAGGCGGGTGCCACCGGGGGTGGGATATTTGCCCGTAAAATACCAGTCGCCCTTATGATGGGGGATGGCCTGACGCAGTCCGTCGACCGACTGGAATACTATCTCTATCGGCGTGGTTACTCCCTCGGGGCGCAATATGTCTACTATCTTATGGTTAATCTCCTCTACGGTAAAGGGCTTGTAGATGTCGCGCACACAGTTACGCATCAGTTCCTTGGGCTTGGTCAGCTCGGCCTTGCAGTTCTGATAGGTGTCCTGGACAAGCTGCTCCATGCCGCGCTCGCGCAGCAACTGCATGGTGGCCCGGAACACGCAGAACTCCTCTAACCGAGCCATGTCGATGCCGTAGTAGTCAGGGTAACGTATCTGAGGGGCGCTGCTTACAAGCACCATCTTCTTAGGATGCAGGCGGTCCAGTATGCGGATGATACTCTCCTTGAGCGTGGTGCCGCGCACGATGCTGTCATCGATAACGACCAGGTTGTCCTGATAGGGCTCCACACTGCCGTAGGTAATGTCGTACACATGCGAGGCCAGGTCGTTGCGCGAGTTGCCCTCGGTGATAAAGGTACGTAGCTTGATGTCCTTCCAGGCCACCTTCTCCATGCGTACCGACTCAGAGAGTATGGCGTCGAGCTCCTCGCGGGTGGGCACGTGGCCCAAGTGCTGTATGGCGGCTATCTTCTTCTCGTGTACATAGTGCTTGAACCCCTGCAGCAGTCCATAGAAAGCCACCTCGGCCGTATTGGGGATAAAGGAGAACACGGTGTGGGCCGTGTCGTAGTCTATGGCCCTAAGTACGGGTTCGGTAAGCTGCGAGCCCAGGCGCTTGCGCTCCTGATAGATGTCGCGGTCAGAGCCACGCGAAAAATAGATGCGCTCGAACGAGCAGGCCGAGTCGCCCCGCTGCTCCTGAATACGCTCTATAGAGCAGGCACCATTACGCTTTACCATGAGGGCGGTACCGGGCTGCAGTTCCTTGACATCCTCGCAACTCAGGTCGAATGTAGTCTGCAGCACAGGACGCTCAGAGGCCAGGGCCACCACCTCGTCGTCGATATAGTAGAAAGCAGGGCGGATGCCCCAGGGGTCGCGCATGGAGAACATCTCGCCAGAGCCCGTGAGGCCACACACCACGTAGCCGCCGTCAAAGTCGGCCATGGTGGTCTTGAGCACATTGCTCATCTTCACGTGGTCCTCGATGTAGCGGGTTATATCAGTATCGGTAAGGCCCTGTTCGCGGGCCTCCACGAAGTTGCGTTCCACCTCGCGGTCCAGCCTGTGGCCCATCAGCTCGAGCATGATATAGCTGTCGCTGTAGATACGGGGACACTGGCCCTGACGGGTAAGTTTGGCGAAGATTTCCTCGATGTTGGTCATGTTAAAGTTTCCACAGAGGCAGAGGTTCTTAGCGCGCCAGTTGTTACGGCGCAGGAACGGGTGTACGTACGACAGCCCACGCTTACCTGTGGTAGAGTATCTGAGATGGCCCATGTAGAGCTCGCCGGCAAAGGGCAACTGCTCCTTGGCATAGGCAGCGTCCTGCATCTGGCTGGCAGGCACCCCGCGGTAGTTGGCGTGTACGGTACCGAATATCTCGCGGATGGCGTCCTTACCTTCGGCGCGCTCGCGAAACATGTACTCGTTACCGGGCTGTGTCCCGAGTTTTACGCAGGCCATACCCGCGCCTTCCTGGCCACGGTTATGCTGCTTCTCCATCATCAGGTAGAGTTTATTAAGGCCATACATCCATGTGCCGTATTTCTCCTGATAGTACGACAGGGGCTTGAGCAACCTCACCATGGCCACGCCGCACTCATGTTTCAATACTTCCATGTCTTGTTATATCTGTTATCTTAAAAAAAATGAAGAATGTATGTCTACTAACAAAACATCCTTCATTTCTCTGTATCTTATTTTCTTACTATGTTGACAACTAAAGCCGCTACCGAAGTGAGAATACTTACAAAGGAGAACCATAGTGTTGTAGAGCTACCGATACCTGAGTTCTTGGCCTTTACCCCGTTAGGCTCTACATATATTATATCATTCTGTTGTAAGTAATAATAGGGCGAGTTGAATATATTAGCATCGTTGAGATTAAGGTAGTGATACTCCTTTTGGCCAGTTTCCGACTCGCGTATAAGTATCACGTTGTCGCGCTTACCATATATAGTTAGGTCACCGGCTTCGGCCAGCGCCTCCATCACGCTCATCTTCTCGGTGGTAACCGGCACCACACAGGGCTTAGCCACCTCGCCCAATACGGTAACGTGGTAGCTCGACATGCGTACCGTTACCACTGGCTTCTCGGTCTTGGCCAGATAGGGAGATATACTCTTAACTATCAAGTCCTGACACTGGTTCTTGGTGAGGCCCTGTATATGCAGCTTGCCTACCACTGGGAAGTCTATGTTACCATCGTTGTCTACCAGATAGGTCTGCAGCGAGCCAGCGCCCGACGACAGCTGTCCCGTGCTGTTCAGTGTGTTCGAAACAGACAGGTTAAACGGCATAGCGGCCTCTGGGTTCTGTGTGCTCACCGTGATGGTAAGCATATCCTTCGGCATAATCTTAGCATCATACAGACCTTTAGACTTGTCGAAGTCAACAGACTGGATATTCTGGAAATAAGCAACTTTCTTACTGCTTGAGCAAGCTGCCATAAAGAGCACTGCCATCAGCATAATGAACGGGACGGTGTATCGTTTCATATCGTATCGCAAAAATTTCATTAAACTTTCTGCAAAAATACTACTATTTTTTGACAACGGCAAAGGTTTTAGTCTAAAAACCATCATGGCTCCGAAAAAAGTAGCATCAACGCCGAGTGTACTTAGCGCAAGCCAGAAAAAACAGGTCGACCAGTGGGATACTCCGGGCCATCAGCCTACCACCATCTGACTGCTCTCCCCTACCCTGCCAAGGCTTTGAAAAGTAAAAAGGTAATTTTGAAAGATAAAAGGGGGAAAGGGGAAAAAGGAAAAAGCGCTCCCTGCACGTCGGCGCTGGTTAGCTGTACACCAGTAACCATCGTGCGAAATAAAAAGACGGCCTTTGCGTTTCTAAAGACGGCTCCCAACTCGCTAAAGACGGCTTCCTGCATCGCAAAGGCCAGTCTCTGCAATTTCCAAGGGCATTACACCTATTATCAAGGCAGCCACGGCCCCAGCGTTTTTTGCCTTTTTCCCTTTTACCTTTTTACTTTTAATCCCCCGTAATGGCTCGGGAAAACGAAAAGGGCCTCCATGCCACAAAGAACATGGAGGCCCTGAATATGGGGAATATCGCGGGGTTACTCGTAGAAACCGAAGTAACGGCGGGCATTGTAGTACGATATATCCTCGACCATACGGCTCAGCGAGGCGTCGTCATTGGGTATCAGGCCGTTCTCCACATCAGTACCTATCAGGTTGCAGAGCAAGCGGCGGAAATACTCATGACGCGGATAACTGAGGAACGAGCGCGAGTCGGTAAGCATGCCCACGAAGCGAGACAGCAGTCCTAAGTTGGAGAGAGTATTCATCTGGCGGGTCATACCGTCGAGCTGGTCATTGAACCACCAGCCAGCGCCAAACTGTATCTTGCCGGGCACCGAACCGTCCTGGAAATTGCCTATCATGGCTGCTATCATCTCATTGGCGCAGGGGTTGAGCGTATATATTATGGTACGGGTGAGCTTGCCGGCCGTATTGAGTTTATCGAGGAACCGGGCCATAGCCGTGGCCGTGCTGAACTCGCCGATAGAGTCAAAACCAGTATCGGGACCCAGCTTTTTGTACATCAGCGTATTGTTATTACGGATGGGGCCATAGTGATACTGCTGTGTCCAGTTGTCAGCAGCGTCCATCTCGGCACACAGGGTGAGGAAACAGTTCTTGTACTGACGCACCTCAAGGGACGACAGACTCATGCCGCGCAGTGATTTGGCAAATATAGTGTCTATCTGCGAGTCGGTATAAGGCTCATCGTAGAACTCGTCCATGCCATGGTCCGACAGGCGACAGCCGTTGGCGTTGAAGTAGTCGTGGCGCTTCTGCAGGGCATCCACCATATCCTTGAAAGAGCTGATGTCGATACCTGCGGACTGGCCAAGCTGCTTCACGTAGTCAGCAAAACCTTCCTTGTCGATGTTCATAGCCTTGTCGGGACGCCAGGCTGGTATCATCTTAATCTCAAAACCACTCTCGCGGGTCTTGCGGTGATAGGCCAGGTCGTCTATAGGGTCGTCGGTGGTACACACGCACTCTACATGGTAACGGCGCATCAGCCCACGGGCCGAGTACTCAGGCTGTTTCAGCTTTTCGTTACACTCATCGTATATCTCACGGGCCGTTTCAGGGCAGAGCAACTTGTCGATGCCGAAACCCGTACGCAGTTCGAGGTGAGTCCAGTGGTACAGGGGGTTGCGGTAGCAGTAAGGCATCGTTTCAGCCCACTTCTCAAACTTCTCCCAGTCAGAGGCGTCACCGGTAATATATTTCTCATCAACGCCATTGGTACGCATGGCGCGCCACTTGTAGTGGTCGCCACCCAGCCAGAGCTCGGTGATATTGGTAAAACGGTGGTCTTCGGCTACCATCTTCGGGTCGAGGTGACAGTGATAGTCAATGATGGGCATCTTGGCCGCATGGTCATGGTACAGATGCTTGGCGGTCTCTGTGTCAAGCAGGAAGTCCGCGTCCATAAATTGTTTCATAATCGCAAATATGTTTTTAAGTTCTATTTTTGTTTGCAAATGTACGGACTTTTTTTTGCACACAGCCAAAAATATGCTATATTTGCACTAAAATTTTTTAATTATCTACAATCCGCTAAGCGATTACCGTGATGAATTGGAACGGAAAAGTACTTCTGATATATACAGGTGGCACCATCGGGATGGATGTCAACCCCCAGACGGGTGCCCTTGAGCCCCTGGACTTTAAACACCTCAAGGAACATCTGCCTGAGTTCAAGTATATCAAGACTGACATTGATGTCTTTCAGTTCGACCCTCCCATCGACTCCAGCGACATGAGCCCGCGCTCCTGGATTAAGCTGGTAGAGATTATAGAGTCGCTATATAGCCGCTACGATGGTTTTGTCATCCTGCATGGCACCGACACCATGGCCTATACGGCATCGGCTCTGTCGTTCTTACTGGAAAACCTGACCAAGCCCGTGATACTTACCGGTAGCCAGTTGCCCCTGGGCCAGCTGCGCACCGACGGTAAGGAGAATATACTGACCAGCATCGAACTGGCATCAACCTACCACAGGGACGGAACGCCCGTAGTACCCGAGGTGTGTATCTACTTTAACGGGCACCTGCTCCGTGGCAACCGCTCGACCAAGAAGAACGCTGACGGGTTCAATGCCTTTGACTCGTTTAACTATCCGCATCTGTGCGATGCGGGTGTCAACTTCACCTTTCACGAGCACCACATCCTGCATCCCGACTACTCGCGGCCCATGGTGGCTCACCACAAGATGGATCGCAATGTTATCATCTTCTCCCTCTTCCCCGGTATCGAGGAACACATCGTCAAGCATGTGCTCGAGGCCCCTGAGCTGCGTGGCATCATCATGCGCAGTTTCGGTAGCGGCAATGCGCCCCACTATCCATGGATTATACGGGCGCTGAAGGAGGCCAGCGAGCGGGGCGTGGTGGTGGTCAATATCAGCCAGTGTGTGGCCGGATGTGTAGAGATGAGCCGCTACGACACGGGCATACAGTTGCTCGACGCGGGCATCATCTCCGGACGCGACAGCACCGTCGAGGCGGCAGCCACCAAGCTCATGTTCCTTCAGGCCCAGTATCAGGATGCCGACAAGATACGTCAGCTGATGGCCCACCCCATCGCCGGCGAGTTTACCGAGAACCTGTAAACTACCTACGGCCATCTATGCAGAGAGGGCTACACCTGCAGCAGCAAGTGTAGCCCTCTCTGTATGTATCGGAGCCATCCCCGCGATTAGCGCAGGGGGCACCGTCTGTCAGATACGCAGTTCCTTGAGTATCTCGGCCATCTTCTCCTTGGTAGCGATTGTAGTTGGAACCAGCGGGAGTCTGAGTACATTCTCTATGTAGCCCATGTCGTTAAGCAGAGCCTTTACGCCAGCTGGGTTGCCGTCTACGAAGAGCAGCTTGTACAGCTCGGTAAAGCGGTGGTGTATCTTGCGGGCTGGCTCGTACTCTCCCTTGAACTCCAAGCGTATCATCCGCGAAAATTCCTTGGGCAGGGCGTTACCAATGACCGATATTACACCCACGGCACCGCTGGCCACCATGGGGAAAGTAAGCGCGTCGTCGCCGCTAATCACCTCAAATCCCTCAGGCTTGTTCTTGATAATCTCGTCGACCTGCTCCAGAGAGCCACTGGCCTCCTTGACAGCCACGATGTTATCACACTCGCGCGCCAGGCGTACCAGCGTGTCGGGCTTGAGGTTCACCCCGGTTCGCCCGGGTACATTATATAATACGATGGGCAGCGGGCTCACGGCGCTGATGGCCTTGAAATGCTTGTAGAGTCCCTCCTGCGATGGCTTGTTATAGTATGGACATATACTGAGTATTCCGTCTATGCCCGTCCAGTCTGTATTCTGAATTTCTTCGACCACGGCACGTGTATTGTTACCTCCGCAGTACTTCAGTATGGGCACCCTACCCTGAGCCAGTTCCTTTACAGTCTCGGTGATTTTCTCCTTCTCCTCGCGAGTAAGGCATGGAGCCTCGCCCGTGGTGGCCAGTATGCACAAGAAATCAGCGCCATTATCCAGTTGATAAGTTACGAGTCTTTTCAGTGCGGGGAAATCTACAGCCCCGTCTTGCGTAAAAGGCGTAATCAGTGCTATACCTAAGCCTTTGAATTTATTTCGTGCCATAATAGTGAATAATTTCGCAGACAAAGTTACGAGTTTTATCCCATTTGTCAAAGGAGAGCCAAGATTTTTTATTTTTTTAATGACCGCCAATCCACAGACATACCATGCCTATCAGCACCAGGGCCAGGTCTACGGCCTTAGACTTCAGGTTCTTCTCGTGGAAGAAGATGGCACCACACATAAAGCTGACGATGACCGACCCGCGACGCACCATGGACACGATGGATATCATGGCACCTGGCAGACTCAGAGCGTAGAAATATACAAAATCGGCCGCACTCAGGAACACCGAAATCAGTATGATACACCAGTGCCAGTGAAACCGTTCTATGTCGCGCCGTTTCCACCGCCACACCATCAGCGCTATACCCATCATTCCCATCTGATAGATATTGTACCAACTCTGTACCATCATACTGTCCATGCCACGGCCACCATCACCGATAGGTGCCATAAGATATTTGTCGTACAGGCCGCTCACAGCACCGAGTACAGCAGCGCCCACGAGGAAGTAAACCCACAGATTGTGCTTAAAGTCTATACCTTCCTTCTTGCCACTACGACTCAGAAGGAAGAAAGAGCATACGGCGAAGGCCACACCTAACCACTGCCAGCCATTCAGCCGCTCGCCAAACACTAACAGAGCACCTATCAAGACCATCACAGGGCGCGTGGCGTTAACCGGCCCCACAATGGTAAGGGGCAAATGCTTCATGGCAAAGTAGCCAAGAAGCCAGGAGGAGAGGACGATACAACTCTTCAGAACGATAAACTTATGTAGCGCCCAGCCTCCGGCGGGTACATAGAAGATGGTTCCGTCCAGGCTGGCCGTATTGGCCGACAGGATGATAAAGGGGATAAATATAAGTGATGAAAACAGGGTGTTAAGAAACAGTACGGGGATGACAGCGTTACCATTGAGCGCTTTTTTCTTGCATGAATCGTAGCATCCCAGCAGCGCCGCTGACAGGAACGCTAATACTAACCACATCATTGTATCCTAAAAAATTAATATTTAATGTCCCAAAGAAACAGGGCGTGACCTGGCATACTCTCGCCAGCCTTCTGACGGGTGCCCGAAGCCACCACCTGGGCAAAGTCGGCCTGGCTCATACGGCCCCGACCCACCTCTATGAGGGTGCCCACCACTGCGCGTACCATATTGCGCAGAAACCTGTTGGCCGTGATGACAAAACACCAGCGCCCATCGGCCTCCATACGCTCCCAGCGAGCCTCGGTCAGCGTGCAGAGGGTGGTCTTCACATCGGCCCCGGCCTTGCAGAACGCCCCGAAGTCACTGATGGTCGTCAGCGTAGCCGCGGCCTGGTTCATAGCCTCAAAGTCCAACTTATAAGGCATCTCCAGCGAGTAGTGGCGAAGAAATGGATTGCGCGCAGTATGAATATAGTAATGATAGGTACGCGCGGTGGCCGAAAAGCGTGCATGCAGGTCGGCCTCAACCTCTTCGATACGGTTAATGGCTATATCGCGTGGAATCATGCGGTTGAGCTTATAAGCCAACTGGGCTCCGTCTATCTCCGCGTCCCAATCAAAATGAGCCACCATAGTACGGGCATGTACCCCGGCATCCGTACGACCTGCGCCCACCACCTCGATGGGTTTTCTGAGCAGGGTCGACAACCGACTCTGCAGCACCTCTTGGACTGACAGGCCATTGGGCTGTATCTGCCAGCCATGATAGGCTGTGCCGTCAAAGCTGAGATAGATAAAATAACGGTGTCTCATTTGCTGTGCAAAATTATAGAAAATATCCGATACGTACAAAATATCAGCACATAAATTGCCACAACCTGGGTGGTACTCAGCCAAATGTTATCTATCGATGCCCCGGGGAGCGAGGCTATCCAGGCCACGCCCCTGTCCATCAGTCCGGCCACCCATACCAGCCCGGTGGCTATTGCGTGCTGCACGGCACTCATGGGAGTAGCTACCCACAGGGCCACGGCTCCATAGAGCAGACAGGTAGTACACGGCACAACCAGGCAGTTAGTTAGGAGAAAATAGCAGGAGAACCGCCCGAAATAATACATGACCAGGGGCGCGGTACCTATCTGGGCGGCGATAGTAACCCATACCATGGACACGCCAAAGGGTAACCGCCTATTGGGGGTGAAGGCTATGATGGAGAGTACGGCCATAAAGGACAGTTGAAAGCTCACATCCCACAGAGTACAAGGGTGAGCCACCAACATAACGATGGCTGCAAAGGCTAAGGTATTAACCGACAGATGGTTGCGGTTGAGCAGCGAAACCATGCCATAGATAGTTATCATGGTGGCAGCCCGCACCACGCTGGGGCCCATGCCCACCAAGACCACATAGCACCACACGGCTACTAACGTCAGTACCAACCCGACCAACCTAACCACATCGCGACCCACGCCGCCTGTCAGCGACAGGATACTTCTTCCGACGTAGTTCACCAAGAGGGTCAGGAGCGTATATATTATAATAAGGTGTAACCCACTCAGGGCAAGCACATGGCTACCGCCCGATACCGAGAACTGCTCTTGCTGCGAGTGGTCTATCAGCGAGCGCTCACCCAAGGTCATAGCTGCCAACAGCGCTAATGGGCGGTCGCGTAGCCCCAGCCGCGCATACTGCTGTACCAGCCGGGCACGCCACATGGCGGCTGATAGCCGTACTTTATCAAACCGCGATAATGTACTCAGCGACACTTGCTTACGCGACCACGGCCGGAAGACGAAAACCGTAGCGGCATAGTCGTGTACCCGAAGCCAGCGAGAATAATTAAAGTTGGTCTGATGATAAGGGCGCAGACTGTCGGGGTCTTCTAAAACCGAACGAGCCCACAGGCCGTCGCCTACACGCAGGGTATCGCCATCCTGCTGACTACTGCGTAGCAGCGAGGCCCTTACCTTGACAGGGCCACGGCGGCCCATTATCCACAAGTCACAACGGTAAACCTTGCCTCTGACCTGAGGCTGCGAGACCACTACGGCCTCGTATGTACACTCGCCTGCGGGAAGCACAGGGGTATGGGCCTTGGTAACCAGCATCAGTGAGAGCCCCAACAAGAGGGTGGCCCCATGAACCGCGATGCTTTGTATCTGTGGATGATGCAGCCACAGGGTTATACCTATCAGCACGGCTATCACGATGAATATCGGCCAGACAGAAATGGTCAGCACGTCGCCAAGGGCAATACCCGCCATCAGAAACACTGCCGTCAAGAACAGCGGATTCTTACGCTGAAAATCGGTTCCTGCTATCAATGGCCCATGGCATTAAAGTGTTGCCATATACGCTGCACACTGCTCGGCACACCGCTCGCCATCGACACCGGCCGAAACGATGCCCCCGGCATAACCGGCACCCTCGCCACAGGGGAAAAGGCCCTCTAAGCGTACGTGCATCAGTCGTTCGTGGTCGCGCAGGATGCGAACGGGAGCACTGGTACGGGTTTCTACCGCTATCAGGGTAGCCTCGTTAGTCAGAAAGCCATGAGCCTGACGGCCAAAGGTCCTAAACCCATCGCGCAGGCGGGTCGCTATAGACTGGGGAAGCCAGAAGTGCAACGGGCTGGATATAAGCCCGGGCGCATAGCTACTGGCGGGCAGGTCATAGCTGAGCCGCCCATTGACAAAGTCGGCCATGCGCTGAGCGGGAGCCGTCTGCTGACGGTTGCCCTGCTGCCAGCACATGCGCTCCAGTTCTTCCTGATAGCGCATTATACGCAGACTGTCATCTGGATTGCCCTCGACATCCTCAGGGCGAAGCTCTACTACCATACCTGAATTGCTCCACTGGGTACCGCGGTTAGCCGGACTCATCCCGTTGACCACTATCTGCTCCGGGCCGGTAGCCGCCGGAATGACGAAACCACCAGGACACATACAGAAACTATACACTCCTCGGCCATCGACCTGAGTAACCATGCTGTACTCAGCAGCAGGAAGATACTTGCCCCTGCCGTCCTTATTGTGATACTGTATCTGATCTATCAGATGGGCAGGGTGCTCCAGGCGCACGCCTACCGCAATACCCTTGGCCTCCATCTCTACCTGGGTGTCATGGAGATAGCGATATACATCGCGGGCGCTATGCCCGGTGGCCAGGATGACGGGACCATACCAACTGCGGGTGGCACCCGTCTGCAGGTCTACCGTCTCCACACCCCTTACCACATCGCCCTGGATTATCAGGGCTGTCATCTTAGTCTGGAAGTGTACCTCACCACCGCTTGCCAGAATGGTATTGCGCATGTTTTCTATCACCCGCGGCAACTTATCAGTGCCTATATGGGGGTGAGCATCGGCGAGGATGGCCGTCGAGGCTCCGTGCTGACAGAACACGTTGAGTATCTTATCCACATTACCGCGCTTCTTGCTACGGGTATAGAGTTTTCCATCCGAGTAGGCACCGGCGCCGCCCTCTCCGAAACAATAGTTGGACTCGGGGTCCACCTTCTGGGTCTTCGTAATCAGGGCCATATCGCGTTTGCGCTCATGCACGTCCTTGCCACGCTCTATCACGACGGGCTTGTAACCCAGTTCTATCAGTCGGAGCGAGGCAAAGAGCCCTCCGGGACCCTCGCCGATGACCAGAACCTGTGGCTTCTCGGCCACCTGTGGATAGATGGTATGCACATAATCGGCATCGGGCACCTCGTTAACGTACACGCGTACCTTGAGATTTACATAGATAGTACGCTGGCGGGCATCGATAGACTTCTTGAGCACCCTGACCGCGTTGACGGTACGGGCGTCAATGCCCTTCTCACGGGCGATATAGTCTATGATGGCACTCTCCGATGCTGCCTGCTGGGGCAATACTCGCAACTGATACTCGGTAGTCATATTTTATATTATTAAGTTCGGCTAAAATAAAAAGGGTGGCTTCCCCCACCCTGTCTACCATCAGTCCATCAACTGGCTGATGGTATTACGCAGCTCGTCGCTATACAGCCCGCGGGCCACGATGGTTCCCGTACTATCGGTCACCATGGTATAGGGTATAGACGACACCCCATACAGGCGCGCCAGACTCTCATCCCATCCCCGCAGTTCTGAGTACTGGGGCCAGGGCAACTCCAGCGCCGCTATACCTGCCTGCCACTTATCGTAATCGTCATCGAGCGAGATGCCGATGAAACCGAGTCCCCGGTCCTTATAATCATTATATATATTAATGTACGCGGGAGCCTCACGGCGACAAGGGCCACACCACGAGGCCCAAAAGTCAATAACGGTATAACGGTGACGGCTTATCTGCTGACGCAGCGACACGCGGTCGCGATGGATGTCGGTCAGCTCGATGTCGGCTATCTTTTCCTCCTGCCCCATCGGCATATTATGCGCGACGGTGGCCTGAGATGGCTTTACCTTGCCGGGGCGACAGGAGACCAGCCACAGGCTGGCTCCTAACGCCCCTACAAGTAAGGCTATATGCTTGGAGTTCATTTACAGCAAGTACTGAGACGAAATACTCTCGTTCTCGACCACGCGGCGGATGGTCTCGGCAAACATGTCGGCCACCGACAGCTGCTTAACCTTAGAGCAGCGGTTGGTATAGGGTATTGAGTCTGTGAACACGATTTCCTCCAGCTCCGACTCCTGTACACGCTCGCTCGCCGGGCCGCTCATTACACAGTGCGAGGCACAAGCCCGTACGCTGGCAGCACCAGCCTCCTTCATAATGTTGGCCGCCTTGGTGATGGTGCCTGCCGTATCAACCATATCGTCGATGATTACGACATTCTTGCCCTTCACGTCACCGATAATCTGCATGCTCTCTACCACATTGGCCCGTGCGCGGGTCTTGTTACACAGCACCAGCGGACAGCCCAGGTACTTGGCATACGAGTTGGCACGCTTGCTACCGCCCACATCGGGCGAGGCGATTACCAGGTCCTTGAGCTTCAGGCTCTGAAGGTACGGCAGTATCACGCCAGAGGCATACAGATGGTCTACGGGCACATTGAAGAATCCCTGTATCTGGTCGGCATGCAAGTCCATGGTTATAACACGGTCCACGCCGGCACAGCTCAGCAGGTCGGCCACCAGCTTGGCGCCAATGCTTACACGTGGCTTGTCCTTGCGGTCCTGCCGGGCCCAGCCGAAGTACGGTATAACAGCATTGATATGTCGGGCCGAGGCACGCTTGGCTGCATCAATCATGAGTAGAAGCTCCATCAGATTATCTGAGTTGGGGAAAGTGCTCTGAACCAGGAATACGTCGCGCCCACGTATCGATTCCTCGTAGGAGACGGCAAACTCACCATCAGAGAACTTAGTAAAAATTAGATTGCCCAACGGACAATTCAGGCTTGCGCAGATTTTCTCTGCCAGGTATCTCGTGCTTGTTCCCGAGAACACCAAAAAAGAGTTTTTCTCACTCATTTTTCTTTTTGCGTTTATAATGTTAAAGTGGTTTGGCTTAGTTGATTGCCTTACGTAGCTTTCTGAAATGCTCGATTAAATCCTTGAAGTCAAGCTGACTATGTATGTCGAACCTATTCCATAGGTCGCCACACACCACGACCCCTCCGAAGCCCAGATCGCGGGCCATCCGGATGCGCTCCAGGCTCATGCCGCCCAGAGCGTACACGTGCTTGTCTATCAGACCGGCACTGGCGGCCGCCTCTAACTGCGACGGGGTAAACGAAGCATGCTCTTCAGGAAATTCAATGCAGTCGGCCACATTCTTCAGAAACACATAATTACAGTTTTTCTTCATATGCCGCAGCTGGTCGATGGCTGTACAGGTGCGGCCCAGCTGTCCCTTGTAGCCCGCGGGTACCGGCTCGGCTGAGTTGTCTATATGTATGCCGCCCAGTCGGTACTCCGACTTCAGATAGTAATGACCATGGACGGTTATTTTACGATAGCAGTCTTCTGGAAGTAGGGTCAGCAGACGCTCCTCGTACATCGGCTCGGAGCCAGGCTTAAAGAGGTGCAGGCTATCCATGCCTTCGTCAAAGAGCGAAGCTAGTATTTTGTCTTCTTCCACAAAAAATGTGGACTTAGTCATTATGACAAGTTTCATCTGCATACTGTTTTATGATGCAAATGTATGAAAAAACCATGAAATCTGCAATGATACGAGATAAAAAAATTACCTTTGCAATGATTTTGATGATTAACAACGACAGCATGATGACTGTAGATTCTACAACGTTTAACGAGATAAGTAGGCCCACGTACATTTTAGAGGAGAGCAGGCTTCGCCGCAACCTGCAGACCATCGCCAGCGTGGCCCAGCGTTCCGGGGCGGAGATAATATTAGCCTTCAAGGCTTTTGCGTTATGGAAGACGTTTCCCATCTTCCGCGAATACATCGGGGCCACCACCGCCAGCTCGCTCGCCGAGGCTCGCCTGGCCTTCGAGGAGTTCGGCTCACCGGCCCATACCTACTCGCCGGCTTACACCGACTATGAGATAGACGACATAGCACGCTGCTCCAGTCACCTCACATTCAACTCGCTCTCTCAGTACAGCCGCCTGGCCAGCCGGGCTCTCAGCGCCAATCCCAACCTCAGCCTGGGGCTACGTGTCAACCCCGAATACTCCGAGGTGGGCACAGCCCTCTACAACCCCTGCGCCCCCGGCACCCGCTTTGGCGTCATGTCCAGTCAGCTACCTCATCAGCTGCCTCAGGGCATCAGCGGTTTCCACTGCCATTGCCACTGCGAGAGCGGGGCCGATGTCTTCGTCCGCACCCTGAGCCACATCGAGGAGCACTTCAGTCCCTGGTTCGGCCAGATTAAGTGGATTAACTTCGGCGGAGGCCATCTGATGACGCGCCGCGACTACGATACCGACCTGCTGGTACGCACTCTGCGCAGTTTCCACGACCGCTACCCGTACCTGCACATCATTCTCGAACCGGGAAGTGCCTTTGCCTGGCAGACTGGGCCGCTCGTGGCCCAGGTGGTAGACATTGTGGAGAACCGCGGCATACGCACGGCCATCGTCAACGCCAGCTTTACCTGTCACATGCCCGACTGCCTGGAGATGCCTTACCAGCCCGCCATCCGTAATGCGGAGTCGCTACCGTTGGACGACCATGCCGATGACCCCTGCGTGTATCGCCTCGGGGGCAACAGTTGTCTGTCGGGCGACTTCATGGGTTCCTGGCGTTTTCCCCACCCTCTCCAGGTTGGCGATAACGTCATTTTTGAGGACATGCTGCACTATACCACCGTTAAGACTAACCTGTTCAACGGTATCAGCCACCCGTCGATAGCGCTCCTGCACCCCGACGGTCAACTGGAAACGCTCCGCGAGTATGGCTACACCGATTACCGTGCCCGCATGGACTAACCGGCTCGCCCCAACCATCGACAGCTTCGTCCCAAACTACCGACAGCTTCATCCCAAACTTTAGAATACACACACAGAACTTTCAGACGGCCATCCGCAACTTCCGGATGGCCGTCTTCTGTTTCCGGACGCCTCCCGCCACCACGACCACCCTTCTGGCGGCCGTCAGCACGGTGCTAATAATATAATAAGGTGTAGATACAGCCATTGGCACTGCAGAGAAGATAAAATGCAATTTTTCTAAAAAAAACTTCGGAAAAGTTTGCAGGGGCAAAATAAAAGCGCTACCTTTGCACCGCATTTAGAGAAATGCTCATCACAACAGCGATGATAGTTGCGGCAATAGCTCAGTTGGTAGAGCACGACCTTGCCAAGGTCGGGGTCGCGAGTTCGAGTCTCGTTTGCCGCTCAC
>CAKPZJ010000009.1 GCA_934204655.1 uncultured Prevotella sp. | reverse complement strand
TGGTACCACCAGGAATCGAACCGGGGACACAAGGATTTTCAGTCCTTTGCTCTACCAACTGAGCTATGGCACCAACATTGTTTCTTGTTTGCGGTTGCAAAGGTACGACTTTTTCCCGAAACACAAGCGAAAAGCAGTAAGAAAGTTTTGTCGTTTAATATTCGTTAACCTTTGAGCGCACAGAGATGGTTCCGGAGGCGCCAAATGTGAATTATTGTTTAAGCGGGTTCCACCCCTGAGCTGTAATGTCGAACTCGTTGCCATCGCGGGTTACCAGCATTGTGCCCAGATCTTCGCGGGTAATGTAGCCTATCTGCTTTACTCCGTCCATGGCGCTTATCTTCTCATGGTCGCCTATGGGTACGGTGAAGAGTAGTTCATAGTCCTCGCCCCCGTTCATGGCACAGGTAGTAACGTTCATGTTGAGTTCCTCAGCCATTACCGCTGTCTGATAGTCTATTGGTATCTTGTTCTCGTACACACGGCAACCGCAGTGGCTCTGTTTGCAGATGTGCAGCAGTTCGCTACTCAGTCCGTCCGAGATATCCATCATGGCAGTAGGGTGTACGTTGGCCTGACGCAGCTGAGCTATGATATCGCCCCGTGCCTCGGGCTTGAGCTGTCGGTCTATGAGATATTCCTTTCCTCCGAAGTCTGGCTGGAAGTCGCGCAGCGCCGCGAGGTCGCTTTCCAACGCCTTCAGTGCCTCGCTGTCGCCACTGTCTTTGGCCCGCTTGACCTTGCGGGTCAGCGCGTCGTACTGCTCATAGTAGATGTTTTTCTCGCGTTCGAGCAGTTGGAGCCCCATGTAGGCCGCACCCAAGTCGCCACTCACGCAGATGATGTCAGTCTCGTGTGCCCCGTTGCGATATACGATGTCGGAAGTCTTGGCCTGACCGATACAGGTAATGCTGATGGCCAGTCCGGTACGCGAGGAGGTGGTGTCGCCACCGACGATGTCGACCTGCCACTTATCGCAGGCACGGCGCACACCGCTGTAAAACTCCTCGATGCTCTCTACGTCGAAACGCTTGTCGATGGCCAGGCTGATAAGCAACTGCTGGGGGGTGCCGTTCATGGCAAACACATCGCTGATGTTGACCATGGCCGACTTGTAGCCCAGTTGCTCCATAGTAATATAGGTGAGGTCGAAGTGAACGCCCTCCATGAGCATATCGGTCGTGGTGAGTACCTCGTGGTCGGTATAGTGTAGTACGGCGCAGTCGTCGCCTACGCCATAAACGGTCGATGAGTTTGTGGGCTTGATGTCCTTGGTTATCCGGTTTATCAGTCCGAACTCGCCCAGTTTAGAAATATCTGTCATAGTGGTTTACGGTTTCTTTATCATTTCATATATTATCCTTGAAGCTGATGGTGCGGGGCTTTGCAGCCCCCTGCTTATTTCCTTTGGGCTTGTGCTCGCCCTTGGTTTTAACCTGCTTGTAGCTTCGGGAGTTCTTGCGTATATAGCTGAGTACTTTATGGTTGAACTTATCGCCCTGTCCCTGCATGAAAGTCACGTGGATAGGCAGCGTGTAGATATGCTCCTTGGCCTCTGGACTCAGTCCGTCGCGTTCCATGAGCCGTGTAGCATCTTTCTCGGTCGTCAGAATTATCCTGTTGCCCTCTGTGCTGGCATATAGTTCGTTGATGCGCGTTATATCAGCCTGGGTAAAGGCATGGTGGTCGCCATAGGTAATGGGGACGATGCCAGTACACAGCGGGGCGATGTCGGTCATTATCTGCTTAGGCGAAGCAATACCCGTAAGCAGTAGTACCCGCTTGTCAGCCAGTTCGGTTAGCTCCATGGTGTGACCCGTGAACATTCCTTGAAGCCTGTCGTACACGATGGTGGTAAAGTATAGTTCCTGAAAGGGATAGAGGGCCATAGCCTTGGTAAGCACCCTGAACTCCATTGGCTTCAGGTCTTTCGGGCACTTTGTCACTATCACTATATCGGCCCTGCTCTTACCCGAGGCGGGCTCGCGTAACCGTCCGGCAGGCAACAGCTTATCGTACATGATGAGCCTATGGTAGTCTACCAGCAGTATATTGACCCCCGGTTTGACGTAGCGGTGCTGAAAGGCATCGTCCAGCAGAATGGCTCCCACATCGCTGGTAGCCCGGTCGCCTATCAGGTGCTCTATGCCACGTGTGCGCTTGGCGTCGACAGCCACATAAGCCTGGGGGAACTTGTGTTTCATCTGGAAGGGCTCATCGCCTATCTCGCTCATGGTAGAGCGGGCATCGGCCAGACGGTAGCCGCGCGTCTTGCGCTTGTATCCACGCGACAGCACAGCCACCTGGGTGTAGTTCTGCAGCAGCCGGATGAGATACTCTACATGTGGTGTCTTACCCGATCCCCCCACGGTGATGTTACCGACGGAGATGACTGGCGTAGAGTACGATTTGGATTTCAGTATGCCCGTGTCGAACAGCAGATTGCGCAACTTTACGCCCAACCCGTACAGCCAGCTGAGTGGCAGCAGCCACTCATTAATTTTGATGAAGTCACCCTCGGTGCGCATCTTGTTATCTCAGGTTCATAAAGAATGGTACACGTGCCTGTATGGCATCTATCTGGTTCAGGCTACGCAGCAGTTTGAAGGGCTCGTAGTACATGCCTAAGGTGGCGCGCATCTGTTCGTCCAGATAGTTGCCGCTCTGCATTGTGCCCATCATGCTGTCCCACAGCCCCGGCTCACCCGGATAGCTGTAGGTGTAGTATTCGTCTACCTTAGCCAGCTTGGCCGCACGGGCCACGGCCTGGTCTATGCCGCCCAACTCGTCTACCAGTTTCAGTTTGATGGCATCCTGTCCCAGGAATACATGCCCTTGGGCCACGGCCTCTACCTGAGCCACCGACAGATGGCGTCCGTCGGCCACACGCTGGCGGAAGAGCGAGTACCCACGGTTGATGTAGGCCCCTAAGTAAGCCAGCTCCTCTGCGTTCATAGGACGCGAGCTGGTGCCAAAGGTGGCGTTGCGGTTGGTCTTTACCTCATCAAACTTGATACCCAACTTCTGGGTGAGCAGCTGGCTCCTGTCTGGTATTACCCCGAAGATACCTATGCTGCCCGTTAGAGTAGTGGGCTGAGCCACTATCCAGTTGGCGTTACAGCTCATGTAGTAGCCGCCCGAGGCAGCTATGCCGCCCATCGACACCACTACCGGCTTTTTCTTCTTGAGCATCTCTATCTGATGCCATATCTGCTCTGAGGCGTAGGCCGAACCTCCGCCCGAGTTGATGCGTATCACCACGGCCTTAACGTCATCGTCGTCGGCCAGACTGGCCAAGTCCTTGCACACCTCGGTGGCCACGATGTAGTGGCTGTTGCCCAACAGCCCGCCCGTGGCTTCAAGCGGCGTGGTCACTATGTCGCCATAGGCATAGTACACGGCTATCTCGTCGCCATCGGTCTGGTCGTCTTTCACATTAGCCATGTCGGCCACGCTTACCTGACTGATGGGCTCGTCGGCATCCAGCTTGAGCAACTTCTTTACCTCGCCCTTAACCTGGTCGGTGTACAGCAGACCGTCTACTATCCGTCGCCTTATCAGCGAGCGCTGGTCGTCAAAGGTCATCAGGCTGTCGGCATAGGCATTGAGCTGAGCCACGCTGATGTGGCGGCTTTCGGCCACACCCTGGCACACATTCTGCCAAAGCCCGTTAATGTAGGCCTGAACCTGCTCACGGTTAGCCTCGCTCATGTGGTCCTCGGTAAACATCTCGGTGGCGCTCTTGTACTTGCCCACCTTGACTACCTGCATGCGTACGCCAAACTTGGCCAGCAGGTCCTTGACAAATATGGGCTCCGAGGCTATTCCGTGCCAGTCTACCTGGCCCTGTGGGTTCAGATACACCTTGTTGGCAGCCGAGGCGATGTAGTAGGTGCCCTGGGTGTAGGTATCGGCATAAGCCACTATCCACTTACCGCTCTTCCGGAAGTCTACCAGCGCCTTGCGCAGTTCCTGCATCGAGGCAAAATCGCTGCTGAACAGCCCCGCCTCGATATAGATACCCTTGATGTGGTCATTGGTACGGGCCTTCTTGATGGCCTGGAGCGTGTTCTCCAGTCCTGGGTTGTCGGTCGTGCTGCCTCCCAGCATGCTGAGCAGGTTACCCTGTGTGCGCTCGTCCATCGCGCCCGACAGGTTGAGTACCAGTACCGAGTTGTCGTCCACATTCTTGGTGGCCTGGCTCGATGCCACCATGCCTACCAGGCTCATGGCGCCTAAGGCTCCTGTTATGATAATGAAAAAGAGGATGCCTACTACCGTGGCCAGGGCCTGTTTGATAAAGCTGTTCATCTGTCTGTGTCTATTATACCTTATTATATATGTGAATGGTAGTGCAAAAATAGTGGAAATAGCTTGAAAAAACAAATTATCCTTACTTTTTCTCCGTTGGTACATCTATTTTTATTAATTTTGCTCTGATGAAAAAAGCAATCATAGTCGGTGCTTCGTCCGGAATAGGCTTGGAGGTGGCCCGGTGCCTGGTGGCCGATGGCTGGGCCGTGGGACTGATGGCCAGGCGTACCTCCCTGTTAGAGGCCGTACGCAGCGAGCATCCGTCGGCCGTATGGGTACAGTCCTGCGATGTGTGCAGCCCCACAGCCGTACAGGCCCTGGAGCAGCTGGCTGACAGTATGGGTGGGGTAGACCTCTACTTCCACGCCGCGGGCATAGGCCGGCAGAACATGGCCCTCGACGCTACCACCGAGCTGTCTACCTTAGACACCAATGTCATGGGCTTTTCACGCATGGTTGGCGCGGCTTTTCGCTATATGGCAGCCCATGGTGGCGGGCACATCGCCGTCATCTCCTCGATAGCTGGTGTCAAGGGGCTGGGCCCAGCCCCGTCGTATAGCGCCTCCAAGGCGTTTCAGAATGTCTACATCCAGGCGCTCGAACAGCTGGCCCATACCCGCGCGCTTCCCATCCGTTTTACCGACATCCGTCCTGGATTTGTCCATACGGCCCTTATCCAGGGGTCGCACTTCCCCCTACAGATGGCAGCTCCTTATGTGGCCCGCCAGATAGTGGCTGCCTTACGCCGTGGCCGACATGTAGTGGTGGTAGACTGGCGCTACCGCCTGCTCGTATTCTTCTGGCGACTGCTGCCTGCTGCCTTGTGGCGGCGCATAGCCATCAAGGCCTGCTGAACCCTGTTGGCAGAACGCATAGCCATAGATGGCAATATGATATGCTGCCATTACAATACCTACTGATACTCATAAGATAATAATACTAACGATAAACCAAATTATAACATACGTAACAAGATGAAAAGAAAGTCTTTGGTATTTACCTTAATCCTTTTAGCCCTGTCGGCGATGGCTCAGGCAGCCGGCCGGCAGTTTGTCATTCCCGTAAGTGCCGACGGCAAGGCCACGCTGACCTGTTTTCTCCCTTCGACCGATAAGGCTACCGGTCGTGCCATCGTGATTTGTCCCGGCGGAGCCTACTGGATAGTTGCCATGCAGCACGAGGGAACCGACTGGGGCGAGTATTTCTGCAAGCAGGGCATCGCCAGCTTCGTACTCAATTACCGCATGCCTCACGGTGACCGCTCGCTGCCCATCAGCGATGCCATGAACGCCATGAAGATGGTGCGCGACTCGGCCCAAGCCTGGAACGTCAACCCCTATGACGTGGGCATCATGGGCTCGTCGGCTGGCGGACACTTAGCGTCTACCGTCTGCACCCACGCAGACTTTGCCCACCGTCCCAACTTTGCCATCCTATTCTACCCGGTCATCTCCATGGACGAGCGGATGGGTCACGCTGGTTCAGCGAAGAACTTGTTAGGTCGCGAGTGGCACGATGCTCAGCTTGTAGCTGAGTATAGCAACCAGCTGCATGTGGCCCGTCACATCACGCCGCCCACGCTGCTGCTCCTTACCAACGATGACGATGTGGTGCCCCCCGTTACCAACGCTGTGGCTTACTATACCGCCATGCGGAGCAAGGGCAACCGTTGCGCCATGTACATTTATCCCTCTGGAGGCCACGGCTTCGGTTTCAGAACCTCCTTTAAGTATCACGACGAGATGCTTACCAACATCAACTCATGGTTGGGGCAGCTGCCAGCCCCTCGCCGCGATGCCGTGCGTGTGGCCTGTATCGGCAACAGTATCACTGACGGTGCAGGCATAGACTTGCCCGAACAGCGGGGCTATCCCGCGCAGCTCCAGGCCCTGCTTGGCAATGGGTACAACGTGCGCAACTATGGCGTGAGTGCCCGTACACTGCTCAACAAGGGCAATATGCCCTACATGGCCGAACAGGCGTGGCGCGAGGCGCTCGACTTCAATCCCAATATAGCCATTATCAAACTGGGAACCAATGACTCTAAAGCCATCAACTGGAAGTACGGCAGCGAGTTTGCTCACGACTTGCAGCTGATGATAGATAGCCTGAAGGCGCTGCCTGCGCGCCCCAAGATATACCTGGCCTATCCGCTGGTGGCCACCAATGCGGTTAAGCGCGACAATAGTATTAATAACGAGGTTATCGAGAAAGGCATCATGCCCATCATCCGCAAGGTAGCTAAGAAGAATAAGTGCGGGCTGATAGACATGCGCGAGCGGCTGAACCAGAAGGATCTCATGCAGCGCGATGGCGTACATCCCACGGCCAAGGGCGCTGGCGAAATGGCTAAGGCCATAGCCGAGGTGATAACTCAGAAATAGTCCATCACCGACCATCATTGACGCGACGGGGACTGTACCTATGCTGGTGCAGTCCCTGTCGTGTGTTCTAAACTTTAGGATGTACATTTAGAGGCTCCGGATGTGTGTCCCCGATTTTCGGATGTACATTCATAACCTCTGGATGGAGCCCGTGATGGTTGATGGGGGCGTAGGGATGATTAGGGGTGGGGTAGGTTAAGCCTCGGGGGCATCGGCCACTGCCGGCCGGCGTACTATCTTGTAGTTGAGCACCGCGATAAGTACACTCATCAGGGGCGAGATAATGTTAAACAGACAGTAGGGCAGATAGGTAAACGTGGACACGCCAAGTACCGTGCTCTGGGTCATGCCGCAGGTGTTCCAGGGCACCAGCACCGAGGTAACCGTTACGCTGTCTTCCGTGGTGCGGCTCAGCAGCCGTCGCTCGTAGCCCTCCTTGTCGTAGATGTCCTTGAACATGTTGCCCGTAAGCAGAATACAGAGGTACTGGTCGGCCACGGCTATATTCATCATAACCCCCGTGGCGGCGGTGGCCCCTACCAGCGACTTGCGGCCACGTATCAGATGGATAAACAGCCGCGTTATGCCGCCCACAAAACCTCCGGCCGACATGGTGCCGCCAAAGCACATGGCGCAGATGATGAGCCATATAGTACCCATCATGCCGGCCATGCCGCGGGTCGAAATCAGCTCGGCCAGCATGGCATTGTCCGATGGCAGTGTCGTACTGCCGTACACAGCTTTCATCACGGCCTTGAAGAGCGATGCGTCTACCTCGTGCAGTACCCCCTGCTGCCATATACAGCCCGCCACTACCGCCATCAGGGTAGACAGGAACAGCGTAATGGCCGGCGGGGTGCGTCGGGCTATGAGCACCCCGGTAAGCAGGGGCACCAGAAGCAGCCACGGAGTGATGACAAATCGCTCGCGCAGGGCCTCGGAGAACACACCTATGCGCTGTGCGCTGTCGGTCTGGCTTACCAGTCCGGCCACGGCAAACACCGCTATGGCCAGCAGTATCGAGGGGATGGTGGTAATGAGCATGTAGCGTATATGCTTGAACAGGGGCACCCCAATGGCGCCCGAGGCCAGCACGGTGGTATCAGACAGGGGCGAAATCTTGTCGCCGAAATAGGCTCCCGATATGATGGCGCCGGCTATCCATCCGTCTGCGAAGCCCTGGGCCCGCCCTATGCCCATAAGCGCTATGCCTATGGTGGCTATGGTGGTCCATGAGCTGCCCGTCATAATGCTGACCAGCGCACAGATGATGCAGGTAGAGGCCAGGAACACGTCGGGATGTATAATCTGTAGCCCGTAATATATCAGGGTGGGCACCACGCCACTGAGCATCCACGCGCCACTCAGCGCGCCTATGAAGAGCAGTATGATGAGGGCACTGGCCACGCTGGCCACGTTCTTGGTGATGTTCTTTTCAAAGGTGGCCCATGGAATGTGCAGGTATGCCATGCCCACGAGTACACAGAAAGCCGAAACGCAGAGCAGCGTGACCTGGCTGGCCCCACTGAGCGAGTCGCTGCCAAAGGCGCGTATGGTAATGGTAAGCAGTATGACCAGCACGGCCAGCGGTGCCACGGACAGCAGGGCCGACGGCCGTCGGCGCAGGGGTTCCGTATGTTTGTTATGTCCTTTCATCGGGTTGCTCTGTTAGTCATGGTAGTGCCGTCAGCCTCGGGTCAGCACCTCGCGTAAGTACTTAGGGGTGTAGCCCTGCTTGCTCTGAGCCACCTGTTCGGGAGTACCGGTGGCCAGCACCTGTCCGCCGTTGCGTCCGCCCTCGGGGCCTATGTCTATGATGTAGTCGGCCAGCTTAATCACGTCCAGGTTGTGCTCTATAATGATGACGGTATTGCCCTTGTCTACCAGCTTTTGGAGCACGTCCATCAGGATGCGTATATCCTCGAAGTGCAGACCCGTGGTGGGCTCGTCCAGTATGTACAGGGTCTTTCCCGTGTCACGCTTGGCCAGTTCGGTGGCCAGCTTGACCCTCTGGCTCTCGCCGCCAGACAGCGTGGTGCTCGACTGGCCCAACTTGATGTAGTCCAGGCCCACCTCCTGCAGCGTCTTAATCTTGGGCAGGATGGAGGGAACGTTCTCGAAGAACTCTACCGCCTGCCCGATGGTCATATCCAGTACATCGGCTATCGATTTGCCCTTGTATCGCACTTCTAATGTTTCCCTATTGTAGCGCTTGCCGTGGCAAACCTCGCAGGGAACCATGACATCGGGCAGAAAATTCATCTCTATGGTCTTGTAGCCATTGCCTCCGCATGCCTCGCAGCGGCCTCCTTTGACGTTGAAGGAGAACCGGCCGGGCTTGTAACCCCTTATCTTGGCCTCGGGCAGTCCTACAAACAGCGCGCGTATGTCAGAGAATACGCCCGTGTAAGTAGCCGGATTGCTGCGGGGGGTGCGGCCTATGGGGCTTTGGTCTACGGTTACCACCTTGTCTATGTTGTCTATGCCGTCGATACCGGTGTAGGGCATGGGCTTCTTGAGGGCCCGGTAGAAGTGGTGGGCCAGGATGGGCTGCAGCGTCTCGTTGATGAGGGTACTCTTGCCCGAACCGCTGACGCCTGTTACAACGATGAGGCGGCCCAGCGGAAAGTCTACGTCGATGCCTTTCAGGTTGTTGCCACTGCATCCGTGTAGCGTAATCTTCTTGCCGTTGCCCTCGCGACGCACTTGGGGAATGGCTATCTTCTGGACACCGTTCAGATAGTTAGCCGTAACCGTGTGGTGGTTAAGCATGTCGGCCGGGGTGCCCTGGAAGACCACCTCGCCACCCTTGCGGCCCGCCTTGGGGCCTATGTCTACTATCCAGTCGGCAGCGCGCATCATGTCCTCGTCGTGTTCGACCACGATAACGGTGTTACCCAGGTCACGCAGTTCCTTGAGCGAGTTGATGAGACGCTGGTTGTCGCGCTGGTGCAATCCTATGCTGGGCTCATCCAGGATGTATAGCACGTTAACTAACTGCGTGCCTATCTGGGTGGCCAGCCTGATACGCTGGCTCTCGCCTCCCGACAGCGTGGCCGACTGCCTATTGAGCGACAGGTAGTCCAGGCCCACTTCCAAGAGGAACCGCACACGGGTGCGAAGTTCCTTGACTATCTCCTCGGCTATCTTCTGCTGGTTGGCGTCCATGTGCTCCTCTACGTGAGCCAGCCACTCAGCCAGTTCAGCCAAGTCCAGGTTAGCCACTTCCGTGATATTCTTGTCCCAGACCCTGTATGCCAGTGCCTCGCGCTTCAGCCGCATGCCCTTGCACTCTGGGCACACCGCCGTGGCCATGAACTGCTCGGCCCACTTCTGCCCGGCCGACGTGTCGTCGCTCTCCATGATGTCCTTGAGGTACTTGATGATGCCATCGAACGTAACGAAGTAGTCGCTCGATGTGTGTACCAGCTCCTTGGATATGCGCAGGTTCTCCATGGTACCGTATAGTATCTCCTCGATGGCTTCCTGGGGCACATCCTTGACGGGTGTCTTCAGCGTGCAGTCGTATTTTTGCAGGATGGCGGCTATCTGCCAGAAAATCATCTGGTTCTTGTACTTGCCAAGGGGCGCTATGGCTCCCGCGTGGATACTTAGCTTGTCATCGGGTATCACCTTGCGTATATCTATCTCGTCGACCACGCCCAGGCCCTTACAGTGAGGGCAGGCGCCCTCTGGCGAGTTAAAGGAGAATATGTTTGGCGCCGGGTCGCCGTACGATAGACCCGTGGCAGGGTCCATCAGCCGCTTGGAGAAGTTGCGTATCGTGCCGTCCTGGTCGTCTAACACCATCAGGGTACCATCGCCCTGGCGCATGGCCACCTGTACACTCTTCTTGAGTCGCTCGTCATCCTTGTTCTGTACCTTGAGCTTGTCTATCACCACCTCTATGTTGTGGTTCTTGTACCTGTCTACCTTCATGCCCCTCACTATCTCCTTAATCTCGCCGTCTACGCGGATATAGAGGTACCCCTTGCGGCGCATGCTTTCAAACAGCTCGCGGTAGTGGCCCTTGCGCTGCCTTACCAGGGGCGCCAGGATGTAGATGCGGTGCTCTACGTAATGGTCGAGTATCATGGCGAGCACCTTTTCCTCTGTGTATTTCACCATCTTTTCTCCCGACAGGTAACTATAGGCTGTTCCGGCCCTGGCGTACAGCAGTCGCAGGTAGTCGTATATCTCGGTAGTGGTGCCCACGGTAGAGCGGGGGTTCTTGTTGGTGGTTTTCTGCTCTATGCTGATAACGGGACTCAGGCCGGTTATCTTATCAACATCCGGACGTTCTATATTGCCCAGAAAGTTACGTGCGTAGGCCGAAAAGGTTTCTATATAGCGTCTCTGGCCCTCTGCGTAGATGGTGTCAAAGGCCAGCGACGACTTGCCCGAGCCCGATAGGCCAGTAATTACGGTAAGCGAGTTGCGGGGTATGGTAACGTCTACGTTCTTCAGGTTATGTACGCGTGCGCCCCATACCTTTATCTCTTCATCTTCCTTTTTCATGTTATTTCTGTTAGTCCCTGTGATGCCCGTTGTTATCCCTACGGGTTCTGCGTCTCTGTATAGTCGCGCATCAGGTTCACATCTTTCTTTATATTGAATTTGCGGCCATCGGCGCCACGCGCCTTGACCAGACAGTAGTAAGTGCCCACCTTGACATCCTTGCCCCGGTAGGTGCCGTCCCATCCTCCAGCGGGGTCGGACCACTCATAAAGCTTCTGGCCCCAACGGTTAAATATCGTGGCCTTGAATTCTATGATGCTCTGATAGCCAGGCTTGGCACGGTAAATGTCATTAATGCCGTCGCCATTAGGGGAAAAAGCGTTGGGGAACTCGAGCTTGCTCTCGTAGATAGTTACAGCGAAGCGCATGTCGCGCCAGTAATCCTGCTGATAAGCTACGGTGTCGGTGCCTTGGACAAAAGTTGTGTAGCACACCACATAATTGACCCCAGACTCGTTAAAAGTGTACTCGGTGTCCTCTTCGTAACGCACCAGATAAGGGTTGTCTTCCTGGCCTTCCTTATAAAAGCGCCATTCGTAATGAGGTGTCCACCCCTGATAGTTGGCAGAGTTGAGGCGGAACGCGGCCGTAACGGGGGCCGACCCGGAAAACTGCGTATCGGTACTCTCATTGCCTTCGGCGTCTGTAAAAGTTACTGTGGGAGATATAGTGGGTGTCTGCGCCCATGCCACCGATGTGGCCAAGGCTCCCACTAAGAGGGTGAGAAGTCGGACTAATGCTATCTTCATAATGGATAACTTCGCAAATTAATAACACTCCAGTAGCCCTGATACCCGTGGGTGTACGGATGATAGGCTACGATTATGCAAAGTTAACAAAAAGTTTAGAGTTAGCCCTGTGGAGCTGTACTTTTTTTTATAAATAGCAGGCTAATGGTTATCTTTGTGGTAGTCAGAGGGGCTGTTGGACTTTCAGCAGTGGCTGCTGGGCGAGCCGTTGCCGTCAGGACTATTAGCCTGATGGGCAGGGCTGTACTTCTGATGGGTCTATCGACCTTTTCTGATACAATCTGTACTGCCTGCGGTTCTCGTTGGGGTCAGCGAGATACCTTTTGGCCCTGCAAAGTGTAAAAAACTTCGTCTTTTACTTTGCTCTGTCTTCGGTTTGCACTATCTTTGCAAGTAGAAAGAACATAATGTAAATGACAAAGACCATCTTGCGATACTTTTTGCTATTTGTGTTGGTGCTGGCAGGCATCACGGCCACAGCCCAGACGGCCAACTGGAAAGACGTGTACAAGGCTAAGAAGAAGGATACCATTTTTGGTATTGCCAGGAAATACGGCATCACCTTACAGCAGCTTATGGATGCCAACCCGACCATGAAGGCTGATGGGTATCAGCTGAAGAAGGGCGACATGATATACATCCCTAATGTGGTGGCTCCTAATGCCAGTGTGCAGACGGCTGCCCCGCAGGCCACGGCTAAGGAGCCGGCCAAGAGGAAAGACGCTGACATACGCAACAGGGCCATCAGGGTGGGCGTGATGCTTCCGCTGCATCTACAGGATGGCGATGGACAGCGGATGGTGGAGTATTACCGCGGTATGCTGCTGGCTACAGATGTATTGAAGAAGCAGAATATCTCTGTTGACATCCATGCGTGGAACGTAGCGGCCGACGCCGACATCCGACAGGTGCTCCTGGACAGCAGCGCTGAACGTTGCGACATTATATTTGGTCCGCTCTACACCCGTCAGGTCAAGCCGCTCGCCAACTTTTGCAAGACGTACGGTATCCGTATGGTTATACCTTTTTCTATTAATGGCGACGAGGTGGCTCACAATTCCCAGGTGTTCCAGGTCTATCAGTCGGCCGACCAACTTAACCAGAAAGCCATCCATGCTTTCTTGGAGCGTTTTCCCCATCATCACCCCATCTTTATTGACTGCAACGACACCACCAGCCGTAAGGGCCTTTTCACCTTTGGCCTGCGCAAGCAGCTGGATGCTAAGGGCGTCAAGTACAGCATTACCAACCTGCGTTCTTCTGAGGACATGTTCGCTAAGGCTTTCAGTCGCAAGGAACCTAATGTGGTGGTGCTCAACAGCGGTCGTTCTCCCGAGCTGAATATAGCTTTCGCCAAGCTCAACAGTCTCAAGACTTCGCAGCCTGGAGTAAGCATCTCGCTCTTTGGTTATACTGAGTGGCTCATGTACACTAAGTACAATTTGGCTAACTACTACAAGTTTGACACGTATATACCGTCAACTTTCTATTACAATCCGCTCTCGTCGGCCACGCAGCAAGTAGAGGCTGCTTATCGGCGGTGGTTCCGTACTGAGCCACAGCCATCGCTTCCGCGGTTTGTACTGGTGGGCTACGACCACGCCCTGTTTTTCCTCCAGGGACTGCATCGGTATGGCGCAGGGTTTACAGGTTCGCGTGCCGAGGCGGTCACGGCCCCCTTGCAGTCGCCCTTGCACTTTAAGCAGATAGCCGGGGGCGGTCTGCAGAACGAGATATTCCAGTTAATACACTATAAGTCCAATCAGACTATTGACTCCGTAACTTACTAATGAGACGACTACTAATACTAATAGCCCTTATGGCCATGTGGCAGACAGCTCTACAGGCACAGATAGGCGAGTACCGCAACGACTTGTCGGTGGGCGTAAATGGGGGATACGTGATGAGCAGCGTAAGTTTTAGCCCCAAGGTTCAGCAAGGCCAACATGGAGGCATAACGGGTGGCTTGGCTATGCGCTATGTCTGCGAGAAATATTTTAAAACCATCGCCTCGGTCTACGCAGAGGTCAACTATGCCTCATTGGGATGGAAGGAGAAAATACTGGACCGCTCCAATCAGCCCGTGATAAACAAGGTGACTGGGCTGCCCGAAGACTACAGCCGTACGATTAACTATATCCAGGTGCCTGTCATGGCCCATTTAGCCTGGGGCCGTGAGCACAAGGGTCTTAACTTCTTCGTAAACCTTGGGCCGCAGTTCGGAGTGTACATGAGTGAGTCTACCAAGACCAATTTCAACCTCGCTGACCGCAATACTGACGACCGCGTGTCTACCGTGGTGGCTCAGGACACCATGGCGGTTCAGAATAAGTTTGACTACGGTATCGCCGTAGGTCTGGGAGCCGAGTATAGTATTCCCAAAGCCGGCCACATCTTGGTAGAAGCCCGCTACTACTATGGGCTGGGTAACATTTACGGCGACTCGAAGCGAGATTTTTTCGGCAGCTCCAACTTTGGAAACATCGTGATTAAGGCGGCTTATCTATTTGACATCACTAAAACCAAAAAATAAGTAATTATGTTTGAAGGACAACCCAAAGGTCTTTATGCGTTGGCTCTGGCCAACACAGGTGAGCGTTTTGGTTATTATACCATGCTTGCCATCTTTACGCTGTTCATGCAGGCTAAGTTCGGATGGACTGAGTCGCAGGCGGGACAGGTGTATGCCATTTTCCTGGCAGTAGTTTATTTTGCCCCGCTTTTTGGCGGTATGCTGGCCGATAAGATTGGTTATGGCAAGTGTGTCACTATCGGTTTCGCCACCATGTTCTTAGGTTATCTGGGCCTCGCCATACCTACCAGTCCCGATGTGGTAGGCAAGGTGTCCATGTTTGCAGGTCTGGCCTGCGTCTCGCTGGGTACGGGCCTGTTCAAGGGCAACCTGCAGGTGCTCGTGGGCAATCTGTATGACAGCCCCAAGTATGCCGCGCGCCGCGATGCAGCCTTCAGCCTGTTCTATATGGCCATCAACATAGGCGCCATGTTTGCCCCGTCTATGGCTAAGTGGATTACCAACCTCTACCTGGCTCAGTTTGGCTTCCAGTACGATGCTGCCTGCACCAATCCCGACTACCTGTCAGCTCTCTACGGCGCTTATGGTCTGTGTTTCGGTGTGGCCTGTGTGTCGCTTATCATCTCGGCCGTTATCTATTTTGCCTGCCGAAGCTGGTTTAAGCATGCCGACATCACTGCCAAGCAAGCCAAGGAGCAGGCGGTTCAGGTAGAGCAGCTCACCCCGAAGCAGACCAAGGACCGCATCGTAGCCCTGCTGCTCGTTTTTGCCGTGGTGATATTCTTCTGGATGGCTTTCCATCAGAATGGCTCCGCCCTGACGTTCTTTGCTAAGAAGTACACCGACCTTACCGTGTCGGGCCCCATGCGTATTAGCTTCAACATATTCAGTTTGGCGCTCATAGCCATCGCGGTATATACCGGATTTGCCACTTTCCAGTCTAAGCATATCAAGAGCCGTGCCATCTGCGGCGTGGTAACCGTGCTGCTGCTCTCTGGTGCCTACGCGCTTTACGCTACGATGGCCAATCCCACCTATGCGCAGCCATCAGACTTCCAGCAGTTTAACCCGTTCTTCGTGGTGGCACTCACGCCGTTTAGTATGGTGTTCTTTGGTGCCTTGGCTAACAAGGGTAAGGAAGTGAGCGCGCCCACCCGTATCGCCTGGGGTATGCTGGTAGCTGCCTTGGGCTTCGGAGTTATCACCTTAGCCTCTACGAACCTCATCTCGCCGATGGACTTGGGCGATAAGACACAGAGTATCCTCTCGCCGGGCTGGCTTATATCTACCTACTTTACCCTGACGCTGGCCGAACTGCTGCTGTCGCCTATGGGCATCTCATTTGTATCTAAGGTGGCTCCCCCCAAGTACAAGGGACTTATGATGGGCGGTTGGTTTGTAGCCACGGCCATCGGTAATTATCTGAGCTCCATCCCCTCGATGCTGTGGAACCGCATCCCGCTGATGTACAATTGGGGCATACTTATAGCGCTGTGCCTGATAAGTGCCGTGGTCATGTTTGCCCTGCTCAAAAAGCTGAAGGCCATGACCGAGTAAGTTCTGACGGTTATATATATAAATAAGGTGAGCCCCGGAAGCAAGTCTATGTTTCCGGGGCTCACTGTATGATGGCCCATCACCATGGATGGACGGTGGGGGAGTGGTCGGCCTACTTACGCAGCAGGTATCTGATAACCAGATAACCGCCCACTATCTGCAGGGCCATACCTGGCAGACCGATGCGTATGTCCTGGAGGGCTGCCGCCATACTGCCTGTGTAGCCCCATTCGGCCACCGAGCCCACCAACTGATAGAACAGCACTACACTGGCTAACGTGGCTATGTTAACGGTTTGGTATCGCTTAGCCGCATAACCTCCAGCCAGCGCCAAGAGTACCGATTTGGTAAGGATGGCCGGCAGCATGGCCACAGGAGGCATGCCGAACAACAGGTGGTTTATCACGGGCGAGGCCACGGCCGTGAGCAGTCCTACGCGCCAGCCATATTTATAAGCCCCGATGAGCGTGAAGAAGTAAATGGGTAACCATATCATGCCACCCATGTGTACGGTGTGTGCCAACTGGGGCAGCAGGATATTGCCCACCACAAAGAGAGCTGCCGTGATGTAGGTTTTAGCTTCCTTGTAGCCATACTGATATAGATTGATGGTTTGCTGTGTCATAACGATTATTTTTATGATGGTTGATGTGTATCTATTATTTGTTTCCTCTCATTTCGGCCAGTTTGGCACGTATCTTGGCGATGCTGTCAGCCACCGTGGGCGACTCATAGCAGGCCCGCTCCATGGGGCACCAGTCTGTTAGGTCGCGGTTCATAATGTGGTCTACCACCGTGGCATACGTTATCGATACCGGGGTGGTCGCCCCATCCGCAGTAGCGGTTGCCGACTGGGCAAAGAGCGTCAGGGCCGACTGGCTTATGGTTCCGGCCCATACCGCGTGTACCCCAGCCTGTATCAGCAGAGCCGCGGCGGCCTTGCCCACGACCTTGTCGGCTATGGTGGCTCCTTGCAGTAGGGCCGGAGCCGTATCGGTAAGCCGCAACAGGTCGCTTACGCCCCGTCCGTCGAACGCCCATACACCAGTGGCTATCCGGTTGTCGGCCAACAGGGTGGCCACCTTGCCAGAAGTATTCCCTACCACCAACGAGTGGCCCCCTGCTATCAGCGTGTCTATGAGTTGTGCTGTCTCCATATCCCCGGTGTTAGTAAGTGTCACTACTCAACTTCAGTTCCTCAACAAAGGCATCTATCTTAGCCAGTTCGTCAGGTATCTGGATGCGTTGGGGACAGTGGGTGACGCACTCGCCACACTGGACACAATGGCTGGCCTGGCGCAGCTTAGGGACACGTCGGTCGTAGCCTATCAGGAAAGCACGGCGAGCCCTGCGGTAGTCTGGATCCTGCTCGCCCTTGTTGGGCAGATTACTCTCCTTGATACACCGGTTGTAATGGGCAAATATGGCAGGGATATTAAGTCCGTAGGGACATGGCATACAGTAGTTGCACTCATTACAGGGAATGGTGTTCAGGTTGTAGATATCCTTGGCGATGTCCATAAGGAACTGGTCTTCCTCTTTGGTGAGCGGCTGGAGTGGCGAGTAAGTACACAGGTTCTCTTTGAGATTCTCCATGTAGCTCATACCGCTCAGCACGCATAGTACACCGCTGGGGGAGCCAGCGAAGCGGAAGGCCCAGCTTGCTACGCTCTTCTCGGGTTCACGGGCTTTCATCTTGGCGACGATGTTATCGGGCACATTGGCCAGGCGGCCACCTAAGAGAGGCTCCATGATGACGGCGGGGATGCCGCGCTTGTGCAGTTCGCTGTAGAGATACACGGCATCGGTATTGCGGTCGTTTATCTCATTAGCGTAGTTCCAGTCCAGATAGTTGAGCTCTATCTGTACGAAGTCCCAGTGGTAGCGGCCTTCGTCGTGCCACTTGAGGGCCAGGTCAAAGACCTTGATGTCGCCATGGTACGAGAAGCCCAGGTTACGTATGCGCCCGCGCTTCTTCTGTTCGACCAGCCAGTCGAGTATCCCATTGTCAATATAACGGCTGTAGAACTCGCCCATACCGTCATCGCCCATGCCGATGGCGTGAAGCAGCAGATAGTCGACGTAGCTGACCTGCAATTCCTTGAGCGAATTTTCAAACATGGCCTTAGATGCCTGTGTGCTCCATGTCTCCGGAGCAAAGTTGGACAGCTTGGTGGCCACCAGGTAGTCCTTGCGGTTGTGCCTGTGCAGCGCTATGCCCGTGGCAGCCTCCGACTTGCCCTGGCAGTAGGCTGGCGATGTGTCAAAGTAGTTTACCCCATGCTCCAGGGCATAGTCTATCTGTCGGTTCACCATCTCCTGGTCTATCTCGGCGTCCGGGTTCTCGCGCCCCGTACCTCCGTCTTTCACCGGAAGTCTCATCATGCCGTAGCCCAGTATCGATACGCGGTCATGGGTATTGGGGTTAACCCTGTAGGTCATCTTGCCAATCGGCGGGTCCTGATAGGTGCCGCTGGCAGTAGCTTCGTCGCGCTTACCCTTGCACGCGGCGAGCAGCCCCGTGGCTACCACGGCGCCCGCGCCCAACGACTGGATAAACTGACGTCTATTTAGTTCTTTCTTCATCGTGAATACAACTTTATAGTAGTAGTCTAAATATACTTGTGTACCTCATGGCCCTCAACGTGTATAGCGCTGAACGGCTGGGCAGGGCAGACATTCTCGCAGGCACCGCAGCCAATGCAGCGCGACAGGTTGACAGCCGGAAACTTGGGGCTGTTGTCGTCCTTGGGGTCGGTCGGCACCATCATAATGGCCCCCGACGGACAGTGGCGGGCACAGTTGCCACACGCCACGCCATCCGTAAATACGATACAGTTCTTCTTGGTCCATACCGCGTGGCCTATCTGTATGGCCGACTTGTCCTCGGCCTTGATGGGTTTGATGGCACCCGTCGGGCAGACCTCGCTACAGCGATGGCACTCTGGTCGGCAGTAGCCCCGCTCGTACGACAGGGTGGGCTGCATGAATGTCTGTAACTGGGTCGATGGCCGCAGTACATCGTTAGGACACTCGGCCACGCACAGCTGGCATGCCGTGCAGTGCTGCGCCATGTGCTGTGCCGACAGCGACCCCGGCGGGGTGATGGGAGTCTGACGGTGGGGAGCCTCCTTCTGCTCTACGGCTGCCAGGCCACCGTCTATCTTCTTCTTTTCCTGCGCCATGGCAGCGGTCGTGGTGGCCACGGCTGCCGCCAAGAGGAACGAGCGGCGCGAGGTGTCTATCTCAGCCTGTGTGGCAGTGGCTCCGGGAGTGCTGGAGGCCGTCTCTGTCGTGTTAGCCATGGTCGCTGCCACAGGCTTAACCGGTCGCCCATATTGCAGGGCACCCTTGTGGCAGTGTCCCAGGCAGTCGCCACAGGTCACGCAGCGCGAGTAGTCTATGTGGTGGTTCTTGGCATCTATACAGGCAGCCTTGCAGCTCTTGGCGCAGAGCCCACAGCTTACACACCGATGCTCATCGATACGCACCCGTAACCAGGCAAAGCGGGCTACAAAGCCCAGCACGGTGCCCACAGGGCATATAGTGTTACAGTAGGTACGCCCGTTGCGCCACGCCAGTACACCTATTATTAATAATGTGGCCACGGCTACCGCCAAGGTACCCACCGAGCGCACCCACACGTCGCGCTCGTAGAACGCGTAGCTGTCTACCCGCGTAGCGATATAGGCCAGCCCGTTGTTGACCATCAGGTAGATGGGCTGCAGTACATTCTGAGCTATGCGGCCGTACGCGCTGTACGGCGCCAGCAGCGTGAAGAGCGAGCCCACGCCTGCCACTAACAGGATGACGAACACCACTAACATGGTGTACCGCAGCCACGATCGTGCGGGCGAATAGGAGAAGCGCAGCCGCTTACGCCGCTTGTTGCGCAGACCGCTTAGCCAGGATATGATGTCCTGCATGACACCCAAGGGGCATATCACCGAACAGTAGATGCGGCCAAACAGGAGTGTGAGAACCAGCAGGCCAATCACCACGCCCACATGGAGCGCCAGTACGGCCGGCAGAAACTGTACCTTGGCCATCCATCCTAACCAGGCGTGTACCGTTCCGGTAAAGTCGAGGAACAGCAGCGTGATAAGGCTGAAGAATATGACGGCCAGTGTTAACCTAATCTTTCTAATCATAATGTGCAAATTTACAAAAAATACTAATAATCAGCTGCTGAAAGCTCCGAAAAAATAATCCATTGACCTGCTTCTCCCGCCCGATGGCTATTGACGGTTGCCTTTGGGCTGCGTGCGCCTTACCCCACGTACAGCCTGTGCCTCCAAGGGGTTGTCAGGCCAGTAGTGCTTAGGGTAGCGTCGGCGGAGTTCCTTGCGCACCTCAAAATAAGTGTTCTGCCAGAAGCTCTGCAGGTCCTGGGTCATCTGTACAGGCTTAAAGCCGGGCGAGAGCAGTTCCATGAGCACAGGCCGACGGCCATTGTCGACACAGGGAGTACGTTCCAGCCCGAAACACTCCTGCAGGCGCACGCTCAGCACAGGAGCCTCGGCGCCCCGACGGTAGTCTACCCGTATCTGGCTACCCGTGGGCACCTGGATGTGGCTGGGGGCCAGCCGGTCGATGTCTTGCTGCTGCTCGTAGGGTATCAGGGCCCACAGCACTTCGCTGAGGCTGATGCGCTTTAGGTCGCTGAGGGTACAGAGCAGGCGTCCGCCTTGCTCCAGATAGAACGGTAGCCAGCTGTCGGCCGTGGCCAGCAGATGCTCGGTGGTCAGGCAGGGTATGGCTAACTCCGGATGCCAGGCCGAAACGGCTGCTACCCGGCGCTGGAGCTGGCTCACGCGGTCGTTCCAGTCCAGCAGGCTGAGCCCCTCGTGCTTAACAGCCTCGCACACCACGCGGATAACCTCCTGCGAGTCTACATTGGTTAGCGGCTTGCTGTCTATCAGCAGTTGGCCGATACGCCACTCGCGCCGGGCCACCACTCCGTTTTGCTTGCTGTTCCACGACAGGTTGCTGCGCTCCGTAACCAGCGCGGTGCCCATCAGTTTGTCAGGCACCAAGGGTGCTGCTAAGAACACCCGGCCGTCGCCCGGCCCCGTATGGAGCGACGCTATAGCCAGCCAGGGGTGGGCCGACATACTGTCTGTCTGGTCTATCCGCACCGTCTGCCCTCCCGCCAGTCGGTAGGTACCTATCCCGTCGGTAGCCATGGCTATGCGCTCCGGATAGGCATAGGCCACTAACAGGCCCACCTCCTGTGGGTCTACGGCCGTGTTGTCCTCGGCCACATGGACCATGCGCCGGTACTCATGGGCTATCTGTCCGATGCGCACCCACCGTCCCGTCAGATTGCGGGCCCGCTTGCCCCGCATGACACTTATGCGCAGAGGCAGGTCGGTACCCGCCTCGTCGCCCATGGGGTCTTTCTCTTCGAGCAGTGCCGCTATGTCGCAGGCCAACGCCTTCAGCTGAGCCGTGGCACCACTCATTATCATGCGGGCGATACGCGGGTGGCAGGGTAGGGCAGCCATGGCCCGTCCCTGAGGGGTAATGGTGCCCTGGGTGTCTATGGCCCCTAACAGCCTGAGCAACTGCTGGGCACGGGCCACATTGCCCGTGGGTGGCGGGGTTATCCAGGGCAGCGCCGATACCTGCGACTCGCCAAAGGCGGCTACATCCAGCACCATGGGAGCCAGGTCGGCTTCCTCAATCTCGGGCTTGCGCTGAGCCGCCATCAGGTGCTCCGAAGCCTTGGCCCACATCCGGTAGCACACGCCGGCGGCTACACGCCCCGCACGTCCGGCCCGCTGTGTGGCCATGTCCAGGCTGATACGGGTGGTGGCCAGGTGCGACAGGCCGGTACGTGGGTCGAACACCAAGGCCCTGCACAGGCCCGAGTCGACTACGATGCGTACTCCCTCGATGGTGATAGAGGTCTCGGCGATAGGCGTGGCTAACACCACCTTGCATCGGCCGGGAGGCGAGGGTGCTATGGCGCGCCGCTGCAGTTCGGGCGACAGTTGCCCGTATAGTGGATACACCTCTGTCGGTGCCAGTGTGTCGGCCAGTAGCTGCGTGCACAGGTTTATCTCGGCTTGCCCAGGCAGAAAAGCCAGGATGTCGCCCTCGTGCTGACGGTGGGCACGGGCCACGGTGGCCGCTACAGCCTGCGCCATGTCGCGCGGGTCGGTGTCGTGGTCGGCATAGTTGGTCTGTACATCGTACATACGGCCCTGGCAACTGATGAGCGGTGCCTGTAGGGTGTGGCAGAGGGTAGTAGTGTCGATGGTGGCCGACATAATGACGATGCGCAGGTCGGGGCGTATAATCTGCTGAGCCGCACGGGTTAGCGCCAGTGCCAAGTCGGTGTTGATGCTGCGCTCGTGAAACTCGTCGAAGATAACCACGCTTACCCCGTCGAGGGTGGCGTCGGCCACCAGCATACGGGTGAGTATGCCCTCGGTAAGCACCTCTATCCGAGTGGCTGCCGAGACCCGCGTGTCAAACCGCACGCGGTACCCCACGGTCTGGCCCACAGGCTCGGCTAACAGGGTGGCCATGCGCTCGGCTATCTGGCGGGCTGCCAGCCGGCGGGGCTCCAACATCAGCACCCGTCCGCCCTCCTTGAGAGCGTTCAGGATGGTCAGGGGCAACAGGGTCGATTTTCCGGCTCCTGGTGGAGCCGTTACGACCACTTGGGTATGGTTGCTCAGCGCCTCGTTGACCGCCTCGGCTATGTCGGCGGCTGGCAGCTGGGTGGTGTGTAGTATGTCTGTAATGTTCATTGAGAGTTGCGTTGTAGTTGGCGTTCTATCCAGGCCATCAGTACGCTTACGGCATACTGCTGTTCGGCCTGGGTAAGCGTGTGGCCGGGTGCTATATGGTGCCAGCGGTACAGACAGCCACGGCAGCAGCAGCCGGTGGCGTGCTGGGCCACGAAGACGGGATGCCCACGCATGGGTGTCTGCCGTCCGTCGTTGGCTATGATGGCCGGGGCCAGCCGCTGGGCCACAAAGGTGGCGGCATGCTGGCGGATGATGGTCAGTCCGCGCGACTGGATGTAGGCTCGGTCGGCTGCTGAGAGGTGAAAGCGGCTGCGAAAGGCCGACTGGGCTAAGCGCTCGAACAGCGCGGTGTGGTCGTAGATAGGGGTGGGCGTGCTGTCGGCCTCTTCCTCATCGTCAAATAGAGATAATTGGCGTACAGATGGTTTCCGCATATCGTTCAATCGTTACTGCTGTGCCAGAAAAGGGTCTAAGGTTGCTCGTAAATCGGGCAATGACAGATAGCCCGACTGCCGCCAGAGCTGCTGCCCTTGCCTGAACAGCATCAGTGTGGGTACCGAACGTACCTGGAACCGCTCCGCGGTATCGGTATGCTGGTCTATATTGATTTTGAGGATGCGCAGCCGGTTGCCCAGTTGTGCTTTGAGTTCGGCAAGTACAGGGTGCTGCATCTGGCAGGGCTGGCACCAGGTGGCGTAGAAGTCTACCAGTACCAGGCGGTCGTCGTTTATGGCGTTATCAAATGTTTCCATAAGGCTATATGTTAAGAGTTGTCGTTCGGTTGATAATGGGGTGCTATACATTGAGGGTCACACTCTTGCCAAAGGGCGACAGGGCCAGCCCCGCCATCTTGAAGTGTTGCAGGGCGAAAGGCAGTCCGATGATGGTGACGGCCAGTAGCACTCCGTAGATGACATGCAGGGCACAGATGGCTATTCCGCCAAGGATAAGCCATATTATATTGAGCGGAATACGCATGCACCCAGTGGGAACGTGGATCTGTGTGATGGTGGAGCCAAACGGCCAGAGGCACAGAAGCCCCAATTTCAGCGTCTGCTTGGCTGCGGGCAGTCCCACAATGGTAATGGCTAACAGCAGGCTACCTAAAAAGTACATCATGACTATATGCAGTCCGCCCAGGATGAGCCAGAGTATATTGGCAAGTATTTTCATTCTTGTATATCGTATAGTTGCAGGCAGGGCAGTATCGCCTGCCTTATGCAAAGTTACATTTATTCTCCCGCAAATTATCATAAATGGGCCGAAAATATCTCCTGTCGCGCGCGCGTATATATAATAAGGTATAGGGAGAGTTTATTAAAGGTAAAAAGGTAATTTTGAAAGGTAAAAAGTAAAAGAGTAAAAAAGTAAAAAGCGCTGGCAGAGTGCTGGTGTTGGCTTTCTGTGCACCAATAACTATCGCGGGAAATGAAAAGACCGACCTTTAGATTTCTAAAGATGGCTCCCAGCTCGCTAATGACGGTCTCCGCGATTTTCGCGACAGCCTCTCCTGTCGCCATGGCTGCCGTGGATAGCCAGATCGTGGTCGGGGCACTTGGGGAGCGGGCTGCGGTGGGTGCCCAAATAAATATAATATTTTATTTTGTATTTACCTCACTTTGCACTACCTTTGCATAAGGTCGGCTGCGGCTCAGCAATTCGAACAAGTTCGATTGCGCTCGCCTTGCACGCCCTTTGCATAAGGTCGGCTGCGGCTCAGCAATTCGAACAAGTTCGATTGTGCTCGCCTTGCACGCCCTTTGCATAAGGTCGGCTGCGGCTCAGCAATTCGAACAAGTTCGATTGCGCTCGCCTTGTGCGCCCTTGCGTAAGTCCCAGTGGACAACAGCAGTGGTCGTACCGCCACTGGGCGGAACCTATGAGACACGTTAGTATAACAGACAATAACTTTTATGGCAGAAAGAAGTAACACTACACGGCGCAAATCGTCTTCGGCGCCTATAGATACATCGTATGGACACCTGCAGCCCCAGGCGCTGGACATAGAGAAGCTGGTGCTGGGCGCGCTGATGATAGATAAGGATGCCTTCTCGGTCGTCTCAGAGTTTCTGAAGCCTCAGACGTTCTACGAGCCACGCAACCAGAAACTGTATCAGGCCATCCAGACGCTCAACATGGACGAGCACCCCGTAGACATATCGACGGTGATAGAGGAGCTCAAGCGCGAGGGTACCCTGGACGATGTGGGCGGCCCTATGTACGTGCTCGAGCTGAGCCACAACGTGGCCTCGTCGGCCCACATTGAGTACCACGCCCGTATCTTGGCTCAGAAGTTCCTTGCCCGCCAGCTCATCTCGTACGCGAGCGTCATTGAGACCAAGGCTTTTGATGAATCCATCGACGTTAACGAACTCATGCAGGAGGCTGAGGGCAACCTGTTCGAGCTCTCACAGCACAACATGAAGAAAGACTACGTCCAGGTGGACCCTGTTATCAACCAGGCTATCAGCATCCTGCAAAAGGCATCGGCTAACAGCGGCGGCCTGACGGGTGTGCCCACCGGCTACCGTAAACTGGATGAGAAAACCAGCGGATGGCAGGCTTCTGACTTGGTAATCATAGCCGGGCGACCCGCCATGGGTAAAACCTCGTTTGCCCTGTCGCTGGCCAAGAACATAGCCGTGGACCACAATGTGCCGATAGCTTTCTTCTCGCTCGAAATGAACAACGTGCAGTTGGTAAACCGGCTCATCTCTAACGTATGTTCCATCCCGGGCAACAAGATGCTTAACGGACAGCTGTCCAAGGACGAGTGGGAGCGGCTGGATAAGAACATTACCAACCTGCAGGGTGCCCCCCTGTACATAGACGACACCCCCGGCCTGTCTATCTTTGAGCTCCGTACCAAGGCCCGCCGTCTGGTGCGCGAGAAAGGGGTCAAGATTATTATGATAGACTATCTGCAGCTGATGAATGCTACCGGTATGAACTTTGGAAGCCGACAGGAAGAGGTGTCCAAGATATCGCAGTCGCTCAAGGGACTGGCTAAGGAACTGGATATACCTATCTTGGCGCTGTCGCAGCTCAACCGTGGTGTTGAGGGCCGTGAGGGCCTGGAGGGCAAACGCCCTCAGCTGAGCGACCTCCGTGAGTCTGGTGCCATCGAACAGGACGCCGACATGGTTATGTTCGTCCACCGTCCCGAGTACTACCGCATCTTCCAGGACGAACAGGGTCACGACCTCCACGGCATGGCTCAGATTATCATTGCCAAGCACCGTAAGGGCGCCACGGGCGACGTGCTCCTCACCTTCAAGGGCGAGTACACCCGTTTCCAGGATCCCGAAGACTCGCCGGCACCTCCCGTCGATGCCAATGGCGGCGAGTTTATCAGCAGTCGCATGAACGACCCCTATGCCGACCCGCTGCCGCCACAGAGCGACCAGGTACCGTTCTGACGCGGTGGCAGCCAGCATCACGGTGATAGTAGCCCACGTCATGGTGATGGCCGAAAACCAAAAAATAACAATAACGGCGCTAAAAATGGGTAAATGTAAGTTTTTGGAAGAAAAAAGTAATGTTTTGTTTGCTTGATTGGCGATTTCTTTATAACTTTGCATTAACCAAATGATAGCAATGATGATTGTAACTGGTAACATACTGAACGGCATTATCCTAAAGATTCGACTGCACGGCGTAGTTGGAAGTGTTAGGCATGTCAGTATGTTCAGATGAATTGAGGATAATACTAAGCCTTTCCACTTCCACAAGTGCGAAAGGCTTTTTGTTTATAATATAAGGTATAGAAAAATATGAGTGAAAGGCTTTTTATATTCGACACGACGCTCAGGGACGGCGAGCAGGTACCGGGCTGCCAGTTGAATACGGTAGAGAAAATTCAGGTAGCAAAACAATTAGAGCAGTTGGGCGTCGATGTGATAGAGGCGGGCTTCCCCATCTCGTCGCCGGGCGACTTCAATTCGGTCATAGAAATCAGCAAGGCCGTAACGTGGCCCACCATCTGCGCCCTGACCCGTGCCGTGGAGAAGGACATAGACGTGGCAGCCGAGTCGTTGAAGTATGCCAAGCACAAGCGCATCCATACGGGTATAGGAACCAGCGACTCGCATATCAAATATAAGTTTAACTCGACCCGCGAACAGATAATAGAGCGCGCCGTGGCCGCCGTGAAGTACGCCAAGCGCTACGTGGAGGATGTAGAGTTCTACGCTGAGGATGCCGGACGTACCGACAACGAGTACCTGGCCCGCGTGATAGAAGCCGTCATCAAGGCGGGTGCCACGGTGGTAAACATCCCCGACACCACGGGCTACTGTCTGCCCACGGAGTATGCCGCCAAGATTAAGTATCTGAAGGATAATGTCGCCAATATAGACCAGGCGGTCATATCTACCCACTGCCATAACGACCTGGGCATGGCCACGGCCAACACGCTGAGCGGCGTGCTGAGCGGAGCCCGCCAGGTAGAGGTAACCATCAACGGCATAGGCGAGCGGGCCGGCAACACGTCGCTTGAGGAGATAGCCATGATACTGAAGTGCCACAAGCACCTGGACATAGATACCAATATCAACACCACGAAGATATATCCCACGTCGCGCATGGTCTCCAGCCTGATGAACATGCCCGTGCAGCCCAACAAGGCCATCGTGGGCCGCAACGCGTTTGCCCATTCGAGCGGTATTCACCAGGATGGCGTGCTGAAGAATGTTCAGACCTATGAGATAATGAACCCCACGGACGTGGGACTGGAGGACAACTCTATCGTGCTTACCGCCCGTTCGGGCCGAGCCGCCCTGAAGTACAGGCTGCATGTCAATGGTGTCGACGTGTCTGACGAGGCTAAGCTGGACAGCATCTACAAGGAGTTCCTGAAGCTGGCCGACAAGAAGAAGGAGATAAGCGACGCCGACGTGCTGGTTTTGGCCGGTGCCGACCGCTCAGAGAACCACGCCGTGAAGCTCGACTACCTACAGGTAACCACCGGCAAGGGTGTAAAGAGCGTGGCCAGCATAGGGCTGGACATCAGCGGGCAGAAGTTCGAGGACGCCTCGTCGGGCAATGGCCCTGTTGACGCTGCCATCAAGGCTCTCAAGAAGATAATAACCAAGCAGATGACGCTCAAGGAGTTCACTATACAAGCCATCAGCAAGGGCTCTGACGACGTGGGTAAAGTTCACATGCAGGTGGAGTACGATGGAAACGTATATTATGGCTTTGGCGCCAATACGGATATAGTTACGGCCTCGGTAGAGGCTTACATAGATTGTATAAATAAGTTTAGAAAATGAACACACTCTTCGACAAAATCTGGGACAAGCATACGGTTCAAGTAGTTAACGATGGTCCCACTCAGTTATACATTGACCGACTTTATTGTCACGAAGTAACCTCGCCGCAGGCGTTCGCAGGCATGCGGGCACGTGGGCTGCGGTGCTTCAGACCAGGGCAGATATTCTGTATGCCCGACCACAACATTCCCACGCACGACCAGGACAAGCCCATAGCCGACCCCGTGGGCCGCAAGCAGGTAGATACGCTCGACAAGAACTGCGCCGAGTTTGGGCTGACCGAGTTTAAGATGAACACTGCGGACAATGGCATCATACACGTGGTGGGCCCGGAGAAGGGACTGTCCTTGCCGGGCATGACCATTGTCTGTGGCGACTCGCACACCTCTACCCATGGTGCCATGGGTGCCGTGGCTTTCGGCATCGGTACCAGCGAGGTCGAAATGGTGATGGCCTCGCAGTGTATATTGCAGCAGAAACCCAAGTCGATGCGCATTAGCATCAACGGGACGCTGGGCCCGGGCGTAACGGCCAAGGATGTGGCCCTATACCTGATGGCCCAGATTACCACGTCGGGCGCCACGGGCTACTTTGTAGAGTATGCGGGCGACGTGGTACGCAGTATGTCTATGGAGGGCCGCCTTACGCTCTGTAACCTGTCCATTGAGATGGGCGCGCGTGGCGGCTTTGTCGCCCCAGATGCCACTACGTTTGCCTACATCAAGGGCAGGGAGTACGCGCCTACTGGGGCCGACTGGGACAAGGCCGTGGCTTACTGGCAGACCCTTAGGAGCGGCGACGATGCCGTGTTTGACAAGGAACTGACCTTTGACGCGGCCGACATAGAGCCTCGCATAACGTATGGAACTAACCCGGGTATGGGCATTGGTATCACAGAGGCCATACCCACGCTGGAGAGCATGGCCGGGGTAGACGAGGCTGGTAAGGCATCGTACCTGAAGTCGCTCGAGTACATGGGCTTCAAGCCCGGAGAGAAGTTGATAGGTCACCCGGTAGACTATGTGTTCTTAGGAGCCTGCACCAACGGGCGTATAGAGGACTTCAGGGCTTTCGCAGCCCTGGTGAAGGGCAAGAAGAAGGCCGACAGCATTACCGCGTGGCTGGTACCTGGCTCCTGGGCGGTAGACCGGCAGATACGGGCCGAGGGCCTGGACCGCGTGCTGGCCGATGCGGGCTTTGTTATCCGTCAGCCGGGATGCTCGGCTTGTCTGGCCATGAACGATGACAAGGTTCCGGCCGGTAAGTACTGCGTGTCGACCAGTAACCGCAACTTCGAGGGTCGTCAGGGACCAGGGGCACGTACCATACTGGCATCGCCGCTGGTAGCGGCAGCCGCTGCGGTAACTGGCGTAATAAGCGACCCACGTACGTTGTAATCCACTATTAACATCTTCACAATGAAACAGAAATTTGATACTATCATAAGTACATGCGTACCCCTCCCCCTGGAGAATGTAGATACCGACCAGATTATACCGGCCCGCTTCCTGAAGGCTACTGACAAGGAGGGCTTTGGCGACAACCTCTTCCGCGACTGGCGTTACCACAAGGACGGTACCCCTGTCAAGGACTTCGTGCTGAACGACTCGTCGTATTCGGGCTGCATACTGGTCGCCGGCAAGAACTTTGGCTCTGGCTCCAGTCGGGAGCATGCCGCCTGGGCCATAGCGGGCTACGGCTTCAGGGTAGTGATAAGCTCGTTCTTTGCCGATATACACAAGAACAATGAACTGAACAACTTTGTGCTGCCCGTGGTGGTCTCTGAGCAGTTCCTGCAGCACTTGTTCGGCAGCATCAGTACCGACCACCAGACCCAGGTCAAGGTTGATTTGCCCAGGCAGACCATTACCAACCTGAAGACCGGCGAGAGCGAGCACTTTGACATCAACGGCTACAAGAAACATTGTCTGATGGAGGGCCTGGACGACATCGACTTCCTGGTTCAGAACCAGCACCTGATAGAACAATGGGAGAAAAAGAACAGCTGACCGCCTACCGACACATAGCGCCTGCCATAGAGATTATGGACAGCACCCTGCGTGATGGCGAGCAGACCAGCGGTGTGTCGTTTCTTCCCCATGAGAAGCTGATGATAGCCCGCAAGCTGCTGATGGATGTCAGGGTAGATAGGGTAGAGGTGGCCTCGGCCCGGGTGTCAGACGGTGAGCGCGACGCGGTAAGGATGATTTGCAACTTTGCCGAGCGCAGCGGACTGCTGGACCACATAGAGGTGTTAGGGTTTGTCGATGGCTGCCAGTCGGTCGACTGGATTAGCGACTGTGGCGGCAAGGTCATCAACCTGTTGGCCAAGGGCTCGCGCCGTCATTGTGAGCAGCAGCTTGGCAAGCCTCTGCAGGAGCACGTCGATGACATCCTGCGGGTGGTAGACTATGCCGACAGGCGTGGCATGCAGGTTAATCTCTACTTAGAGGACTGGAGCAACGGTATGAAGGACAGCCCGCAGTACGTTTACCAACTGATGAGCCGCCTGAGTGACACCCCCATCCGCCGTTACATGCTGCCCGATACCCTGGGCATCCTTAATCCTCTGCAGTGCGTGGAGTACATGCGCAAGATGCTGCGCCACTTCCCTAATGCTCATTTCGACTTTCATGCCCACAACGACTACGACCTGGCTGTGTCCAACTCGTTGGCTGCGGTTCTCTGCGGCTGTCGTGGCTTGCACGTTACGGTCAACGGACTGGGCGAGCGCTGCGGCAATGCTCCTCTTGCCAGTGTCCAGGCCATCCTGAAGGACCATTTCCACGCCCGTACCCACATTAATGAGAGTCAGCTCAACGAGGTGAGCCGTCTGGTCGAGGGCTATAGTGGCATCGCCATCGCCTCTAACCAGCCTATCGTGGGTGAAAACGTGTTTACCCAGGTGGCCGGAGTACACGCCGACGGTGATAATAAGAACAACCTGTACTGTAATGAGCTTGCCCCGGAGCGTTTTGGCCGGAAACGGGAATACGCGTTGGGGAAGAACAGCGGTAAGGCGAATATCGCCAAGAACCTGGAGGAACTGGGCTTGGAGCTAACGCCAGAACAGACGCGCATAGTGACCCGTCGCATCACTGAGTTGGGCGACAAGAAAGAGCTGGTGACCCAGGATGACCTGCCCTACATAGTGAGCGATGTGCTGAAGCATAGCGTTGCGGAGGACAAGGTCAAGTTGCTGAGCTATATGGTATGCACCAGCTATGGGCTGAAGCCCTTGGCCAGTATCAAGGTCGAGATTAACGGTCGGCAATACGAGGCCGACAGTACGGGCGATGGTCAGTACGATGCCTTTGTCAAGGCTATGCGCAAGATTTACCGTGAAAAACTGAACCGGACGTTCCCTATACTGGCCAACTATACGGTAACCATTCCGCCCGGAGGCCGCACCGACGCCCTGGTGCAGACCGTGGTGACGTGGCATAGCGATGACCGCGACTTCAAGACCAAGGGCCTGGACGCCGACCAGACCGAGGCGGCCATCAAAGCAACCATTAAAATGTTAAACATAATAGAATAGAGTAGTATGAAAATGAATATTGCAGTCCTGGCCGGCGATGGAATCGGTCCGGAAATCATGAAACAGGGAGTAGCGGTCATGGATGCCATAGCCGCCAAGTTTGGCCATCAGGTAGAATACCATGAGGCGCTGTGTGGGGCTCACGCCATCGACGCTGTGGGCGACCCGTTCCCCGAAGCCACCTTTAAGACGTGTATGGATGCCGATGCTGTGCTCTTTGCCGCCGTGGGCGACCCCAAGTACGACAATGACCCCACGGCCAAGGTTCGCCCTGAGCAGGGACTGCTGGCCATGCGCAAGAAGTTGGGTCTCTATGCCAATATCCGTCCCGTGCAGACTTTCAGTTGCCTGCTCCACAAGTCTCCTCTCAAAGAGGAGTTGATTAAAGGGGCCGACTTCGTATGTATCCGTGAGCTTACCGGCGGTATGTACTTCGGCGAGAAGTACCAGGACAACGACAAGGCTTACGATACCAATATCTATACCCGTCCAGAGATAGAGCGCATCCTCAAAGTGGGCTTCGAATATGCCCGCAAGCGTCACCACCATCTCACAGTGGTCGACAAGGCCAACGTACTGGCTTCTTCGCGTCTCTGGCGACAGATAGCCAAGGAGATGGAGCCACAGTATCCGGATGTAACGGTCGATTACATGTTTGTAGATAATGCCGCCATGCGCATGATAGCAGACCCCCGCTTCTTTGATGTCATGGTTACCGAAAATACCTTTGGTGATATACTTACCGATGAGGGCAGCTGCATCAGCGGTTCAATGGGCCTGTTGCCCTCTGCTTCTACCGGCGAGCATACTCCTGTCTTCGAGCCCGTCCATGGTAGCTGGCCGCAGGCTGCGGGCCAGAACCTGGCCAACCCCATCGCTCAGATACTGTCTGTAGCAATGCTGCTCGAGTACTTTGACCTCAAGGACGAGGGTGCCCTTATCCGCCAGGCGGTTAATGCAAGCCTGGAGGCCAATATACGTACGCCCGAGATACAGGTTGAGGGCGGCCAATATGGTACTAAGGAAGTCGGTGAATGGATAGTCAACTATATCAAGCAGGCGTAAGGGCTGCGCGAAGAGTGCTGATGGTGGCCCTGGTGCTGCTGGCCAGCGCCCCGGCCGTGGCGCAGAAGGGCAACGCGCTGCGCGACAGCCTGAAAGCTGCCATGCAGGACTTGGCCTTTCACCCAGACTCCGTGGACCTGCTGCTGAAAAAGGCGGCGTGGAACGTAGAGCTCGGCGAGTGGAGCTATGCCAAGGATACGTACGACAAGGTACTCGCCCTGTCGCCCAAGAATGTGGCGGGACTCTACTACAGGGCTTACGTCAACGAGAGGATGAGCCGCTACAGCTTCGCGAGGCTGGACTACGAGAACCTGTTGACCATTATCCCCGGAAACTTCGAGGCCCAGCTTGGCCTGGCACTCCTCAACCAGAAGGATAACCGCTACACGCAGGCTCTCGACCAGATAAACCGGCTTATCAGCCAGTACCCTGACAGCGCCATAGCTTACGCGGCCCGTGGGGGTATGGAGAAAGAACGCAAGATGTACGAGCTGGCGGCCTACGACTACAGCGAGGCTATCCGCCGTGATGACGGCAACATGGACTACCGGCTTAACCGGATAGAGCTGTACATCCTGCTCCGGCGGTTCAAGTCGGCACGTGAGGAACTGGACCTGCTGGTAAGGCGCGGAGTGCCCCGTAGCTCGCTATCCGACCTCTATCAACGTATTAAGTGATATACAGCAATGGCTCTGCATCAACGTGGTTGACAGCAGAGCCATTGCTGTATGTAGGGGAACCGTGAGTCGCTTACTCGCGTATCTTAATCTCGCAGTTGTCGAGCGACTCGATGATGGCGAGACTCTCGCAGCGTATGCCGGCAGCCTCGATAACATCGCGCCCGTGCTGGAAGGCTTTCTCAATGATAAAGCCCATACCCACGAGTTCGCAGCCAGCCTGCTGGCACAGGTCGATAATGCCCTTAGCAGCGTTGCCGTTGGCCAGGAAGTCATCGATGAACAGCACCTTGTCCTTGGGGGTAAGGTACTCGTCAGAGATAATGACATTGTACTCGCGCTTCTTGGTGAACGAGAATACCGTGGTTGACAGCAAGCCCTCCATGGTGGCTGGTTTCTTCTTCTTGGCAAACACCACGGGCAGGTCGAGGAGAAAGCCCATCATAATGGCTGGCGCTATGCCCGACGCCTCGATGGTAATGATCTTGTTTATCTCTGTCGAGGCGTACCGCCTAATCAGCTCGACCGCTATCTGCTTCATCAAGTTAGGGTCCATCTGATGGTTGATAAACTTGTCTACTTTCAAGATACCTCCTGGAAAACACTTCCCGTCTTTCTTAATTCTGTCTATTAGAGCCTTCATTGTGTGTGGTTTATATACAGAGGCCGTGTGGTCTCGGGTTTGACTATAGGTGGTCAGGGTTAGCGCCCTGTGGTGTGCGGCTTGGTTTTTAACCAGTTGTCTATGAGCTGGCGGGCCAGGGAGAGTCTCTCGGGGATAGTGGGCAACTGGTCGTAGCGGAACCAGGCCCCCTTGCTGAGCTCAGAGAACTGGAGTTTGAGCTCGCCCGACTCGTACTCAGCATAGAAACCCACCATAAGGCCGCAGGGGTAGGGCCAGGGCTGCGAAGCCCAGTAGCTGAGGTTGCGTATGCGCAGCCCGGTCTCCTCCATCACCTCGCGGTAGACGGCCTCCTCCAGCGTCTCGCCGGTCTCGACAAAGCCAGCCACCAGTCCGTAGAAATCGATCTTGAAGTTTTTGGCGTGTACCAGCAGCACCTCGTCGCCCCGGTGTATCAGTACGATGATGGCAGTGGCCAACTGGGGCCACACTTCTTTGCCACACTGAGTGCAGCGCTTAGAGATGTCGGTGTGCATGACCATGGGCGAACCGCAGCAGCCACAGTAGCGGGTGTTTTTGTCCCAGTAGAGCAGCTCGTGGCACTTGCCGGCTTTGAGGTAGAACTCCATCGGCAGCTTGTAGTACGACTTGCGCAGGCCGCACATCTCGTAGCGTCCGTCGGCATCGGCGATGGACTGGTCTATGTAGTAAGCCTTGACCTCGGCACCATCGTCAAAGGGGGCGATGTTGAGCACGTGGGTCCACTCCTGCATCTGTACAGGGCTCTCGGCGGCCAGGGGTATGCCGTAAGTACCATCGGGGTGGCGCTCCAGCATCAGGCTGTCGTTATAGAATATGAACCAATACTTATTTTTCATCATCATTACGTTTACGGAATAAGAGGTCGTAGTCGCGCTTGGCAGCAGGGACTACGTAGCTGTCAGGGACAAAGCGCCAGTTGTTATTGGGCTTAGGGTCAAGTACGCCCTGCTTCTCTATCTCGCGCATAAGATAGTAGCGCTGGTCTTTGGCACTGCGCCACACGATGCGGCTCTCTAAGCTGTCGCGGTCTATGCCGGCGCCACGTGTGAGCAGCTCGCCGCCGCCGTTGCCCCGGTAGCTGTTAACGGCCACCGTGTACCAGCGGGTGGGCTCGAAGGGCTGCCCGTTGGTCATGCGCAGTATGCGCACCTTCTGCCCGTTGGGCTTGGTTACGTCTACCTCGTAGTCGATGCCCGCCGCACTGTCAAAGTTGAACGAGAAATTCTTGAAGCCCAGTCGCTGCTGGTCGTTCTGCGTCGACTCGTTGAGCAGGAGCAGGTGGTCTTGGGGCGATTTCATGGTGTTTACCCACAGGTCGTAGCTCATTTCGAGCGCCCCGCGTATCTCCTCGCCTGTAAGGCGCATGGTGTAGAGCAGGTTCTCGTACTTGTAGAGCTTAAACATGTCACTTACATACACATCGCCCTTGTTTATCTTGGCATCGAACATGAGGGGAGCGTTAAAGGCTATGTCGGCCCCTGTTATCTGTAGCTCCAGGTTGAGCACAAGGTCGTTGAAGGCGCTCGAACCGAAGTAGCAGTCGCGCGTGGAGATGTCGTGAGCGAAGGTGCCAATCTTCTTGCTGACAAAACTGTCGACCTGGGCATACACGCCCTTGAAGTGGGCCATGTAGTCGGGGTCTACCTCCAGGTTGCGCACATCTACCAGGGTGCCCGTGGCTGCCACGTCGGTATGGCCCTTAGTCCGGGTTACGGTAATGGTGGCTTCGGCCACGCGCCGTGCCGCATTGGCCGGGTCCAGGCATACCACGGCGCGCCCCTCGCTGTTAGTCACCACGCCCGAGTAAGGTGTGTGGTCGTGGCCGAAGAACACGGCATCGAAGCCAGGTACTTCGCGGGCCACGCGGATGGATGCGTCTTCCTCGTAGGTGGCTGTCTTGATGCCCCCATCGCGTCCGCTGTGAAACAAGCCTATCACCACGTCGGGCTTCTCATGCTTGCGGATGTAGGCCATCCACTTGCGGGCGGTAGAGACCATCTCGGTAAACGTCAGACCGCTCCAGATGTTGTGGGGCAGCCAGTTGGGGATGGCCGGGGTTATCATGCCTAAGATGGCCACGCGCACCCCGCCGCGACTGACGATGGTGTAGGGCTTCAGGTAAGGCTTGCCGCTCTTAGTGTCTATGATATTGGCACCCAGCATGGGACATTTCACCTCGCGTATCCACTTATCGTACACCGCATGGCCCGTCTCCACATCGTGGTTGCCCATAGTCTGGGCATCGTAGCCCATGTAGTTGATGACCGAGGCTGCTATGTTCTCCTCCTGAGGCACTATGTAGTTATAATAATAAGAGGTGGGCTGTCCCTGCAGTATATCGCCGTTGTCTACCAGTATGACGTGGTCGCCATACTCGCTCCGCAGCTGCCGTACGTAACTGCTTACGCGGGCCATGGAGCCGGCCACAGGTTTGCGGCTGATGAAGTCGTAGGGAAAGAAACTTCCGTGTACGTCACTTGTTTCAACTATCTTCAGAGTAACTGTCTTAGTCTGTCCCATCGCTGTCAATCCGAAACCCAGCGACAAGACTATTGCCGCGATGATTTGCTTCATAAAATCAGGAATTGTCTATTTCTGTACAAAAGTACAAAATAATCACGAGTAAGGCACGGTTTTTGTAGGAAAGTTTGTAAAAAGAAATAGGAGGAATAACAGATATGGCATTTATAGATTACTATAAGATTTTAGGAGTAGACAAGAATATACCGCAGAGCGAGGTTCAGGCTGCTTACCGTAAGCGTGTTAAGCAGTTTCACCCTGACCTGCATCCTAATGACCCCAAGGCCAAGGCTAAGTTTCAAGCCCTGAACGAGGCTTACCAGGTTATCAGCGACCCCGAGAAGCGCCAGAAGTACGATCAGTACGGCGAGCACTGGCAGGAGGCTGGCAATTTTGGCGGAGCACAGGCCCAGGGCAGCTGGGGCGGCCAGGGCGGCGGCTCGCCTTTCGAGGGGTTCGACTTCAGCGGCTTCTCGGGTGGCGGTGGGTTCTCCAGCTTCTTCCAGGATCTCTTTGGCGGTGGTATGCACGGCACACGGCGTACCGCGCAGCGGCAGCGCCCGGTGCCCGACATGGAGGCCCGCGTGGGCATAGACATGTACACGGCTCTGCTGGGCGGCGAGGTGATGATACAGCTGGGCGATGGCTCGCGCATCAAGCTCAAGGTAAAACCCGAGACGCAGAATGGTACCAAGGTAAGACTGCGTGGCAAGGGCCACGACCTGGGCAACGGTCAGCGCAGCGACCTTATCATCACTTACGACGTGCAGCTGCCTACCCACCTCAGCGACCGGCAGAAAGACCTGCTCCGGCAGATGCAGCAAGGCTAACCCCGCATCAGCCCGGGCTGCTACTATACACACTGACTCCGCTCAACTTGCCTCTGGCAGGCTGGGCGGAGTCTGTTGTTTGTAGCCCCGGGCGGCGTATCACTTAATCTTGTCAAACCCCTCGCCAAACACGCCGTGGCAAAAGGTCTGCGATATGAGCGCATCGGGGTCTATCTCCTTGATATAGTTGAACACGTCTTGCGACTCGTACTTTCGCGCCAGCACCACCAGTATCTGCACGTCTTGCTTGGAGTACCATCCGGTGCCCTGGATAAGCGTTACGCCGCGGTTCACGTCGTGGTTGATGGTATCGGCTATCTTCTGGTAGTGCTTGGATATGATGAGAAACTGCACGGTCTGCCTGGTACCGTTAATGACGTAGTCGCAGGTAATACTGGCTATCAGCGTGAAGGCTATGCCGTAAATGATAATCTCCGTGCTATGAAACAGCAGGTACGAAGAGCTGATGATGGTAATATCGACAAACTGCATGGCGCGGCCGAAGCTCAGCCTGAAGTGCTTGTTAAGCCATACCACGATAATGTCGGTTCCGCCGGTCGAGCCGTTATGGCTGAACACCAGCCCGAGCCCTGCGCCGCTGAGCATGCCCCCTATGAGCACGTGCATGAACTTGTCCTCGCCTATGGTGATGACGGGGTGAGCCTCGAAGAAAGGCTGCATGGTACCTATGAGTACCGACATGATGGTTACGCCCACGATGGTACGTATGGTAAACTGCTTGTTCAGCGCGCGAAAGGCTATGATGAGCAGGATGAAGTTGAGCACCCAGATGGAGATGGCTGGTGGCACCTTGATGGCATAGAAGAGCAGGGCCGAGATACCTGACACGCCGCCCATGACCACGTGCTCGGGCAGCACAAAGGCCGTGAAACCTACGGCGTAAAGCGATATACCAAAGGTGATGAACAGTAAATCCCTAATTTGCCGTGACTTGTTGGTCTGATGGGGATTGAGCGTAGTCGAAAAGTTCATATTCGTATGCTGTTAATAGTTTGGTGAGTAATGTCTGTAGCCATGGGGTAGTGGCTTGTGGCCGCCAGCAGCCACGGAGCCTCGTCCCATGTGTGCAAAGTTACTAAATAAAAACAACATAGCCCCTTTCTCGCCCCAACAATCTTCTTGCTGCAATTCCGTCTACCGTTTTTGAAATCGTGGCGACTGACCTTCTCAATCGTGGGAGCCGTCATTAGCGAGTTGGGAGCCATCTTTAGAAAGCTAAAGGTCGGTTTTTTCATCGCCAACGACACTTCAGGCGTTGCGTGGATGTCCCAATAGGCAACACCCGAAGCTCCCATGGGGTGACTATAGGGTACCATATAGGAACTGGTGGCATACTCCTCGCGCGCGCGTATATATTAATAAGGTGTAGCAGGGCTAGCTGTGGTAGTTCTGGGTACAGATAGACAGCGCGAGAGCCTCTCGCGTCCCTGTGAGTATGCCAATAATATAGCAAAAGGTAAGATTTTACCCCCCCCGAACGCAAAAATAAAGCCAAAAGTTTAGCTTTTTTCCTATTAAAGTACTATCTTTGCAAGACCATAAGAGACTATCTATATGTACAACAATATCAATCGAGGCCTTAATAGCCATCACCATCATCACCATAAGGAACATCTGGACGATGCGGAAATCTTTAAGCGACGTACACTGAACGCTGCACGCCGCCGTAAGCTGATAGGCAGAGTGCTCTTTGCCGTGCTGAGCGTCGTGGCCACAGCCATTGTGCTCTTCGTGGCTTATCTCTATTTATAAATAAGGTATTATAGGGTTCAGGGTGGCCACTGTGTGGCGTTACCATTGGTATTAGGGACAATCGGGGAGTGGTTGGCCGCACTTTTCTTGTGGTTTTTTCAGACGGCATTATATCCGTTTTGTTATTGTTGATTATCGCTTGTTTTTCAAAGCATTACATGTTGTTCGTGCAAGTAATGGATAATGCTGCTGCTAATTCCGCTGAAAAATAATAACACAATCTTTTGGTAGCTATCAGTTTATGTGCTATTTTTGTACCATTATCATATAAAAACCTACCATTATGAAAAATTACATCTATGAGTCTGCCATGGTAGCCGTGGCCATCGTGCTGCTTGGCCTGTGTATCAAGTGGGGTATAGACGACTTTGCCAACAAGGACCGAAAGGTAACGGTCAAGGGACTGGCCGAAAGGGAGGTCGAGGCCGATAAGGTTACGTGGCCCATTGTGTTTAAGGAGATGGGAAACGACCTGCCCACACTATACGACGATATCAAGGTAAAGCAGGCCAAAATCAAGGCGTTTCTGCTGAAGCACGGGGTAAAGGCCGATGAGCTGACTATTAACGCCTCGAAGGTGGTAGACATGGCAGCCAACCAGTATTCTACCACTAACAAGGCTTATCGGTACAACATTACGGCCATTATGACCGTAACGTCGCACAATGTGAGACTGGTGCGCTCCATTATCAATCAGCAGGGCGAGTTGCTGCGCCAGGGGATAGCCATTGTGGGCGACGAGTACGAGAGCCCGATAGTATATGAGTACGTGTCGTTTACATCGATGAAGCCCAAGATGATGGAAGAGGCCATACAGAACGCCGAGAAGACTGCCAGCCAGTTTGCTGCCACCAGCCACTCTACGCTGAATAAGATTGTGAGTGCCGACCAAGGCCAGTTTAGCATAGAGAACCGCGATGCCAACACGCCGTGGATAAAAAAGGTTAGGGTGGTTACCACGATAACTTTTTCACTCAAGGATTAGGCGATTATTCGTGTTTATTGCACACTGCATAACTATGTGCGCATCTATGGGGGGCGTTAGTTTTAAAATTTTTTAAATCATTAGACCCTTGGTGACGTTTCCACTATTATTTAAGTATATTTGCAATAAAATAATTTATACAAAACGATGTTTGAAAACTTAAGTGACAGATTAGAACGCTCATTTAAAATATTAAAAGGTGAGGGAAAAATCACCGAAATCAATGTAGCGGAAACTCTCAAGGACGTGCGCCGTGCGCTGCTTGATGCCGATGTTAACTACAAGGTGGCTAAGCAGTTTACCGATACCGTTAAGCAGAAAGCCCTGGGTATGAACGTGCTTACAGCCGTAAAGCCTGGTCAGCTGATGGTTAAGATAGTACACGACGAGCTGGCTGCCCTGATGGGTGGCGATGCCGTGGAGCTGAGCCTTACCGGCAAACCGGCTATTATATTAATGTCGGGCTTGCAGGGTTCGGGTAAAACGACCTTTACCGGTAAGCTCGCCAACCGTCTCAAGACCCAAAACGGCAAGAAACCGCTGTTAGTGGCCTGCGACGTGTACCGTCCGGCAGCCATAGAGCAGCTCAAGGTGGTGGCCGCACAGGTGGGCGTACCTGTATATACCGAGGAGGGCAACAAGGATGTGGTTCAGATAGCCCAGCATGCCATCCAGGAAGCCAAGGCCAAGGGCAATGATGTGGTCATCGTCGATACGGCCGGACGTCTGGCTGTCGATGAGGAGATGATGGATGAAATTTCGCGTCTGAAGCAGGCCATCAATCCTGACGAAACTCTCTTTGTGGTAGACTCCATGACTGGTCAGGATGCCGTAAATACGGCTAAAGAGTTTAATGACCGACTGGACTTTAACGGAGTGGTTCTCACTAAGTTGGATGGCGACACGCGCGGTGGTGCGGCCCTCAGCATACGTACCGTAGTAACCAAGCCTATTATGTTTATAGGTACGGGCGAGAAGATGGAAGCCATTGACGTGTTCTACCCCGAACGTATGGCCGACCGAATACTCGGTATGGGCGACGTGGTCAGTCTGGTAGAGCGTGCCCAGCAGCAGTACGATGAGGAAGAGGCCAAGCGCCTGCAGAAGAAGATTCAGAAAAATCAGTTTGACTTCGAGGACTTCCTTAATCAGATACATCAGATTAAGAAAATGGGTAACCTGAAGGACCTGGCCAGCATGATTCCGGGCGTGGGCAAGGCTATCCGTGACATAGACATAGACGACAATGCCTTTAAGGGCATCGAGGCTATCATATACAGTATGACCCCAGATGAGCGGCATAACCCGGGACTGCTGAACAGCAGCCGGCGTCAGCGCATAGCCAAGGGCTCGGGCACCACGGTACAGGAGGTAAACCGGCTGATAAAGCAGTTTGACCAAACTCGTAAGATGATGAAGCTGGTGACCGGCGGTGGCATGAAGGGAATGATGGGTCGCATGGCCGGGATGCCTGGCATGCCCAAACTCTAAACAGATAAGAATACTATGGAATATCAATTAATAGACGGAAAGGCCACGGCTGCTGCCATTAAGCAGGAAATAGCAGCCGAGGTCAGCAATATAGTGGCCAGAGGGGGCAAGCAGCCTCACCTGGCAGCCGTATTGGTGGGCCATGATGGTGGCTCTGAAACTTATGTAAAGAACAAGGTGATAGCTTGTGAGCAATGTGGATTTAAGTCGACGTTAATACGGTTTGAAGACACGGTAACCGAGGAGGAACTGTTAGCCTGTGTAGACAGGCTCAACCGCGATGACGACGTAGACGGCTTCATTGTCCAGCTGCCGCTGCCCAGGCATATTGACGAGCAGAAGATTATCATGGCCATCGACTACCGCAAGGATGTCGACGGTTTCCACCCCATCAACGTGGGCCGTATGTCCATCGGCTTGCCGTGCTTTGTGTCGGCCACGCCGTTAGGAATACTCACGCTGCTACGCCATTACCACATTGAGACGTCGGGCAAAAAGTGCGTGGTGCTGGGTCGCAGCAATATCGTGGGTAAGCCCATGGCCCAGCTGATGCTTCAGAAGCAGTACGGCGACTGCACGGTGACGGTATGTCACTCTCACTCTAAGAACCTGAAGGACGAGTGCCGCGCGGCCGACATCATTATAGCCGCCATAGGCCGCCCCGATTTTGTCACGGCCGACATGGTCAAGGAGGGGGCCGTCGTCATAGACGTGGGAACCACTCGCGTACCCGATGCCACACGCAAAAGTGGCTTCAGGCTTAACGGCGATGTGAAGTTTGCCGAGGTGGCTCCCCGCTGTTCGTACATTACGCCCGTGCCAGGCGGCGTAGGCCCTATGACCATCTGCTCCCTGATGAAGAATACCCTCTCGGCCGGTAAGAAGGAATTTTATCAATGACCGCAGAGGAGTATTACCAGCAGGGCAACGAGTACCGGCGTCAGGGCGACTGGCAACACGCCATAAATTGCTATATGGAGGCGACGGCCATAGACCCCGACTCACCTGCCCGGGAAGCCCGGAAGATGCTGGAGGATATATTGAACTTTTATAATAAGGATGCTTACAATCCATAAATTATCAGTACTATTACTATGAGCAAGATAAAAGGTGCTATCGTAGTCAATACAGACCGGTGCAAGGGATGTCAGCTGTGCATCGTGGCTTGCCCGAAGAGCGTTATTGCATTGGCTCGGAAAAAAGTAAACGTACACGGCTATCCGTACGTCGAGGCCATTCACCCCGATGACTGCATAGGGTGTGCAAGTTGTGGAATAGTCTGTCCTGATGGTTGTATAACTGTCTATAAGAAAAAGATGGAGGATTAAACAATGGCTGAACAGGAAGTAAAACTGATGAAGGGTAACGAGGCCATCGCCCACGCCGCCATACGGTGCGGTGCCGACGGTTTCTTCGGTTATCCCATAACTCCCCAGACGGAGATTATCGAGACGCTGTCGCTTCTGAAGCCTTGGGAGACCACTGGCATGGTGGTACTTCAGGCCGAGAGCGAGGTGGCCTCTATTAATATGGTATATGGTGGTGCTGGCGCGGGCAAGCGCGTGTTTACCACTTCGTCATCGCCCGGCGTGTCGCTCATGCAGGAGGGCATCAGTTATATGGCAGGTGCCGAGATACCTGGCGTGATAGTCAACGTGCAGCGCGGAGGCCCCGGCCTGGGCACCATTCAGCCCAGCCAGAGCGACTACTTTCAGGCTACGCGTGGCGGAGGTAACGGTGACTACTACGTGATAGTCTTGGCGCCCAACTCGGTACAGGAGATGGCCGACTTCATGGACTTGGCCTTTGAACTGGCTTTCAAGTACCGCAACCCGGCTATGATTCTGTCTGACGGAGTCATCGGTCAGATGATGGAGAAGGTGGTGCTTCCGCCCATGAAACCTCGCCGTACTGAGGAGGAAATCAGGCGCGAGTGCCCGTGGGCAACTATCGGCCGTACCATCGACCGTTCGCCCAACATTCTGACTTCGTTGGAACTGCAGTCGGAAGTGATGGAGCAGCGCAATCTGCAGTTACAGAAAAAATATGCCGACATTAAGGCCAACGAGGTACGCTATGAGGAGCAGCAGATGGACGATGCCGACTATGTGATAGTGGCCTTTGGCAGCATAGCCCGTATCTCGGAAAAGGCTGTCGAGTTGGCTCGCGAGGAAGGTATCAAGGTGGGTCTGTTCCGTCCCATCACGCTGTGGCCGTTCCCCGAGAAGCAGATAGCCGAACTCGCACGTACAAAGAAGGGATTTCTGGTGGCCGAAATCAATGCCGGTCAGATGATAGAGGATGTACGCCTCGCTGTCAACGGCCAGTCCAAGGTGGCCCATTTCGGTCGCCTCGGTGGTATGGTTCCCGACCCCGAGGAGATAGTTAACGCTTTAAAGGAGAAAATGCTATGAGTAATGATATAATAGCCCCCGAGAACTTGGTGTACAAGAAGCCGGGCTTGATGAACGATACCACCATGCACTATTGTCCGGGCTGCTCGCACGGCGTGGTACACAAGTTGGTAGCCGAGGTGATAGAGGAGATGGGAATGGCTGACAAGGCTGTCGGCGTGTGCCCTGTGGGCTGTGCCGTGTTTGCCTATCGTTATCTCGACATCGACTGGCAGGAAGCTGCCCATGGTCGCGCTCCCGCTGTAGCTACCGGTATCAAGCGCCTGTGGCCTGACCGGCTGGTCTTCACGTACCAGGGCGATGGCGATTTGGCATGTATAGGTACCTGCGAGACCATCCATGCGTTGAACCGAGGCGAGAATATACCTCTTATATTTATCAATAACGCCATTTATGGTATGACGGGCGGTCAGATGGCCCCTACCACACTGATAGGGCAGAAGACCAGTACCTGTCCTTACGGTCGCGACCCTCAGTTACACGGCTGGCCGCTCAATATAGCTGAACTGGCCTCTCATCTGAAAGGCACCTGCTATGTTACCTGTCAGAGTGTAGAGAGCGTGGCGTCAATCCGCAAGGCCAAGGCAGCTATCCGCAAGGCTTTCGAGTCGTCTATGAAGGGACTGGGCTCATCTTTGGTAGAGATAGTGTCTACCTGCAACAGCGGGTGGAAACTCTCGCCAGTCAAAGCCAATGAATGGATGAAGGAGAATATGTTTGCCAACTATCCTAAGGGCGATCTGAAGGACACGACAAACCTTTAGCGAATTAAGGAGGACATAACTATGAAGACAGAGATAATAATAAGTGGTTTCGGAGGCCAGGGTGTCTTGTCAATGGGCAAGATTCTGGCCTATTCGGGCTTGATGGAAGACAAGGAGATTACCTGGATGCCGGCATACGGCCCTGAGCAGCGTGGCGGAACGGCCAATGTGACCGTAATCGTGAGCGATGAGCGTATCTCGTCGCCCATTCTCAGCAAGTATGATGTGGCTATCGTACTCAATCAGCCTTCGCTCGACAAGTTCTTACCCAAGGTGAAGCCCGGAGGTATCTTGATTTACGATGGGTTTGGCATTGCTAATCCCCCGGTACGCGATGACATCCAAATCTACCGCATTGATGCCATGGACAAGGCTGCGGAGATGAAGAACACCAAGGTTTTCAACATGATAGTACTGGGCGGATTGCTCAAGGTATGTCCCGTGGTGAGCACTGATGGTCTTAACAAGGCGCTCTATAAGAGTTTGCCCGAGCGTCACCACAAGCTCATCCCCCTGAACATGCAGGCCGTTTCTGAAGGTATGAAAATCATTCAGAAGCAGTCATAAAGGGCTGAATAGTAATAATGATTATAAAAACAAGGCAGGTTGCCCGTAGGCAGCTTGCCTTTTTTCTTTTTTTAACCCCAATCACTACATTAAGAGCGATTTTATCGCTAACTTTGCAGAAAACAAATAGAATAAAAACTAAAGTCAATAAATGGAAAGAACTTGGAGATGGTTTGGTAAGAATGACAAAATCACTCTTGCCATGTTAAAACAGATAGGTGTCGAGGGCATCGTTACTGCCCTGCACGACGTCCCGAACGGTGAAGTATGGACACGCGAGAAAATCCATGACCTTAAATCTTATATCGAGAGCTATGGTATGAGATGGAGTGTCGTTGAGAGTCTTCCTGTCTCTGAAAGCATCAAATATGCTGGTCCCGACCGCGACCAACTTATCGAGAATTACAAGGTGAGCCTGCGCAACCTCTCGGCTGAGGGAATCCACACCATTTGCTATAACTTCATGCCTGTCCTGGATTGGGCCCGTACCGACCTGAGCCATCCCAATCCCAATGGCACTACCAACCTGTATTTTTCTCATGCTCAGTTTGCTTACTTCGACATCTGTATCTTGAAGCGCGATGGTGCCGAGAAAGATTACCCACAGGACGTGCTCGCCCAAGTTGATGAACTGAAGAAGACTATGACCGCCGAGGACAACCATAACCTCGTCGAGAATATTATTGTAAAGACCCAGGGATTTGTCTCTGGCAATATCTCCGAGGGCGATGAACACCCTGTCGAGCTCTTCCGTGATTTGCTCGATTTGTACAAGGGTATCACCAAGGAAGAGTTGCGCGAGAACATGCGTTACTTCCTCAGCGCCATTATGCCTGTCTGCAACGAGTGCGACATGTACATGTGCGTACACCCCGACGACCCCCCATTCCCCATCCTTGGCTTGCCCCGTATTGTCACTAACCGCGAGGACATAGAATGGTTCCTTCAGGCTGTAGATGACCCTCATAACGGACTTACCTTCTGTGCCGGCAGTCTCTCTGCTGGTGCTCACAATAATGTAGTTGACATGGCCCGCGAGTTCTGCCATCGCACATGGTTTGTTCACCTGCGCTCTTGCCATGTCTTCCCCAACGGCGACTTTACGGAGGCCAGCCACTTAGGTGGCCGTGCTGATATCATCGAGTTAGCACGTATTTTCGAGAAAGCTAACCCCAACCTGCCTATGCGCGTTGACCACGGCATGACTATGTTGGGCGATGAGAACCGTGGCTACAATGCCGGTTACAGTTTCCTTGGCCGTATGTTTGCTATGGGACAGGTTCAGGGCATTTTAGCTACTGTTGACCGCGAGTTAGGTATCGAGTACAAACAACCTGGTTTCTTTGATTAATATGAAGAACTTATTTGATATTAAAAACTACGTAGTAGTAATTACCGGCGGTACTGGCGTACTTGGCCGGTGTATTGGCAAGTATCTGGCGCTTAACGGTGCCAAGGTTATTCTGCTTGGCAGAAAAGAGGATGTGGGTGCCGCTGTGGTGGCCGATATCAAGAAAGCTGGTGGAGAGGCCGAGTTTATGAAGTGTGATGTGATGGACCAAGCCATGGTACAGGCCACGTGCGATGCCATCGTGGCTAAGTATGGCAAGGTAGACACTCTGCTCAACGCAGCCGGCGGCAACCAGAAGGGAGCCACCATTGGCCCTGACCAGAACTTCTTTGACTTAGACCCAGAGCAGTTCCAGAAGGTACTTAACCTGAACCTGGTTGGGACGGTTATCCCCACGCAGGTATTTCTTAAGCCTATGGTAAAGCAGGGCAAGGGCTCAATCATAAACTTCTCCTCTATGGCCGCTTTCCGTCCTCTGACGCGTGTGTGTGGTTACGCTGCAGCCAAAGCCGGTATCTCCAACTTTACAGAGTATATGGCCCACGAGTGTGCCAAGAAGTTTGGCGAGGGCATCCGTGTCAACGCCATAGCCCCCGGTTTCTTCATTACCGACCAGAACCGTGCGCTGCTGACTAATCCCGATGGCTCGTACACTGAGCGCGGCAAGGACGTAGTTCGTCAGACTCCCTTCGGCCGTATGGGTAAGCCCGAGGAGCTTTGTGGCACCATCCACTACCTTATGAGCGATGCCAGCAACTTTGTTACAGGCACCGTGGCTGTGGTTGATGGCGGTTTCAACATCTACGCAATGTAATAAAATTCCATACCATCCCCCTACACCGCTACTGATTATCGGCTGTAGGGGGATGGCTTTTTTTATGTTTTCCAGAATAGCACCAGTCATAACCGAGATGACCATCGAACCTATTGCCATATTCCGCTCACCCTTTAAGTCCAAGTTTGGAGTGCCCAAGCAGAGCGGCTTGGTAGCCGAGTTAGAGGGCGAGATAGTATTTGTACCCACCTATCGCAATGCAGATGCCCTGCGTGGGCTGGAAGAGTTTGATTATCTCTGGCTAATATGGGAATTTTCGGCCAATAGCCACTCGGCTAACAGCCTGGTGGTTCGCCCACCTCTGTTGGGAGGCAATGAGAAGATGGGCGTATTTGCCACGCGCTCGCCGTTCCGCCCTAATCCATTGGGACTATCGTCTGTACGTATCAGCCATATTGCTTGGGACGACAGCCGTGGTCCCGTTATCCATGTTCATGGTGCCGACCTGATGGATGGTACCCCCATTTATGACATTAAGCCCTACGTGCCCTATGCCGACAGCCACCCCGAGGCCCGGGGCGGTTTTACCGATACGCATGTGCTGAAACGGCTGAACGTGGAGATACCCTCAAAGGTGCGTCGGCTGTTTACAGGCCAACAAATGTTGGCTCTTACTAAAATACTGGAACTGGACCCTCGCCCACACTACCACAAGGACAATCAGAAGATCTACGGTATGCCCTACGGAGGCTACGATATACATTTCCGCGTAGCCAATGGGAGGGTAGAGGTAACCGATGCTACCCGTGAAGCATAGCCGTAAGCGGCTGTATCAGTTGATGACACGTTTGGTATGGGCCACGATGATGATGCTTACCTCGTAGAGCAGCCAGATGGGGAGCGCCACGATAGACATGGTAAACGCATCGGAAGTGGGGGTGATGACCGCGGCTATAATGAGTATCACCACAAACGCATTTTTACGATACTGGCGCATCCACTGAGCCTTTAGCAGTCCGAACATGGCCAGTAGCCAACTAATAACAGGTATCTCGAACACCACGCCAAATACAAAAGTCATAGTCATCAGCGTGTCCATGTACGACTGGAGCGATAGCATGTTGCCCACGCTTTCGCTAACCTGGTAGTTGCCTAAGAAGCGTACCGTGAGCGGGAATATCACGCAGTAGTTGACCAGCACACCCACTATGAACATGACGTAGCCACCCCCCACGATGCGCAAGGCGTAGCGGCGCTCGTTCTGATAGAGCGCAGGCGACACAAACTTGTATAAGAGGTACAGTATGTAGGGCGAAGCCACCAGGATGCCGAAGCAGAAAGCCGTCTTCATGTGAATCATAAACTGCTCGGTCAGGCCGATATTCACCAGCTTAATATCGAACGGATCCCCACCCAGTAACTTGTATATGAAGAAGTTGGAGTTACGCGGGGCGAGTACTATGCTAAACAGCTCATCCTTGAAGAAAAAAGCCACCAGCGCCGTGATGACCGATACCAGTACAATGCGTATCAGGCTGCCTCGCAATACGTCAAGATGCTCCCAGAAGGTAAGCTCGTTGTTCGACTCTATGTCCATTTCTGTTAAGTAGTTACCTATTATATATGTATTAAGCGCTGCAAAAATACGAAGTTTTTTCCATTTACAGGCCCGTTGTACCCGAAAATATCGCTGCCATACCAGTCAGGCGGGTAGGGCAGATAGTAAAAAAGCTGGCAGAAACCTGTCTCTGCCAGCTTTATAGTGATAAATAGCGTAGTAGCTTACTTGATAATGCCCAGTTCCTGGAATGACTTCTTCAGGATCTGCACGCCACGCTCCACCTGCTCCTGTGAGTGGGTAGCCATAAGGGCGAACCGCACCAGCGTGTCCTGTGGGGCGCAGGCAGGGGGGATTACGGGGTTAATGAATACTCCGTTCTCGAAAGCCAGCTTGGTTACGAGGAAAGTCTTCTCTATATCGCGTACATAGAGCGGTATGATGGGGCTCTCGGTATCTCCTATCTCGAAGCCCTCTTCCTTGAAACGCTTCAGGGCGTAGTGGGTGATGTTCCACAGATGCTCCAGACGCTCAGGCTCCTGCTGTATGATGTGCAGAGCCTCTAAGGCAGCAGCTGTAGCGGCAGGTGTATCGCTCGCACTGAAGATATAGGTACGGCAGGTATGGCGCAGATAGTTGATGGTATCCTTGTCGCCTGCGATAAAACCACCGATAGATGCCAGGCTCTTAGAGAAAGTACCCATGATAAGGTCTACCTCGTCGGTAAGCCCGAAGTGGTCGCACACGCCCCGTCCCTGTTTGCCAAAGACACCCAGTCCGTGAGCCTCGTCTACCATGACAGAGCAGTTGTACTTGTGCTTCAGCTCCACGATTTCCGGCAGCTTAGCCAAGTCGCCCTCCATCGAGAACACACCGTCTACTACTATCAGCTTGACGGCTTCCAGAGGCAGTTTCTGGAGCACCCGCTCCAGGTCTTCCATATCATTGTGCTTGTAGTGCAGCTGCGTGGCAAACGACAGACGGCGGCCGTCTACGATACTGGCGTGGTCGCGGTCGTCGCAGATAATATAGTCGCCCCGGCCCACCACCATGGCGATAACGCCAGCGTTAACGGAGAAACCTGTTGCAAAGCAGAGTGCATTGTCTTTATGTTCAAATTCTGCGAGTTCTTTCTCTAACTGTACGTGGATGTCAAGGGTACCATTGAGGAAACGGCTTCCAGCACATCCGGAGCCATACTTATCCAGCGCCTTGTGTGCAGCAGCGATAACTCTCTCATCGCCTGTTAGGCCAGTGTAGGCATTAGAGCCGAACATGAGCACCTTGTGACCGTCCATCTCAACTTCAGGACCCTGTTTGCTGGTTATCGCTCTGAAATAAGGGTACACTCCTGCATCCATATATTTCTGCGGCTCGCGGTATTTCTTATACCTTTCTTGTAATTGTCCCATTTTAAACTCTTGGTTTTAGTCAAAATTTTCTGCAAAGGTACAAAAAAAACTCTAAAAATGGCGTTTCTTCATAAGAAATAACGTGTTTGGCAAAAATAATTGGGCCATTCGGGGGCTAATGGATTGGTTTTTCGTATTTTTGCACAAAGATTAATTGCATGAAGAAGCGAATATTATTCATAATGAACCCTATATCAGGCACATCCAGTAAAGAGGCTGTGCCCGAGCTTGTGGATAGATATATCGACACCGGCAAGTTCAGCTATGAAATCCGCCATACGGAGTATGCTGGCCATGCAGAGAAAATGGCCCGTCAGGCGGCTGCCGACGGGGTGGATATATGCGTGGCTGTAGGAGGCGATGGCACGGTCAACGAGGTGGCCCGGGCCATCGTACACACGCCTACCGCGCTGGGCATCATACCCTGTGGGTCGGGCAACGGACTGGCCCGCCACCTGATGATACCCATCAATGTGCGCAAGGCGATAGAACTGATAAATATCTGTGAGGTACACGACCTGGACTACGGTGTTATCAACGGTTACCCGTTCTTCTGTACCTGTGGCATGGGCTTCGATGCCTATGTGAGCCAGAAATTTGCCGAGGCTGGCAAGCGCGGCCCCATTACCTACGTACAGAAGGTGCTGGAAGAGGGCCTGAAGTATCAGCCCGAGACCTACGAGCTGCGCGATGACAAGGGTACGGCCACCTACAAGGCGTTTTTAGTGTCGTGTGCCAATGCCTCGCAGTATGGCAACAACTGCTATATAGCGCCCCAGGCATCTATGAGCGACGGACTGATGGACGTTATCATCATGGAGCCGTTCGACCTGTTGGAGGCACCGCAGATTAGCATCGACATGTTTAACAAGACGCTCGACAAGAGTTCCAAGATAAAGACATTCCGTACCAAGCGCCTCTTTATACACCGCAGCAAGCCTGGGGTGATACACTATGACGGCGACCCCGTGATGACGGATGCCGACGTAGAGGTCAAGCTGATGGAAAAGGGCATACGCATCATCGTAAATCCTTATGCCGACAAGCGCAGCCGTATGCCCAACATGCTGCAGAGTGCTGCCGCCGAACTTTTTAACGAGATTAGTATCGTGCGCGAGGATATTACCAAGCAGGGACGTAATGTGCTGGCACTGAGCAAGGTGCTGCAGCGCAAGCTGAACCTGTAACCATCGCGGTGGCGACAGCCGCTGCGGGGCTATAGGTACAGGTCGGCCGTGAGGGTGTGGTACCACTCACTCTTCTGCTGTCCGTAGAAGAGCACTTGCTCGGTATCGGTTCGTGCCGCACTACTCTTCTTGGTAAAACTGAGCAGCAATCGTTTGGCCGCCTTGCGCTCGGTGGTCTTAACCCTTACCCTGTCTTTCTCGAAGAACCCCGCTATGATGCTCTCGGCCACAAACCTGTCGGCCTGGTCGGTGGGTATGATGAGGGCAAACGCCCCCCCGTCGGCAAGCAGCCGATAGGCATGTGCGAAGAGGTCGCGCGGCGACAGCGTGTCGGTGTGGCGGGCCATGGTGCGCTTGCTGTCCGGGCACCTGAGGGCGTTGACAAAAAATGGCGGATTACACACAATGGCATCGTAGGGCTTCGGGGAACTGAAATGCTGTAAGTCGCTCTGCCATACGTGTATGCGGCTGGCAAACTGGCTGTCGGCCACGTTCTGCCGGGCCTGTTCGCAGGCATCAGCGTCTATATCTATCGCGTCTATCATGCTCTCGCCGAAACGCTGAGCCATGATGAGAGCTATCAGTCCCGTCCCCGTTCCTATATCCAGTATGCGCGCGCCACCCGAAGCCCATGCCCCTAACAGCACGCCATCGGTTCCCACCTTCATGGCACACTTGTCCTGTCGTACGCTGAACGCGCGAAATGTAAAGCCGTCTTTTTCCATATCCATATAACGCTCCCATGCTCCGTTTTATTGTCCCAGCAACGGCCAAAGTGGCTGCGGCCGATGAAAGGACCGATGTTGAAAAGTAAAAAAGTAAAACGCGTTGCCTAAGTATTGCTCTTGCCAGGCCAATAATCATTGCTGGAAACGAAAAGACCGACCTTTAGACTTCTAAAGATAGCTCCCAGCTTGCTAATGACGGCCTCCGTGATTTTCGCGACAGCCATTACCATGTCGACAGCCTGCCCCAGCACACAGGCTGCGCTTTTTGTTTTTTTTTACCTTTTTACATTTTTACCATTCAGATGGCTCCCAGGCGCTCCAAGCACCCTGCTTTCACCTTATTTATATAAAATAAGTGGCTGCGAGCCCCCGGTAATTGAATAAAAATGAGTACCTTTGCAACTGATTGCGCCCATTCGGCCGTTAGGGCAAGTCGCCCAGCCGTGAGAGGGGCCATTTTTTGTGTCTTATAACGATTAGAAAGATAATGGAAGATAGAACTAAAGCATCCATACAGATGATAGCAGAGTACGATGGCGACATCAGCACCCTATACGGCAACAGCCCCGAGGGCGAGGTGCCCATTCTGGCCACGCGTAACATGGTGGTCTTTCCCGCGGTCATCACGCCTATACTGGTGGGCCGCGAGCAGAGTGTCAAGCTGCTCAGCTATCTGGAGAAGCACCCAGGGCAGCAGATAGCCATCTTCGCCCAGGTGTCGCCCGAGGTAGAGCATCCCAAGGAGGCCGACCTGCACAAGTATGGCTGTTATGCCAAGCTGGTACGTCGTATCGACCTGCCCGGCAGTGAGAACAGCACGGCCATTTTCCAGATACTCGGCCGCTGCCATCTGGACAGCCTCGCCAAGACCCGCCCCTATCTCTGCGGCCAGGTGTCTGAGCGGGCCGAGATAATGCCGGCTCCCAATGACAAGGCGTTCAACACGGCCATGGTAGACCTGGTGGCTGCTTCCAAGGAGTTTATCCATAAGAACGAGGACTTGGCCGACGAGATGGTGTTCTCTGTCGACAACATCAAGAACCCGGTCGTCAACCTCAATTTCCTTTGCACCACACTTCCCTTTGCCGTCAAGGACAAGATGGCGCTGCTCCAGGACACCAACGTGATGGACCGCGCACTCAACATGTTAAGGTTGCTCAACCGCGAGCTGCAGTTCTTGCAGCTGCGAACGCAGATTAGGATGAAAACGCGTGAAGAGCTGGACGAGCAGCAACGCGAATATTTCCTGCAGCAGCAGATTAAGAATATAAAGGAGGAACTGGGACGTGGCGAGGGCTCTCCCGAGAAGAAGGAACTGGCCGAGAAAGCTGCCATGAAGAAGTGGACACCCGAGGTGGCCAAGATTTTTGACCGCGAACTCGAGAAACTCGACACGCTCAACCCTCAGAGTCCCGACTATAGCGTCCAGCTCAATTACCTGCAGACTTACGTGTCGCTTCCTTGGGGCGAGTACACCCAGGACGACTTGGACCTGAAGCGCGCCCGCCGCATACTGGACCATGACCACTACGGCATGGAGAAGGTTAAGGAGCGCATCCTCGAATACATATCCGTTCTCAAGCTCCGTGGCGACCTCAAGTCGCCCATCATCTGTCTTTACGGCCCTCCCGGTGTGGGCAAGACCAGCCTGGGCAAGAGTATCGCCGCCGCCCTACGTCGCAAGTATGTGCGCATGTCACTGGGTGGTCTTCATGACGAGTCCGAGATACGCGGTCACCGTCGTACCTACATCGGGGCTATGCCCGGCCGTATCATCAAGGGCATCCAGAAAGCTGGCTCTTCTAACCCCGTGTTTATCCTTGACGAGATAGACAAGATAACACAGAATACGCTCAACGGCGACCCCTCCTCGGCGCTTCTTGAGGTGCTCGACCCCGAGCAGAACAACGCCTTCCACGACAACTACCTCGACGTGGACTACGACTTGTCCAAGGCCATGTTCATAGCCACTGCCAACGAGCTCAACACCATTCCCAGGCCGCTGCTTGACCGCATGGAGATTATAGAGGTCAGTGGCTACATCACCGAGGAGAAGATTGAGATAGCCAAGCGCCACCTGGTGCCACGCGAGTTAGAGAACAACGGATTTACGGCCGTTGGCGAGAAACCCACCTTTACCAAGGCGGCTCTGGAGACTATTATAGAAAGGTACACGCGCGAGAGTGGCGTCCGCCAGTTGGAGAAACAGATCAACAAGGCGCTTCGCAAGATGGCCTTTCAGATGGCCAAGGACGCCAAGTTGCCCTTGAAGAAAATTGCGCCCAAGGATTTGGAGGGCCTCTTGGGCAAACCGCCTTTCTATCGCGACATCTACCAGGGCAACGACTATGCCGGTGTGGTTACCGGCCTGGCTTGGACCAGCGTGGGCGGCGAGATACTGTTTATCGAGACCTCGCTGAGCAAGGGCCGTGCTGGCAAGCTTACCCTCACGGGCAACCTTGGCGACGTAATGAAGGAGAGCGCCGTTATTGCATTGGAGTACGTCAAGGCTCATGCTGACAGGCTCAACATAGACTACCGCATCTTTGACCAGTACAACATCCACATCCATGTACCAGAAGGGGCAGTACCCAAGGATGGCCCCTCGGCAGGCATTACCATAGCCACCTCGATAGCATCGGCCATCACCCAGCGCAAGGTGCGTAAGAATACGGCCATGACGGGCGAGATTACGCTGCGCGGAAAGGTGCTTCCCGTAGGCGGCATCAAGGAGAAAATCCTGGCAGCCAAGCGCGCCGGCATCACGGACATCGTGATGTGTGCCGAGAACCGCAAGGACATCGAGGAGATACCTGCTATGTACCTGGAGGGTGTCACCTTCCACTACGTAGAGAACATCCAGGATGTATGGGACTTCGCCCTGCTTGACGAGCTGGTGGCCCATCCCGTAAAGTTTGACATAGATACAGATACGAAGAACAACGGCTGATATGACATTCCAACTGCAACATACCGACACGGCAAGCGATGCCCGCACGGGTATCATCACTACCGCCCATGGTCAGATTAAGACGCCTATCTTCATGCCCGTAGGTACCTGTGGTACCGTTAAGGGCGTACACTTCAGCGAGTTGCGCGAGCAGGTCAAGGCCCAGATTATACTGGGTAACACCTATCATCTATACCTGCGTCCGGGCTTAGAGGTGCTGCGTGCGGCAGGTGGGCTGCATGGCTTTAACGGCTGGGAGCGTCCCATTCTGACTGACAGTGGGGGCTTTCAGGTCTTCTCGTTGACCGGTATCCGCAAGCTGCGTGAAGAGGGCTGCGAGTTCAGGTCTCACATAGATGGCTCTAAGCACTTCTTCACCCCCGAGAATGTCATGGATACCGAGCGTGTCATCGGGGCCGACATCATGATGGCTCTCGACGAGTGCCCACCTGGAAAGAGCGACTACGCCTATGCCAAGAAGAGTCTGGGGCTTACCCAGCGGTGGCTGGACAGGTGCATCAAGCGGTTCAATGAAACCGAGCCGCTGTACGGGTACGAGCAGAGCCTGTTCCCGATAGTCCAGGGCTGTACCTATAAGGACTTGCGTACCGAGGCGGCTAAGTTTGTGGCCGACAAGGGGGCCGACGGCAACGCCATTGGCGGTCTGGCGGTGGGCGAGCCCAAGGAGGTGATGTACGAGATGATTGAGGTAGTCAACGACATACTTCCCAAGGACAAGCCGCGTTACCTGATGGGCGTGGGAACCCCCGAGAACATACTGGAGGCCATCGCCCGTGGGGTAGACATGTTCGACTGCGTCATGCCGACCCGCAATGGACGCAACGCCATGCTCTTTACCTATCAGGGCACTATGAATATGCGCAACAAGAAGTGGGAGATGGACTTCTCGCCCATCGACCCAGACGGGTGCGAGGTCGATACCATCTATACGAAGGCTTACCTGCATCACCTGTTCAAGGCCCAGGAGCTGCTGGCCATGCAGATAGCCAGCATCCATAACCTCGCCTTCTACCTGCGCCTCGTTTCCGATGCCCGCGCCCACATCGAGCAGGGCGACTTTACCCATTGGAAGAACAGCGTTATCGACCAATTAGGAAGGAGAATATAGTATGGCGGATTATAGACAACTGCGGCAGCACCACCAGCGTTACCGGATAGCGCGGTGGCTGAGTAGGCATCCGGTATGGCTCCATGTGCTGTTAGCCTGGCTGTACCGGCATACCGGCTGGCTGCGTAAGGGTGCCCGGTGGGTAGCCCGGTGGTTGGGCTGGCTACGTATATTGGCCCCCTCACGCTATCTGAAACGGTTGGACCGCTACATTATTGTCAAGTTCATCGGTACGTATGTCTTCGCCATCATGCTTATCATCTCGCTGGCCATCGTGTTTGATGTCAACGAGAACTTGAACAAGTTCGCCGAATACCACGCGCCGCTGCGGGCCATCGTCTTTGACTACTATGCCAACTTTGTGCCCTATTTCTCCAACTTGTTCAGTCCGCTGTTTGTCTTTATTGCCGTCATCTTCTTCACCTCTAAGCTGGCGGGCAACTCTGAGATAGTGGCCATGCTGGCTGCGGGTGTATCGTTCAAGCGGCTGCTCCGCCCATACATGTTCTCGTGCGTGCTGATAGCCATGCTCTCTTATTACCTCAGTGCCTATGTCATTCCCCATGGCACCGTGATTCGCCAGAACTTCGAGGTCAAGTACAAGAACAAGACTAATATTACCTCTGCTGAGAATGTGCAGCTCCAAGTGGGCAAGGGTATCATTGCCTACATCCAGCACTACGATAATAATATGAAGAAGGGTTACGGTTTCTCTCTTGACAAGTTTGAGAACAAGAAGCTCGTGAGCCACATGACCGCCATGGAGATTCAGTATGACACCATTTCGGATACTAAGTATCACTGGACTGTGCGCAACTGGAAGATACGTCGCCTGAAGGGTCTCCGTGAGCATATTGAGAGCGGTGTCAAGTGCGACACCATCATCCAGATGGAGCCTACTGACCTGGTGTACTCCCGCGGACAGCAGGAGACTTTCACCAGTCCTGAGCTCAAAGACTATATATCCAAGCAGATAAACCGTGGTAGCAGCAACGTGGTCCAGTACCAGGTCGAGTATCACAAACGTATCGCCTCGTCGTTTGCCTCGTTCATCCTTACCATTATCGGCTTCTCCCTCTCCTCGCGCAAGCGCAAGGGCGGCATGGGCCTGTATCTCGGTATCGGCCTGGCACTCAGTTTCACCTACATTATGCTGCAGACAGTCTCGTCGACGTTTGCTATCAATGCGGGCTTTCCACCTATGCTGGCAGCATGGGTACCCAATATACTTTTTGCCCTCGTGGCTTATTTCTGTTACAGGCAGGCGCCCAATTAGAGTGATGACTGCGGCGCTGCCCAAAAGTGTAGAATTATGTATTTTGACGAATTAGATTTAAACAACAACGTGTTGGATGCACTCTACGATATGCATTTTGAAGAGTGTACACCTGTTCAGGAAAAATGTATCCCTGAAATTTTAAGTGGGAAGGACGTGCTGGGCGTGGCTCAGACTGGAACCGGTAAGACTGCTGCTTACCTGCTGCCTATTCTTTCCAAGCTCGATGACGGAGGTTATCCCGAGGACTCTATTAACTGTCTTATCATGTCGCCCACACGCGAACTGGCCCAGCAGATTGATCAGGCATTTCAGGGCTTTGGCTACTATCTCAACGGAGTAAGCAGCGTGGCCGTTTATGGTGGCAACGATGGTAATCGCTTTGACCAGGAGACTAAGGGACTGCGTATGGGTGCCGACGTGGTGATAGCCACTCCGGGCCGCTTCATAAGCCATATTAATATAGGTAATGTAGACCTGAGCCGCACGTCGTTCTTCGTACTTGACGAGGCCGACCGCATGCTCGACATGGGTTTCTCAGAGGACATACTCTCCATCGCCAAACTGCTCCCGGCCAGCTGCCAGGTAGTCATGTTCTCGGCTACCATGCCCAATAAGATAGAGGACCTGGCCAAGTCGCTCCTTAAGGACCCCGTGGTCATCAAGTTGGCTGTCAGCAAGCCTGCCGAGAAGATTAAGCAGAGTGCCTACGTGTGCTACGAGCCACAGAAGTTAGGCATAATCAAGGCCATGTTCAAGAAGGATGAGCTCAAGCGCGTCATCATCTTCTGCGGCAAGAAAACCAAGGTTAAGGAGGTGAGCCGCGCGCTGGCCAAGGCTAAGGTATCTGTCGGTGAAATGCACTCTGACCTGTCTCAGGCCGAGCGCGATGACATCATGTTCAAGTTTAAGAGCGGGCAGATAGATGTGCTGGTGGCTACCGACATAGTGGCCCGAGGCATAGATATTGATGACATAGCTATGGTTATCAACTACGATGTACCTCACGACTCCGAGGACTACGTTCACCGCATAGGCCGAACCGCCCGTGCCGACCGCGATGGTGTGGCCGTTACCTTAGTGAGCGAGCTGGATATAGCCGCCTTTAAGGATATAGAGAAATTCCTCGGTAAGGAGATACCTAAGAACCCCATGCCCGAGGGCATGACCGATGGCCCTGAGTACAAGGTGGGGCGGCCCAAGGCCAAGTCTATCCGTCGTAAGGACCGCGACACCAATGCGCATCGCCGCAAGCCGCGCAAGGAGACGGCCGATAATCAGTCCGCAAAAACTAATGACAACGCTCAGCCACAGGCTGACAATAAGGGCGACAAGCCCCGTAGATCCAAGCGTCAGGGGCAGCGTGGTGGCCGCAAACCAGCCGAACGGCAGGAGGGCGATACGCCCAAACAGCCCACAGACGGCAAGCAGCCAGAACGCAGGGGCAGCAAGCCGTCCGCTGATGGCAAGCAACCTGAACGTAAGGGCAGCGAGGGCAAGCCCAAGCACCGCAACAAGCCTCGTCACAGCCGTCGCCCAGAGGGTGGTGTCGATGGCAAGCGCGAAGTTGCCAAGGTGAAGACTCCGCAGGCTGCTCCCAAGCGCGAGGGCAAGAAACCGGAGCCCCAGAATGGTAATAACGGAATAGGGGCTATCCTCAAGAAGCCGCTCAAGTGGCTCAAGTCGATAGGCAAGAAGTAAATACAGGAAACAAGAAAGCCGCTTCGCCCGTTAGGGTATCGAAGCGGCTTTCTGTTAGTATGTTTCAGTTACTCAGCCGGATGCTTGCGACTGTAGATAGCTATGTTGTCAGAGCACTTAAAGACCACCTTGTCGTGGGCCTCTATCTCTATCTTTTCGCCAGTGGCTGGGTTGACACCCGTGCGGGCTGGCACACTCTTAACGTAGAACCGGCCGAAGTCGGGTATGGCCACCTCGCCGTCGCCATCACAGATGTTGTCGGCTATGGTTCCCAGTACGGCATTGACGTACACACTGGCCTGGGCCTTGGTGGCACCGGTCTTCTCGGCCACCAGCGCTGTAAGTTGAGCTCTATTCATTTCGCTCCCTCCTTATTTCTTCTTGACCAGTAACATCACTTCCTTGCCCTGCGCGTTGGTCAGCAGCAGATTGCCCTTGGCATCTATCTCATAGCCCTTAACCTTGCCCAGCGCTTCGAGCACCTTGCGCTCGTTGGTCATATCGGCGCACATCATCCGTGTACTGCCCATGTTGTCCAGGTTGATCTTGCCATTGTCAGCCTTTAACTCGCCAGTCAGGCTATTGCATCCGGTGTTGCCATAGATACGCTTCGCAGTGGTGTCGAAGCCCATGAAAGGTACATTGTCGCCGGCTTTCTTGTCAATGGCATTTCCGTCAATTTTTTCGATAGTCCACTCACCGGCAAGCGATGTCAAAGGGGCTATAGTCTTGCTTGAGCTGCAGCCTGTTAACATGGCGGCTGCAACCAGTGTGGCAAATGTGATAGTTTTCATTATGTTAATATATTATAGTTTTATGACTGCAAAGTTACGCAAAATCAGAGGCATTTTGAAATAATACGCTGTCTTTTTTGTCATTGTGACGCAAAAGAGGATTGCCATCAGCCAGAGAGCCCTGCGCATGAGGGCGGGCTGGGGGAGACCCGCTCCTGCCGTTACGAGTAAAAAAATAAAAGAGTAAAGAGGTAAACAGCGCAGCTTGCGACCTCGCTTCTTCGGGCTAATGGGAAACGAGGGAAATAAAAAGACCGACCTTTGCATCGAAAAGCAAAGAAGTGGAAAGGTAAAAGGGTAAAAAGCACAGTCCAAAAACAACTCTTGTTAGGCCAGCAACCATCGCAGAAAACGAAAAAGACGACCTTTAGACTTCTAAAGATGGCTCCCATTGTGCTAAAGACGGCTCCCACGCTTGAAAAGGTCGGTCTCTACAAGCTGGGTGATAAATCCAGTTATCGTTGAGTGGTTCTCCGTTCCAGCGCTTTTTGCCCTTTTACCATTTCACTTTTGTACTTTTAAACGGGGCGACCGCTCCCACACCCCGCATGATAGTGGCCAGCTACGAAAAAGCCCCATGCCCGAGGTGGGCATGAGGCTTGGTGTCTGTGGGAGCGGCGATGGCTGATGGCGGCTGTAACCGGGCCATGCCATGCGTCACCTCCGTATTATTTCTGGTTGCCGTGCTGGTGGCCCCGCATCTTTTGGCTGTCAGCGTTGAACTGCTTCAGCTGCTCCTCGTTCAGGATAGACTTCAGCTCGTTCACATAAGCCTCGCGCTTAGCCTTCATCTCCTGGTGGCGCTTCTGCATTTCGGCCTTCTGCTCATCAGTAAGTTCGGGGCGCTTCTTAGCCTTGGCCTGTTTGTTGTCGGCCTTCTGAGCCTTGCAGCAGTCCTTCTCCTCGTTGGCCTTAGCCTTCTCGCAGTTGGCACAGCCCTGACTCTGCTGCTTGCAGCAATCCATCTGCTGAGCACCTGGCTTACGACCGCGCATAGGGCCAAACTGGTCGGCATACTTGGTGTTAAGCTCCAGCAACTTAGCCTTCTGCTGGTCATCCAGATTGTATTTCTTGGCCATCATCTCGGTACGGTGCTTGGCCATGTCTGCCTTAGAGGGCATCTGTCTGTTAACCTTAGTGTCCTGTGCCATGGCTGCATTGGCTACCAGCAGCATGGCTGCGAGTGTCATCAATAACTTTCTCATACTTTATTGTCTTTAAAAGGTTATAAAAATTTGGGGTTCTGTTTACTTATAGGACGCAGCCAGCCGACTTAGGTTTAACGCGGAGCGTATTTTTTTATTGTCCGATGGCCTTTGTCCTCCCCGCGTACCTTGTCGCCCCACTCCGCGTACCGCCCACACCTACAGGTGGAAGCGGTACTTCTTGGTAGCCCGTTGCGGCTCTAACGAACCGTATGCTCCCTTAAAGGTACTCACGCTGGCCGATCCGCGGTACTGGGCCCAGCGGGCGTGGATGCGCTCTACATAGTCTACGGTCTCGCCTCCACGCATGTAGCCATACTTCACGATGGGGTCAGTGTAGTAACGCGGGTCGCGCAAGCCCAGAACGTAGCCCGATACATCGCGCCAGCTGTGCTGGTTGCGCCCATACTTGTGTGCCAGGGCCATGGCATCGCGTATGTGATGGTAACCACCGTTGTAGCTGGCCAGTACAAAACTGATGCGCTCCATCTTGTCGGGCACGTCGCGGAACCGGCTGTTCAGCTGGTCTATGTATTTGGCCGCCGCGGCTATGTTGGCTTCCGGCTCGTACAGCTGCGCGCGCGGAATACCTATATGGTCGGCCGTCTCGGGCATTATCTGCATCAGGCCGCAGGCTCCTGCCCATGAGCGAGCCCTTGGGTCAAACGTAGACTCCTGATAGCATTGCGCCGCCATGAGCCGCCAGTCTACGCGAGCCACTGGGGCGTATTTCTGGAACAGGTGGTCGTACTTAGAGATGATGCCGGCCCGACTGTCGAGCATGGGCGAATACACATGGCGGGTGATACTGCGGGTAGAGAGTACAAACTCTTGCTCCTTGGCTATCTGGGTGATGAGCGCAGGCCTGAACCACTTGTTCAGCGTGTCGGCCAGGGCCGTGTTGCTCTCCTCTACAGCCCAGCTGGTCTGTTCCTTCGGATACCGCACTCCACAGAATTTTACGCCACGGGTAGAGTGGGGGAGCGGCAGGGCCGCTATGTCGCCCTCGCCATTACGAAGGCGCTTGACGAGTTCTGCTGTGTCGCGGCAGACTTCAACGCGGAGAGAGACACCGATTGATTGGGCAAATTTCTCACAGAGGAGGTACTGCGTACCCAGGCCCCGGCCGTGGTACTCGTAGTAAGTCTGTGGCCCGGAGAGTGTAAGCATGATGATTTCGCCATTATTAAGGATGTCGTTGAATGTATAGTCGGTCGACACAGAGTCGGCGCTGGCCTGGAGCGTGCTGCCCCATGGCGTGAGCTCTTGTTTCTTCTCGCCCTGACAACTAACCAGAACGCATGCAAGAAAACAGTATAAATATTTGTATGCTCCCATAAGTGATACAAAGTTACTACATAATTTGCACACATGGAACATTTTTCATACTTTTGCATTACAATTTTTATGATAATCAATATATACCATTATACTTATGTTACGAATTGCAGTTCAGTCCAAAGGTCGTCTATACGATGATACTATGTTCCTATTGGCCGAGGCCGACATCAAGATAAGTGCTACCAAGCGTACCCTGTTGGTTCAGGCGTCCAATTTTCCCGTCGAGGTGTTGTACCTGCGCGATGATGACATTCCGCAGAGCGTGGCCAGCGGTGTAGCCGACCTTGGCGTAGTGGGCGAGAACGAGTTTGTAGAGCGCGGCGAGAGCGCCGACATCATCTCCCGCTTAGGTTTCAGCAAGTGCCGGCTGTCGTTAGCCATCCCCAAGGACATCGACTATCCCGGGCTCACCTGGTTTAATGGCAAGAAGATAGCCACCTCATATCCAGTCATATTAGAGAAGTTCCTGGCCGACAACCATATACAGGCCGAGATACACGTTATTACTGGCAGTGTCGAGATTTCGCCGGGAATAGGTCTGGCCGATGCCATCTTTGATATCGTGAGCAGTGGGTCTACTCTCGTGAGCAACAACCTGCGTGAAGTGGAGGTTGTCATGAAGAGCGAGGCGCTGCTGATAGGTAACAAGGGCATGGACGCCGATAAGCGCAAGATACTGCAGGAGATGCTTTTCCGTTTCGCGGCCGTCAAGAACGCCGAGGACAAGAAGTATGTCCGTATGAATGTACCCAAGGAGCGGCTGGACGACATCATCAGTGTGCTGCCGGGTCTGAAGAGCCCCACCATCATACCCTTGGCCGACCAGGCTTGGTGCTCGGTACACACCGTGCTGGACCAGAAGCGTTTCTGGGAGATTATCGGCAAGCTGAAGGAACTGGGCGCACAGGGCATCCTGGTCACCCCGATTGAGAAGATGATTTTGTGATTTATAGAATTAACATATATATAAATGAGTGATGCGATGAGTTTTGGCGAGCTATACAGCTATCCCGCCCAGGCCGACTGGGCTAAGATAGTGGTACGCCCGCATCTGGACACGATGCAGCTGGCCCATACGGTCAGCACTGTTTTAGACGATGTAAAGGCTCATGGCGACGAGGCAGTACGCCACTACGAGCTACAGTTTGACCACGCACAGATAGACAGCCTCCGCGTATCAGACCAGGAGATGGCCGAGGCCGAGGTCATGGTCGACGAGAATCTGAAGAAGGCCCTCCGTCTGGCTTACCATAATATATATACTTTTCATGCAGCACAGCGATTTTCCTCGCAGCAGGTAGAAACCTGTCCCGGGGTAACCTGCTGGCAGAAGAGCATACCCATTGACAAGGTGGGACTGTACATCCCGGGTGGCACAGCCCCCCTGTTCTCTACCGTGCTCATGCTGGCCACGCCAGCCGTCATAGCGGGGTGCAGGGAGATAGTACTCTGTACGCCCCCCAACCGCGAGGGAAAGGTAAACCCCGTGATACTGATGGCCGCCAAGACCGTGGGTGTTACGCAGATATACAAGATAGGCGGCGTGCAGGCCATAGGCGCCATGGCGTACGGCACGGAGAGTGTGCCCAAGGTCTATAAGATTTTCGGGCCGGGCAACCAGTATGTCATGGCGGCCAAACAGCAGGTGTCGCTTACCGATGTGGCCATCGACATGCCTGCCGGACCTTCAGAGGTATGCGTCATAGCCGACGCGCACAGCAACCCAGTCTTTGTGGCGGCCGACCTGTTGTCGCAGGCCGAGCATGGCATCGACTCGCAGGTCATCCTCATCACCACATCGGCCGACATGCTCCGCGAGGTCAACGCCGAACTGACTAAGCAGGTGGCTGTACTTCCCCGTAAGGAGATAGCCTTGGCAGCACTGGCCAACAGCAAGTTTGTGCTGGTACACGATACAGCCGAGGCCATCGCCCTGAGCAATGCCTATGCTCCCGAGCACCTGATTTTGGCTACCGAGGACTACGAGCAGTTAGCTGCGCGCGTGGTCAATGCCGGCAGTGTGTTCTTGGGTTCATTGGCCTGCGAGAGTGCGGGCGACTATGCGAGTGGCACTAACCACACGCTGCCCACCCACGGCTATGCCATGGCCTACAATGGCGTTAACCTGGACAGCTATTGTCGCAAGGTAACCTTCCAGCACCTTACAGCCGAGGGAATAGACGCTATCGGCGAGGCCGTGGTTACCATGGCGACCAACGAACAATTAGAGGCACACGCCAATGCCATGCGGGTGCGTCTGCAAAACGTGAAGAAATGAAACCACTGGAGCAATTAGTACGTAAGAATATATGGAACCTGGCGCCATACAGCAGCGCGCGCAACGAGTATTCCGGTCATGCCGCCCACGTCTTCCTCGACGCCAACGAGAATCCATACAACCAGCCGCTTAATCGTTACCCCGACCCTCTTCAGGAGGATGTCAAGGCGCGCCTGGCTACCATCAAGGGCGTTGGCGCTGACCATATCTTCCTGGGCAATGGCTCCGACGAGGCCATCGACCTCTGCTACCGCATCTTCTGTAATCCGCAGGTAGACAATGTGGTGGCCATCGAACCTACTTACGGCATGTATCAGGTCTGTGCTGACATCAACGATGTAGAATACCGTCGGGTGCTGTTAGACAGCCACTTCCAGATTACGGCCGACAAGCTCCTTGCAGCCTGTGATGACCATACCAAGCTTATCTGGATTTGCAGTCCCAACAACCCTACCGGCAACGATATAAACCGTCAGGAGATAGAGCGTGTATTGCAGCGTTTCGAGGGCATCGTGGTGGTCGACGAGGCTTATAGTGACTTCTCGGCGGCCAAGCCGTTCCGCACGGAGATAGCCAAGTACCCCAACCTGATAGTGCTGAATACCATGAGCAAGGCATGGGGCTGCGCGGCCATCCGGCTGGGCATGGCCTTTGCCAGCAAGGACATCATCGGGCTGTTTAACAAGGTCAAGTATCCGTATAACATCAACTACCTGACTCAGCAGAAGGCACTTGACATGCTGGCCGACCGCTATGCCGTAGACCAGTGGGTTCGCATCCTGCTGGCCGAGCGCACCCAGCTGGTCAATGCTTTTCGCGAGTTGCCCTGCTGTATTGGTGTCTATCCTACTGATGCTAACTTCTTCTTAGCTAAGGTCACCGATGCCCAGGCCATCTACGACTACCTGGTACGCGAGGGCATCATCGTGCGCAACCGCACCAAGGTGAGTCTGTGTGGCAACTGCCTGCGCATCACCGTGGGCACCAAGAATGAAAACAATGAACTGCTGGGTGCCCTGCGTAAGTACTCAGGAGTGTAGTGTCAGCGATTACGTCTGAGTACCAGCGTGTCTGTGATACACGCGGGTAACTCGTCATCATAGTGAGTAACCATTATCAACGTCTTGTTACTGCGTAGGCAGAAGGCGTTGATAATTTCTTTTACCATCTGGCTGTTCTGCTCGTCCAGTCCATGCAGCGGCTCATCTAATATCAGCAATTCAGGGTCTTTGACAAATGCCCGTGCCAGCAGCACCAACCGCTGCTGTCCGCTTGACAGCGACATGAATGACCGCTCGGCCAACGAGCCTATCCCGAACAGCTCCATCCACCACCGACACTGGTCGTACTCGCTCTCCTTGGGTGCTGTGTACAGCCCGATGGAGTCTTTGAGACCGCTGGCCACAATGCGGATGGCGGCCATGTCGCGCTGGTAGGCACGGTGCATCTCGGGCGACACGTAGCCGATGTGTTTCTTGATTTCCCAGATACTCTCGCCCGAACCGCGCTGTCTGCCAAAGAGTGCTATGTCGCAGGCATAGCTCTGGGGATTGTCGGCATACACGATGGAGAGCAGTGTACTTTTGCCCGCACCGTTCTCGCCGCGCAGGGCCCAGCGCTCCCCGTTGCGCACCACCCACGACAGGTCTTTCAGAATGGTTCGGGTGCCATAGCGTATGCTTACCTGGTTGAGCCTGACCACCTCGGAGGCATGGTAGTCGGTGGTGCGGGGTGGCAGGTCTATCAGGGCCTGGCGCTTGGCTGGACTCAGCACAGGGGTGATTACCGGTGTATGGGCCGACAGGTACTCGGCTCGCGTCTGTGGGGGTATTACTGTACCCTCGCGCACCTCTACGACATGGGTGATAAAGTCGGGTATATCGGCCGCCTTGGCCAGCACTAATATCAGCATGAGCCCCGTCTGGCTGACCATGGTACGCAGGAGCGTGGCCAGCAGCTGGCGGCTCCCGGCATCGAGCCCGATGAAGGGATTGTCTATGATGAGTACCTTGGACTGCTTGAACAGGGCCTTGATTAATATAAACTTACGCAGTTCGCCACTGGACAGCAGTATAACGTACTTGTTTAACAGCGGTTGTATCTGGAACAGGTCGTACAGCTGGTTGCGCAGTTGGACACGTTCCTCAGTAGGCTGGCCCGAGGCTGCAAAGGCCCGGTCAAGCAGGTCGCCCACCGTAGGGGTGTCAGGGTCTATCTCCTGCGAGTTCCAGCGCAGGTCCATATAGTAGGTGCGGTCGGCGCTGCCATACGAGTCTCTGAAGGCGATGTACTGGATGTTGTCGGCCACGTACTCCTTGGCATCGGGACCGAAGTCATAGTAAGGCTGGGGGATCTGCAGGCTACGGCGGCCACGCAGAATATCTACTAACAGCGACTTGCCGGCACCGTTGCGGCCCACGATAGCATACTGGCAGCCATCGTACAGGCTGAGTGAGAAAGGGCTGTGCAGCCCGCACGGGTTACCGGTACATACACCGTCCTCGATACGGATGACAGCGCGTTTAGTAGTTTGTTCCATGTCCTTATCTACTTATTTTTCAGCAACTTCGCCTGCAGGCTTTTTGGCCGGTATCAGCACTGAGAGCACGATGCTGCCCACTAACACTACCAGGATGAACGCCAGTGACCACACATTGTCGATATGGGCAAACTGACCGATGATAAGTTTGACTCCGATAAACAGCAAGAGCAGACATACGCCCGTCTTGAGGTAGCGGAAGCGGTCGGCGATGGCTGCGAGCAGGAAAAACATGGCACGCAGTCCTAAAATGGCGAAGATGTTGGAGAAAAAGACAACATAGGGGTCGAGCGAGACCGAGAATACGGCCGGTATGCTGTCAAAGGCAAATAACAAGTCGCTCAGTTCGATGACCACTACCGTTATCAACAGCGGGGTGATGTACCACAGCCCGTGCTGGTGGCGCTCCACTAACTGGTAGCTGTTGCCGGTCTTCACCGCCTTAACCAGGAAGTGGTCGCCGGCAAACTGGGGATACACCCTGAAGTGCTTGGACAGGAAGCGGACGATGGGGTGGTGGGTCACGTCGACCGTCTCTTTCTTATTGCGGTTCAGAAACATGCTCACGGCACTGTATAGCAGGAAAAAGCCGAACACCATGAGTAGCCACTCAAACTTGCTGATGATGGCAGCCCCTGCGAAGATAAAGATGAAGCGCATTATGATGGCGCCGAATATTCCCCAGTTGAGCACGTGCTGATACTCCGTGTTGCGAACCTGAAAGGAGGTGAAAATCATCATCATCACGAACAGGTTGTCTACCGAGAGCATCTTCTCGATAAGATAGCCCGTGATGTAGGCCGTGGCCATGTTGTGCCGGTACATCTCTATACCACTGGCCAGGCTGTGCCCCGTCAGGTTGAGATGCGATGCGTAGCGCCGCGTTACTTCCTGCAGGTCTTCGTAGGTGTGTATGCCATGTATCAGGTCACCGTGAAACCACAGGAACACCCCGAATAGCAGGGCCAATACTATCCATACGGCTGTCCAGGTTCCCGCCTCGCGGATAGACACCACATGGGCCTTGCGGTCTATGACCAGCATGTCTACCAGCAGAATGGCCACGATGAATACGATGAAACTGGCAAAAAATATAAGTTCTGATGTGTGCATAGCTATTGTCGTTTTGCGTATGCAAAATTACCTTTTTTTTTGCCATGGGCACTATGAAAAACGTTAAATGTACCACATCATCGTGCGCGCGTATATTAAATAATGTATAAGGCCACGCCCCATCCCCCATATCAGCTGAGGAAATGGCGGCATGGCCTGTATGCAGTAGCGTCGTTTCTGCGGGTCAGAGTTCTACGGCCGTGCCACTGGCGGCGACCATAATCATGGAACCGTTGGCCCCTATGGTCTCGTAGTCAAAGTCAATGCCCACGATGGCATTGGCTCCCACGCTTACGGCATCGGCCACCATTTCGTTGATGGCCTTCTCTTTGGCCTGGCGGAGCACCTTCTCGTAGCTGCCGCTGCGTCCGCCTATCACATCACGTATTCCGGCTAAAAAATCTTTCACGAAATTGGCTCCGATGATGACATTGCCCGAAACCACGCCCTTGTACTCCTTAATGGGATGACCCTCTATGGTCGGTGTTGTACTTAGTAACATATCAGTATATTAATAGTAGGTTTTTATAGATAAGACGTTTCAAATGCCCCGAAAGTTTCACCGAGGCCCCTTGTTTCTTCCCATTTTTTTATTCTGTGTGCCTGTAGCTTCCCTTGTTGCTCACCGGATGTGCTCCGATGATTACCTCCTCCGCCCGTGCTGTCAGCAGCTCCGTGCGCATCGTTAGCAACTCTGCCCGTGCCGTCAGCACTTCTATCCGCATCGCTGCCCAATCCATTCTCACCGTTGCCCGTTCCATCCTAAGGTTTAGAATGTACATCCCTAACTTTCGGACGTACATCCTAAACCTTAGGATGCACCCGCGGGTGGCTGTGGATAGATAGGAGCGTGTTAGCCCTCAGCCTGTAAGCGTCTATGTCGAACCGCGGAAGCCCCGCCCTGTAGCGGGCATGGTGCCCATAAACAGCAAGTCCTGCCATCCGTGTCGTATAGACATGATGGCAGGACTTGGTAAGTGGTCGGCCTGATGACCGTGAAGGTCAGCAGCTTAGGCCTCCTTGTTCTTTATCTTCTCTACGTAAGCATCTATCACAGCCACAGCGGTGATATTAACGATGTCGCGTACCGAACTCTCGAAATCGGTGAAGTGTATAGGCTTGTTCAGACCCATCTGGATGGGGCCGATAATCTCGGCGTCTGGGTCAAGGGCCTGCAACAGTTTGTAGCTACCGTTGGCACTGCTCATGTTGGGGAATATCAGCGTGTTGACGTCCTTGCCCTTCAGGGTGTTAAATGGATACTTGTCATCGCGTAGCTCCTTATTCAGGGCGAAGTTCACCTGCATCTCACCGTCTACTGCCATGTCTGGGAAGTCGTGCTGCAGCTGAGCCACGGCGGCATGTACCTTCTGCGGACTACCCACCTCGTCGGTGCCGAAGTTAGAATAACTTATCATGGCCATCACGGGGTCTACATTGAAGAACTTGACAGCCTTGGAGCTGAGTCGGGCTATATCGTAGAGTACATTCTGATCCGGGTGACGGTTAATGAGCGTATCCGCGATGAAGTAGGTACCCTTCTTGGTATTCAGTATGTGCATGGTGGCAAACGTATTGTACTCAGGCTGTATGCCCACCACCTCCTTGGCCACCTTTATGGTGTTAGAATACTTGGTATAAAGACCTGTAATAAATGCGTCAGCATCGCCCTGCTCCACCATAGACATGCCGAAGTAGTTGCGCTCGTACATCTTGTCGTAAGCCTCCTCGAAGGTGTAGCCCTGGCGGGCACGCTTCTCAGCTAAGTGCTTGGCATAGGTAGCGCGGCGGCCCTGCTCCTTGTCGGCACGCATGTCGACAATCTCGATATGGGTGAGGTCGAGCTTCAGGCGGTTGGCCAGACGGGCCAGGCGGTCGGGGTTGCCTAACAGGATGGGCTGGCAGATGCCCTCCTGAAATGCCTGGACGGCAGCCTTCATCATCGTGGGGTGTCCGCCCTCGGCAAATACCACACGCTGTGGGTGCATGGCCGCTGTGGCGTGCAGGTTGCGGGTGAGCTTGGTCTCCTGGCCAAGCAGTTGGCGCAGGCGGTCCTTGTATGCGTTCCAGTCGGTAATGGTGGTGCGGGCCACGCCACTATCTATGGCTGCCTTAGCCACGGCAGCACTTACCTCGGTTATCAGTCGGGGGTCAACAGGCTTCGGTATAAAGTAGCTGGGGCCGAATGTGAGTTCGTTAACATGATATACCTCGTTAACTACATCTGGTACAGGCTGTTTGGCCAGGTCGGCTATAGCCTTTACGGCGGCCATCTTCATCTCCTCATTGATGGCGCGCGCATGTACATCGAGCGCACCCCTGAAGATGTAGGGGAAACCGATAACGTTGTTTATCTGGTTGGGGTAGTCGCTTCGGCCGGTAGACATCAGCACGTCAGGACGGCTGGCCATGGCATCCTCGTAGCTTATCTCTGGTACGGGGTTGGCCAGGGCAAACACGATAGGGCTGGCGGCCATAGAACGTATCATGTCCTGTGACAGAACATTTCCCTTAGACAGACCTACAAAGACATCGGCGCCCTTAATAGCCTCTTCCAGGGTGTGTACATCGCGGCGGTCTGTGGCAAAGAGAGCTTTCTGCGGGGTCAGGTTAGTACGGTCGGAGGTAATGACACCCTTGGAGTCGAGCATTACGATATTCTCCTTACGTGCGCCCAGGGCCACGTACAACTTGGTACAGCTAATGGCGGCAGCACCGGCACCATTGACCACGATGCGTACCTTGGAGATGTCCTTGCCAGCCACCTCAAGAGCGTTCTTCAGTCCGGCGGCACTGATGATGGCTGTGCCGTGCTGGTCGTCGTGCATTACGGGTATGTCCAGGTTCTTCTTCAGTCTCTCCTCTATATAGAAACACTCCGGGGCCTTGATATCCTCCAGGTTGATACCGCCAAAGGACGGCGCTATGCGCTCTACGGCCTCGCAGAACTTCTCTGGGTCTTTCTCGGCTACCTCAATGTCAAATACATCGATGCCTCCGTATATCTTGAAGAGCAGTCCCTTGCCCTCCATGACAGGCTTGCCGCTAAGGGCACCGATGTCGCCGAGGCCAAGCACGGCGGTACCGTTAGAGATAACGGCTACCAGGTTACCTTTGTCAGTATACTTGTACGCATTATCCGGATTATTCTGAATTTCAAGGCAGGGGAAAGCCACGCCAGGCGAATAAGCTAAGCTCAGGTCAGTCTGGGTGTGAAAGGGCTTAGTGGGTTTGACCTCAATTTTTCCAGGGCGGCCGTTCTCGTGATATTCCAGGGCGGCCTCTTTAGTAATCTTGACCATAATATTATGTTGTTTGTTTGTTACCAACTGAAATTTTTCTGACACAAAATTAATAAAAAACCATCAAACAGAATTAAGTTTTTTGCTTTTTTTTTATACTTTTGTACTCAAATTCAAAGCAAAGTTATCTATTATGGCAATGATTACCCTTTATAGGAAAGAACTGAAAGGCAAAATCCTCAAAACAGCCATGGAGCAATTCATGCTCAGGGGCATCAAAAGCGTAAAGATGGACGACATAGCCCGGCAGTTGGGCATCTCGAAACGTACGCTGTACGAGATTTATCAGGATAAGGAAGAACTGCTGTACGAGGGCCTCAAGGAGACCGAGGAGTATATAGACAATTATCTGAAGAGGTACGCCGAGACCGGCCAGCACAACGTGGTCGAGGTGATGATGGAGTCGTACTATATACAGGCTGGCTTCTTTACCAAAATAAACCCTGCGTTCCTGCTGGAGATGCCCAAGTACGATAAGGTGGTAAAGCTGATGGCCGCCAGGCGCAAGGAACGCGACCGGGAGACCAAGGCTTTCTTCAAGCAGGGTATCGAGGAGGGCCTATTCAGAAGTGATGTCAATTTTGAGGTTATCGCCTCGATAGGGCACTTTACGATGAAGCACATCCTGGAAACCAAGATGTACCGCGACTATACCTTTGAGACGCTGTTTGAAACCGTGTTCCTGGTCCTGGTACGGGGTATGTGTACCGAGGAGGGCATCCGTATTGTAGATGCCAGCCTGCGCTCGGGCCGCCATGACCCCAAATTGGGTTAGAGACGGGTTACCGACTTGACACCCTTGACAGTCTGTAGCTTCTTGATAAGACTGGCCATCTTGGAGGTGTCGTCAATCATCACGACCAGGTTGCCACTGAAGAGTCCGTCGTTGCTGTCGATGTTGATGCTACGCATAACGATTTTCTCTTCCTTAGAAATGATATTGGTGATGTTGCTCACAATACCGATGTCGTCATTGCCTATGATACGCAGGGTGATGCTGTACTTGGAGTTTCCCTTGCCACTCCAGCGGGCCTTGACTATCCGATAACCGAAACGTCGCAGAAGCTCGGGGGCATTGGGGCAGTCTTTGCGGTGTATCTTGATGCCGCCGGAGACGGTTACAAACCCGAAGACATCATCGCCATAGATGGGGTGACAACATTTGGCCAGACTGTAGTCTATGCCTTTAAGATTGCGGTCTATGACCAGCACGTCGTCGTTGTCGGCTGTCTTGTCAGAGGCTGGACGCTCATAGCTGAAGTCCTCAGCCGACTGGACGGTACGCTGGCTGTTGATGTTGAGCTGGTGGTCGCGTACCTCTATATACTTCTCAATGATGCTGTTGAAGTCGAGCTTGCCCTCGGCCACCTGTTTGTAGAAGTCGGAGCGCTCCTTGAATCCCAACTTCTTGATAAGCAGGTTCATGGTGGTCTCGTCTACTTCTATCTTTCGGTTCTTGAAGCGGCGCTCCAGCATCTCGCGGGCCAATAGTCCCTCCTTGGCCTGAGTCTCCTTGATAGACAGTTTGATTTTAGCCTTGGCCTTGGCCGTCTTAACGATGTTGAGCCAGTTGGCCTTAGGCTTCTGGTTGCTCTGGGTGAGTATCTCTACCGTATCGCCCGAGTGGAGGGTCTCGCGGATAGACACTATCTTGCCGTTGAGCCGGGCTCCGATACAACTGTTGCCTACCACGGTATGTACGTAGTAGGCAAAGTCGAGCACGGTGGCACCCTGTGGAAATTTGAGCAGGTCGCCCTTAGGCGTAAACACGTACACCTCGTCCTCAGTAAGGTCCATCTTGAACTGATCCATTACCTGCAGGTCGTCGCCAGCCTCCAAGGCAGCCCGTATGCTGGCCAACCAGTTGTCCAGTCCGCCCTCGCTCTTCACCCCCTTGTACCGCCAGTGGGCCGCCAGACCATGCTCGGCTATCTCGTCCATACGCTCTGTACGTATCTGAACCTCTACCCACTTGTTCTCGGGCCCCAATACGGTAATGTGCAGACACTCATAGCCATTAGACTTGGGCACACTGATCCAGTCGCGGAGTCGTTTGGGGTTGGGCTGATACATGTCGGTTACGATGGAGAATGTCTGCCAGCATTGCATCTTTTCCTTATCAAGGGGCGAATCGAGGATGATACGGATGGCGAAGAGGTCGTAGATGCCTTCGAAGTCGCACTTCTGCTTCTTCATCTTCTGCCAGATAGAGTGGATGCTCTTAGTACGGCCCTTCATGTGAAACTTGAGTCCAGCGTCGGTTAGTTTCTGAGCGATAGGGGCTATGAAGCGCTCTATGTAAGCATCGCGCGAGCGCTTGGTAGCATTGAGATGCTCTTTTATCATGTAGTAAGCATCGTGCTCCAGGTACTTTAGGCTGAGGTCTTCGAGCTCGCTCTTCAGCTTATACAAGCCCAGCTTGTGGGCCAGGGGGGCATACAGATAGCTGGCCTCCTCGCTTACCTCGCGCTTGGCTTCCTCGTGGGTGGTGTCGCGTATCTGCCTCATCAGGTTCACCCTATCGGCTATCATAATGAGTATCACGCGCATGTCCTCGGCAAAGGTTAGCAGCAGGTTGCGGAAGTTCTCGCTCTCAATGACCGGGTTTTTCTTATACAGGTCGTGTATGCGGCACAGGCCGCGCAGGATGGCAGCCACGCTGTCGCCAAAGCTGTCGCTAATCTGGTCGACCGTCTCAAAACCGCAAAGGATGTTGGAATACAGGAGGATGGCAAACACGCCATCGCGCTTGAGCCCTATCTCGGTAGAGGCCAGACTGGCTGTCTGCAAGGCCATCAGGATGGGGTTCAGACCGAATATATCACGCTGCAACTTATGGCTACCTATGGCCTGCAGTACGTGGCGGCGTATGAGTTGCTCATCGCCAGGTGCGAGCGAGTCGGCTATGTTATCCTTAATCGTTGTGTAGAGCTGTACCGCCGCTCTTTTTTCCTCGGCGGTGAAGTTTAACCAGTCATTCATATATATTGATAGCCTCCTTATCTATATTATAAAGGTATAGCAACCATGGTGGCTGATGGCGGCGCCATGGTGGGCCCATACCGAGTGACACATACTGCAAAGTTACGGTAAATGGTACACTCTGCAAACTATTTCGCCAGTTTTTTAGTGGGGATGAATAAAAAAGTGGGTGGGGCCGGCTGTGTTCTGGAGGGGGATACGGGCAGTGGGGCGGTATACCCGGGTGGAGAAAAAGGGGCTGCGGCGAGGCCCGTCAGCCCTTGGTCGGGCGCAGTGTGGCCCTGAAGGCTAAAGGCGAGCACAGGCGTATGCTGGTAAAGTGGCTACAGAAACACTGGAGAGTAGGGTAGTTGAGCCGCTGGGCTATGGCCTCGACAGATAGGTCGGTATCGGCCAGCAAGTGTTCGGCCAACTCAATGATGTGCAGGTTCATAAACTGCTTAAAGCTATTGCCGGTCTTGGCCTTGACCAGGTCATCAAGATAGGTTTCCGACATGCCGAGATGCTGGGCAAACTGCGCTAACAGGGTAGCAGGCAGACAGGGCGAATAGTGATCGCTCTGCTGATAGTCGTCGATAAGGTGCTGTAGCTTGTGGTAGGCGCTGTCAATAATGAGACCGCGGGTGAGAAACTGCCGATGGTAGAAGCGCTGGCAATAGTCCAACAGTATCTTTATTCTATAGGCCGTCAGGGTGTTGGTGTGCTCATCCAGCGCGTAGTTTATCTCTTCCTCTATATCGTGGAGCAACTTCTTGAACCTCAGTTTCTCTCTGTTAGACAGGTGGAGCGACTCGCTATACTGATAATAGAAAAAGGTGTAGAGCCCTAATCCATCGGTATCGTTGGCAAAGATGTCGCTGTCGAAGGCGAGAACCAGGCTCTGGTCGCCCATCTGGCTCCGGCGCGACAGGCTGTCGTGTCCCGGTCTGAAGAACGATACGTGGGCATCCTGGAAGTCGCAGGTGGTCTGCCCCGTATGGTTGCGGCAGTCGCGGTCCTGGATTATCACTACGTAGCGGTCGGTCAGGTCGGCCATGGAGCAACCTCCCAACGTGCCCACGTGGGCATGAGGATAACAGCAACACCGATTCATTAGGCCGTATATTTACGATATGAGGCTGGAGTTTCGCCGGTATTCTTCTTAAACATACGGTTGAAGTGCTGCGAGTACTGGAACCCCAGCTCGTAGGAAATCTCGTTGACGGTCTTGTCGGTTCCTAAGAGCATCTGCTTGGCCATGTCTATGATGTGGGCCTGTATGTAGTCCTGGGCGGTCATGCCGGTCTCTTTCTTGACCAAGTCGCCGAAATAGTTGGGCGACAGAAATACCTGCTCGGCAAAGTATTTTACGCTGGGCAGCCCCTGTTCCTTGGGCTTGTTGCTGTTAAAGTAGTCGTGGAGCAGGGCTTCAAACTTGCTGAGCACGTCCTTGTTAGAGGCTGTGCGGGTGACAAACTGGCGCGAGTAGAACCGCATGCAGTAGTTGAGTATCAGCTCGATATTGTTGGCTATAAGCGTCTTGCTAAACTTGTCAATAGGATTGTCCAGCTCCATCTCTATCTTGCGCAGGCAGTCTGTAAAGATGGTACGTTCCTCGTCTGACAGGTGCAGCGCTTCGTTAGAGCTGTATGAGAAGAACGAGTAGTGGTGTATCTCGCGTCCCAGAGGTGTGCCCTTAATCAGATCGGGGTGAAAGAGTAGGCCGCGGGCCGACGGACGACTGCCGGGAACGATGGTGGTCTCGACAACCTGGCCGGGAGCGAAACTCGTGATGGTGCCCTGCTGGTAGTCGTAAGGCTGTCGACCATAGCGTATGTCGCACGACTTGGTATCTTTCAGGAAGAGGGCGTAGATGCCATAGTTCAGGGTAAAGTGCTCGGGCATGTGGGTAGCCTTGGTCATGTCTACCACTGCCACTAAGGGGTTCATGGTCTCCAGTCCGAATAGCTCGTTGTACTCGTCTATCGTGTTCAGCTTGATTATATTGTCCATAGCCGTATTACTTATGATTATGATGCAAAATTACGCATTTTCTGGTCATTATCAACATTCTGGCAGCTACTTCTGTAATATGTTTACAAAATACGTAAAAAATGGTACTACCTCCTGTGTGTAAAGGAGCTAATTTTGCCTCCAGAACCATAACTCCGGCAAGAATGAAGATAACAAGAATTTCGTGCATGCTTATGGCGTGCTTATTAAGTTATACATCTATTATGGCACAAGAGAAAATAAAACAGACAGCAGGGCGCACCCAGTTGGGCACCTTTGCTCCCAAGTTTGCAGAGTTGAACGATGATGTCCTGTTTGGCGAGGTTTGGAGCCGCACGGACAAGTTGAGCCTTCGCGACCGTAGCCTGGTAACCATTACGGCCCTCATCAGCCAGGGCATTACCGACTCATCGCTCGCTTATCATCTTCAGACGGCCCGGGCCAACGGCATTACCCGTACCGAAATATCAGAGATAATCACCCATGTGGCCTTTTACGCCGGCTGGCCCAAGGCTTGGGCAGCTTTCAGGTATGCCAAAGAGGTTTGGGCCGATGATGCTACGGGTACCGATGCCAAGGCTGAGTTTCAGCGCAGTATGATTTTCCCTGTGGGCGAGCCCAACACGGCTTATGCCAAGTACTTTACGGGCAACAGCTACTTGGCCCCCATCTCTACCGAGCAGGTGGCGGTGTCTAATGTTACCTTTGAGCCCCGGTGCCGCAACAACTGGCACATCCATCACGCCTCCAAGGGCGGCGGACAGATGCTCATCGGTGTGGCTGGCCGTGGCTGGTATCAGGAAGAGGGCAAGCCCGCAGTAGAGATACTGCCCGGCACGGTTATCCATATTCCCGCCAATGTTAAGCACTGGCATGGTGCCGCTGCCGATAGCTGGTTTGCCCACCTGGCATTCTCCGTTCCCGGTAGCGACCTGAGTAACGACTGGTTGGAGCCTGTGAGCGACGAGGAATACAACAAGTTAGCATCTCATCAGTAGTTTTTTTCGATAATTGGAAGGCTTAGAGTAACTCTATTGGCCATTAGGGCTGGTTCGCCAAAGCGCGTTCCAGCCTTTTTTAGTATATTGTAATAAGTACGTGAGGGTCAGAAAGAATACAACGGTTGTTAAAGGTAAAAAATAATAGATTTGGATGGTCGAAGCGCGGGTCGCAACTATCCTAACAGAGGTCACCGATAGGCTCCCTGTCGGCTATGGGCGCGCTTAGTAAAACTACCTGTAGGGCCAAAATACTCCCTACATACGCCATGTCGGTCGCAGAAATCGTGGAGATTGACCTTTTTAATCGTAGAAGCCATCTTTAGCGCACTGGGAGCCGTCTTTAGAAAGCTAAAGGCCGGTCTTTCCATTTCTCGTGATACTCATGTCTTTCTTGGTCTTCCATTGATTTTGTTTTGAATTAGATAAATATCATGATGTGTATAGTTTGCAAAAGTCTCTTTGTTAGGTATATACTGTCGTATCAATCCATTCATGTTTTCAATGGCCCCTTTCTCTCACGAACTATAGATGTATCCGCTGCCCCATAACTTCACGGGTCGGGCCAGTCAAAATGGAGGATAAGTGGGAGATGGTCGCTAAACCCATTCTGATATTTCATCCCGATATAGTTGCGCTTGGGGCGCACGCCCCCATAGGTTTCGTCAGGTGTTAGGACGAACTCAAAATCGCCTATACGTGCTTCGCGCAAATGGTCGTGTAGATATTGCGTACCAAGTATATGGTCTAAATTCTGCCAAAGACCATGATAGCGGTAGGTACCCTTAGCTCCATTAGTCCCCTTAGCCCTGGCGGTTAGGTCGTGTATGCCATGCGACACGATGAGGCGTATAGAGGCGTCACGTTCGGTATCATTGAAATCGCCGGCGATGATGATACGGGCATTGGGAGACAGCGCCCGTATGGAGTCGACAGATTGTAGTAGCCGTTCGGCTACATGCCGGCGGTGGGGACGTGTCTCCTGTTCGCCTCCAGAACGGCTGGGGGCATGTACGACAAACACATGTAGCGTATCTAAGTCTATGGTGAGCCCCTTGACATACAATATGTCGCGCGTGGACTTCATGCCTTTGAGCGGTGGTATCCTTATGCCGTAATGATTTAGCAATTTGAATGAAAAAGGTGAATAAAGCAAGGCGACATTGATACCCCTGGTATCAGGCGAGGCTGTCATGACATATTCATAACGCGCTTTGCGTAGTATGGAGCGCTGGGTGAGGTCGAAGAGGACGCTGTCGTTTTCTACCTCGGCCAAGGCAATCAGGTCAGGGATAGCATACTGCTCGCCATAGCGGCCACAGGCTATCAGTTCTTGGCTGATGTGGGTGAGCTTGGTCCAATAGCGGTAAGGGGTCCAGTGGCGGTAGCTGTCGGCGCGCCATTCCTTGTTTGGGTTCAGGCTGTCAGGGCGAAAGTCGAAGAGATTTTCACAGTTGAGTTCTACAACTGTGAAAATTCCCATCAACATAGCTATCAAAGTGTTCACCTCTGTAGCGTTATTTTATTCGTTTACATTCTTGCGTATCTTGGTAAGATAACGCTTCATACCCTCTGCGTCGCGGTTGTCTATGATGGATAACAGCTCTTTCAGTTCGCTGCGTATCTGGGCAACCTGGTCGTGGGTGTAAGGGTTGAAGAGAATCTCCTGCAAGAGATAATCATCCTCACTCAGCACACCTTTGGCTATCTGCATGTGGCGTTTGAAGGTCGTACCGGGCGCATCCTGGTGTTTCATCACGGCTGCAAAGACAAAGGTGCTTACGAATGGGATGCTGAGAGAGTAAGCAACCGTCTTGTCGTGTTCCTCGAAAGTATATTCGTAGATGTTCAGGCCCAGCTGGGTGTAGATATCCTTGTAGAAGATGCGGCCCATGTAGTCGCCCTCGCTAATGATAATAGCGTTCTCTTCGGAGAGCTGATTGAGATTGGCAAAGGTAGGGCCGAACATGGGGTGTGTGGAGACGTAGCGATGGTGTGTACTCTCGTAAAACTCCTTGAGCCCGGTCTTTACCGAACTGATGTCGCTCAGGATGCAGTCCTTGGGCAGATAGGGCATCACTTCGCAAAATGCGGGGATGGTATATTTTACCGTGACGGCATTGATGAGCAATTCGGGGGCAAATTCCTTGATTTCATCGAGGGTCGTAAATCGTTGGCAGTTGTACGTAAATCGCATGCGGCGTGCATCCTTCTCATAAACAGCCACCTCGTGGTCGAAACTGAGCAGGTCGATGAAGAAGCTCCCCATCTTACCTGCTCCCAAGATCAATATCTTCATAGATAACGGTCTATAGTTAAAGTGTTAATGGTTGATGATTTCCACCTGCTGGCGTACGCTCTCCTCGTGTACGCTCTCAAAAACCTGGGCGATGAACTCGGGCGACATGCCCAAGAGGCTTCCCTGAGCTCCGCGCTTATCCAGAATTTCCGAGTAGCGGTTGGCCTGGAACACGGTCATATTGTGCTCTTTCTTGTACTGGCCTATCTCGCGGCATACACGCATGCGCTTAGACAGAAGGTTCATCAACTCGTTATCCAATTCGTCTACCTGCTTGCGCAACATATTGATGCCTTCGGTAGTAATATGTTCGTCTCTCACAATAAGCAAACTTAAAATATAGTCTAACACTTCGGGGGTAACCTGTTGCTTGGCATCGCTCCACGCTTCATCTGGCGAGCAGTGGCTCTCTACTATTAAGCCGTCGAAACCTAAATCCATAGCTTGCTGGCACAGGGGAGCTATCAGCTCGCGACGGCCGCCAATGTGACTGGGGTCGCAGATAATGGGGAGGTTGGGGATGCGGCGATGTAGTTCCATAGGAATTTGCCACATGGGGAGGTTGCGGTAAATCTTTTTATCAAAACTGGAGAAGCCGCGATGTATGGCAGCCATGCGCTTGATGCCAGCCTGGTTGATACGCTCCATAGCTCCTATCCATAGTTCGAGGTCGGGATTTACGGGGTTCTTCACAAACACGGGGATGTCAGTCCCCTTGAGGGCATCGGCCAGGTCTTGCATGGCAAAGGGATTGGCTGTGGTGCGGGCGCCTATCCACAGAATGTCAATGCCGTACTTCAGGCACAGTTCTACGTGCTCTGGTTTGGCCACCTCGGTAGATACCAGCATGCCGGTCTCTTTCTTCACACGCTGCAACCATGGCAGCGCTTCTTCGCCCTTGCCCTCAAAACCACCTGGTTTGGTGCGGGGCTTCCATATACCAGCCCTAAAGTTATGGCATCCCTTTTCGGCCAACTGGCGAGCTGTTGTCATTACCTGTTCTTCTGTTTCGGCCGAGCAGGGGCCTGCTATAACCAGTGGACGTTCGTTATCACTGGGCAAGTTTAATGGGCTAAGATCTAATTCCATATACTATTGTTTTTTATTTGTTTCTATATTGATGTTACTGATTACCATTCTAATGCTGCGATACGATGCAGCGCCTCTCGCATCTTGTCGTCCTGGGCGCAGAGAGAGATGCGCACATACCGCCGGCCATTGTTTCCGAAAATGAAACCGGGGGTGATAAATACCCGAGCCTCGTGCAGTACACGCTCTGTAAGCTGTTCGGCATCTGTATATTTATCAGGAATTTTGGCCCAGAGGAACATACCAACCTGCTTGGGGTCGTAGGTACAGCCTAAGGTCTGCATAATTTTCTCGGCAATGTCCCGGCGACGGCGGTAGACATTAATATTATATTCGCGATGCCATTCCTCGTCGTTGGTGGTAAGCGCCTCGGCGGCAGCCAACTGCAATCCGCGGAAAGTGCCGCTGTCTATGTTGCTCTTGATTTTGAGTATCCAACTGATAAACTGTGGATTGGACACGCACATGCCTACGCGCCATCCGGGCATGTTGAAGCCCTTGGACATGGAGTTGAGTTCGATACAACAATCCTTAGCTCCCTCAACCTGGAGCAGTGAGATGGGATGCTCGTTGAGGATAAAGGAATAGGGGTTGTCATTAACCACGACAATATGGTGGCGTTTGGCAAAATCGACCAGGCGTCGGTAGGTCTCCATACGTGCATCGCCACCGGTAGGCATGTTGGGGTAATTGGTCCACATGAGTTTAACTTTCGATAGGTCGCGTCCCTCCAGCTCGTCAAAGTCGGGTTGCCATCCGTTGTCGGCCGACAGATTGTAGTTGACAATCTTGGCTCCCAAAATCTTGCTCAGTGAAGTGTAGGTAGGGTACCCTGGGTCTGGGACAAGCACCTCGTCACCTGGGTTGACAAATGCCAGCGTGATATGCAGGATACCCTCCTTGCTGCCGATAAGTGGCTGAATCTCTTTGGCTGGGTCTACATCCACTCCATACCACTTGTGGTAGAAGTGGGCCATGGCTTGGCGTAGCTCGGGTATGCCCATAGTGGGCTGGTAGCCATGGGCGCTGGCCTCATGTGCCACGGCGCATAGTTTCTCGATGGTCTGTGGCGATGGGGGCTGGTCTGGGCTTCCTATGGCCAGGCTTATAATATCTTTTCCCTCGGCATTGAGCTGAGCTACTTCCTTCAGTTTGCGGCTGAAATAGTACTCCTGTACCGAGCCAATACGGTCTGCAGGTTTAATGTTGTTCATATTCTCCGATTATTTTAAGTTCTTTGGTAAGTGGAATGATGGCATCAATCGCCTGGCGATAACGAGTAATACTGTCGAACGTTACATCTACGTAGAACAGGTACTCCCATTCGTGCCCAATGACGGGCAGGGACTGTATCTTGGTCAGGTTGATGTCGTAAAAGGACAAGATGGTAAGCACCTTGGACAGACTTCCCTCCTCGTGAGGCAGCGAGAAGACCAGGCTCGACTTGTTGGCCTTGGCCAAAGGCCGCAGAAAATCGGCTTTGTGTGGATTGCATACCACCAGGAAGCGTGTAAAGTTGTGCTTGTTGTCCTCAATATGGTCTTCGAGTACCTTCATGCCATACATGCGGGCTGCGTCAGCATGGCAGATGGCAGCCCAGCCATGGCACTGCTGCCTGCTGATGTACTCGGCACTTCCTGCCGTGTCTTCGCCTTCAACAGCTTTGAGCTCGGGATGGTTGGCTAAGAAGTTGCGGCATTGCATGAGGGCCACGGGATGAGACTGCACTTCGTGGATGGTACTCCAGTCATCGTCGGGCAGGCAGCAGATGGCGTGCTGGATGTGTAGCCGATGCTCGCCAACGATGGTGGTGCCCGACGAGCGTAGCAGCTCATAGTTGTGTAGCAGCGACCCAGCGATGGTGTTCTCTATGGCCAGGAAGCCTATGACAGTAGGGTCGCTCTTGATATTCTCGAAAATCTGCTCAAAGGTCGAACAGCAGATAACCTGTAACTGCTCACCCGCAAAGTACTGATGCGCTGCTATATCGTGGAACGACCCTATCACGCCCTGTATCGCTACTCTTTTCATGTATATCTCTGTTTAAGTAAAAATCCCGCTCCAATTATATATTGAAGCGGGATTTACGATTAATGTTTATATCCTAAGTTGAAATTACACGCAACTTCCCGCTTCACAATCGCTTGCAAAGTAAAAGTAAAAGCCGTAAAAGTATGCGTTCATTGCTACCATTTTCTTGTTTATTGCTCGTTTATGTTGCAAAAGTATAACTTTCCGATGACTTATGCAAACATTTCGTCAGTTTTTTTTAATCTTTACCTTATTATAGAGGTTCTCCTGCAGGCTGGTGGCCATCTCGTCACTGGTGGCACAGATTGCGGTACACACAGTTGGCGCAGCGTTCCCTATGCGGAGTAGGGCTGAAAGGCTGGGATGGGTCGAATATCTGTTGCAGCACCCGTTTAAGTCCCTGGTCAAACTCTTGCTCGAAATCGGTAGCCCTTACCATCTTATCCCGGTCTAACAGCAGGGTAGGGTCATATTCATTGGCGGAAGTATGCTGGATGAATATCAGGGCCGGACTTACCGGGAGGCGCAAGTCGTTAATCGTCTGTTCATGGCTTACTATCAGGGCATATAGGGTGGCCTGCAGATAATAGTTGGTGTGCTTCTCCTGATAGTCCTCGCCAGTGAATAGCTCGCCTATAGTGGTCACACGCTTGGTAGCCAGCCGCCCGGTCTTGTAGTCTATCACCCTGATACGCTGGCCGGCACTGTCGGTTACCTCATCGAGCCGGTCTATGAACCCATAGAGGTTGAGGGGACGCACACCGGTGGGCGTATCTATCTGAATGGTGGTTTCTACCCGTTTTTCCAATCCCAATATGCGGAACGGAGTTAGTTTGTGGTCTATCTCAAGCAACTTGCGTAGATAGCTGATGATGACTCCACGGTTGATAAGCTGCAGACCGTTGTACTCAGGGATATAACCGCTTTCATCAACCTTGAACAGTAGTTCGCGAAAAGCCTGATCTACTATCATCTCTATCCGTTCGCCATGTTTTAGCAGTTGCTCTATGTCCTCGCCCAGTACTTTCTGCCCACTTTGTACAAATGGGCTATATATCAGTTCGGCACTGCGGTGGAAGATATTGCCGAAGACACGGTTATCTATCAAGTCCTCATCGCTCTCATCAGGCTCTTTAATTTTCTGGATTACATTATAATAAAATGTGAGAGGACAATACAGATAGCGGTTGATGGCTGTAGGCGACAGGCTGTCAATACTGTCAAGCCGGCTTATCACTTCGGCTGATTTCTCAATGGCTACGGGGTGCCGCCTGGTGAAAGTCTGCTCCGGCATCAGCGTCTTATGCTTGATGGTGTGGGCACTCTCTACCATAAACTGAATCATAAACCGGCTCATCTCGCCCGTGTGCCCTTCCTCAGTGGCATGGTTGTATGTCAGGGTTATGTCGGTAGCTCTCTGAAGGAGCCTGTGAAAGTAGTAGGCATATATGGCCACCTTGTTGTCTATCGTAGTCAGGCCGTAAGCCTTGCGTATCGAGTAGGGGATAAACGAGGCATCGTTCGTGCCTTTGGGCATATTGCCCTCTGAGGCCGACAGAACCAGGATGTGGTCAAAGTCCAGGTTACGGGTTTCCAGCACACCCATAATCTGTATTCCCTCGGCCGGCTCGCCATGAAAGGGAATGGTAGTAGACTGTATGAGTTGGGTAACAAGTCGCTCGAAAGTGATGCGGTCTACCGTCAGGTCGCCCGAGGCAATGAGCGATGACAGGCGGTTTATCACCATGTACATTCTGAATATAGACTCCTGGCGTAAGGCATCTTTCTCGGCCAACGCATTATGCCCTATCAGTTTCAGCAGGTCCAGTATCCATTGCGATGTACTCAGATTATAGTCCTCGCAGCGTTCTTCAATATCGCTGAAGAGCAGGGCCAGCCCATCGTCAGCACTTAGCTGTCTGCGGGTGGGGTAGTAGCACTTGTACTGTTGCAGTCGGCTTACCAGGTCGGTACACTGGTCCGACAAGAAGCGCATATAGGGATGCTGGAGAGCCTTACTAACTTCGTGGAGACGGTATTTATCGGTGCCGCGAACCCTTCCAAAGTTTTGCAGACTTAACAGCAGTTGTACCAGAGAAGCTACGGGCGACTGGGCCAGCGGATAGCCTGTGGTAATGTTAACCTTGGTAACCTCGGGAGGCAGACAGTGAATAACAGTCTGTAGCAGCGACTCGTCACAGAGTACAATGGCTGTTTTGCGTCCGGCAGCTATGCGCCCGTTGGCTTTGATCCAGGAGGTAATGTAATGTGCCTGGGCACTCTCGGTGGTCGATGCTATATAGGTGATGTCCTTCTCAGCGCTCAGGTTGTTATATAGCTCAGCGTTGTCATTGTCTAACTCGTTGCCAAACTCATAGAGATATTTATTGATGTAGTGCCCAGCCTCATTGCCCGACAGATAATAATTGTCGAAGTCCCAGTAGAAGTGCGCCTTGCCCATCTGCTGGAGCCGGCGAAACAGCTGGCACTCTACCTGTTGTAGTACGTTGAACCCCACGAACACATAGGCATCGTAAGTGTACTGGGCCTCGTCATCTTCGGCCACCCGGCGGTACAGGGCACCCTCATAGGCCAGCCCCTGCTGCTCTAACCGCTGGTTGAAGTCGTGATAAATATCTTCAAAGTGGCACCACAGTGACAGGAAGCGCTTCTTGAGTTCCGAGGTATGGTCATCGCTGAAATTGCTGAAGAAATTTTTCAGAATATCGCGCTGGTCTTGGTTCAGATAGTCCACGTTGTCCAGCTCGTGAATGTCCTTCAGGTTGGCAAAGACCTGATGGGCATCGGCCATGTTCTTGTCTATATCGTCAAAGTCGGCCAACAGTAGTTGCCCCCATCCATAGAAGTGGTCCAAGGACTCCGTGCTCCCGGTAATCGTGGTGAATGAGCGGTACAAGTCGCACACCTGCTTGATGGGGTCGGCCACGGTTAGGGCCGACTTGTCCCTGAACAGTTCGCTGATGGTGATATAGGCTGGGCTCCACATCGGCTGACGGGCCTCGCGGGCCAGGTATTCGTTCATGAAGAGCGAGGCGCGCTTATTGGGGAACACCACGGCTATGCGAGATAAGTTACAGCCGTATTTGGCTATCAGGTCGTGAGCTACGTATTCTAAGAAATTCTTTTTCATCTTACTTCCTCTATTTGGTTACTATAAACAAACCACAGGTAACCCTTTACCTGGGTGTGTCCCATCTGGCGCAGTTGGTCTATGTAGCCCCGGATCTGAGCCTGATACTCTGGGCGCGACCGGCCGAACTTAAAATCAATGACGATATACTGATTGCCATCGGTAATGACACGGTCAGGACGCAGTTGGACAACGCTGTTAGTCACGGGGTCTATATGCAGGATGGTCTGTTCGTTGTACACTGTCCAGCGGTCAGAGAACCAGTCGCGGACTTTCTCATTCTCTAACCGGCTACGTAGCATGGCTATCAGTTTGTCTCTCTTCAGCTCGCTGTCATAGATGAGCCCCTCGCCTTCCAGTTCGGCCAGGGCACCCTCTATGTCCTCTGCGGTCTTTATCATGGAGAACACTTTGTGTAACAGGCTTCCGGTCTTAATGTATCTGGCCTTGTCGTCGTCCTCGGTGTCCTCCAGGAACTCCTGGCTCTTATTACTTTGTCTGAATGTTGCTTTGGGCGCCGATATGCTTAGTTCCTGTATGCCGATGGCTTCTGCCGTATGCCTGAATACATTCTCGGTTTCCCGGTTGGTCGCCTGCCCAGCTTCATGAACTATGGGCAGCTCGCCATAGTCTAAGCACAGAGTGCTGTTGCGGTCGGCGGCATCTCCTGTGTAGGTTCCCCCAAGCTGGTTGGCCAGTGGCTCCATGATATCCTCTATCAATTTGGACCGCATCAGGGCCGTGCCCCTTTTACCATATATATATAGGCTCTTCTTGGCCCGGGTAAACGCCACATAGAGTAGGTTCAGGTTGTCCACCACGTTCTGTAGATGCTCATGGTGGTAATCGGCTTCATAGATGGTACCCGTCATGGCGTTCTTGCTAAAGTCTATCGGCACCAGGGGCATCTGGTTGAATGGCTCTATCGTGGGTGTACACCATAGGGTAGTCCCCGTCTTTTCTAAAGCCCAGTCACAGGCGGGCAGGATGACGTGGTCAAACTCTAACCCCTTACTCTTGTGGATGGTAATAAGTCTGATGCCGTCGGCCTCGTTGCTCTGGATAGTCTTCTCATGCAGATTATTGTCCCATTCGTCTAAGAAATCGTTGATGTCGGGCATGCTGTCGGCTAAGAAGGTGCTTAGACGGTCAAAAAAGTCCAGCAGATAGGCACTCTGATGCTGTATATGGCTCTTGTCGAGTATGCCATAGATGTGCTGCACCAGGTTGTAAAGTGGCATGCCGAGTAGGTTGTCACGGTCGCGTTCGATGACATCGGCCATTCCCACCTTCTCTAAGAAAGCCCGCTCTATTTTGTCGGTCGGGTTAGCTATGAAACGTAGACTGCTGATGATGGTATTAACAGCCTCGGAGGAGTCCAGCCGGAAGGCTTCGTCAGATATAAGCGGCAAGTCTGTCCGGTTCTCACTAAAGTAGTCTGCTATCTCCTGGATGGTAGACTTGCTGCGGCACAGGATGGCTATGCTGTTGGCGGAAAAACCTCTCTGTAACAGTGAGTCTATCGTGTCGGCTATGCGGGTCATTATCTGCTCCTGATAGTCTTGCTTGGGCATCAGCTCTACCTCTATATGACCTTCCATAGCCTGCTTTCCGGGGATCTGCCGTACATCGGCATAAGCCCTGACCAGTTGCTGTGCCTCCTCGTTATCCTCCAGTTGGCCATACTCGGTCTTGGTGGCCAGGGTGAAAAAGGCGTTATTGAACTCGATGACATTGCGCAATGAGCGGTAGTTGGTTATCAGCGACTTGACCTGTACCATGTCGGTAGCATGGGCAAACTCACCCTCTATATTGTTCAGCAGCCGCCAGTCGCCCGAGCGCCAACGGTATATACTCTGCTTTACATCGCCTACGATGAGGTTGGTGTCGTCTTCATGGCTCATGCACTCTTGCAGCAGCACCCTGAAATTTTTCCATTGGATAGTGCTGGTGTCCTGGAACTCATCTATCATAATGTGGTTCAAGTGAGCGCCTATCTTCTCGAATACAAAGGGAGAGTCGCTGTCCTGGATAATGGCGTTAAGCAGGTGCTGAGTGTCGCTTAGGAGGAAACGGTTAGCGTCCTCGTTCATCTCGCGTACCGTCTTCTCGATGTTTTCCAGTAGCCTAAGCTGATTTAGATGCTTCAGGGTGAGTTCCGCACTTTGATAGAGTCCCACCTGTTGACGGCGAACGCGCTCGGTCTCATTCAGATGGGCCATCAGTACATCATTGACCAGCTCGTAGGCCACATTGCCGGCTTTACGGTCTGCGGCCTTTACCCATTTTCCGGCATCTTCCATCGCGTCTAACACCGTCTTGGTCAGCACGTCCTTATCGCTGTACTTGCCATCCCTCAGTTTGATAAAGTAGCCGCAAACTCCCGTTCGCCCGCGGCTGAAGTCGCTTATCTCGAGTCCGTTTTCTTCCAGGGTGTCAAAGAAGAACGCCACGTAGTGGTTCAGTTTGTTCAGGGCATTGGTGCGGATAGACTGTAGCGTCTGAGTATATTGACTGAAAAATCCCTGCTGGCTCAATACCTGGTTAATGGCCTTGCTATTTTCACGGTATATGTTGCTGAAAATATTTTTGCCAAACCGCTTGATGAGCCCTATTACGTTCCAGCCTTTGTCCTCGGATATGTTTTCCTTGACATACTGCATTATCCAGCCAAAAACCTTGTCCTGTACGTTCAGGTTCTCTATGAGCTCGTCTACAGCCTGTTCCTCTACCTGATAGTCGTTAAGCCCTATGCGTAGGTTGGCCGTTAGGTCTAATTCGCGAGCCATGTTGCGCAGTACACTCTGGAAGAATGTATCGATAGTCTCTACTCGGAAATAGTTATAGTTATGTAACAGCAGTTTCAGGGCCTCTCCGGCCTGAGCCGCTACCATGGCGGGTGCAAATCCTAATGCTGCTGTCACCTGATCCATATAGACTTGCGATGAGGGAAGCTGCTTCCACAGCCCATAGAGCTGTGTCAGTATGCGTGTCTTCATCTCCTCGGTCGCCTTGTTGGTAAAGGTTACGGCCAGGATATTCCTGTAGCATGCAGGGTTCTTGATGACCAGTTTGATATACTCTATGGCCAGCGTAAAGGTCTTGCCCGATCCGGCGCTGGCCTTGTACACAGTCAGGGGGATAGTCTTGTTTACCATTGTCTAAAGAGTTCTAATCCTACTTTCACTCCGATGCCGTCATAACGGCCATTGCGGTTGGCTACAAACAGGCCTGCCGATAGCCAGCGCGTTGTCAGCCCATAGCCCACCTCGATGTACGGATGTAGGTGAGTAACTACCAGTATGTTGCTGTAAATGCGTTCTTTCTCAATGAAGTGCCCTATCCATGGCAGGCGGCTTAGGGCGAGTAGGGGAGTCTCGTAGGTGATGTTGGAACGTACGTAGTAGCGCGACAGGTTGTACCACTGGCTGCCTAAGAGGCTGAACTCACCTGTCCACTCATCATTCCAGCCATCAGGGATGTTGTTATCGCGGAAGTTGGTGTAGTCCAAAAAGTACTTGCTGCCATCGCGTAGCGTGTAGAAACCGCCGCCAGCCCGTAGCGAGAGATAGCGTAACCGGTTGAGGGCTATGATATGTTGCAGGTCAAACTCCCAGCGCTCATAGGCTATGTCGGCATTGGCCAGCCCGCGTATGCTACGTTCGTAGGCCGCATTGATGGCTGGACCATGACGGCCCATAGGTCGCCAGATAACCTCGGCCTTGGGGGCTACAGAGTAATACGAGGTGCGTAGGCCTGCCTGATGGTAGGCACCCTGCTCGACAGCTGTACGGCGGTGGGCTACAATCCCGGCCTGTAAGGTGATGTGAGGATTGAGGTCATAGCTGCCTAACAGGCTGAGGTTAAGGTCCCTGAAATAGCTCAGGCGTTCATCATTATAGGTAGCTGTATCGGGGAACTGACTTAATAGCTCGTCTTTTAGGGCACCGTTACGTACCCAGTTGCCATTGCTGAAACGTAGCTCGATATATCCATTGCGCCGACGGTCAAAGTGATATTCAAAGGGGATGGTATAATATAGGTGGCGCTGCTTGAACGAGTAGCCGGCTTTGAACCGGGTGTACAGGTAGCTATTATTAGAAAATGTATAGGTAGTGCGGATGTCAAACTTATAGTAATAGCCCTTGTGGCCGCTATAACCCATGTACAGGGGATTAAACAGGGGGTTGATACGTACATACCCCTGATTGGCGGCACCATAGCTGGAGGTAATCTTGTTGAGCAGGTTGTCGCCAAGGACATCCCAGAAAAACCGCTTAGCCCAACCACGCTTCTTGGGAGCGTTCGTGGTGCTGTCGGACTGGTCGTTGTGGTAGTAGGCAGCATATAGCTGCTGCTCATCAGCTGTGAGGCTGTCACATCTTACTGCTGCTATCTGTTGCTCCTGAGGGTTGGCGGCAAGCGAGTCAGCCTGAACTTTAGGCAGACCATAAGCGGCTACGTTAGAGGCTTGTATAATATTCCCGAGGAACTCAAACTTGGAATTAAGAGTACACCGTGTAGGAAATAGGGAATAGATGCCACTGTCGCCCATGGTGAATGTCAAGGCAAACTTTATCATGTCGAACTCGCCTCGTATCTTGCCGTTTATGATGCGGCCTGTGCCAGCGTCTACGGTGGCATTGCCATACACCAGCTGGGTGTTTTTTACCTTGGGCCAGAACGTTATGTCTACCTTATTATTATATAGGTACTTGAAATGGTAACGGTAGAACACCCGGTTAACCTTGCAGAAAGGTGATAACACGTTGGAGCCGAATATCGTTTCCTCGTAGAACTTTGGAGCAAGGAATTTCTGCAGTCGTGTCATGGTCTGCTTGTGCTGTGGTATGGTCGACAGGTGGGCTATACGTGTCGCGTCAAAGTCGTAAGTACTTTTATGGCTGAATAATTCGTAGCTCTCCTCTATATAACGGCGATTCTTGCTGTGGGCGATGCGGTACATGGTGGGAATGGGGAAGAGCGTGATGTTGCGACGTATTACGTTGAGGCCGAACTTTCGGTAGGCATACGTCTGGGTGCTCCGGGCCATGCTCGTGTCTATCTGGTTCCTGTATTGGCAAATCCGGTCAAGCAGCAGAATGTCGTGCCTAACATTCTGCTGTCCACTTATGGTGAGGGCTTGCCCTATAAGGATGACGAGCATGATAATTCTGCCGATACGCATATTACTGCAAACTTACTCATAATAATCGTAACCTCGGCACGAAGTAACAAAAAAATCCCCATCTTTTTTGAGATGGGGATGATAATATCGTGAAATGTAGCTATATGCTTAGCCCAGGTATTTCATCAGTATCTTGGCATTACCACTGTCGCGCAGCTTGGTAATGCTCTTCTCGCGTATTTGGCGTACACGCTCACGGGTCAGTTTCAGCTCATCGCCTATTTCCTCAAGTCCCTTTTCGTGACAGCCGATACCGAAACAGTAGCGGATAATCTTGATCTCGCGATCCTTGAGCACTTTGCTCAGCACCTGGTTAAGTTCCAGCGCCATACTCTCGTGGTCTACAGTCTTGTCGGTACGGCTGTCATCGCCCGAAGGCATCACGTCAAGCATGCAGTTGTCTTCGCCGTCCTGGAAAGGGGCGTCTATACTTACATGATGGCCGTCGGCCATGAGGCTTTGACCTATTTTCTCTTCGTCGATATTAGTAGCATCTGCCAGCTCCGATACCGAGGGGTGGCGCTGGTTAGCCTGCTCAAATTTGTTAATCTCGTGATTAATCTTGTTGAGCGACCCTACCTGGTTGAGGGGCAGGCGTACTATACGGCTTTGCTCGGCGATAGCCTGAAGTATGCTCTGACGAATCCACCATACTGCGTACGAGATAAACTTAAATCCGCGAGTTTCATCGAATTTCTGTGCAGCCTTTATGAGCCCTATATTTCCTTCATCGATAAGGTCTGTAAGTGTAAGGCCTTGGTGCTGGTACTGCTTGGCCACCGATACCACAAAGCGGAGATTTGCCGTAACCAGTTTGTCTTTGGCGCGCTCGCCTTCGGGGCCTCCCTTTTTGATTTTCTGGGCGAGTTCAATCTCCTCGTCTATCGTAATCAATGGGGCACGACCTATTTCTACCAAATACTTGTCCAGTGCTTCGCTGGAGCGGTTGGTAATACTCTTTGAAATCTTTAATTGTCTCATTCTTGCCTGTCTAAAAATATCTAAAAGATTGCAGCTCAATCAATTCGATATACCTTATACGAAAAACGATGCAAAGTTACAAAAAAAAGTGATATTTGGCGGTTCCGTGACTATAATTTTATATGTAAAAATCGTTAATAAGTAAAGTAAATTAATAAGTAAATTCTCAAATTCCGTCATAATCGTAAAGGAGAACGTTAGATGAAGCAATTTGACTTGCGGTCATGCTCTACGCAGTCATCAAGAGGTTCGACTCATTGCGCGAGATTACCGACTCCATGTTTCCCGAAGCGCCCAAACTCGCCCAACTTGGCATTGGCACGATGTCAAGGCGCAGTACCTTGTCGGATGCCAACACCCGCAGACCTGAGACTGAGTTTGAGGACATGCACCGCAGTCTGAAAGAAGGAAGCATAAAAATGCACACTAACATCCAAGCAAATGAGGGGGCATCTGACATCAAGTTCACGTCTGCCGCAGCCAATGACTGTTCCATGCTGACTCCTGCGAATTAAAAGTAAGTGAACAAAATTAGTTTAGATACCCGTTGGCGGAGTTAGTTTGGTGCATACTTAATTTTGCCAATAGTTTCGCGTAGTTTCCTCTTTCTTGCCTTTGCAAACGGAATGAATGTCGGCTTACAATCCTTTTGGTTGAGCCAAAACGGACACTCCTGTCTTATATGTGTGCTGTCTCGAACAAATCAAGTCATGAAGATCAACTAACGGCCCATATAATATTGTTGTGTTTTTAACAATCTGTATTTCTTATGCAAACAACTGTTTTACCCTATAAAGATAGA
>CAKPZJ010000008.1 GCA_934204655.1 uncultured Prevotella sp. | reverse complement strand
ATCAGGTGACGCAAAGATACAAAATATTGTTTATCAACCAGTTATAAAATACATGATTTTTGAGTGACGAAGTCAGGGGGTTTAGCGATTGTCTTTTTCATATCTTTCATGTTAATGTATGGTAGCTTAGCGATGAGGTTTAAGTGAAAACTGAAACGCTCTGGGATGTTTTCTGTGGCAAAAGTAACGATAATTTTCATCGTGCCCAATTTTTTAACGGTCAAAGTGTCGCCGCCAGTTCCTATTTAACATCCGTTTATACTCGCCACAGGCACCGCAGTGTCTTCTGGTTCGCTGCCCGTGTCCATTTTGTCAACTTGGTTTTACATTTGGCTCACCGCGATAACCAGAGGCCAAAATAATGTGAAAATGACGCGTCTCCGAGCAAAAAAAATGATGCCAATCTTTGTGTTGACGAATTTAAGTTGTACTTTTGCAGACAGAAAAAGAGCGCGCAGCCAGGCCCCCGCCATGGTGGCTGTAAGGCTGATAACCGCGCCGAATGGAATGACGATAACGTTTTAAAAAACAAATAACATTATGGTAAACTACAAAGACTTAGGACTCGTAAACACCCGTGAGATGTTTAAGAGAGCCATCAATGGCGGTTACGCAATCCCTGCGTTCAACTTCAACAACCTCGAGCAGCTGCAGGCCATCATCAAGGCTTCGTCAGAGCTTCGCTCGCCGGTTATCCTGCAGGTTTCTAAGGGTGCCCGCAACTATGCTAACGAGACACTGCTCCGTTACATGGCTGAGGGAGCCGTTCAGTATGCCAAGGAGCTGGGCTGCAAGAATCCAGAGATAGTACTTCACCTCGACCACGGCGACAGCTTCGAGCTGTGCAAGAGCTGTGTAGATCTGGGCTTCTCTTCTGTGATGATAGATGGCTCTTCTCTGCCTTACGAGGAGAACGTTGCACTCACCAAGAAGGTCGTTGACTACGCACATCAGTACGATGTAACCGTAGAGGGCGAGCTGGGCGTGCTGGCAGGTGTCGAGGACGAAGTATCTTCAGACGTATGCCACTATACTAAGCCCGAGGAGGTTATCGACTTTACCACACGTACTGGCGTAGACTCTCTGGCTATCTCAATCGGTACCTCTCATGGTGCATACAAGTTCACTCCGGAGCAGTGTACCCGCGACCCGAAGACCGGTAAGCTCGTTCCTCCTCCATTGGCTTTTGATGTACTCGACGAGATTATGGTTAAGCTCCCCGGTTTCCCCATCGTTCTCCACGGCTCATCTTCTGTACCTCAGGAGTATGTTGACATGATTAACGAGTACGGCGGCAAGCTGCCCGATGCAGTAGGTATTCCCGAGGAGCAGCTCCGCAAGGCTGCCAAGAGCGCTGTTTGCAAGATCAACATCGACTCTGACTCTCGTCTGGCCTTCACCGCTGCTGTCCGCAAGGTGTTCCACGACAAGCCGGGTGAGTTCGATCCCCGTAAGTACTGTGGCCCCGCTCGCGATCTCATGGAGCAGATGTACAAGCACAAGATTACCGACGTGCTTGGCTCTGACAACAAGCTCGCTAACTGCGACTAATCATCCGTCGCCCATGGCGACTCTTGATACGACTATCATTGAGGCGGAATCTCTTATGAGGTTCCGCCTCATTGCATATAGGGGCGTGGCGCGGGTGGCTCCCTCGAAGCAGGCGATGGCACCTTGGGTGTGGTTGATGGTTCCCTTGAAGTGGCTGATGGCTCCCTCAAGAACCGCAATAATCGGGGCTCTTCTAAGAAATATCACGGTGTGGCTAAAAATATTCGTCAAAATATTCCCCCCCCCCCTCCAGGAAAAATATGTATATTTGCAATTGGAAACACAACAATACTTACGCGATGAAACATCGAACTCTTTGGGTAGCAGGAGTGGCTTTCTTAACCTTGATGTCAGCCTGCCAGACCAGCCGATACGGCAAGGTGGTCTGTGGAGAAATCTATAAGAAGGACGGCAGCCGGCTGTCCGTGGTGCAGCGCGACCGTCTGCGTATGCCATCGGGTCACGGCCAGGTAGTGGTGACGACCGATATTTATGCGAAGAACCATGAAAAGACTAAAATCAGTTATGACAGCGTCGACTCTGTCCATGTCTGGCATCCTGCCAGCCCCGACGAGGTGTGGACTATGGTGCCAGTGCCAGGCTACGGGTGGTGTATGCGCTATGTAGACAACCCCTATATCCAGGTGCTCTGCTATTCCAGCTGTGGGTATGGGCTCTTTGCCAGTGGCCGGATGACCAACTACTACACCCAGCGCATCGTCTCTAAGACCAAGGTGCGCTTCCTGATAGCCCAGGCGGGTCAGCCCGTGCGCAGCATCGGCAAGGTGAAGGGCTATGGCGACCGTAGTTGGCGCGAACATATCTGCAGCTATGTGGCCGACGACCCCGGGCTGTGCCAACGCATCATGCAGTCTAAGCGGAGGAAGTATGAGCTACTCCAACTCTTGTCAGATTACAAACCGCAACAAACACTAAAATAATCGCTTATGAAGAAAAACTTTTTCGCAATGGTGTGCCTGATGCTGGTAGCATTGGTGGGCACATCGGCTACCATGAACGCCGAACCCAAGAAGAAAGACAAGGTCGTAGTGACGCTCAATGACGGTACCACCGTCGAGGGTTACATCAAGAATGATTTAGGAAGCGGACTGAAAAGGCTGTTCAGCAGCTCGGGCTCGATACAGTCGTTCGTCAAAGTGTCGCCCGCGGAGGATGGAAAGAACGCCGTGACCTACAAGGCAAAGGACATTAAGGGTTACAGATACGTCGACGACGGAACTGAATACGAGTCATCGGACTACAATTCGGCTGTTCCCTTCAAGTGGAACAAGAAGACGAGAGGCTTATTCCGCGTCGAGAAACGGCTGGAGAACGGCACCATCTATTATTATCAGACCTACGTGAGTCGTGGAGGCCGCAACTCGGTGTCGTATCTCGTCGATACCTACGGCGTAAAGCTCCGCGGCGACGATCGCATCTACAATCTCCTGGTTGGAGGTAAGTCTTCTGGCTTCCATTTCTTCTATTCGCTGGAGAAACTGGGGCCGAAAGCACTGTCAGACAAGTACGATGAATACTTCAAGGACAAGGCGCGCGTCAAGGAGATGGAAGATGACCCTACGGTCATTATCCGCGTGTACGACGAGTACCTGAAGAGCAATCCTCCTATCAATCGTACGGAGAAGAAATAAGGTTCCCGTGGGGCCGGGGCTACCGCTGGGACAGGATAGGCACCCGCGGGTGTACGGGCCGACAGCCTGGTAGGTATGCCCATAGCCACGGCACCCATATAGGCTATATAGCAAAGGGCTGAGCTTCTCATGGAGAGGCTCAGCCCTTGCTTGGTGTATGGCGGAGGCGTTATCTTACGATTACCTTCTTACCATTCTTGATGTAGATGCCACGGTGCAGGGGTGTGTTGGCATCGAGCTTGCGACCGTCGAGGGTGTACACCGCGTCGGGAGTGGTGGCGCCAGCCTCGATGATGTCTATGCCAGTGGGCACGTTGACCGAGGCCGATACAGGCACCGACTCCGTGCCGTCGGCATAGAGTGCCGTTACCTGGTAAGTGTGGTCCTTGCCGTCGCCCTGGATGGCCTGGTCGGTATAGCGGCTATCGGTGGTAGCGCCTAAGAGCTGACCATCGCGGTACACGTTGTAGCCCGTGAGCTGGCAACCCTTAGTGGCCATGGTAACGTCGTCGACCAGGAAGAGGTAAGGCGAAGAGGAGTAGCCCACGCCACTGGGGCTCTCTTCGACCTTAGTAGTGTGGCGGATGGCGAAGTAGCGGGCACCCTGGGGCAGGTTAATGCTCACCTCGTCCCACTGACTGCTGGTCACGGTCTTCTCGCTGATGAGCTGGAAGTCGGCAGCGTCCTTACCGGTAGTACTGTACAGCACCTGGTAGGTCTCCGGGCGCGACTCGCTGATGTTGTTAACCTTGAAGCTGATGGTCTGAGCCTCGCCGGTGAGTTCGGGACTTATCATCCAGTTATCGGCGTTGAGCGGGGTGAGCTCGCCACTCTCGGCGCGGTGGAAGCTGTACACCGAGCCCATAGCGTTGAGTCCGCTGGCAGGTTTAGCCGTGGGGTTGGCACGGGTGATGTCCTCGCCGCCGTAGTTGGTAGGCGTCCATACGATGTAGGCAAAAGGCGTCTTCTCGTTCTCGTAGTAGAGGCCGTCGCTGTCAAAATAGCCATAGGTAACACCCTTGTCACCGTCGATAAAACTCCAGTCTCCGGCCTGGTCGATGCTCCACTCGTTGTAGTCCTCGAAGTCGTCGGTAAGCTCACCTATCTTGGCGGCAGCCGTCCACGTCAGGCTCACCTTGCCCTGGGCTGCCTGGGCAACCAGTGCGGTAGCTGTGGGCTGCTGCGCGTCGGACACGCTCACCTCGCAGGTGGCATCAGCGGCCTGTGCCGTGGTTCCCTCGCCTGCTGCGGCGGTGGCCGTAAGGGTCACTTTCTGGTTCTCGGTGAGCACAGAGGGCTTGTAGGCGATGTCGAACGAGCTGGTCTGCATCTGCGCCAGCGGCTCGCTTACGGCGATGCGCTTCACCACGGTCTTGCCCTCTGTCAGGGTAACGGTGTAGTTGCTTACGGCCTCACCGTAGTTGGTCACAGCCACCCGCACATTGGCAGTGTGGCCCTTGCGCATCTTGGTCGGAGCCGACACGCCCACGCTGAGCGCCTCGGGAGTCTCGTCGGTCACGAGGAAGTTGTCTATATACAGATAGTTTCTCTTGTACGCGGCCTTGGCCTGGTCGAAAGCGATGCCTAAGCGTATCCACTTCTGGTCCTTGTAGGCGCTCAGGTCGTAAGAGCGAGCCGCCCACTTGCCACCGTCGGCATAGCCACTGAGGTTCTCGGTGGCGAGTGTGTCGCGGGAACCATCGGCCTTGATGACGAAGACGCGGATGGCACCTGTGGCCGTGGTGGTCTTCTGACTATATTTGAACACAGGCTTGCTCGCTGAGCCTAAAGCTATCTTGCCCGATACCAGCGATACGCAGTCCTCGTAGTAAGTCTTAATCTCGGCACTGCCGCCGTCACCGTTGGCGTCCTCGGTGGTCGAAGCCTGTACGCCGGCATAACTCATCTGGTAGCCCCAGCCGTTGCCCTCAGAACCCCAGAAGCCATAGGCATAGCCAGCCTTGGCAAAGGTTTCCTTGAAAGGTAGCTTGTAAGCCGCACCCACTACCATGGGCGTGGCCAGGGTGTAGGCGCTGGCGCCCGTGGCGTTACTGGCCGACACGCCTACCTGCAGCAGACGCTGGTCACCGCTGTTGGCGTTGATGTTGAGCAGGGCTGCGGTGGTGCCCTGTGTGCTGGCGAGCTTAGACGATACCGTGGTGGCATCGCGCATATCGCATACGTCGTAGGTAACGTCCTTGGCGAAGAACACGCCGCCGTGCTCGGCCTTGGCAGCCTCCCAGACTACGTTGGTCTTGGTGCCCCAGGGTTTAACGGTAACGGTGGCCGGAGCCGTGGGGACATCCAGGCCCACCCAGCCACTCACGCTGGTCTTGGCACCGTTGCCGTCGGCGTTGTAAGCCATCACGGTGTAGGTGCAGATGCCCGGCTGGTCGGCCGCCTTGGCTACGGTGTACTGCACGGGCTTGCCTATCTGTGCATTGGTAATGTCGGCTATCTCCGTGTCGCCTGCCAGCACCTTGATGCCGCCCAGTGCCTGTAGGTCGCTACCATCGCTGGCCTTGGCCGGAGCCTTGAAGTCGAGCGTGGCTGCGAGCGCACCTGTGGGGTCGGGCGTAAGCGTCAGGTCGGTCACGGCGCCGGGAGGCAGAGCCCCTAATGTCTTCACCGAGATGTCGTCCAGGTAGAGAATCATGTTATCGGCCTCGCTCACGGCATGGAACCCGATGAAGTAGTCGCCATCGGCCGTGGGGGTGATGGTCTGCGTGTACTCCTTGTATTCCGTATTGGAGATGTCGGTAGCGGCCATCAGCGTGGTGGTCATGCCGGCCACCGTGGCGGCTGTGCCATATTTTACCTCTAAGCGCTCGGTCAGGTATGAACGGTGCGCGCGCACCTTGTACTTGACTACGTAGGTGTCGCCGGCACGCAGACTGAGCGCCGGGGTGATGAGCCAGTCGTCGGCATCGTTTTCCTCGCTGCATCCGTAGCCGGCGCAGTGGTTGGGATAGTCGTCGCCGTAGGGGCTTTGGCCGCTCTTGAAAAGATAGTTCCATACGCCCCAGTCGAGGGCGGGGCTGCTCTCGCGGTCGTTGTTGCCGTCAATGACGGTAAACTGACTGAAGTCGGCCTCCTTGTCAAAGCTACACTCCCATCCCTTAAAGCCAGTAACGCTCTTCTTGACGCTGATATCGTCGAGATAGAGAATCATGTTGTCGGCCTCGCTTACGGCGTGAAAACCGATGTACACTACCTGGTCGGCGGCTACGGTGATGGTCTGCGTGAGTTCCTTGTATTCGGTGTTGTCAAACTCGGTGGCTGCCATGAGGGTGGTGGTCATGGCAGCAACCGTGGGTGCCGAGCCATACTTCACTTCCAGTCGCTCTGGAAGAAACGACTTGTGGGCGCGCACCTTGTACTTGACGGTGTAGGTGGCACCGCCCTTGAGCTGCAGGCCTGGGGTGACGAGCCAGTCATCGGCATCATTGTCCTCGCTGCATCCGTAGCCGGCGCAGTGGTCGGGGAAATCTTTGCCGTAGGGGCTTTCGCCGTTCTTGAATAGGTAGTTCCACACGGCCCAGTCGAGGGCGCTGCTGCTCTCGCGGTCATTGTTGGCATCGATGACGGTAAACTGGTTGAAGTCGGCCTCTTTGTCAAAGTGGCACTCCCAGTCGGGCGTCACGGGTGTAGTCGCGGCGCGCTGGATGGCCTGTCCCGCTGTCTTGGCGGGCAGGTCGGTGCGTACAAAGCGGTCTGAAGTTACTACGCGAGCCGCCTGCCGGGCCGAAGTGCGCCTGGGCACCAGGTTCTGAGCCTGCACGCATAGTGTGGTCAGCCCTATGAGCAGGGCTGTGAGTAAGTAGCGTTTTCTCATAAGCGTTTAGTACTGTTGTTATAGTTGTATTAATGATTATGCAAGTGCCTTTTTTGCGCTTTTATGTCGGTTCCTGTTTCAGAATGTAATCTAAACAGCGATTTAATTTACACTTTTTGCAAATTTAACGATTATTATGAACCCTCCAAAGCGTATCGCGCGAAAAGTGCTGGCCACTGCCAAAAATTACAAGTGTTTGACAAAAATCATAGTTGCCATCACTTGGGTGGTGGCAGCGGTCAGCAGTGGCAGAAAGACCGACCTTTACGATGCTGGGAGCCGTCGTTAGCGCGCTGGGAGCCGTCATTAGAAACGTAAAGACCGGTCTTTGCGTTTGCCGCGATGGCCACGGGAAGAAACGCAGTCATTATGAGCGTGCTGATGATGTCTTCGCAAACAGCGCGCGCCAAAGGTGCAGCAGTATAAAGCCTGGGGCAACGCCTCAGGTAGCGTGCCCGCACAGCAATGCGCGCTGTAGGCGCAAAAGTAGCCGTAGGCGTTACCGATGCAAGGGTGGCTACCAACTGGGTTTCTGCCCATTAGCGCAATAATGGTTACCGGCATTGCTCCATTGATTTTACGCTTTGCTACTTTTATGGAAAACAGGCTGCGCCTCGGCCATCTGAGCAAGCTCATGGCGCTCGGCTTGCACTTCTTTTGCGCCTGTAGCGCGACAATAGACTGAGGGCTATGTACCTGGGGCGTTGCCCCTGGCTTTATACTGCTGCGCTTGCAGCGCGCGTAGCTCACACGGGCCTGCTCGTGGCCATTGGGTCCCTCGCCCCAACACTCCTATCGCCACCCATGGCCCACAGGGGCGGCTCTTTTTACCCTTTTGCCTTTTTACTTTTTTACCTTTTATGACGAAGACCGGTCTTTTCGTTTGCCGCGATGGCTATTGGCCTGGCATGAGCCATGCGTAGGCGGTGGCTTGGGGCTCGCATCCACCTTGGGTGGCTTGGGGGCATTTTTACTTTTTACTTTTTCCCACTGGCAGCCGCTCCCTACCTTATTAATATATACGCGCGCGTAGGCGTGGGGACTGGGGCATCAAAAAAGACCCTAAGAGTGGGGGAGGGGATGGCTCCGCCGCTCTTAGGGCCTTGCGTGCTGGATGGGGCAACTTACTTGAGCGTCTCGCTCTCTATCTTCTCGATGCTGCCGCTCACTGGGTTGAGGGTGATGTGCGCCGTATTCTTCTTGCCGAAGAGGTCGGCGCTGAGGTACTCGGTCTTGCCAAACTGGCCGGCGTAGCACTCAAAGTGCTTGACCACACGCCCCTGGTGTTCCAGGTCTATCTGTATCTTGTCGGGGATGTTGACACACAGCCCAAAGTTGTCCTTGGCCTTCTCCGAAGGCGCCTCGTCCTTCAGGTCGTTGTCGGGTGCCACACGTATATAATAAGGAGACCCCGCCAGGTCGTCGCTGTCCGTGAGGCCCAACTTCTGCGAGAAGCGGAAGAGCACCGCCTGACCCGCCTCGCGTGTGGGCACGTAGGTAACGATGGTCTGCGTGGTGTCGCGAGTGGTTACGCCCTCGAAAACCTGTAACAGGGCGCGCTCCTGAGTGTCCAGGTTGTCCATCATCAGCCTTAGCTGAGCGCCATCCTTGGGCATGAAGTCGGCCTGGCCCCTCGACAGCTGCGCGCGGCTGTCCCTTATGTCGTAAATGTCCTTGGCGGTGAGCTCAGCCATCTTGGCGGTACTTCCAGCCGACAGTATATCCTCGTTCATATAGTCCTTCGGGTTGAGCTGCGGTGCCTTGGGGGCCGGCCTGAAGGGCTGCGGCAACACCGTGGCATGACCTTTGGCGTTGATACCGAGTAGTATGCCGCTCTCGTCGCGGTCTATCTCGGTGATAGAGAGTTTCTTCTCCAGGCTGAGGGTGTGCTGCTTGGCCGAGTCGGGCACTCCCACGGGCACCATGGAGATGTCCGTGATGCGGTACGACACCGTGGGCTGCAGGGCCACCCCTGTCTTCTTCATATAGCGTGTGGCGTACATGGCAAACAGGCCCGGCGTGTAGCTGGTCTTCTCGATGGTGACGGCAAAGCGCAGCGCCGTCTTTGGCAGGAAGTACGTGGTGCCCATAACTGTCTGCTGAGCACTCGTGGCGACGGCACCTAATAGCAGGGCCATCGCTGATAGGATGTATCTCTTCATTGTCGTATTATTTTTCGTAATGATGGTGAGTGCCGGGATGCCTATCGGTCTAATTGGCGCCATGCTGCCGGCATATACTGTATGATGTCGCTCGCGATGAGGCTCTCCTGGCCCAGCTCGCAGGCCGCTATGTCGCCCGCCAGGCCGTGGATGTACATGCCCACGATACAGGCGTGAGCCTGGGAGTAGCCTCGGGACAGCAGGCCGGTAATGATGCCCGTGAGCACATCGCCGCTGCCGGCGGTGGCCATGCCCGCGTTGCCCGTGCTGTTAAAGATAATGTGGCCCGAAGGCAGGCAGAGCGCCGAGTAGTGACCTTTGAGGATGACGTAAGCCTGATGGCGCGCGGCCAGTTCGCTGGCCTTGGTGAGGCGGTCGTAGCAACCGTTGGCCGAGCCGCCTGTAAGCCGCTCCAGCTCCTTGGGGTGCGGCGTGAGGATGCTGTCCTTGGGCAGCTGCTGCATCCAGGCACGGTGGTTGCCTAAGATGTTGAGCGCGTCGGCGTCTATCACCGTGGGGCAGGTGTTGCGGCGCAGCTGGGCTATCATCGCCAGCGCCGTATCCTCGTCGGTGCCCAGTCCGGGGCCTATGCCCACGGCGCTGTAGGGCGTGGCGTCTACCGGGTCGCTGAACCGCATGTCATTGTCGGCTATCTGCATGATGGCCTCGGGTACCGCCGTCTGCATCACGGCATAGTTGACCCGCGGCGTGTGTACCGTCAGTTTGCCCACGCCCGCCCGCATACATGCCCGAGCCGCCAATATGGCCGCCCCTGACATGCCGTAGCTTCCGGCTATGAGCAGAGCGTGGCCCATATCGCCCTTGTGGGCAAACGCGTCGCGGTGGCGGAGCAGCGCGCGCACGTCGGCCTCGTCAAGCAGGGTACAGGGAGCTTCCGTCTTGTCGGCATAAGCCCGCGCCAAGCGTATGTCCAGCACGCGCAGACGGCCTATGTAGGGCTGGTTGTCGGCCAGGAACATGGCCAACTTGGGCTGCTGAAAGGTCAGGGTCAGCGTGGCCCGCACGATGTTGGCCCGCACACTGTAGGTGTTGTCCTCGGGCATCAGCCCCGACGGCAGGTCTATGCTCACCACGGCCGCGTCGCTCTGGTTGATGTACTTGACGAGCGACGAGAAGCCCCCCGAGAGCGGCTTGTTGAGCCCGGCGCCGAAGAGGCCGTCCACTACCAGCGTGTCGGCCCCTAACACAGGTGGGTCGAAGTTGACCGTCACCTCCGTGAAGGCCACCTTGTTCCCATTGGCCATGAGCCGCTGTCGGTTGGTGGCACAGTCGGGTGCCAGAGTATGATGTATGTTGAATAAGAATACTTCTACCTTAAAGTCCCTGTCGGCCAGCATACGGGCCACGGCCAGGGCATCGCCGCCGTTGTTGCCCGGCCCGGCGAAGACCACCACGCGCATAGGCGACCACTCCTCGCAGATGGCATCGGTAACAGCCCGCGCCGCCCGCTCCATCAGGTCTATGCTCTTCACGGCCTCGTGCTCCGTGGTGTACCTGTCCCAATCCTTAATCTGGGTACTTGTAAAAATTTTCATACCTTGCAAAAATACGAAAAAATGAGTAACTATCGTAGTTGTTTGCTATATTTTTTGTAATTTTGTCGTGAATAAATTTAAAATCAGTCATGAGTGTCGTAAAGATAAAGGATAAGACTTTCAAAACGTTTATCCCTGAGCAGGAAATCCTGACGCGTGTTAAGGCCGTAGCCGACAAGATTAACGCCGATATGGCGGGTAAGAAACCGCTGCTCTTGGCAGTGCTCAATGGCTCTTTTATGTTTGCTGCCGACCTGATGCGCTACATTACCATCCCCTGCGAGATTTCCTTTGTTAAGCTCGCCTCTTACGAAGGCACCACCTCGACGGGTAAAGTGAAAGAAGTAATAGGCTTAAACGAGGACATCTGCGGTCGCGAGGTCATCATTGTCGAGGACATCGTGGACACGGGCAAGACCATGGAACGCATGATGGACACCCTGGGTACCCGCAGCCCCGCCGCGCTGCACATCTGTACCCTGCTGCTCAAACCCGACAAGCTCAAGATACCCCTTAACATCGAGTATGCCGCCATGGAGATTCCCAATGACTTCATCGTGGGCTACGGACTGGACTACGACCAGGAGGGGCGCAACCTCAGAGACATTTATACATTAGTAGAAGAATGAAAAATATTGTGATTTTTGGTGCCCCAGGTTCAGGCAAGGGCACCCAGAGCGACAAGATGATCGCCAAGTATGGCTTGGAGCACATCTCGACAGGAGATGTTCTCCGCAATGAAATCAAGAACGGTACCGAGCTTGGCAAGACGGCCAAGAACTATATCGATCAGGGACAGCTGATACCCGATGAGCTGATGGTAGACATCCTGGCCAGCGTATATGATAGCTTTGGCAAGGAGCACAAGGGCGTTATCTTCGACGGGTTCCCCCGCACCATTCCCCAGGCCGAGGCCCTGAAGAAAATGCTGGCTGAGCGCGGCCACAAGGTAGCTGCCATGATAGAGCTCGACGTTCCCGAGGACGAGCTGATGAAGCGCCTCGTACTGCGCGGCCAGCAGAGCGGGCGCAGCGACGACAACGAGGAGACCATCAAGAAGCGCCTCGGTGTATATCACAGCCAGACCGCTCCCCTGATAGACTGGTATGCCAACGAGGGCATACACTATCACATTAACGGACTGGGCGAGCTCGACCGCATCTTCGGCGACATCTGTGCTGTTATCGACAGCCTGTAAGATAGGCAAGGACTGAAGCGCCGCGTCTGTGTACATGGGGGCCATGGCTCCCGGTATGCGTGCCGGAGCTTCAGTCCTTTTTGGCATTGTATGCTCCTATACCTTATTATATATAACCCACACAAGCAATATGGCTGAATCCAATTTTGTCGATTATGTAAAAATATACTGCCGCTCTGGCAAGGGCGGTCGGGGCTCTATGCACCTGCGCCATGTAAAGTACAATCCCAACGGAGGCCCCGACGGGGGCGACGGTGGTCATGGCGGCAGTATCTACCTGCGTGGCAACCACAACTACTGGACCCTGCTCCACCTGAAATATCAGCGCCATGTGTTTGCTGAGCATGGGGGCAACGGCGGCCGCGACAAGTGTCATGGCACCGATGGTAAGGACGTATATATCGACGTGCCCTGTGGTACGGTGGTGTACAATGCCGAGACGGGCAAGTACGTGTGCGACGTTACTTACGACGGCCAGACGGTCCTGTTACTCAAGGGTGGTCGTGGCGGCCTTGGTAATTTCCAGTTTCGTACAGCTACCAATCAGGCGCCACGCTACGCACAGCCTGGCGAACCGATGGAGGAGATGACCATCATACTCGAGCTGAAACTGCTGGCCGACGTGGGACTGGTGGGACTGCCCAATGCGGGCAAGTCGACCCTCCTGTCGTCGCTGTCGAGTGCCCGCCCCAAGATAGCCAATTACCCCTTTACCACCCTCGAACCCTCGCTGGGCATAGTGGGCTATCACGACCATCAGTCGTTTGTCATGGCCGACATACCGGGTATCATTGAGGGTGCCAGCGAGGGCAAGGGACTGGGGCTTCGTTTCTTGCGCCACATAGAGCGCAACTCACTGCTGCTCTTCATGGTGCCTGGCGATACCGACGACATCAAGAAAGAGTACGAGGTACTGCTCAACGAGCTGCGGCAGTTCAACCCAGACATGCTGGACAAGCACCGCGTGCTGGCCGTTACCAAGTGCGACCTGCTGGATGCCGAACTGATAGACATGTTGCGCGATACGCTACCCGATGACCTTCCCGTGGTGTTCATCTCGGCCGTTACCGGTCAGGGACTCGGCGAACTGAAGGATATACTGTGGCGCGAGCTCAACAGCGAGAGCAACAAGCTGGCTGACATTACTGCCGAGGACACGTTCGTACATCGCGACAAGGATATGGCAGTCTTCGCTGACGAACTTCACGACGAGGGCGAGGACATAGAGTTCATCGACGATGGCGAAGTGGAGGACTTGGACGACTTCGAGTACGAGGAGGACGGCGATGAATAGTCCGCAGCTGCTTACCTACGACCTGGGCGACCGGGTTACGGCCTTCTCTACCACCCGCCATGGCGGTGTGAGCGAGGGTGCTTATGGCGGGTTCAATATCAATGGTTATTGCGGTGACGATGAGGCCCACGTGCAGGCCAACCGTCAGCTGTTGGCCACCCAGTTGGGTGTGCCCGCCGACCGCATCGTGCTTCCCCATCAGGTACACGGCATCGAGGTGAGGGCCGTGGCCCCCGAACTGTTCAGTCTGCCAGCCGCTGTGCGCGCGCAGATACTCGAGGGTGTCGACGTGGTGATGACCGCCATGACTGGTGTGTGCATCGGCGTATCTACGGCCGACTGCATACCCGTACTGCTCTACGACCCCGTGGCCCATGCGGCTGCGGCCATCCACGCAGGCTGGCGCGGCACCCTGCAGCGTGTCTGTATGTTTGCCGTCAATGCCATGCGCCTGCAGTACGGTACCGACCCCGCTCGGCTGCAGGCAGTGGTGGGGCCCGGCATATCGGTGGCCCGTTTCGAGGTGGGTCAGGAGGTTTACGACCAGTTTGCCCAGGCCGGCTTCGACCTCAGCGATACCGCTGTGAAGTACGACAAGTGGCACCTGGACCTGCCCCGTATCAATACCCGCCAGCTTACCGAGGCTGGTGTGCCTGCCGGCCAGATTAGTCAGGCTGGCATCTGTACCTACGACCATGCCGACGACTACTTCTCGGCCCGTAGGCTCGGTATGGCTTCTGGCCGCATCTATACTGGCATCGTGCTGCGATAGGGCCGTGGCTCCCCCGTATGGGGAGTAGGCCGCGCGGCTGCCAATTTACCCTAACCGAATGAAAACCATGATGATAAAATATATAAAGAAACCCCTGGTATGGGCCGCGCTGGCCGCGGTGCTGTCGGCCTATACCCCTGTACGCGACAAGTTTACCGCTGCCGAGATGCAGCAGATAAGTATCGAGACCCCCGGCCTCTTCAGCCGTAGCAAGGCGTTCAGCGTAGACTTCGCGGCCCTCAAGGCCAGCGAGTATAGTTTTCCCCTGCCCGTGGGCAAGGCCCGCCTTACCGACAATGCCGCCCAGCTCGAGATAACCTCGGTCAAGGGCGATGCCGTCAAGGCCATGTTCGACGGTGAGGTACGCCTGTCGCGCAATATGGGTACCCGTGGCAACGTGGTGGTTATCCGCCATCACAACGGGTTGGAGACGGTGTATGAGAACAACGCCCAGAACCTGGTCAAGGTGGGCCAGAGCGTACAGGCAGGCCAGACTGTAGCCATCGTGGGCATGCGCGACGGTCGCGCGGTATGCACCTTCTCCGTCATGGTCAACGGTGCCCGCATCAACCCCACCACCCTGATTGACGCGGGCAGTCACCGGCTGTACAGGCAGACCCTCGTCTTTGAGAAACGCGGCTCGCGCATACAGGTCTCTAACTTGGGTGGCGACAGCGGCAAGGAGCGTGGGTTCACCCTGGACCCCGACGAGGTGGGCGACCCCTTTGAGAATAGTAGCACCTATAAGCTCGACCTTACTCAGATAGAAGAGAGTCACTGGGCTTATCCTTTGCCCGGTGCCAAGGTCATCAGCCCGTATGGAGGCAGGCGCCGTCACAGCGGAGTAGACCTCAAGACCAAGCCCAAGGACAACGTGCTGGCTGCCTTTGACGGCGTGGTTACCCGCTCCAGTCCCTACTCGGGCTATGGCAACTGCATCGTCATCCGCCACGCCTACGGCTTCGAGACTCTGTACAGCCACCAGTACAAGAACCTCGTCAAGGTGGGCGATAAGGTGCGCGCCGGTCAGGTTATCGGCCTCACCGGTCGTACGGGCCGTGCCACCACCGAGCACTTGCACTTCGAGGTCAAGTACCGTGGCACCCGGCTTAACCCCGCAATCATTTTCGACCACGGCAAGCGTGGCTTGCAGCAGACTACCCTCACCCTGACCAAGGGCGGCGGTATCCGCTCATCTAAATAAGAGCGGCGGGCAAGTTAAAGCTTGTCCGCCGTACCCGAAAGGGTTATTTCAGAAAGTCCTCTATAACGGGCTTGGTGTTAGAGGGTAGGTCTGTCTCTACTATCTCTACCTTGTGTACTCCCATCTGCTGCAACCACTGTCCCAGCACAGCCTTCATCTTATCTTTTTGCTGAGGTTGGTAAGGATTAATCTCCATCATCAGCACCTCCAAGTTATCCAGTCCCTTGCGCTTGCATATCAGGGATGAGTTGGGCACGGCCAGTGTCTGTGGCAATATATAGTTGTACGCGTCCCCTTGCTGCTGTTTGTTGTCTGCTTGGAACAAGTAGCCGTCGGTTAGCAATATAAAGATGTTGCGGTAGCCGTTCTTGATGCAGAGTTGGTCTACCTTCTTGTCGCTAAAGAAGTCCCATACATCACTCCCTGTCCAGTTGCGCTCCTGCAGAGTCTCATCATAGATATGTCCCAAGTTGTCGCTAAATAGCTGGGTGCCCTCTTTGAGAGCCTTGCGCTTGGCCTTGCCCTCCATGCTGGCCATGTCTATTTCCAACTTGCTGGCTCTGGCGGCTATGCTCGCATCGGCTGGTGTAGGGTAGAACACCACCTTGATGCGGTTCTTGGTCTGCAGAATCTTCTCGGTGATACATTTTTGCGTGAATATATCCAGTACGTTTCGGATGATGGCTATATCCCGGTCTTTCTGCGATGGCGTCATCGGCCGGGTTAACCTGTCCGACAAGTCCAGGTAGATAGTAATGTTGAGGGGCAGCTCTTTATTCGTTTTCTCCTTGGCTTTCTGTCCGCTACAGGCCGTCAGGGCCAAGACCATGATTATGACGAGGCCGTATAAGCCTACTGCGATTTTATGCTTTACCATGATTGTTACCGTTGTTAGTCGTGTCTGTATTTATGTTAGTTGTATTGGCATTTATCGAATTGGTGAACAGAGTAGCCATGGAGTCTTGGAATATCTTGCGGGCTTGCTCCTGCTCGGCAGCCGATTTGCCTAATGGCACCATGATAGACACCCATCCCGTAAAGAAGTCGTTGAGGGCGTTTTGGATAGACGCTGGGTCGTAAAGTACCGATGTATTCATGCGATCCCGCAATCCTTTGATAGCTCCTTTCAAACTGATAATCTTATTATTGATGTCATTCTCGCGGGCAAGTAGGTCGCCCAACTTTTTCTTCTCATTATTCAGACGCGAGTAGCCCAGTTCCAAGTCGAGCTTGTTAGAACGGCGGTTCTCATAGCCAGTGTACGTCATGTCGAACACGATGCCCCAGATGATATAGACGATAAACCCGCAGAAGATGACCGCCCAGGTATTAATATCGGCTATGGCCAACGAGAAAGAGTAGGCTGGTAAGTCTTCCATTGAGTTGATGGCCAGAACCTCGTATAGTCTTTTGCCTATCAGATAGGCAAGGATAGCATCGAAAATGAACGTTATCATAAGCAGGGCAGCTATCTTGAGATATTTAGTCTTTTGCTGCTGTATCGTAAAGAAGTGCAGGCTGAAACCCAAGCCCAAGAATATGATAGGGGCACACAGCACGAAGATGAGTTCGGTGACTCCCGTACTCCAGGCATTAGCGATGGCATTGGCATCGAACATGGCTGCGGCCAGCCCGGTATTCTCTGCGGCACCCCAGTCCTTGAAAAATGCCGAGTAGAACGTAGAACTGTAAAAAATGAACAGATAGAGCGTAAGCGGAATGATGATGATGAGACCCAAAATCATCTTGGCGTTAGCCGACTTATTCAGCCCGTCGCCCTTCTTCTTCATTTCGACAATATCTTCCTGCAGTTGGTTGATGTTGGCCTGTATTCCGTCTTTCTCTTTATCTACCAGCCCCAGGTCGTTGGTCAGCACATCTACCTGGGTCTGCTTGTTGTTTATATCAGCCTGTATCTGCGCTCTCAGGTTAGCCTGTACCTGCAGGTCTTTCATCTGCCTATTTTTCTCTAAGGCATATATTCTGGGCAAGAAAGCTGCCAGTGCTGCATTGCTGGCTCCTACGACACCACAGATACGTTTGCCGTAATTGGTGTATGTCTCGCCATCGCGCATGTTGTCCTGGTTATACTGGGTGATGGTTGCCGGCTGGCTGGTCGTGGCTGCTGCCGGCATGCTGGGGCTCTTGTGTGTAAAGAGGCTCTTGATGGGATTGCTAATCATGGTTTCCTTGTATTTGGTTCAACACTTCTTTAAGGCTCTGGTTATTCCGGGCTTGCTTTAAGAGGTAATCTATGATACCGTCGATGTTGGTCTCGTCAAAACCCATTCTCCGGGTGTAGTTCTGGAGCATGCGGCGTTCCGAGTCGTCAACCGTCCCGTCGGCTATGGCTATCAGGCACATGTCATAGAGCAGCCCCACTTTCTCGTCCAGCGTCTGTGGCACATAGTAGGAGGTTCCCGCCTCCTTTATGGCTTGACATACATCCTCAGGGGTTAGCCCGTAGTTGCGCGAGGCAATCTCGTACAATGTCTCCATCTCCTTGGCATCAATGATGCCGTCTGCCAGTATCATGCAGTAGAGACTTAAAAAATGCGATTTCTGTCTTTCGTCCATTGTTGGTAGATTTTGTTTGACGTTTCGGTTAAGCCCCAGTTCCGAAGATGATGGTTACTGATGTAAAAAAGCGTGGGGCTATTGCCTACACCAAGTCTGAGGTTGTGGAAGGTACCTATTAAAGGGTAAGACAATAGCCCACGCTAAAAGATATATCTTCTCCACGGATGTGGAGACAATAATCCATAGCGTGAGCAGCACTGCCTCTATCCACTTTAATGTCGAAACTTCCACATTTCAGACTTTGGATAAATACAATACGCTCTTTGTTAAGTAGGTCATGGTGGCCATGCAGCTGCGAGCCGCAACCATCTGCCTAATGCAAGGGTATGAAAAAAAACGAATAGCCGATGCCTTTCTCGCGCTTTTTTTCAGAAATTTTTCTGCCACTCGCCCCCGCCCCCGTCCATCGGCCTACACCTTATTATATATACGCGCGCACGCGTGAGGGGTGGCGGGAGTGGGGGAGAGGTCATACCTGGAGACGGGAGGGGTCGAGGATGGTTACCTGGCGGCCCTGGACGCGGATGATGCCCTCGGCAGAGAGCTGGGCGAAGCAGCGGAGAAGCGAGAACTTCTGGATGGCGAAACGCTGGGCTATGGCAGCCCGCGTACTGGGCAGACTGACGGTGAGGCTGTGCTGGCGGCGCATCTCGGCATGCAGATAGGCGATGACTTTCTCGCGCACGGTGAGCAGGGAGAGAAACCGGAGCCGGCTGGCCAGGTAGGTGCCGATGTCGGAGAGTATGCCTATGAAGTTGTGGCGTATGCGCGCATGGTTGTCTATGAGCTGGGTCAGCGAGGCGCGCGTCATGCGCAGTACCGTGACCTCGCCCTCGGTCTCTATCGTTACCGGCATCCGTCTGTCGGCGGCATACAGGTAGCAGGGGGCTATCACGTCGCCGGCGTAGATACGCACCACCTCGGCCTGACGACCGCTGGCGGCCACCATCCAGGCCACCATCTCGCCCGTGAGCACGATGTCTACATACGTGCAGGCACTGCCGGCCAGGGCGTACACATCGTGAGGGCGGTAGATAACCGCGCGCCAGCCCACGGCATCCAGAGCCTGGGCTATGGCAGGTTCGGCCATCTGCGCAAAGAGCGGACTGGTGGCCAGTAGCTTACTGATATGCTGTTCCATAGGCTGATAGATATATATGAAGTGACTATTACTGAGCTGCGGTCGGTCGGCATGAGCTTGCTCAGATGTCCGAAACGCCGCCTAACTTTTGCAAAGTTAGTGCAAGTAGAGCGGCATGAGTTTGCTCATATGCCCGAGACGCCGCCTAACTTCTGCAAAGATAGGCGTTATAATCCTAACCGCTGCCCGAGTGGACGATAAAAATGCGGCCGACAGACATTTTTTTTGCCGAGGGTAACATTTGTTACCTGTCGGTGGCTGCAGGGAGACTAACTTTGCACTTAGTAAGTTTCACTATGGCTTTTTAAATCGACTTAATACTAACTCTAAAAAGGTAAACACTATGGATGACGAGAAGATGTTCTGTTTCCAATGTCAGGAGACCGCCCGGGGCACGGGATGTACCGTGAGGGGTGTCTGTGGCAAGCTGCCCCAGACCAGTATGTATATGGACACGCTGCTGGCGGTGACCCGCGGCGTGGGCGCGGCGGCCAATGCCCTGCGCGAGGGGTCGGCCACGTGTGCCGACGGTGCCTGCCAGCTACGTCCCTTTATCGAGGGGGTAGGGGCCTACATCACCCGGGCCCTCTTTGCCACCATCACCAATGCCAACTTTGACGACAGCCGGCTGGGGCAGCTCATAGCCGACGGGCTGACCCTGTGCGACCGGCTGAAGACCCAGGCCCGCGAGGCCGGCATAGCCTTGCCCCAGATAGACGAGCTGGCCTTGCCCATAGACAGCGTGGAGCAGATAGTGGCGACCACGGGCCGGCGCTGGCGGGTGAGCCGCCACGCCCATACCGAGGACGGGGCGCTGCGCGAGTTTGTACTCTACGGGCTCAAGGGCATGGCGGCCTATTACGAGCATGCCGCCCGACTGGGCCACACCGACCCGCGCATCGTGGCCTTCATGTGCTACGCGCTGGCCACCATCAGCCGGCACGACGTGGATGTCGATGCGCTGACGGCCCTGCTCATGGACACCGGCAAGTACGGTGTAGACACCATGGCGCTGCTGGACCGCGCTCACACAGCGGCCTTCGGACAGCCCAGTGTTACCCAGGTAAGCCTCGGCACGGGCAAGCGTCCCGGCATCCTCATCAGCGGCCATGACCTACACGACCTGGCCGACCTGCTCCAGCAGACCGAGGGTACGGGCATAGACATCTACACCCATGGCGAGATGCTGCCGGGCCACTATTACCCCCAGCTCAGGCGCCACCGTCACCTGGTGGGCCACTATGGCAACGCCTGGTGGCAGCAACGCCAGGAACTGGAGCACTTTCACGGCCCCATCGTGTTTACCACCAACTGCCTGGTGCCCCCGCAGCCCGGTGCCGGTTATGCCGACAAGGTCTTTACGCTCCATGCTACCGGCTATCCCGGCTGGCGCCATCTGTCGGCCGACGCCAAGGGTCATGTAGACTTCAGCGAGGTGATAGAGCTGGCCCGCCACTGTCCGCCGCCCGAGCCGTTGGAGCAGGGCACGCTGACCGGAGGGTTTGCCCACGGACAGGTGCTGGCCATGGCCGACCGGATAGTGGCGGCCATACGCCAGGGTACCATCCGCCGGATGGTGGTGATGAGCGGGTGCGACGGGCGCATGGCCTCGCGCCAGTACTATACCGACTTTGCCCGCGCGCTGCCCGCCGATACGCTCATACTCACCTCGGGCTGCGCCAAGTATCGCTACATCAAGCTGCCCTTAGGTACCGTGGCGGGGCTGCCGCGTGTACTCGACGCCGGGCAGTGTAACGACAGCTACTCGTGGGCCCTCGTGGCCATCAGGCTGAGCGAGGCCCTGGGCGTAGAGCAGCTGGAGCAGTTGCCCATCACCTTTAACATAGCCTGGTACGAGCAGAAGGCAGTCATAGTGTTGCTGGCCCTGCTCAGCCTGGGCTTCAAGAATATACATATCGGTCCTACGCTGCCGGCCTTTGTCACTCCGGCCATGCTCGATGTGCTCGTCTCGCGGTTCGGAGTGAGCGGCATAGGCAGCGTGGACCACGACATAACACTCATAGGCTGATTGTGATAAAAGTGTGTAGATTAGTAATGTTTCAGGATTGACGGCCTGTGCGTGAGCATGGGTGGTGGGGCTATGACGGGAGGCAAGCGGCCTGCTGTCATAGCCCTTTAAGTGTGTTAAAGAGGGTGGGCGGAGTAAGAAAACGCCCCCCGCCGTTGGCCGAACCGTGGGTTCTTTGTAATTTTGCACTGCGCCGGCGGAAGTGGCTTCGCTCCCGTGGCCCACAGCCGCTGCCGGCTCGATACTAATATACACCACTATGAACAAGATAACCATTTTGGGGACGGGGCATGCCACTGTTACCTGCTGTTACAACACCTGTTTTGTACTGCATACCGATACCACCCAACTGTTGGTCGATGCCGGCGGCGGCAACGGCATACTCACCCAGCTGCGCCGTGCCGGCATAGCCATCGACAGCCTGCACCATCTCTACGTAACCCACGCCCATACCGACCACATCCTCGGCACCATCTGGGTAATACGTATGGTGCTCTCGGCTCCTCGCTACGAGGGCCAGTTGCATATATACAGTCACGACAAGGGCCTCTTAGTGATGCGCACCCTCTGCCAGCTAACCCTCTCGGCCAAGCAGCAGGCCCGGATGGACAGTAGGGTGGTCTTTCACCGTCTGACCGACGGCCAGGAGTTCGGTGCCGGCGATATAGCGATGCAGTGTTTCGACATCCACTCTTCCAAGGAACTGCAGTATGGCTTTCGCGCCACCCTGCCTGGCGGCACGGTGCTGGTGTGCCTGGGCGACGAACCGTATAACCCGCTCTGCCAGGACTATGTGCGTCAGCCCGACTGGCTGATGAGCGAGGCGTTCTGCCTGTATGCCGACCGCGACCACTATCACCCCTACGAGAAGTGCCACTCTACTGCCCTCGATGCCGGCCGTGTGGCCCAGCAGCTCCAGGCACGCCACCTGATACTCTACCATACCGAGGACGACCACCTGGACACCCGTCGCCAGCGCTATGCTGCCGAGGCCGCGCAGAGTTACCATGGCCCCGTCTACGTGCCCGATGACCTGGACATCATAGACCTCTGAGGCGGGAGCGGGAACCGTCTTTGGAAAGTACAAAAGCGCTTTGAAGGGTAAAAAGTAAAAAGGTAAAAAAGTAAAAGGCGCTCCCTGCGCGCTGGTGGAAATTACGGGAAACAAGGGGACTTACCTGATGCTGACGGGAACGGCCGACGAAATCATGGAGACCGACCTTTACGTTTGCCGGAGCCGTCTTTAGCTTGCTGGGAGCCGTCTTTAGAAGTCTAAAGGTCGGTCTTTCTGAACGCTAAGGCCAATCTGTTCATTTCGCGCGATGTTTATAGGCTTGGCCCGGGCGACTCTCAGACAGCTCTTTTTACCCTTTTTCCTTTTTCCTTTTTACCTTTCGTTTCGCGCGATGGTCATGATGTCTGGGGCGTAAGTCAGACCAATAGGGAAAATGGTTGGCGTTTACGGAATAATGTCTATTGCATTGGTACTATAGGCTCGTAAGCAGCGCGCGCTGAAAGCGCAGAAGTATAAAGCCTGGGGCAACGCCCCAGGTATCGTTCTCCACAAGAGGAGAGCGCGCTGTAGGCGCAGCAGTAGCGAGGCGTTAAATCAGCAGGAACAATGTCTACGTTACCTAATGCCCAAACAAGCACCATATCTGCAATGGGCATATTCATGGCGATATTGCCTGTGGCTACTTGGGCAAACTACAAATGGCGCCTTGCCCATCAGCGCAAACTCCCAGCACTCGCCCGAACCACAATAATCCGTCGGCAAAAAACAAGGGGGCATCGCACCGCACCTGGGGCAATCAGTCCCCATCACCCTATCCCCTTCGGGAAAGACAGGGGGCGTTAATGGGCGTGCCGGGAACTCTTTTTACTTTTTTACCTTTCAAAGTATCTTTTTACCTTTAACTCTCGTCTCCTCTTCATAATTGAGCGATGCGTCGTTCTCGCCCCGTAGCGCCTCGCGCAGGTCTGACCAACTCTGAAAGCCGGCTAACAGTGCCAACTTGTCCAGCGTCTTGTCAGACGGGCGGTGGCCATCGCGAACCAGCCGCCAAAGTTTGCGGGCATCGACATGCTTGACGATGCCCGACTCCAAACCCTTGATAAGGGCTTCCAAATCGTGCTTCATAACTACTAACTTGCTACCGCTGTAACCGCCGTGGCCATCAGGGGCCCCACCGTGGCGGTATGTCGGGTGCAAAAGTACAAAAAAATACTGTACCCCAGCCACTATGTCTAATCTTTTTAGTAATTTTGCAGCCGTGATTATTAATCAACGCAAGATGAAAGAACTCGCTTTAAAGTACGGGTGTAATCCCAATCAGAAGCCTTCGCGTATCTACATGGAAGAAGGCGAACTCCCCATTGAAGTAATCAACGGCCGGCCAGGCTACATCAATTTCCTGGATGCCCTTAACTCCTGGCAGCTGGTCAAGGAGCTGCGGGCTGCTACCGGCATGCCGGCTGCCGCCTCGTTCAAGCATGTCAGTCCGGCCGGGGCAGCCATCGGCCTGCCGCTGAGCGATACGCTGAAGAAGATATACTTTGTCGATGACGTAGACTTCGAACTCACGCCGCTGGCCAGTGCCTATGCCCGTGCGCGCGGAGCCGACCGCATGTGCTCATACGGCGACTTTGTGGCGCTGAGCGATACCTGCGATGCCGCCACGGCCAAATTGATTAAGCGCGAGGTGAGCGACGGAGTGATAGCGCCCGACTATACACCCGAGGCGATAGACATCCTGCGCGCCAAGCGTAAGGGCACGTACAACGTCATCAAGATAGACCCCGCCTATGTACCTGCGCCGATAGAGCACAAGCAGGTTTTCGGCATAACGTTCGAACAGGGACGCAACGAGATACGCTTGGACGACCCCGCGCTGTTCAAGAACATTCCCACGCAGAACAAGAACTTCCCCGCCGAGGCTCTGCGCGACCTGATTATATCGCTCATCACCCTGAAGTACACTCAGAGCAACTCGGTGTGCTACGTTAAGGACGGCCAGGCCATCGGCATAGGTGCCGGACAGCAGAGCCGCATACACTGTACCCGCTTGGCGGGCAACAAGGCCGACACCTGGTGGCTGCGGCAGTGTCCCAAGGTAATGGCGCTGCCCTTTAAGCCCGGCATACGCCGCGCTGACCGCGACAACACCATCGATGTGTACATATCGGATGAGTATGAGGACGTACTGCGCGACGGCACGTGGCAGCAGTTCTTCACGGAGCGCCCCGAGGTGCTCACCGCCGAGGAGAAGCGTGCCTGGATAGCCCAGAACAAGGGCGTGGCCCTGGGCAGCGATGCCTTCTTCCCCTTTGGCGACAACATCGAGCGCGCCCATAAGAGCGGTGTAGAGTATATAGCTCAGGCCGGCGGTTCTATCCGTGATGACCATGTTATTGATACCTGCGACAAGTACGGTATAGCTATGGCCTTTACCGGCGTTCGCCTGTTCCACCATTAATACGCACCGCTCTATGGCAGATATAGACGACATTATCGAGGGCGGACTGGTCTTCAGGAGTGCCCCCCGTGGCGGCGGTGGTCAGAACGACAAGGTGAAGACCAAGGCTAAGAAGAAAAAATACATTACCGGTGCCCACGGCTCGGGCTCGGCACGTCAGAAGGCCAAGTACCGCGAACAGCGGGCCAACCGCCACAAGGGCCGTAAGTAGGCTCGCCGTCGGTATAGATACCGCAACAAGGGCGGCAGTCGGAGCCATCATCCCGGTGGCTCTGGCTGCCGCCCTTTTGTCGCTATCTGTTATCCCTGCGACATCCGCCTTAACACAGGCTCTCAGCGTGGCCTGTTTCTGGCTGATAAAGGCCCATAGGGTATGGCTCCTGCCAACAATTATGCCTGCGAAGTCATAAAAAATCTTCCGACTGATGCAAGGTTTTAGGTCTCCTTGCTTTTATAAAGAAGATAGAAAAAAATCAACGTGCATGAAAAAGAAGCTTTTACTATTTGTTCTGATGGTTCTTCCATTCTTTGTGACAGCTTGTAGTAAGGATGATGGCGACTGGGAGCCTATGAAGTGGCGCTCCGAAGTAAAGAAAGCAAGCGACGGCTATATCCATGTGCCGCCAGAGGGAGGGACATTCGTGTTCTATTGTAAAAATTATAGCTCCTTTTGGATAAACCAGGTTACCGAGGCGGAGCCAAATACGGAAGAGAAGAGGTTCTTGCCCGCCTATGATGACCACGAAGACCTCACCATTACTTCTAACTGGCTTACGGCAACCCGCGAGGGGGCTATGCTTACGGTAGCCATCCGTCCTACCGCAGCAGATGGTAACCGCGTTATGACAGTGTACGTATTATCAGGAGATGTTGCTTATCAGTTCAGTTTTAAACAACGTGGGTTAAAAGTGGGATTGTAACGCCCCATGTCACGATAATTACAAAAGGATGCCCGCAAGGCATCCTTTTGTAATTCGTGCTTACCCCGGCACTTCCCGCAGTCATCGCCCCCGCTATTCTTCAGACTGGTATATACGCAAAGAGGGATGCCGTGGCATCCCTCTTTGTGACTCGCATGGGGCTCGAACCCATGACCCCAACATTAAAAGTGTTGTGCTCTACCAGCTGAGCTAGCGAGTCGCTCTTGGCTCTCACTACTGAAAGCGAGTGCAAAATTACAGATTTTTTCGTTACCGCACAAATTATTCTGCACCTTTTTTCATTCTTCGCGCTGGTTTTCTTCTGTTTGCGCGTGGTTCACTTCTTTTTCCTTGGTAACATAGCGCTGCCAGTAGGCTATGATGAGGGTAGTAAGAGGCAGGGCCACGATGAGGCCGATGAAGCCTAACAGGGCACCCCATACCGACAGCGACAGCAACAGGATAGCGGGGTTGAGGCCCATCGCCTTGCCCATTATCTTGGGCGTTACTATCATGTCCGTAATGGCTTGCACGACGATAAAGAGACCCACGGCCATGCCAAAGACCAGCCAGAAACTCTGCCCGGTATCAGCGGCCTTCAGCATGGCTAAAAAGGCGGTGGGGATGATGGCAAAGGTGTGTAGGTAGGGTACCAGGTCCATGATGCCGATGAGGATGCCCAGGCCGATGGCCATCGGGAAATCCATAATGGAGAAACCTATGCAGAACATGATACCCATGCAGAGTGCCACCAGGCCTTGGCCACGTATATAGTTATTCAGCTCGCGCTCCACGTCCTTGGCCAGCTCGTGCCAGAAAGGCCGGTTCTTCTTGGGGAATATGCGTATCCAGTTAGTGGTAAGATACTCGTAGTCCATGAGTATGAAGAACATATAGAGCAGGGTAATCATCGATGCCACGATACTGATGATGATGCTCGCCGTCTGTCCCACTAAGCTGAACACCTTGGGCATGGCCGTCTTCATGGCATTGGAGAAGTCATCGCTATGGAAGAACCGCTCCACCTCGGCTTGGTTGTCCTCTACCCATGCCGATATGTAGGCCGTGATGTCGTTGGTGTGTGTGGTCTGGTGTACCCAGTGGCTCAGGATGGTTCCCACCTTCTGGAACTGCTCTATCATGGGCGGTATGATGAGATACACGATGCCGCCCACCACGGCCAGTACCAGCACCATGGTAATGAGGATGGCCAGTGCCCGCACCCTGACGCCGAGTCGGTACTGTACAAACTTGACGATGGGGTAGAGCAGATAGGCGAAAAGCCATGCTATACAGAAGGGCAGCAGTACACCGCTCAGGTAGTTTACCAGCAGCAGGATGCCGATGGTTAGCAGTACCAGGCCGGCTCGGCGGATAAAGAGGTCGAACGTTATTTCTCTGGGCATGGCTGTGGCGATGTTAGTTTCTCTTCCTGCAACGATTTCTGATAGCAGTCGCGACACAGGGGTTCGTACTCCTGTGCCTCGCCCAGCATCACGCGGCGGTCATTCTTGACCAACCGGTGGCTCACATAGGCCAGCGCGCCACACTTGACACAGATGGCATGTACCTTAGTTACCTCGTCGGCCACGGCGCACAGTGCGGGGATGGGCCCGAAAGGCACCCCCTGAAAATCCATGTCCAGTCCGGCTATGATGACCCTCACCCCGTGGTTGGCCAGCTGGTTGCACACCTCGATGAGGCCCGCGTCGAGAAACTGAGCCTCGTCTATGCCCACCACGTCTATGTCCTCGGCCAACAGCAGTATCGAGGCCGATGTATCTATGGGCGTGCTGGGTATGGCGTTGTGGTCGTGGCTCACCACGTCCTCATCTGAGTATCGGGTGTCTATGGCGGGCTTGAAAATCACCACTCGCTGCCGGGCAAACTTGGCCCGCTTCATTCTGCGTATCAGCTCCTCGGTCTTGCCAGAGAACATGGAGCCGCAAATCACCTCTATCCTGCCAGGGCGGTGACTCTCCCTGTATAAGTTCTCCATCATAATGGTACAAAAGTACGAAGACGATTTATACCAAGCAAAGAAAAAGGAGTTTTTTTTAGGTCGCGGCACAATTTAACGTTTTTTCCTTTTTCGTAGACAACTTTTTGGACAATCTCATGGCCATTCCCGATATTTTTATGTAAGTTTGCAGCATATATGGGTACATTATATATTATACCAACCCCTGTGGGCAATATGGAGGACATGACCATGCGCGCCATACGCATACTCCGCGAGGCCGACGTGGTACTGGCTGAGGACACCCGGACTTCGGGCAATCTGCTCAGGCACTTCGATGTCAAGAACCACCTCGTGGCCCACCATAAGTTTAACGAGCACGGCACGTCGGCTGGCATTGTCGAGCGGCTCAAGGCTGGTCAGACCATCGCCCTGGTGAGCGACGCCGGTACCCCTGGCATCAGCGACCCGGGATTCTACCTGGCCCGCGAGGCTGCCAACGCCGGTATCGAGGTGCAATGTCTGCCTGGGGCCACGGCTTGCATACCCGCCATCGTGGCATCAGGACTGCCCTGCGACCGGTTCTGCTTTGAGGGCTTCCTGCCGCAGAAGAAAGGGCGCCAGACGCTGCTCGAGTCGCTACGCGAAGAGCCCCGGACAATGGTATTCTATGAGTCGCCCTACCGCGTGCTGAAAACACTCCAGCAGATGGCCGAAGTATTCGGCCCCGAGCGGCAGGTGAGTGTAGCCCGAGAAATCTCCAAGGTTCACGAGGAACACGTGCGCGGAACCTTAGCCGAAGCTATCAGCCATTTTACTGAGCATGCCCCACGTGGCGAGTTCGTCATCGTGGTGGCTGGCGATAATAAGAAATCTAAAAAGGAAAAGCTATGAAACAGTTGACATTTCTTGCATGCCTCGCACTGGTAGTGCTGAGCGCGTGCTCGGAGAAGAAAAACGCTCCGAACACAGCCAACATGGAACAGACCGACTCTCTGCAGCGCATCATTGCCCAGAGGGATAGTGAGATTAACGACATGATGGGAACGCTGAATGATATACAGGAGGGGTTCCGCGAGATTAATGAGGCAGAGAACCGCCTGAGTATAGCCAAGGACGGTGAGGGCTCTAATAAGGCTGCCCAGATTAAGGAGAATATCCGCTTTATCGCCAACACCATGGCCCGCAACCGCGAGTTGATGAAGCGCCTGCAGCAACAGTTGCGCGAGAGTCGCTTCAACGGTGACGAGCTTCGCAAGACTATCAGTAATCTTACCCAGCAGCTCGACGAGAAAGATCAGGAACTGCAGCGGCTCAAGGTGGAACTGGACTCTAAGGATATACACATAGCCGAGTTGGATGAGAAGATAACCAACCTGAACACCAATGTCGAGAATCTGCAGACCGAGACCCAGCAGAAGGCGCAAACTATCAGCAATCAGGATAAGCAGCTCAACACGGCGTGGTTTGTCTTCGGTACCAAGAAGGAACTCAAGGAGCAGCATATCCTTGTCAACGGCAACGTGCTTCAGTCCAACTTCAACAAGAGTTACTTCGCAAAGATTGACATCCGTATAGATAAGGAGATAAAACTCTATTCGAAGTCGGCCAAAGTGCTGACGATGCACCCGTCCAGCAGCTACACGCTTACGCGCGATGTAAACAAGCAGTATGTGCTGCGCATCACCAACCCGCAGCTCTTCTGGTCTACCAGCAAGTACCTGGTGGTACTGGTTAAGTAAGTACCAGCCATCCCCATAACAACACAGGCAGCTAACGCTGTGCCCTCGTTGGGCCTTGCGTTAGCTGCCTGTCTTTTTGTTGGTTCGTGGGATGGTAGGCGTGGGTACCATTGTACTCGCGAGCGACGTAGCGGTATGCTTAGGCAAACTGGTAGCCAAATCCTGTGGTCGATTCGCAGAAGTCTAACAGTTGTTTACATATATTAATATTGTTCTTGGCGCGTAGCGTCACCTCGCCATACTGAGTACCGTCGCACAGACGCAGGCTGAGTTGCGTGGCACCGGGATTCTCCTCGATAAGGGTTAACAGCTCGTTGGCCTGGGTCTCGTCTATCGAGGTGCTGTCTATCGTTATGGTCATATTGTCAAATCCCCTCCGCTTCACATCGTCTAAGAATTCTATGTTCTGTATAGATAGCCTGTAGTTGCCCGACCCCCGGAACCGCTCTGTACATCGCCCCGTAATGCGAACGGTGTACTCGTGCTTGAGCATGCTGCTCCAGCGAGTCCATTCCTCGTCAAAGAGAGTAAACTCGCCCGTTCCGCTGTAGTCCTCGATACTGATAATGCCAAAAGGCTTGTTGGTACGCGACGAGAAACGCTCCTTGACCTCGGTGATGATGCCGCCAAAGGTAACCTCCTGTACACGGGCCAAGGCGTTGTAGTCAGTATCGCGCCCGCGGATGTCAGCACAGGGCGTATTACACAGATGGGTGAGCACCACCTTGTAATCGTCCAGCGGGTGAGCCGAGAGGTAGATGCCCACCAGGTCGCGCTCGCGGTTCAGACGCTCAAAGGTGTTCCATCGCTCAGGCTTTGACGGTGTGGGACGGGCAATCTCTACGTCGCTGGCCCCGAAGAGCGAGTTGGCTGCCTCGGCCATGCCTGCCTGATAGCGCTGCCCATAGCGTACTATGGCGTCCAGAAAACTCTCGTCCTTGCCACAGGGAGCAAAATACTGCTCGCGGTATAGCCCGAAGTTGTCAAAGCCACCACTATAAGCCAGACTTTCAAAGGCTTTGCGGTTCACGTTACGGAAGTCGACCCTCTCAGCAAAGTCGTAGATATCTTTGAAGGGGCCGTTCTTGTCGCGCTCGGCTATGATGGCTGCAGCCGCAGCCTCGCCCATACCCTTGATGGCCGCCAGGCCGAAACGTATCTCGCCGCGCTGGTTTACACCAAAGTTCTCATAACTCTCGTTTACATCGGGGCCCAGTGTGGGCACGCCGTAAGTACGGCACTCGTCCATGAGCTTGGTTATCTCCTTGATGTCGCTCTTGCGGCGCGTCATAATGGCTGCCATAAACTCAGCGGGATAGTGAGCCTTCATGTAGGCAGTCTGATAGGCCACCCACGAGTAGCAAGTGGCGTGCGACTTGTTGAACGCATACGAGGCGAACTTCTCCCAGTCGCCCCATATCTTCTCCAGAACCTTGGGGTCATGGCCATTCTCCTGTCCCTGCTTGATAAACTTGGGCTTCATGGCGTCAACAATGGCCTTTTTCTTCTTACCCATAGCCTTGCGGAGTGCGTCGCTCTCACCGCGGGTAAAGTTAGCCAACTGGCGAGACAGAAGCATCACCTGCTCTTGGTACACCGTGATACCGTAGGTGTCTTTGAGATATTTCTCCATGCAGGGAATGTCGTAGGTGACCAGCGAGGGGTCGTGCTTACGCTTGATGAAGTCGGGTATGTAGTCCATAGGGCCCGGACGGTAGAGGGCGTTCATGGCGATGAGGTCTTCGAACACCGTGGGATGCAGCTCGCGTAGATATTTTTGCATGCCCGGCGACTCAAACTGGAACGTTCCGATGGTGCGGCCATCCTGATAGAGCTTGTAGGTGAGCTCGTCATCGATGGGTATGCGGTCTATATCCACGTCTATGCCCATCGTCAGCTTTACATTCTTCACGGCCTCCTTGAGCTCCGACAGCGTTTTCAGTCCCAGGAAGTCCATCTTGATAAGTCCGGTCGACTCGATGACATGGCCGTCGTACTGAGTAACGGCCGTCTTGAACTGGGGGAAGTCGGGGTCGTCTGCTGTAGACACGGGCACCCAGTCGCTGATGGGGTCGCGACAGATAATAAAACCACAGGCATGCAGGCCCACACCACGCACGGTACCCTCCAGCATCTTGGCGTACTTGATAGTGTTGCGCTCCTGCGGATTGTCCGACGCCTCGGCATCGCGCAGCTCCGGCGTAGCCTTGATGGCGTTGGTCAGGTTCATCTTCATGCCGTCGGGCAGACGGTCGGGGATGGCCTTGCACAGCGCGTTCGACTTGTCGAGCGGCAGCCGCTCCACGCGAGCCACGTCCTTAATCGAGTTCTTGGTCGCCATGGCCTGATAGGTAATGATGTGGGCGCAATTCTCGTGCCCGTACTTGTCCATGACCCACCGCAGCACTCTGCCGCGCCCATCGTCGTCAAAGTCGGTATCTATATCAGGCAGGTTTACACGGTCTGGGTTCAGAAAGCGTTCAAACAGCAAGTCATACTTCAGTGGGTCTATCTTGGTAATGCCCAAACAGTAGGCTACAACAGAGCCGGCAGCCGAGCCACGGCCAGGGCCCACCCACACGCCCAGCTCTTGGCGGGCCGCGTTGATAAAGTCAGACACGATAAGGAAGTAACCAGGGAAGCCCATGGTCTTCATAACGTGTAGCTCGAAGTTGATATGCTCCTGCACGTTGTCGGGCAGCGGGTCGCCATAGAGTTCGCGTGCGCCCTTGTAAGCCAGGTGCGCCAGGTAGTCAGCTTCAAACTTGATACGGTATATCTTGTCGTAGCCGCCCAGTCGGTCTATCACTTTCTGACCCTCTTCGGGGGGCAGGGTGTTCTCGCCCTTCTCGTCGCTGGTAAACTCGTGGAAGAGCTGCTCCTCTGTAAACTTGTGGCGCCACTCTTCCTCGGTACCGAAACTCTCGGGAATGGGGAAGAAAGGCATGATGGGGCCATGGTCTATGCTGTATATCTCCACCTTGTCCAGTATCTCGGTGGTATTGGCTAACGCCTCGGGTATATCGGCAAACACCTCGTTCATCTCGGCCTGTGTCTTAAACCACTCCTGTTTCGAGTAACGCATGCGGTTGGGGTCATCCAGGTCCTTGCCGGTAGCCAGACACAGCAGGTGGTCGTGAGCCTCGGCCGTATCCTTGTCTTCAAAGTGGCAGTCGTTTGTGCAAACCAGCTTGATGCCGTATTCGCGGGCGAACTGGATAAGAACCTTGTTGGCTTTCTGCTGAAGAGGGAACGTCTCACGGTTAGCCAGTACGTTGGGGTCCTTTACCTCGTGGCGCTGCAGCTCCAGGTAGTAGTCGTCGCCAAACACACGGTGATACCACTGGCAAGCCTCGCGCGCGCCGTCAATGTCGCCTTTGAGAATCTTAGCCGGAACCTCGCCGGCGATACAGGCCGAACATACGATGAGGTCTTCGTGATATTTCTCCAGGTCGGCCCGGTCGGTACGGGGGCGATAGTAGTAGCCGTCGGTCCAGGCACGTGACACCAGCTTGATAAGGTTCTTGTAGCCATGGTAGTTCTTGGCCAGGACTATCAGGTGGTAACCGCTGTTGTCACCGTTCTCCTTGACCTTGTCCTCTTTACGGTGGCGGGCCACATACATCTCGCAGCCGAAGATAGGTTTGAAAGGCTCCAAGCCCTCTTTGGCGCGTTTCTTGTTGATGCCAGCGCAGTAGTCGGCCAGCTCTTTCACGCCGTACATTACTCCGTGGTCGGTAAGGGCCATGCCACGCATGCCGTCAGCGATAGCCTTGTCTACGAGATGAGGAACCTTGGACTGTCCGTCGAGAATAGAGTAATGGGTGTGTACGTGAAGGTGAACGAAATCTTCCATAATGGCGCGAAAAACATGTTTTTGGCTGTCAAAGTTACAGATAATTAGCGACATGTCAAAAAAAAAAACTGCCATTATTTGCGACATAACTACAATTAGTGTAACTTTGCACCTAATATATATACCGTCTATTATGGGCAACAGAATTAAAAAGCTAAAGAAAATAAGAATACACCGCGAGGGAACCGACACAATCATATACGGATTTATAATTATCGCCGCCGTGGCCCTTCTGCTGCACAGAGCCTTTGATACTAAGATACCGTTTTGGACTTTTCTCGTAGTCTTCGGCGCTGTCTACGCTGTAATACTCAATTTCTTCAGATGTCCCATTCGTTACTTCAACAGTGAGGACACCGACAAGCTGGTGGTGGCTCCGGCCGATGGCAAGATAGTCGTTATCGAAGAGGTCGAGGAGAATGAGTACTTCCATGACCGCCGCCTGATGGTGTCTATCTTCATGAGCCTGTTCAATGTACACGCCAACTGGTTCCCGGTTGACGGCAAGGTCAAGTTTGTACACCACCAGAACGGCAACTACCACAAGGCGTGGCTGCCCAAGGCCAGCGAGGAGAACGAGCATGCCGATATAATGATAACTACCCCCGAGGGTACCGACATACTGTGCCGGCAGATAGCCGGAGCCGTGGCCCGGCGTATAGTGACTTACGCCAAGGAGGGCGAGGAGTGCTTTATTGATGAGCACTTAGGCTTTATCAAGTTCGGGTCGCGCGTGGATGTCTTCCTGCCCCTCGGCACCGAGATATGTGTCAAGATGGGACAGACCACCACGGGCGACCAGACCGTGATAGCCAAATTAAAAGATTGACCGATAATGATACGAGCTATTAAGAGAAACATCCCAAATACCATCACCTGCTGCAACCTGGTGTCGGGCTGCATAGCCGTAACCTATGCCCTTGCGGGCAATCCCCAGATGGCTCTGCTGTGGATAGTGATGGGTGCCGTGTTCGACTTCTTTGACGGCATGAGCGCCAGGCTACTCCATGTGTCGTCGCCCATAGGCAAGGAGCTCGACTCGCTGGCCGATGACATCACCTTTGGTGTGGCCCCGTCTGCCATCATATTCAATGAACTTTATATCATCGAGTACCCGGCCCTGCTGGCCCCCCTGCGCGATGTGGTGCCTTACGTGGCCTTTGTCATGGCGGCTTTCTCGGCCCTCCGGTTGGCCAAGTTCAATCTGGACGAGCGTCAGGCTATGGGGTTCATAGGCTTACCCACGCCAGCCAACGCCCTCTTCTGGGGCGCGTTTGTCATTGGCTGTGCCGACCGTATCGAGAGCACGCCTTGGGGACTTCCCATCCTGCTGGTCATGGTGGCTGTAAGCTGCTGGCTGCTCGTGGCCGAAATACCCATGTTCGCCCTCAAGTTCAAGCACTGGGGCTGGCAGGGTAATCAGCTCAAGTACATTTTTATTCTCTGCTGTATACCCCTCCTGTTGCTGTTCCAGGTGTTGGGCATAGCCCTTGCTATAGCCTGGTACATCATCCTGTCGTTGTATAGCAATCTAACCAAAGCAGACAAGTAATGTTTTTTATTAAACTGATAGCCATTATCTTTCTGGTAGGCGTCATAGCCACCCTCGTAACGGGAGTCAAACTCCTGTGGAGGCTGCGCAGTTTTATAGATGGCCTCAAGGGCCCTGCCGCCGGTGCCTCGCGTCAGCGTGGTTCGGCCAATCCCGCGCGTGGCCGTGAAGGAGTCATAGATAACCGAGACCCGCAGAAGGCCCGTCAGAAGATATTCTCTAAGGATGATGGCGAATACGTAGATTATACGGTCGAGGACGACGAGCCTAAGCGTTCGTAGGCCGCTGCCCGTATCTCCTGGATTTTTAGGAAAGTGTTGGATGGTCGTCCGGAACTTTCGGACGGTAGTTCGATGCCTTTGGATGTCCGTCCTAAGACTTAGGATGGAGCCCGCAAAGGCTCCGGCTCAGTCGGTGCCCGATGAGGGCCGATGGGGCAGGGGCTTATAATCCCAAAACAACGATGACCGCTACTGTGGGGTAGCGGTCATCGTTGTTTTAGTATGGCCCTGTGGAGCTCTTGCGGAGCCTGTCACCTGGGGCGCGGGGTGGCAGGCTCGTGGGGCAGTGCTTACCAGATGTGGGCGCGCTTGTCGAGAGCCAGATAGAGCTTGTCGCCAGGCTTTACGCCGAACGCTGTGTACCAGGCGTCGATGTGGGGCAGGGCAGCGTTGACGCGTAGCTGGTTGGGTGAGTGTACGTCGCTGTTAACCAGATAAGCTACAAATTGCGGGGCTACGTTGCTGGCCCAGATGCGACCGTAAGAGAGGAAGAAACGCTGGCTGGGGCTGAAGCCGTCCTTATCGCCTAAGGGCTGGAGCTTCACAGCGTTTTGCAGGGCACGGTAGGCCACGTTGATACCGCCGTTGTCGCCGATGTTCTCGCCTAAGGTCTTCTTGCCGTCGACCTTCAGGCCCGGCTGAACCTCCTGTGTGCTGAACCAGTCGGCCAGTACCTTGGTACGCTGGTCGTAGTTGGCCTTGTCCTCGGCCGTCCACCAGTTGTTCAGGTTACCGTCCTTGTCAAACTGACATCCCTGGTCGTCAAAGCCATGGCTCATCTCGTGGCCTATGACTGTGCCAATGGCGCCGTAGTTAGCAGCATCGTCCGCGTTGGGGTCGAAGAAAGGCGCCTGGAGGATGGCAGCCGGGAAGTTGATGCTGTTGTAACTGGGGGCATAGAAAGCGTTAACCACCTGAGGGTTGCAGGCAAACACGGTCTTGTCAACCTTCTTGCCCCACTTCTTTTCTAGGTTGCGGCGACGCAGGGCTGGTATTATCTCGTCGTAGTTGGCGCGCAGGCTCTTGCTCTCGTCTATCTGCACGTACTCTTCCATGTTCTGCCACTTGTCAGGATAACCTATGTTGATGCGCATGCTGCGCAGTTTCTCGATGGTCTTGGCCTTGGTGGCCGGTGTCATCCATGTATTCTCCTCGATGCGCTGGGCAAAGGCATCCTGCAGGTTGTGTACCATGTCTACTACCCGCTTCTTGCTGCTCTCGGGGAAGTACTTGGCCACATACAGCTTGCCGATAGACTCGCCCATGAGTCCCTGGATAAATGATATGCCACGCTTCCACCGTGGTTGTTGTTCCTTGATGCCGTAGACAGCCTTGACGTACTCAAAGCGGCGGTTGCCGAAGTCGTCCGACAGCAGGCTGGCCGATGAGCTGATGACGCTGGCCTCCATGTATGCTTTCAGGGCGAACAGGTCGGCTGTGGCCAGTATCTTCTCCACCTCGTGGATGGGTTCAGGCTGACCCACATCTACTGTGTCTATGTCCGTGGGATAGCCATACTGCCGGTGGGCCTCCATCCAGTCTATGCCCGGGTAGTCGCGCAGCAAGTCAGCCCAGCTTATCTTGTGTATATTGGCCTTCGGGTCGCGGCTCTTTACCTGGTCGTAACTCTTCTGAGCTATCTGGTTCTCTATGGCAAAGGCTGCCTGCATCTTCTGCTCAGCCAGGGCATCGCTGTTGCCCACCATCTTGAAGTAGTCCTTCATCAGGCTCTTGTAGGCAGCCACCACTGCCTGTTGCTGTGGGTTCGGATGCGTGTAGTATTCAGGGTCCAGGCCGATACCGCTCTGGCCTACGCCGAAGAGGTAGTTGTCAGAGTTGATGGCATCCTGGCCCATGCCAAACCAGAAGGGCATCGTGCCATAGCCCTTGGCGGCCAGCTCGTACATCACGTGCTGCACCTGCTTGCGGTCGTTGATGGCGGCCACCTTGACCAGGGCCGGCTTGATGGGGTCGAAGCCCATCCGGTTGCGGCTCACGCTGTCCATGTACATGCGGTACAGCGCGCCAATCTTCTGGCCCACTGTTCCCTGCGGCAAGCGCTTGGCGGCATACTCCTTGACCAGCTCGCGGATGCGGTCGTTGTTCTGCTCTTCCAGGTCGGTAAATGACCCGTTCATGGGATGTACTGCGTCCAGTGGGTGAGCCTTGAGCCAGCCGCCCGCAGCATACTGGTAGAAGTTGTCGCCCGGCTTTACGGCTGGGTTCATGTTGGCCTTGTCTATGCCGCTCGTGAGCGACTGGGCCTGGGCCATGCCCGTGATGGCCAGAGCCATCAGTAGTAATCTGATTCTCATACTAATTTATGTTTTAAGTTGTTTCTATATTCATTATGTGTAGTTCCGTGGCGCGGCCGTCAGCCGTTGTCGCTGTCGGGCACGTATTCCAATATGTCGCCAGGCTGACAGTGTAGCGCCTGGCATATCGCCTCTAACGTCGAGAACCTGATAGCCTTGGCCTTGCCCGTCTTCAGTATCGACAGGTTGGCCGGGGTGATGCCCACCCGTTCGGCCAGTTCGCCCGACGACATCTTGCGCTGCGCCATTACTACGTCTACATTTACTCTGATTGCCATATCGTGCGTGGAGTTATCAGATGGTCAGTTCGTTTTCTTCCTTCATACGCTGGCCCACGGCAAAGAGCTGGCCCACCACCAACAGGCCGATGCCCGAGACCAGCAGCATGGGGTCGGTGTCCGCTGGCGAACTCACCCGGTAGCCCTCGTAGCTGATGGCTGGCGGCAGCGTGATGAGGTGGAATATCCATTCGCTTGCGTACAGACCGATGAGCAGCCAGCCCATGAGGCGCAGCCGACGGGTAGTCGATGTGCCGAAGTCCTCGCCGCGGTTCACGGCCCATACCAAGCGTATGAATACCACCCAGAAGGCTATGAAGCACAGTGGCACGAGGGCTATGAGTACCATCTTGCCCACTATTACCGGCAGGCTCTCGGTGGGGCGCTGGCTGGTAGCTACCCAGGCCATGGCCTGGCTTACCCGCAGCGAGTCGGTCTTGCCCGTGGCGGTGTTGGTAAGGGCCAGCTCGCACCGTCTGGGGTCATTGGCCTGCAGGGTTAGCTCGTATGCCTCGTAGTTGGCCGTTCCGGCACTGCGCTGCATTTCGATGGTGGCGACATTCCAGCCTTGGCTGAAGCCCGCGACAAACTTCTGGGCAGCCGTGAAGAGAGAGAAGACCACGGCTGCAAGAAGTAAGATGCAATAGAGATTGAACTTGCGTTTAGTGGTCATTATTTCTTGTTTAATGATATTCTTTTATCGTTTTTCGATAATGCAAAGATACGTATTGATTTCCTTTAGACCAAGAAAAACGGCAAAAAAATATCGAAAAACGATAAATTTAACGTCTGTTTGCGCTTTTCGCCCCTTTAGGAGCACTTGTGTGGTGTTTTTCGGCCCCTCTCATCCCGCCCGCAGGCGTTGAGGCCCCCTGGCCCACGATGGTGGTATATATATAAAGGTACGCGCTCGAAACGGGAGCATGAGAGCGGGCGAAAATAAAAGCCATAAATTGTTTTGTAGTCTCTCCGGCTTGCGCTATCTTTGTATAAAGCAGGCTGCACCTCAGCCATTCAAGCGAGCTTGACGGCTTCGGTTTGCACTGCTTTTGTATATGATAGGCTGCACCTCGGCCATCAGAGCAAGCTCATGGCCCTCGGTTGGCACTGTCATTGCATAAAGCAGGCTGCACCTCGGCCATCAGAGCAAGCTCATGGCCCTCGGTTGGCACTATCTTTTGTCCCAAAATAGAGAAAGAGTATGGATACGACATTTATCATTAAGAATATGGTGTGCGACCGCTGCATAGCTTCCGTCGCGGCCATCTTGCGACAGGCTGGAATGGTTCCGCTGTCTGTCCAGTTGGGCTGTGTGCGGGTGCAGGGCGTTCCCACGGATGCCGCCATAGCCACCCTGCGCGAGCTGTTGGCCCAGGCCGGCTTTGAACTGATAGACGAGCAGCGACAGCAGACCGCCGAGCGTATCCGTACCGCTATTGTCCAGATGGTACATCATGGCCAGGAAGACCCCGCTACCAACCTGTCGGCCAATATTACCCGCCTTGCCCACTGCGACTACGCCTCGGCCAGCAGGGTATTCTCCGAGGTTACCGGCACCACCATCGAGCGCTACTATATCCATCAGCGCATCGAGCGTGTCAAGGAACTGCTGCAGTACGGACAGCTCACGCTGTCAGAGATAGCCCTGCAAATGCACTATTCGAGTACAGCCTATCTCAGCGCGCAGTTCAAGAGCATTACGGGACTGACCCCCACCCAGTACAAGGCCCAGCAGACACAGCCGCGGCAACCATTAGACCAGTTGTAAGTACCTCCTCTTGAAAAGTAAAAAGGTAAAGAAGTAAAAGGGTAAAAAGCGCTGGGATGGCGAAGGCCGCCAATAGTCGCCAAACCGCTCCAGGGCGATATGGGAATGGCGGGTGCAGGAACCGTGGCAGACCGGGTGACAAAAGAAACTACTTTTTGCCTTTTTACTCTTTTACTTTGCACCGTGGCGACCGACCTTTATGTTTCCCGGAGCCGTCTTTAGCTGGCTGGGAGCCGTCATTAGCTCCGTAAAGACCGTCTTTAGCCCGACGAAGACCAGTCGGTCAAAATGTTATAACCTTTTCGCAGAAAAACATAACGCCCTATCGGCCGATAGTGTGTACCTTTGCAGACAGATAAACTGAAAGGTAAAATAGTAATGGAAACAAGGACAATAGCCGTATTAGGCATGATGTGTGCCGGATGTGCCGCCAATGTAGAGCGGCGCCTCCGCGAGATAGACGGAGTGGCCCAGGCCAATGTAAACCTGGCCGCCCGCACGGTGCTGGTAACCTACGACCCCGCCCGCACCTCGCCCCAGGCCATGAAGGAGGCCCTGAGCGGCGTGGGCTACGACATGGTCATCGAGGACGACCGCAATGTGGAACAAATAGAACGGCGCGCCTATCGCCTGTTGCTGCGGCGGATGGTTCTGGCCTGGGTTCTGGCCGTGCTCACCATGGCCATTAGCATGGGGTGGGTACACTTGGGCAGTGCCGACATGGCCAACCAGACCATGATGCTGCTGGCCGCTGCGGCCATGGTGTGGTGTGGCCGACAGTTCTACACCTCGGCCTGGCGACAACTTACCCACGGCGCAGCCAACATGGACACCTTAGTGGCCATGAGTACCCTCATATCCTTCGCGTTCAGCGTGTTCAATACTTTCTGGGGCGACAGCTTCTGGGCAGCCGCCGGCCTGACGTGGCATACCTACTATGACGCTACGGTGATGATATTGGCCTTTGTGCTTACCGGCCGCCTGTTAGAGGAGCGCGCCAAGCGCAGCACGGCCACGGCCATCCGGTCGCTGATGCAGCTGGCCCCGCGCACGGCCCATGTGGTTACCGCCGACGGTGTGACCGACATACCCCTCAAGGCCCTGCAAGTGGGCGACCTGATAGAGGTGCGCGCCGGCGAGAAACTGCCGGTAGACGGCAGCGTGGTGGACTGGGGCACCGCCACGGCCTATGTAGACGAGAGCATGATAAGCGGCGAGCCCGAACTGATACAGAAACACCCCGCCGACCGCGTGTTAAGCGGCACGATGGTCCGCCAGGGTGCCCTGCGCTTCAAGGCCGAGCAGGTGGGCAGCCAGACCATGCTGGCCCACATCATACGCGCCGTGCAGCAGGCCCAGGGCTCCAAGGCACCCGTCCTGCGCGTGGTAGACCGCCTCGCGGCCATCTTCGTGCCTGCGGTCTTCGTGCTGTCGCTCCTCACCTTGGTGCTCTGGCTGGCCTTGGGCGGCACCGCCCAGCTCCCCCGCGCCATCCTGTCGGCCGTGTCGGTACTGGTCATCGCCTGCCCATGTGCCATGGGCCTGGCCACGCCTACTGCCCTCATGGTGGGCATAGGGCGCGCCGCCCAGGAAGGCATCCTGGTACGCGATGCCACCGCCCTGGAGAACATGCGGCGCATAGATGCCATGGTGATAGACAAGACGGGTACCCTGACCCTGCCCCGTGAGGGCGCTACGGCCGACATGGCCATCACTGAGCGCGAGGCGCTCAAGCCCCATGCCGCCGAGGCCATCGCCCGGTTGCAGCGGGCCGGCATAGCCGTCTACCTGATGAGCGGCGACCGCGACGAGGCCGTGAGCTACTGGGCCAAGCAGGTGGGCATAGGCCACTGGAGAAGCCGGGTGCTGCCACAGGACAAGGAGGACCTGGTGCGGACGCTCCAGGCCGACGGGCACCATGTGGCCATGGTGGGCGACGGCATCAATGACAGCCAGGCGTTGGCTGCCGCCGACGTGAGCATAGCCATGGGCCGTGGCACCGATGTGGCCATCGACGTGGCCCAGGTTACGCTCATGGGCACCGACCTGCGCCGTATAGCCGATGCCGTGACCCTGTCGCGCCAGACGGTGGGCATGATACACCAGAACCTCTTCTGGGCCTTTGTGTACAACATTGTGTGCATACCGTTGGCCGCCGGCGCCCTCTATGCCGTTACCGACTTCCAGATAACCCCCATGTGGGCCAGCGCCCTTATGGCCATGAGCAGCGTGAGCGTGGTGCTCAACAGCCTGCGCCTCAAATGGGCGTAGGCCACGGCTGCCCTAACCGTGAAAATATCAAAAAAAATACCATTTGTTTTGAGTTATCTCCTTTTTGCGCTAACTTTGTAAACAGTAGGTACCATCCCAGCCGTCGGGGCCCTTGCAGGGCGTGCGCCAGTAGCATCCCTGCTGGCTGTCGGCCCTATGGGGCCAGTCATGGCCGTCTGGCGAGTTGCCTATATATATAATAAGGTGGGCGATGTACCCATGGCCTCGTCCATGGCCGCCCCGGTAAAAAGGAAAGATATGCGCAAAACGTTTCTGGCTCTATTGGCCATCGTAACCCTGTTAGGCATGGTCGCCTGTTCGGACAAGGACGACCCAGCAACCCCTCCCACGAAGGAGGTAGACCAAGATGATGACAACACCACGGCCACTCTCGACGAGAGCTATACCTACCGGTTGCCCGTGATATTCCATGTACTCTATAAGAACGCTGCCGACCCCAAGCAGTATGTCAGCGCCACGCGCCTGGCCACTCTCTTGAAGCATGTAAACCATCTCTACCAGGGCGGCCTGTACAGCACCGACATTGGGAGCAGTGAGAACATCAGGGTCAACTTCGTCCTGGCTACCCACGATGAACGCGGTAACAAGCTCAGTACTCCCGGTGTGGAGTACGTCAAGTGGGACGGCGCTTACCCTATCGGCCCGAGCGATTTTATGGGCAATCACAAGGAGTATGTCAAGTATCTGTGGGAGCCAAACGACTTCATTAACGTGATGGTGTATAACTTTGCTACCGAGGCAGGCGACAATGGCACCACGCTGGGCATCAGCCATCTGCCCTTTGTGCTGACAGGCATCAACGAGACCGATGGCCTGACCGCCCTGGATGCAGCCAAGGCCAATATCACCAAGGCCAACCTCGGGTTTGCCTACTGCTCGTCCATCAACAGCCTGTACCTGGACTACGAGAGCGACCGCTATGCCAATGAGGACCATAATATCAAGTCGGGCACCATCCAGCAGCTCATGTATGATGCCAATATCACCTTGGCTCACGAACTGGGCCACTACCTGGGCCTGCTCCATGTCTTTGCCGAGCCTGCCGAGGGCAATACCGACCCCTGCCCCGACACCGACTATTGTACCGATACGCCTACCTATAACCGCACCGCCTATCTGGCCGACCTTACGGCCTATATTAACAGTGCCAAGGATGGCAGTGTATCGCTCCGTAGGCTTACTGAGCGTACAGATGCGGCAGGCAACAGTTTCTCTGCGACCAATCTTATGGACTACTCGTTTACTTACGGCTTCCAGTTCACTGCCCAGCAGAAGGCACGTATGCGCAGGGTGCTGTACAACAGTCCGCTCATACCCGGGCCCAAGCAGCGACTGCGCGCCGCCAGCAGGGCAGCCACGCCGGCACCTGCCCCGCAGGGCATCGTAGACCTACCCATACGCTATATGAAGTAGACCATGGCCCCCACGTCGCCCGCCATGGTGGCGTACAGGCTCAGCAACATATATACCCTAACGATATACACACTATGCAATATACTATACAGGCCCCGAGCCTGATAGACACCACCATAAATCTGCCTGCGTCCAAGAGCATCTGCAACCGGGCGCTCATTATCCAGGCACTTGCGGGCAGTACGATGCTGCCCGCCAACCTGTCAGACTGTGACGACACCCGCGTGATGGCCGCCGCCCTGCGCGACATGCCCGGGGTGATAGACATAGGTGCTGCGGGTACCGCCATGCGTTTCTTGGCCGCCTACCTGAGTGTAGGCACAGGCACCCACACGCTGACGGGTACCGAGCGCATGCGCCAGCGCCCCATAGGCGTGCTGGTCGATGCCCTGCGCCAGTTGGGTGCCCACATCGAGTACTTGGGAGCCGAGGGCTTTCCCCCGCTGCGTATCACGGGCCGTCCCTTGGCGGGCGGTGCCTTAGAGGTGGCCGGCGATGTGAGCTCGCAGTACATCTCGGCCCTGCTGATGATAGGCCCCATGCTCAGGCAGGGCCTCACGCTGAAGCTCACGGGCGACATAGTGTCGCGGCCCTACATAGACCTCACCCTGTGGACGATGACCGAGTTTGGCGCGCAGGTCGAGTGGAGCGATGTAGACACCATCAGCGTGGCCCCCGTACCCTATACCCCCACCACGTATGCCGTGGAGAACGACTGGAGTGCCGCCTCGTACTGGTACGAGGTCGTGGCCCTGCTGAACAGGCCCGAGGCCCGCGTAGTGCTGCCCGGGCTGAACGACGGGTCGCGTCAGGGCGACTCAGTGACCCGCTATATCGGTTCGCTGATGGGTGTTAAGACCACCTTTGATACCCTCGCCGACGGTAGTCAGCAGGTGGTGCTCGCCAGTCACGGCTGCACACTTCCCCGGTTGGACTACGACTTTGTCAATTCGCCTGACTTGGCACAGACATTCGTCGTGGCCTGTGCTGCCAAGGGCATCCCCTTTCACTTCACGGGGCTGGCCAGCCTGAAAATCAAGGAAACCGACCGCATAGAGGCCCTCAAGCGCGAGCTGCGCAAGCTGGGCGTGCTGCTCACAGACCGCCATGATAGCGAGCTGATATGGGATGGCGAGCGGTGCGCCCCCACTATGGAGCCCATAGATACCTACCAGGATCACCGCATTGCCATGGCCTTTGCCCCCGTAGCCCTGACCATGGGGTCCATCACCATTAACCACCCCGAGGTGGTGTCCAAGTCGTACCCCCACTACTGGGACGACCTGCGCCGGGCCGGATTTAAGATTACCCAGACCCCATGATATACCTGGTGCTGGCCCTGGTAGCCTTAGGAGTGGTGGCGGCCCTCACCACGCTGCATGCCAAGGACGACGGTGATGCCCAGCCCGTGTCTTCGCAGCCCACCTGCGGCACCTGTACGGGTGGCGACAGCCGCTGCGAGCAAGACTGCATGCTGGAAGCGGCCACCCACGAGATAGAATATTATGACGACGAGGAGCTGGACCGTTTCCGCGGTCGCCCCTCTGATGGTTATACCGATGATGAGGTGCAGGAGTTTGCCGATGTGCTCTACACCCTGCGCCCCGACGACGTGGCCGGGTGGAGCCGCAGCCTGGTGCTGCGTGGCGTTAACCTGCCCGACCCCCTCAAGGACGAACTCATCATGCTGATAGACAGATAATGGACATATTTACGTACTCCTTTTTCCAGAACGCCATTATCGGCTCCCTGCTGGCCAGCATCCTGTGCGGCATGGTGGGCACCTATATCGTAACGCGCCGCTTGGTGTTTATAAGTGGCGGCCTTACCCACGCCTCGTTTGGCGGCATCGGGCTGGGCGTTTACTTTGGTGTCAGTCCGATACTCTCGGCGCTGCTCTTCTCCGTAGCCAGCGCCTTGGGAGTACAGTGGCTGTCGCACAAGGGCCACGTACGCCAGGACTCGACCATTGCCTTTTTCTGGACGTTGGGCATGAGCGTGGGCATTATCTGCTGTTTTCTTTCTCCCGGCTTCATGCCCGACCTTAATTCGTATCTTTTCGGAAGCATATTGACCATCGGCACGGCCGACCTGGTACTCTTGGGTGCCCTCACGTTGGTGGTGGGCCTGCTCACGGTGGTGTTCTACCACAGCATAGTGAGCGTGGCGTTCGACCCGGTCTTCGCCCGCTCCCGGCGGTTGCCCGTCAGTCTGATAGAGTACACCCTGATGGCCCTCATCGCCATGACCATAGTGGCCACGCTGCGCCTGGTGGGCGTGGTGCTGGCCATCAGTCTGCTCACCATTCCCCAGATGACGGCCAATGTGTTCACCTATAGCTACAAGCGTATGATAGGGCTAAGCATCCTCATCGGCTGGATAGACTGCATGGCCGGCCTGGCCCTCTCGTATGTGCTCAATGTGCCCTCGGGGGCCTCTATTATCCTGGTGGCCGTGGTGGTCTATGCCCTGGCCCGCTGGGGGCGTGCCGCCGTGGTGGCCCTGCTGCACCGGCAGGTTCTGGTGTGGGTGCTGGCAGCCCTGGTGCTCACCGGGTGCTCCACCCAGAAAAATACGTCGTCGGCCCGCTGGTGGCATGCCTTCAAGGCGCGCTACAATACCTACTATAACGGCTCCGTGGCCTACGTGGAAGGCTCCTTGGAGAAAGAGCGGGGCAACAAGGACAACTATACCGAGCTGATACCCCTCTACCCGGTGGGCAACAAGGCCAGCCGAGAGTTGGGCAAGTCTTACTACGAGACCGCGGTGACCAAGGCCGAGAAAGCCATCCATCAGCACAGCATCAAGCGCCGTCCCGTGTGGGACAAGCAGCGTCGCAAGACTCCCCGCGACATCGAGTGGCTCAGCCGCCGCGAGTACAACCCCTTCCTCTGGAAAGCCTGGATGCTCATGGGCCGTGCCCAGTTTCACATGGGTGCCTTCGACGAGGCTGCCTCTACCTTCTCGTACATGAGCCGCCTCTACGCCACCCAGCCAGCTATCTACGGCAAGGCCCGGGCTTGGCTCGCCAAGTGCTACGCTGAGGAGGGCTGGCTCTACGATGCTGAGGACGTGATACGCAACATGGCCCGCGACTCTATGGACTGGCGTGCCGTCAAGGAATGGGACTATGCCTATGCCGACTACTATCTACATACGGCCGACTACCGTCGCGCCATACCCTATGTGCGCCGGGTGATACGCCACGAGATGCGTCGTAAGCAGCGCGCCCGCGAGTGGTTCCTGTTAGGCCAACTCTATGCCGCTGTGGGCCAGCCCGACTCGGCTTACCGTGCTTACCGCCGTGTGGTAAGGCTCAATCCGCCTTACGAACTGGAGTTCAACGCGCGTATCGCACAGACCGAGGTGCTGGCTAAGGGTCAGTCGCGCCGCATGATAAGCCGCCTGCGCCGTATGGCAGCCTCGGACAACAACAAAGACTATCTCGACCAGGTGTATTACGCCATCGGCAACATCTATCTGGCCGACCGCGATACCCTGCACGCCCTGTCGGCCTACGAGACGGGCAACCGCAAGGCTACCCGTAGCGGCATCGAGAAAGGAGTGCTGCTCCTGCGCCTGGGCGACCTGTACTGGCAGCGCGAGAAGTTCTCGGACGCGCGCCGTTGTTATGGCGAGGCCATCGGACTGCTGGACCAGGACCGCCCCGACTACCGGCAGCTGTCCGAACGGTCGCAGGTGCTGGACGAGTTAGTACCCCATACCGAGGCCGTGGCCCTGCAGGACTCGCTGCAAGCCCTGGCCCGTATGAGCGAGACCGAGCGCAACGCTGCCATAGACCGCGTGATAGAGGCTCTGAAGAAGAAGGAGAAAGAGGAGCGCCGTGCCCAGCAGGAGAGCGACGCTCAGACCATGCAGAGCCAGAACGGGGGCGAGACCGGCATGACTGGCAACCGTCGACCCAACACCCCGCAGGCCCCCACAGGACAGCAGGGCAACGGCCAGTGGTACTTCTACAACCCTATGGCGGTGAGCCAGGGTAAGGCTGCGTTCCAGAAGCTATGGGGCAAGCGCGAGAATGTGGACAACTGGCAACGTATAAACAAGACGGTGGTGTCAGCGCCGGGCGGTGAGCAGTCTCTGACACCCCAGCAGGCCGACTCGGTGGCCCGCGAGGCTGCCCGGGCCGACTTGCTGAAGGCTCAGCCCGACAGCGTGCAGAATGACCCGCACCGCCGCGAGTACTATCTCGCCCAGATACCATTCTCCCCCGAACAGGTAGCAGAGAGCGACCGGCTTATTATGGACGGCCTATTCCATGCGGGTGTCATCTTCAAGGACAAGCTGGACAACCTACGGCTCAGCGAGAAGTATCTGCGCCGCCTGACTGACCATTATCCCACCTATACGGGCATGGACGAGGCTTACTATCACCTCTACCTGCTCTATATGCGTCAACAGCAGTCGGCCCAGGCGCAGCGCTGTCTGGATAGTCTGAAGACCCACTACGCAAAGAGCCAGTGGACAACGGTGCTGACCGACCCCTACTTTGCCGAGAACGCCCGGGTGGGCGTACACTTGGAAGATTCGCTCTACGCGGCTACCTACAACGCCTTCAAGGCCGACCGCATGGGCGAGGTGCGTACCAATACCGCCTTCTCGGCCCGCCGCTTCCCCCAGGGAGCCAACCGCGACAAGTTCCTGTTCATAGGAGCCTTGGCCAAGTTGAACGATGGCCAGCCAGACAGTTGCCTGGCCGACCTGCAGCGGGTGGTTAGCCAGTTTCCGGAAAGCGATATAAGTGCCTTGGCCGGCATGATCATCAACGGAGTGAAGGCGGGCCGCCGGCTGCGCAGCGATAAGTTTGACCTGGACGGCATGTGGGCACAGCGAGCCGCCGTGCTGAATGGCGCAGCGGCCGACTCGGTGCGCGCGTTTACCCCTGACCGCACGGCCGAGTTCAAGTTTGTGTTAGTGTATGCCCCCGACTCCGTGAAGGTCAACCAACTGCTCTTCGAGCTGGCCCGCTACAACTTTACCAACTTCATGGTGCGCAACTTTGAAATCTCCGTGAGCGACCACAGCGGTCTGCAGCACATGGAAGTGAGCGGTTTCCGCAATTATGACGAGGCCCTGCAGTATGCCCGCCAGCTCTACGCCCAGCATATCGTACAGCGCTATCCTGGTTGCCGTTCGCTCGTTATCAGCAACGCCAACCTGGAGCTCATTGGCCATCCCTATAGTTACGATGACTATGCCGCCTACTACGCTAAGCACTTCGCACCGTTGAAGGTGAGCACGTTCAGACTGCTTACTGAGCCTGATGAGATAGTGACGCGCCCTGCCACAGACCCCTCGGCCGAGGAGATTGACCGCGCACTCGATGACGGCATGCTGCTGACCGAACCCGAGGATGGGGGGCAGCGCACAGGTGGCACCTATGTGGCTCCCGACGAGCCAGCCGCCACCACCCCCGCTGCCGGAACCGTGATACCCACCGAGCAGCCTGCCCGTACCGAACCATCGGCCCCAGAGGGCAAGACCTTTATACCCGCCACTACATCAGAAGGCACCCCGGCATCGCCCGGAGCCACCTCTGGCACGACGGGAACCATCATCAGCACGCCCGGAGCCACCTCTACACCGCCCGCGACCACTCCGGGCAAGACGGGGGTGCTCATCCCCTCGGCCGAGCCGGCTGCCACGGATAAGCCATCGACGGCCCCAGCCACCCGGCCCTCGGCTACGGACAAGGGCGTTACCATCCCCACCACCCAGTCCTCGGCTGCCGGAAAGAAAGCCGCTACCCCGGCGCCCAAGGCTTCGGCTACGGGTAAGTCTGCCCCGGCCCCCACGGCCAAGCCTGCCACCCCAGCTACCCCTAAGCCCGTGGTGAGCAAGACGGGTATCTACTTCCGCGACAGGACCACTCCGGCCCCAGCCGACACCCTCAAGGGCAAGGCCAAGAAGAAGTCGGCCCCGGCTAAGAAGAAGTTTGACTTAGAAGACGAGTACTACGACTTAGAGGGTTTCTAACCGTAGCACCCTAACCATAATATATAGAGATACAGAGACAATGACTAACGGATTACTGCTTTGGGTTGACGACGAGATAGAACTCTTGCGGGCCCATATACTGTTCTTGGAGAAAAAGGGGTACGACGTGGTGACCGTAACCAATGGCAGCGACGCCATAGAGATGTGCAGCCAGCGCACCTTTGACCTGGTGCTGCTCGACGAGATGATGCCGGGACTCACCGGGCTGGAGACCCTGCAGCGCATCAAGGAGGTGAGCCCCGCCACGCCCGTGGTGATGGTTACCAAGAGCGAGGAGGAGGACATCATGGACCAGGCCATAGGATCCAAGATAGCCGACTATCTCATCAAGCCCGTCAACCCACACCAGATACTGCTCACCCTGAAGAAGAATATACACAGCCGGGAGATAGTGACCGAGGTTACGCAGACCGGGTACCAGCAGAATTATCAGAACCTGATGATGCAGATGATGGAGTGCCGCTCGGTGAACGACTGGATGGACATGTACCGCCGGCTGACCCATTGGGAACTCGAGCTGAGCAGCGCGGACAGCACCATGACCGAGATGCTGCAGATGCAGAAGGAAGAGGCCAACTTGGGGTTTGCCAAGTTTGTCCGCCAGCATTACCTGGACTGGGTAAAGCCTGGCAATACGGACAGGCCGTTGATGAGTACCGACGTGATGAGCCGCCGCATCTTCCCCATGCTGGACGCGGGCGAGCGCGTGTTCCTCATTGTCATTGACAACTTCCGCTATGACCAGTGGCGCATGCTGGCCCCACAGATAGGCGACCTCTATGAGATAGACGAGGACATGTACACCAGCATACTGCCTACTGCCACGCAGTACGCGCGCAACGCCATCTTCAGCGGACTGATGCCTACGCAGATAGCCACGATGTTTCCGGACTTATGGGTAGACGAGGACGAAGAGGAGGGCAAGAACCTGAACGAGGAGCCGCTCATACGGACACAGATAGAGCGTTATAGGCGCCACGACACCTTCAGCTATAGTAAGATTAACGACAGCACCGGCGCCGAGAAGTTTATCAGCCGGATCAACGAGTGCTCGGCTTATGACCTGAACGTCGTGGTGGTCAACTTTATCGACATGCTCTCTCATGCCCGTACCGAGTCCAAGATGATTCGCGAACTGGCCAACGACGAGTCGGCTTACCGCAACCTTACCCTTGGTTGGTTCCGTCACTCTGTTATCGCCGACCTCTTCCGCGCTGTCGCCCAGACCGGCTGCCGTGTGGTGCTCACCACCGATCACGGCTCCATACGCGCCACCAAGCCCATCCGAATTATTGGTGACCGCAATACCAACACCAACCTGCGCTACAAGTTGGGCAAGAACCTGAGCTACAACTCCAAGGAGGTGTTTGTCATCAAGGACCCACGTCAGGCCCAGCTCCCGGCGCCCAACCTGAGTACCAGTTACGTGTTTGCCACGGGCGATGCTTTCTTCGCCTATCCCAATAACTACAACTACTACGTGTCTTACTACAAGAACACGTTCCAGCATGGTGGCATCTCCATGGAAGAGATGCTCATCCCGCTTATCACATTGAAACCCAAAAAAAGATAATACAATTATGACTCAGATTACCATTGCGTCGCTCGACGACATACACGCCGCGGCGCGCCAGTTTATCGCCCAGATGGGGCCGGCCCGCGTTATCGCCTTCTATGGCAGCATGGGTGCCGGCAAGACTACCTTTGTCAAGGCTCTGTGCCAGGAGTTGGGTGTCAGGGATGTCATTACGTCGCCCACCTTTGCCCTGGTCAATGAGTACACCGATGGGCAGGGACAGCCCATATATCATTTTGACTTCTACCGCATCAAGCGCATCGAGGAAGTGTACGACATGGGGTACGAGGACTACTTCTACAGCGGCAACCTCTGTCTGCTGGAGTGGCCCGAACTCATCGAGGACATCCTGCCCGACGACGTGGTCAAGGTTCATATCTCCGTGCAGGATGATGGGAGCCGCCAGCTGAGTTTCTGACTCTTCGCCGACGGCCATCATAACACAGAGAGCCGGGTATGCAGCTGCTATGGCGCATACCCGGCTCTCTGTATGTGTAGGGGCCCGTTAGAGCAGGGCCTTGATTTTCTCATTGAGCACAGCCTTGGTGGCTGCCCCTACAAACTTGTCTACTAACTGTCCGCCCTTGAAGAACAGGATGGTGGGGATGTTGCGCACGCCATATTCCATGGCTATGTCGTCGTTCTCCTCCACGTCGCACTTGCCCACTACCACTCGGCCGTCGTACTCGTTGGCCAGTTCGGCTATAATGGGGGCCACCATGCGGCAGGGACCACACCAGGTGGCCCACAGGTCTACTACTACGGGCAGGTCGCCGTCCAAGTAGCTCTGAATGTTCTCGTTTGTGATTTTTACTTCCATTGTTGTAGTCTTTATGATTATTGCTTTTGCAAAGATAGCGCAAACCGCGGACAGCGCAAAGCAAATGGCGAAGTATTTTATGCTTGGCGCTGCCGCGGTTAGGCTATGTGGCGGGTTGGCGGTGGTGGCTTACAGGCCCGAGATGACCATCCACTTCTGGGTGTTGGTGCTCTCCATGTTGGCCAGGGCATCGAGGTCGCCCGAGCCGTCGCGCACACCGAGGTTGACGATGAGGCGGCCGTTCTGTATGTTCAGCGCCTTGCGCGGAATGGCTATCTCGGTTACATAGCCGAAGAGCTCCTCCTTGCCCGTGTTCTTGCCGTTGCATACCGAGGTCTTCACGCTGAGGTCTTTCTTCTGGGCGTAGGTTTTCCACGTTCCCTGATAGCTCTCGGCCGTTACCAGTCCGCTGGTGCTTATCAGCAGTCGCAGCGAGCCTTCGGCCAGTTCGTGCTTGGCGTTCTCGCTGCCTATTATGACGATGGTGCGGTCGTTAATCTGCGGTGTCATGTCGCGTGTCTCTACCAGCAGATAGATATTGTTGGCATCCTGTGAGCAGCGCAGGGTTCCCTGCGTCAGACTCTTGCTTCCCACGAAGAGCGCGTCGTCGCGGGTGCTCCACTCGGCGTTTCCACCGTCGACCGTCACGGTGCGCTGCGTGGCCTTGATACGGTGGTTGAGCACAAACTGGGCCATCATAACCGTGCCGGCCCCCGTGTTGGGCATCATGCCTATAAGGCGGTGACTGTCTATCAGCTGCAGCGTTCCCCAGAACCCACTGCCACTGAAGGGGCAGATGGCTTCGTAGAATTTGCGGGCCTGGGCATCGCCCAGCTTGAGGTAGTACTTAGAGCCCGAGTTGTAAGAGAGGGCCGTTTCGCCCGAGGGGAACTGCGTAAGATAAGGAGCACAGCCGCTGAAGTACAGGTTCTGGCTGTCGGCAGGGCCTTCATCGTTCTTGGTGAGCTTGTCCCACTGGCCATCCTCATGGCTGTGAGCTAATGAGATGAAGTAGCCCGCTGGCGCATGGGTCTCCATGGCGGCGGCCAGCATATTGCCGCCGTTGAGGCGTATCACGGAGGGCATCTGGTGGTTAAAGTAGGTCTTGCCGTCCTTCTGCCACTTCATGCGGAGTACATAGAGCGGGTCGGCACCCAATGCGGGCGACCAGGTAAGGCCGTTGTCGGCCGAGGTGACCATGGCCGTACCTGTGTCGGCTCCCTCGGTACCCGTGCGGCTGCTGTCGGTAAAGTAGCATTGCAGCACGCCGGGCGATGGCTCTAACAGATAGGGTTCCCAGTTGACACCCTGGTATATCTGGATGGGTGCCGACCACGTGCGGCCGTTGTCGGTACTGCGGCGTAGTTCGATACCGGCATCCTTGGGCAGGCTGCGGTAACCGTTGTTGGCCCTGAATGAGGCCACGGCCACTATGTCGCCATTGCTCAGTACCAGTGCGTCGCAGTTGGCATAGCGTCGCTCGTTCTTTTTGCCGCTGCTGTCAGTGATGGAGTAACGGCTGAAGAGCTGCTGGCCAAACGACCAGTGCAGCAGGTCGGTACTGGTGGCGTAGTAGCAGTCGGCTCCTATCTGGTTCTGATGGTAGAAGAGTATGTAGCTACCATCCTTGAGTTTCTTGATACGGGTATAGTGAGGCTTGGTGACACCTAAGCTACTGCTTGTAATGTCGGTATAGGTGCGGTAGTTCATGGTGAGTTGTGCCCGGTCGGTCTCGTCGGCATGCGAGTTGACCGCGTCGTCGCCCTGGTTCAGTTCCTCGATGGGCGTAATGTGGGCTACTACCGGTGTGGTAGGCGGGGTGTCGGGCGGAGTGGTTGGCGTGTCGGGGGTAGGACTGTCGCTGCTGCTACAGGCGGCAAGCGATACACACAGGGTAGCGTAGGCCACGGCAAGGGGTAATCGTTTCATAGCAATCTGATATTTTAGTAGTTATTAGTTCGGTTGTGGCTGCGTCAATAGGCATCAGCGCACTGCAAATGTAGGTAAAAAATGCGGAAGCAACAACAAAAAGGGGACTAAATGATTAAAAAAAGTGAAAAAACAGCCCTCGGTTGACATAAATGACCCTTTCTGTCGTCTTTAAAGTAGTGTGTGCCGGCACAGACGGCGTTGCCCCATGCGTAATGACTACGTAGGGTACACTGGAAGATTCTCCTCCGCCGGCTAAAGGCCTTTAGGAAAATGGTCGGAGCCATAGCAGGCTCAGCCCTCCTCGCGCCCGCGCGTATATATGTAATAAGGTGTAAGCCTATGGCCCCGCGGCCGGTAGCCACCATGTAGGAAAGAATAAAAATAACGATGATTATAAAAAAGAAGACAATGAAAGTGAAACTGACACTGCTTACGATAGCCATAGGGCTATGGATGACACTGGGGGCAGCGGCCCAGACCAAGGACATAACCTACACCCTGCGTGGCGTGGTGACCGACTCGCTCACCCATGAGGGCGAGCCTTATGCCACGCTCACCATCGTACGCCCTGGAGCCACCGACAAGCCTGTCAAGCAGGCCCTGACCGATCTGAACGGCCGCTTCGCCATCACGGCCACCGGCTCGGGCGACTACCAGTTGCTGGTGCGGGCCGTGGGACGCACGCCCCTGCAGCGCACCTATACCGTGAGCGCCGCCCAGCATACCATAGACCTGGGCACCCTGCTCATCAGCGATAGCAAGAAAGAGTTGCAGACGGTAGAGGTGGTGGCCTATAAGCCCCTGGTCAAGGCCGATGTAGACAAGATAGCCTACAGCGTGGAGGACGACCCCGAGGCCAGCACCAACACAGTGATAGAGATGCTCAAGAAAGTGCCCATGGTGACCGTAGACGGGCAGGACAACATACGGGTCAACGGCAACAGCTCGTTCAAAATCTATGTGAACGGCAAGCCCAACAACATGATGACCAAGAACCCCAAGGAGGTGCTCAAGAGTATGCCCGCGTCGAGCATCAAGAAGATAGAGGTGATAACCAACCCTGGCCCGAAGTACGATGCCGAGGGTGTGGGCGGTATCCTCAATATTGTCACCGAGGGCAAGGGCCCCGAGGGCTATAATGCCACCTTCTCGGGCCGTGCCAGCAACAGTAGTTATGGCGGTGGGCTCTATGCCACGGTGAAGCAGGGCAAACTGACCATGAGCGTCAACTACAATGCCAGTAGCAACCACTCGCCTAAGGTCTACACTTACTCCGACCGTAGCCAGATAGGCACCGGTGGTGCCGTTATTTCGTCTACCGTGGCCGATGGCTACACCAAGAGGCATAGCCTGTGGCAGGGCGGTGACATTGAGGCCAGTTACGAGATAGATACTCTGCGACTGATAACGGGGTCGTTCTCGCTCAGCAAGTTTACCTCTAAGGGCGATGCCCAGAACACGGTCTTCTCGACGGTGCCGGCCACGGGCCAACAGCTCTATGGCTACCGCTCGCCCTCGCACACCAAGGAGAGCTGGGACGACTACAGTGCCAGCCTGGACTATCAGCGCTCCTTTAGTGTCAAGGATCGGCTGCTCACCCTGTCGTATAGGCTCGAGAGCAGTCCGTCGACCTCAGACAGCCGTTATCTCTATACCGACCGCGAGTCCGCCGCCGACTGGCAGACTTTCATAGACCGTATGCGCGACCAGCGCATGGACGGTGACGAGAACACCATGGAGCATACCTTCCAGATAGACTACACCACGCCCTTTGCCAAGCATCACACGTGGGAGGCGGGCGCTAAGTACATACTGCGCCGTAACAAGTCGGACAACGACCGCTATAACCTCGGCACCGGCAACCAGGATGAGACCTACGACAGCGACAACAGCTCGCACTACCGTCACCACAACGACATTATGGCAGCCTATACGGGTTACGGTCTTACATTAGACAAGTGGTCGGCCCGTCTGGGCCTGCGCTACGAGCACACCCTGCAGAAGGTAGAGTATCTCCTGGGTCGTGGTACCAACTTCCGCAAGAACTTTGACGACCTGGTGCCCTCGGCTCGCCTGGGCTACAAGTTCAACGATGCCACCAACCTGTCGTTAGGCTACAAGATGCGCATCAACCGCCCCGGTATATGGTACCTGAACCCCTATCTCGACGACCGCACTCCCGATGCCATATCGCAGGGCAACCCCAACCTGGACACTGAGAAGAGCCACGCCGTAGACCTGCAGTTCAGCAGTTACAGCTCTAAGTTCACCTATACCCTCACAGGCACCTACCGGTTTGTCAATAACAGTATCGAGAGCGTAGACCGTCTGGTCAATGACCGCGATATAGAGGGCTTGCCCAATCCTACCGGCAAGGATGTCATCTACTCGTCCTATGCCAACATAGGCCGCATCCAGTATGCCGGTCTGATGGCGTATGCCAACTGGACACCCATTACCAATACCCGTATTACCCTCAATGGCAGCGTGGGCTATAGTCACATGAGCGACGGCCAGTCGCTGCGCAACCATGGCTGGACTACCAACATCAACGCCAGCCTGCAGCAGACTTTTGCCAAGACCTGGATATTCAGCGCGTCGTACTACGTGCAGACCCCGCAGCCGACCCTGCAGGGCAAGGATGCCCGATACCAGTGGTACAACTTCTCGCTGAACAAGTCGTTTATGGACAAGCGGCTCACCCTGTCAGCCTATGTCACCAAACCGTTTGGCAAACGCTATTTCTGCTATCGCAGCGAGACCGTGGCCGACAACTTCCGCACTACGGCCAGCACCAGCTGGTGCCAGCAGTACTACGGCGTGTCGGTTAGTTTCCGCATCGGTAAACTCAAAGCCAGTGTGAAGCACACTGAGCGTACCGTAGAGAACAACGATGTAAAGCAGGGTGGCGGTGGCAACCAGGGTGGGGGTCAGTAACCCCGCCCCCTCCGCACCCATGAACAGTCTGCGCTGGTGCCACTCAGCATAAAATGAGGGGTGCCAGCGCTTTTTTTTCGTCTCTTTTCTTGCTCATATCGGCCAAATGGCCTATCTTCGTAGACAGAAACACCATAAATATAAGAATAGCGTATGAAGAGATTGTTATTAATCGTGATGGCCATCGCATTAGTGGCCGTCGGTACCACTGCCCAGGTGACCAAGGAGAGCCGCGCCGCACGCAAGGCTAAGATGGCCAAGGATATAGAGGTGCTGATGACCAACAGCCACTTTGGCGTGGTGGTCAACGAGGCTTATCCACGCGGCCTCTCACCGATAGCCATTAACTACGACCGTGGCTTTACCGTACATGGTGATAGCCTCTATTCTAACTTGCCTTACTACGAAGGCTCGTACCAGTTGTCGAGTAGCCGCGACAAGTCGCTCCGCTTCAACGTGATGATGGAAAAGTGCGCCATAGGCAAGCGCCGCAACGGCCAGTGGATAGCTAAGATTAAGGCTCACGATGAGAGTGACACTTATCGCTACGAACTGACCGTTAACACCAATGGGCGCATAGACCTCTCTGTGCGCACGGGCAAGGGCCGGGCCATACGTTACACCGGCATCCTTACTACGGGCTTTAAGAAGACGGAAGATTAATCCCTTAGTAAATATGAGAACAACCATCTTATCAGTGGCCACGGCCCTGTTGCTCGTGGCCTGTGGCACCCCACGGCTCAGCGTGGCCGAGAAGACAGCCCGCCTCGCGGCTCAGATGCAGCAGGTGGACAGCTTGGTGCGGGGCATGCGCTTTGGCATTGAGGTCAACGCTGCCTTTCCCCAGCGTGGCAACATGGTGAACCTCAACTACGACTACGGCATCCAGGTACATGGCGATACCCTGCGCTCGTATCTGCCCTACTATGGCCGCGCCTATCAGATACCCTATGGGGGTGGTAAGGCCCTCGACTTCAGCGAGCACATCCAGCGCTATGCCCTTACCCAGGGCAAGAAGGGTGAGCGGCAGTTGCAGATGTGGGTCGAAAACGACGAGGATGCCTATGTCTATACGCTGAAAGTGTACGCCGGTGGCAACATAGACCTGACCGTCGAGTCGCATCAGCGCGACCGCATACGTTTTACAGGTCGGCTAACAGCGGAGGCTGACCGATGAAACGGCTATTGTTACTATTGGCACTGATGGGCACGCTGACGGCTATGGCCAATGGTCGCTATGGCATGCGCTATGTAAAGGGCCACTGGCTCTATCAGAAAGGGAGCGATACCAATGTAATAGATATGGACCTGGAGTGGCCCGAGATGATAGACGGAACCATGGCAGTGCCCTTGCAGCGCGAACTTACGCGGATGTTGTTCGGTGTGGCATCGGCCACGATGGACTCGGCCCGCACGGTCTTCTTCAGTAGGTTTGGGCAGCCCGTTACACGGCAGTTTGAGACCATCCCTGACGACAGTCGTTTCTGCTACGTTACCTGTAAGTTGCAGTTGCTGGGCCATAAGGTTAGTCGGTACGTGTCTTTTCGCGTGTCGTATCAGTGCAGTCCCGAGCAGCACTCTACCCAGAAGGGCGACACCATTCAGGCTCTAATCACCTACGATATGGTTAACGGCAAGGTGATGCACACTGCTGACCTGTTGCGGGTAAACAGGTTGCGTGACGGATATGCCGATGAGACACTGATATACGCCCTGCTTGCCGGGGCCGATGTGCAGTTGCCAGCGCAGATATATGCCTTACAGGTAGGCGATGCATGTCTGGCTGAGGGCGGTGTGTTGATAGACATGTGCTGTGAGGCCGATGATGGGGTGGTACCCTTTACTACCACGGTGGCGGTCGACAAGATGAAAGGTCTGCTTACCAAGGCCGGCCGTAAACTGATAGAGAGTGCGCCAGTGGCAGAGGCTACGGGTACATACGCCTTGCCCATGGTGGTGGGTACAGATACTATATATAATAAGGTGGACGAGGAGCCCCGGTTTGAAGTAGGTGGTATGAGCCTGGCAGAGTACGTGCGGCGCAACTTGCAGTTGCCCGAGAGTTCTCGGCTGACAGCTGTTGGGGCTCGGCAGGCCATCGTGGCCTTTGTGGTCGATGCTCAGGGCCGGGCCGTAGAACCCCGCATACTTTTCTCGGCCTCTCCGGAGATAGACCGCGAGCTGGTGCGTCTGGTAAGGCTCATGCCGGCCTGGAAGCCCGCCGTCAAGGGTGGTCGCAAGGTGAGCGTCTGGCGCAAGTTGCCCATCACGATAAATGGCTGAAAGGCTCTGGCAGGTACGCTGAGTACTGCGGTCATTTTTCTGATAACAGCCAGCGTTTTAGTGGTAATAATAGCTATAACGGTGACAATCGGTACAATTAATGTTAAAATCACGGTGGGCGCGATTACCGTTATGGGAAAATTTTAGTAACTTTGCGCCATCAAAAAACTTTATGGATAAAAAAGTTTTCTTTTCCATGGTAAGTTTTTAGGGTACAAATACAATTATATTAATAACAATAATAGGTATGAAAACTAAAAGTGTTTTATTTGTTGCGGCTCTTGCAGCCCTTGCAACGTTGACATCATGTGGCGGAAGCAAAAAAGGAGGTCTGCCCAACTTCGGCGATGATGAGTTTGCCGTGAGCACTATCTCAGCCTCTAACGCTACCTTGCAGACTACCTATCCGGCTACTCTCAAGGGTATTCAGGATGTAGACGTGCGCCCCAAGGTATCGGGCTTTATTACTAAAGTGTGTGTACATGAGGGCCAGACAGTGGCTGCTGGTCAGGTGCTGTTTACCATAGACAGCGAGACTTATCGCGCAGCCGTGCGTCAGGCTCAGGCAGCAGTGAATACAGCTAAGGCTCAGCTGGGTACAGCTAAGCTTACCTATCAGAATAACAAGAAACTCTTTGACAGCAAGATTATAGGTCAGTACGAGCTCTCCAGCTCAGCCAACAGCTACGCTACTGCTCAGGCTCAGGTAGCCCAGGCAGAAGCAGCATTGGCTTCGGCACGCGAGCAGTTGGCCTGGTGCTCGGTTAAGAGTCCGTCGGCAGGTGTCGTGGGCAGTCTGCCCTTCAAGGAGGGGGCGCTGGTGAGCGCTCAGGGACAGGCTCTTACCACTGTATCTAACACCAGTACCGTCGAGGTGTTCTTCTCGGTAGCAGAGAAGACCATCTATGACCTTACTAAGAACAAGGGAAATATGCAGGCTGCCATCGCCTCATTCCCTGCGCTGAAGCTGCAGATGGCTGACGGAACCATCTACAACCATCCGGGTAAGGTGGTCAAGATGAGCGGTGTGGTAGATGCTGCTACAGGTTCGGTGTCACTGATTGCCCATTTCCCCAATCCGGAGAGATTGCTCAAGAGCGGTTATACCGGACAGGTGGTAATACCTAATGTAAATAACAGCGCCATCGTGATTCCCCAGGAGGCTTGCTCACAGGTACAGGACAAGATATTCGTCTATGTAGTAGGCAAGGACAACAAGGTGAAGTACACCGAGATTAAGGTGAACCCTCAGGACGATGGTGTGAACTATATCGTAACTTCAGGACTTAACGTCGGCGACCGTATCGTGGCCAAGGGCATCACCAAGCTCAGCGACGGCATGCAGATTAAGCCCATCACCGTAGAGCGTTATAACCAGAAAATAGCCGAGGCCGCCAAGTTGGCCGAGACACAGGACAACGCCCACGACTTCGCAGCTACCATGAGTGGTAAGAAGTAAGTATATAGTAATGTAACGGATAAGAAAAAACGGTAAATTATGACATTTACAAACTTTATAAAACGCCCGGTACTGTCGACGGTGGTCTCCATCTTCTTCGTGCTGCTGGGTACCATCGGCCTGGTATCGCTGCCTATCGAGCAGTATCCTAATATCGCGCCGCCTACCATCATGGTGTCGACCGCCTATCAGGGTGCCGATGCCCAGACGGTACTTAATTCGGTTATAGCCCCGTTGGAGGAGAGTATCAACGGTGTGGAGAATATGACCTACATGACTTCGTCGGCATCTAACTCAGGTTATGCGCAGATTACGGTCTACTTTAAGCAGGGCTCAGACCCTGATATGGCTGCCGTGAACGTGCAGAACCGTGTGTCGCAGGCTCAGGCCCTGCTGCCTGCCGAGGTTACCCGCGTGGGAGTAACGGTGACCAAGCGTCAGAGCTCTAACGTTATCATGTTCGCCCTGAGCTCTGATGACGGACGTTACGATGACCAGTTTGTGACCAACTATGCGCTGATTAATGTTATCCCTGCCCTGAAGCGAATCAACGGTGTGGGTGATGTGCAGAGCCCTTCGACACGTAACTACTCTATGCGTATCTGGCTGAAACCTGAGAAGATGAAGGAATACGGCTTGATACCTTCTGATATTTCTAACGCCTTGGCTGAACAGAACCTCGAGGCTGCCCCAGGTAGCTTTGGTGAGAGCTCGGATATGCAGTACGAATATACTCTGCGCTATAAGGGTCGTCTGAAGACTCCTGTAGAGTATGAGAATATTATGATTAAGAGTACCACCACAGGTCAGACACTTCGTCTGGGCGATGTGGCTAAGGTAGAGCTTGGTGGTCTGCAGTACAATGTGAACCTTCTGAACAACGGTCAGCCTGCAGTGATGGGTATGGTACAGCAGATAGCAGGCTCAAACGCTACTCAGATAGCCAGCGATGTCAAGGCCCAGTTGGATGAACTGAGCAAGAACTTCCCCCCGGGTCTGAAATATACGGTCTTAATGGATGTTACGGAGTTCCTGTTTGCCTCTATTGAGGAGGTAATCTTTACCCTGTTTATCACCCTGGCCCTGGTGTTCTTGGTGGTGTACATCTTCTTGCAGGACTTCCGTTCTACGCTGATACCTATGATAGCCGTGCCTGTGGCCCTGATAGGTGCGTTCTTCTTCCTGTGGGTATTTGGATTCTCCATCAACCTGCTTACACTATCGGCCCTGTTGTTGGCCATCGCCATTGTGGTCGATGATGCCATCGTGGTGGTCGAGGCAGTTCACGCTAAGCTCGACCAGGGATACAAGAGTGCTATGACGGCAGCCATTGATGCCATGAACGAGATATCGGGAGCCATCATCTCTATTACGCTGGTGATGTCGGCTGTGTTTGTACCTGTATCATTCATCGGAGGAACCTCGGGTTACTTCTATCGTGAGTTTGGTGTTACCATGGCTGTGTCTATCGTTATCTCGGCCATCAACGCCCTTACCCTGTCGCCGGCCCTCTGTGCCATGTTGCTCAAGCCCCATGAGGAAGGCCACGAGAAGAAAACAAAGTCATTCGTTGACCGCTTCCATGAGGGCTTCAACTATCAGTTTGACAAGATTACCAATAAATATAAGGGCTGTGTACAGTGGATTATCAACCATGGCATGATTGTCGGTGGGGCCGTAGTGGCTGGTATTGTGGCCCTGGTAGTACTGATGTCTACCACCAAGACAGGTTTGGTGCCCGATGAGGATACCGGAACCCTCTTTGCCTGTATATCGACGGCCCCTGGTACCACCCAGGAACGTACTGCCGAAGTGGTGAAGCAGGTAGACAAAATGCTCGCTGCCAACCCGGCCATCCAGACCCGTAACGCCATCATGGGTTATAGCTTTATTGGTGGTGCCGGTTCTAACCAGGGTACTATCGTTATCAAACTGAAACCCTTCGAAGAGCGTCCTGGTGGTTTCTTCCACCGTATCAAGTGTGCCCTTACTGGTGGCGGTATCGAGGCCTTGTTTGTAAATCCCATGGAGTCGACCTCTGTATTGGGAATGATATACAAGCAGACTGCCACGATTAAGGATGCACAGGTATTAGCCTTTGCGCCGCCTATGATTTCCGGTTTCTCTGTTCAGAATGGTATCACTATGACCATGCAGGACAAGACCGGTGGCGACCTGAACCGCTTCTACACCAACGTGCAGAACTTCCTGAAGGAACTCAATGCCCGTCCTGAGATACAAACGGCTCAGACACAGTATAACCCGAACTATCCCCAGTACATGGTAGATGTCGATGTGGCTAAGACTAAGCAGGCTGGAATTTCGCCCTCATCGGTTCTGACCGTAATGCAGGGTTATCTCGGTGGTCTCTACGCATCTAACTTCAATGCCTATGGTAAACTCTACCGCGTTATGATACAGGCCGGCCCCGAGAGCCGTATGCGCCCCGAGGACATGAACAACATCTATGTGCGCTGTGCTGACGGCACCATGAGTCCCATCAGTGAGTTTGTAACCTTGAAGAAAGTGTTCGGACCGTCTAACATCACCCGTTTCAACCTGTTTACCTCTATGGATGTATCAGTAACGCCTAACAGCGGCTACTCTACTGGTGACGGCATGAAGGCCATTGCTGAGGTGGCTAAGAACACCCTGCCCGACGGTTACGGTTACGAGTACTCTGGTCTTACTCGTTCTGAGGCCGAGTCGAGCAATTCTACTGGCTTGATTTTTGCATTGTGTATCGTCTTTGTGTACCTTATCCTGAGTGCTCAGTACGAGAGCTATATTCTGCCTCTGTCGGTAGTGCTGTCTATCCCGTTCGGTCTGGCAGGCGCCTTTGTCTTTACCGACATCTTCGGGCACTCCAATGATATCTATATGCAGATTTCGCTCATCATGCTGATAGGTCTGTTGGCCAAGAACGCCATCCTTATTGTACAGTTTGCCATTGAGCGTCGCCGTACGGGTATGGCCATCAAGTACTCGGCCATCTTAGGTGCCGCAGCCCGTCTGCGTCCTATCCTGATGACCTCACTGGCTATGGTTATCGGTCTGTTGCCTCTGATGTTTGCCTCTGGTGTAGGTAAGAATGGTAACCAGACTCTGGGTGCCGCCGCTGTGGGAGGTATGTTGATAGGTACTATCGTTCAGATATTCGTAGTGCCTGCCCTCTTTGCCGTATTCGAGTGGCTGCAGGAGCGCATCAAACCTCTGACCTTCGACGACGAGGTTAACGACGAGGCTGCCGTAGAGCTGGAGCAGTATGCCAGCGCCGCCCATCGCAAGAATGGCAACGCTCAGAACCAATAAGAGAGGTATCACATCCAATATAACTCAAAGAAAGAACAATGAAAAAACATATTAATATATTACTGATAGGTCTGGCAGCGCTCTCTATGAGCAGCTGCAAGACCCTATACGGCAAGTACGAGCGCCCGCAGGTGAAGACCAGCGGTCTGGTACGCGACTCGGCCTCGGTCACCGACACGCTGGCTGTACGCGATACCACCTCATTTGCCAACATACCCTGGCGTAGTGTCTTCACCGACCCTCAGTTGCAGAGTCTGATAGAGAAGGCATTGGCCAACAATCCCAACCTGCTCAACGCCGCCCTCAATGTGAAGATGACCGAGGACCAGCTCAAGGTGGCTAAGTTGGCCTTTGTGCCCGCCCTCTCGTTCTCGCCTCAGGGCACCATTTCTTCCTGGGACGGCAACAAGGCCAACAAGGTGTACAGCCTGCCCGTTAATGCCAGCTGGAGCATAGACCTCTTTGGCAACCTGCTCTCTCAGAAGCGTGGTGCCCAGATGGCCCTGCTGCAGATGAAAGATTATCAGGTGTCTGTACAGACCAACCTGATAGCCAATGTGGCCAACCTGTACTACTCGTTGCTCATGCTGGACAAACAGGTAGAACTGGTAACCGACATGGAGGGTCTGACCAAGCGCACCTGGGAGACCATGAAGGTGCTCAAGGATACTCGTCGTGGCTACAATTCAGTTTCTGCCCAAGCTGCCGAGTCTAACTACTACTCGGTGCTCACCCAGAAGACCGACCTGCTGCGCCAGATACGCGAGGCAGAGAACTCGCTCAGCCTGCTCGTAGGCGAGCAGGCCCATACCATAGCCCGTGGCAAGCTCGAAGACCAGAGTCTGCCTACCACTTTCTCAACCGGAGTGGGTATTCAGCTGCTTAATAACCGTGCCGACGTTCACGCAGCCGAGATGAATTTGGCCCAGTGCTTCTACGCCGTAGAGACTGCACGTAGCCGGTTCTACCCGTCGTTGACCATTTCAGGCACCGGAGCCTTCACTAACTCGAGCGGAGCCGGCATAGTAAACCCTGGCAAGTGGTTGTTATCAGCCGTAGGATCGTTAGTTCAGCCCCTATTCCAGAACGGCCGCCTCATCGCAGGCCTCAAGGTGGCCAAGGCTCAGTACGAGCAGGCTTACAACACTTGGCAAAACAGTGTGCTGTCGGCTGGTAGCGAGGTGAGCAACGCCTTAGTACTCTACAACTCATCGGCCGAGAAGAGCCGCATAGAGGCTAAGCAGATAGAGGTGCTCAAGAAGAACGTCGAGGAAACCCAGATATTGGTAGCCGATGCATCGAGTACCTACCTGGACATCATCACCGCCCAGTCGTCACTGCTCAATGTGCAGCTGTCTAAGGTGGCCGACGATTTCTATAAGATGCAGGCTGTTGTAAACCTCTACTACGCCTTAGGCGGAGGAGCTAAGTAACGTTTAACACGATAATTCCAAACGATATGGCAAGTATAATAAGCCCCAAAGCAGACGTGTCGCCTAAGGCAAAGATAGGCGACAACTGCAAGATATATCCCTTTGTTTACATCGAGGACGACGTGGTGATAGGCGACAACTGCATTATCTATCCCTTTGTAAGCATCCTCAATGGAACCCGTATGGGCAACGCCAACAAGGTGTTCCAGGGAGCCGTCATAGCCGCCCTGCCTCAGGACTTCAACTTCACGGGCGAAGAGAGTGAGGTCGTTATAGGCGACCACAACACCATCCGCGAGAACGTGGTTATCAACCGCGGCACCCATGCCGGCGGCAAGACCGTACTGGGCAACAAGAACTTCCTTATGGAGGGTGCCCACATCTCGCACGACACCGTGGTGGGCGACGGATGCGTCTTTGGCTACGGTACCAAGATAGCCGGCGACTGCGTGATAGGCAATGGTGCCATCTTCTCTACCTCGGTAGTCGAGAACGCCAAGACCCGCGTAGGCGATCTGGCCATGATACAGGCCGGCACCACATTCTCTAAGGACGTGCCCCCGTATATCATCGCCGGAGGCAAGCCTGTGGCTTATGGAGGCCCCAACCACATCATAATGGAGGCTGCCGGCATAGACGAGAAGGTGCGCAAGCATGTGGCCAACGCCTACCGACTGGTATTTCATGGCCAGACATCGCTCTTCGATGCTATCAATCAGATTAAGGACCAGGTGCCCGATGGCGCAGAGGTGCGCAAGATAGTCGAGTTCCTCAGTAGCTCGCAGAAGGGCGTTATCACCAAACTGTAAATTCATACCTAATTAGTATTTATGATAAGGGGGAGTCTCACCGCTGATGGTGGGTCTCTCCTTTTTCTGTATATGGCCGGCATGGGTGTCGCCAGCGCATCCGCGATGGTCATTCATGGTGCCAGTAGGGTGTCTCCCATAGCCTTTGCCTCTTCTGGGTTGACAGAGATTGCCGCTGAACTGGGGGAGGGGTCTGGTCGGACAATGCTAAAGAATCGGATGGAGATACGAAACTTGGGGATGCCCATTCTAAGGTTTGCGATGTACATCCCAAACCTTAGAATGGAGCTGGTGGCCTTTTGTATGGAGGTGGTGAAGGGCGGATGATGGGGACTGATGGCGGCTGTGCCCATCGGCTTTCTTGCGGCATGGGTGGGGTGGGCGAGTACGAAAGCTCCTTTAGGCAGTCTGTCAAGGCGAAGCGCCGGCCCTTTCAGGCTGGCCGAAGTAAAAATAGTTGGCCATTTGCTTTGTGCTGTGTGCGGTTTGTGTTAACTTTGTAAACGTAATATCAGAAAGACCCTATGAAGCGAACCCTTACCCTGCTGGCACTGATAGTGTGTGCCATGACCGCCCTCGGTGCCGAGAAGGCCAAGAGGGTGCTGGTGGAGACACCCCACCTGTCGTTAGTGTTAGACCTCTTTACCGACGGTCAGCCTCGTTACACTTACTTCGGCCCCCGGCTCGACCGTCGCGATGTTGACAATATCCCTACGCCGTCGGGGCGCACGCCCCTTTATCCCGCCTTCGGGCAGGAGGTGGTACACGAGGCTGCGCTGGCTATGACCCATGCAGACGGAAGCATGGCTACCGAGCTGCGCTATACCGACACCCGTGTGGTGGCCGAGCCCCATGCCATGGTGACCATCGTGCGCATGCAGGACAAGGTCTACCCCACGGTGGTCAACATCTGCTACCGTGCCTATAACGATGTAGATATTATCGAGACCTGGACCGAGATAGAGAACTGGGAGCGCCGCCCCGTTACCCTTACACGCTTTGCCAGCGCCATGCTGCCCATTCGCTGCGGTGATGTGTGGCTCACCCGTCTGCACGGAGCCTGGGGTAATGAGTGCCGGGTGGTCGAGCAGCCCCTTACCCGTGGCTTCGTCACGGTAAAGAATAAGAACGGCATACGCAACTCGCAGACCGAGCATGCCGAGGTGTTGTTCTCGCTCGACGGCAAGAGCCGCGAGAACCGGGGCGATGTGATTGGCGCCGCCCTCTGCTATACGGGAAATTACAAACTGCAGGTCGAGACCTATAACACTGACTATCATTACTTCATGGCCGGCATCGACGAGGAGAATTCGGAGTATCACCTGCGCCGGGGCGAGCGTTTTGTCACCCCCGTATTGGCCTTTACATACAGCCAGGAGGGCCGCGGTGGTGTGAGCCGTACCTTCCACAAGTGGGGCCGCCAGTATAGGCTCTGCCATGGCAACCAGTTGCGCGACGTACTGCTGAACAGCTGGGAAGGCGTGTACATGAATGTCGAGGAAAAGAAGATGAATCAGATGATGGCCGACTTCAAGGCCCTCGGCGGTGAACTCTTCGTGATGGACGATGGCTGGTTTGGCGGCAAGTATCAGCGTACCAACGAGTCTGGTCTGGGCGACTGGGTGGCCGATAGCCGCAAGTTGCCCGGTGGCATCGAGGGCCTGCTGGCCGACGCTAAGCGCCACGACATCCGCTTCGGCATTTGGATAGAGCCCGAGATGTGCAACGAGCGCAGTGAACTCTACGAGCGCCACCCCGACTGGGTTATCAACGCCAAGGGCCGTCCCCTCGTGGGCGGACGCGGCGGCAATCAGTTGGTGCTCGACCTTGCCAACCCCAAAGTGCAGGACTTCGTCTTCGGTGTGGTCGACGGTCTCCTTACCCGCTATCCGCAGATAGCCTATATCAAGTGGGATGCCAACATGTCTATCGTCTCGCACGGCTCTCAGTATCTCCCGGCCTCCGACCAGAGCCACCTCTATATCGCCTACCATGAGGGCCTGCGCAAGGTGCTCGAGCGCATCCGTGCCAAGTATCCCGATGTGGTTATGCAGAGTTGTGCCAGCGGTGGCGGCCGTGTAGGGTGGGGTATCCTGCCTTACTTCGACGAGTGGTGGGTCAGCGATGACACCGATGCACTGCAACGTATCTATATGCAGTGGGGCACCAGCTATTTCTTCCCCGCCATTGGCATGGCCTCGCACGTCAGCGCGTCGCCCAATCATCAGACCAGCCGCCTTATCCCCCTCAAGTACCGCTTCGATGTGGCCATGAGCGGCCGGTTGGGCATGGAACTGCAGCCCAGCGATATGACCGACAGCGAGCGAGCCTTTGCCCGTAAGGCCATCGCCGACTATAAGACCATCCGGCCCGTGGTACAGTTAGGCAACCTCTATCGTCTGGTGAGCCCTTACGCTGGCCAGCATGTCGCCTCGCTCATGTACGTGAGCGACAGCCGCGACAAGGCCGTGTTCTACTGGTGGAAGTTGGCTACCTTTATCGACGACCATCTGCCCCGTATCCGTATGGCCGGCCTGGACCCTCAGCGCATGTACCGCATCCATGAGATTAACCGTATCGACGACCGTCCCCTCTTCTGCGAGGGCCTGTCGTATAGCGGTGCTTATCTTATGAACCACGGCATAGACCTGCCCACCGACCACTCGCTGCCCAAGGCCGACCGCACGTCGTGGGCCAGCCGCATACTCTATCTCGTGGCCGAGTAGCGACCATAGCCTTTGCAGGCTCTATGGCTGAGGGCCGTGCCTTAATTTGGGGCACGGCCCTCAACTTTTTCCCCATTCGTTTGGCCGATTGCGCCGAAACCACTATTTTTGCAATAAATAGGCTTTACCTCAGTCTTTAGCATATTCATCATTATGGCACAGATAGAAGAACGTTACATCAGTCTGCTTACCGATTTCGGTTTCAAGCGCATCTTTGGCACCAAGCCCAACAAGGACTTGCTTATCGACTTCCTTAACTCGCTCTTTGCCGGCGAGCAGGTCATTACCGATGTCAAGTTTCTCAACAGTGAGCATGTGGGTGATGTCTATGCCGAGCGCAAGGCTATCTTCGACGTTTACTGCGAGAACGAGCATGGGGAGAAGTTTATCGTCGAGATGCAGAACGCTTTCCAGCAGTTCTTCAAAGACCGCTCGCTCTACTATTCTACTTACCCCATCCGTGAGCAGGCACCCAAGGGCATGTCCTGGGACTTCCAGCTGAAGACGGTCTATACCATTGCCATTCTTAACTTCGACCTCCGCGAGCCTGCTTTCGATGAGCGCGATATCAACCACGATGTCGCGCTGATGGATATCAAGACTCACCGCATCTTCAGCGCTAAGTTGCGCTACAAGTATGTTGAGGTGGCTAAGTTTAATAGGACTGCTGATGAGCTGGCCACCCCTTATGAGAAGTGGCTCTTCGTTCTTAAGAATCTTTCTCGCCTTGACAAGCGTCCTGCTTCGCTCAAGGAGAAAATCTTTCACAAACTTTTCGATGAGGCTCAGATTGCCCGCTTCACCCCTAAGGAACTGCACGAGTACGAGGATAGTCTCAAGGCTTACCGCGACATCCAGAATTCTATTGATACAGCACTGCGCGACGGCATCGAGAAAGGTCGGGCCGACGGCTTGCGTATTGGTATGGAACAGGGATTGGCTCAGGGTCGCGAGCAGGGATTGGCCCAGGGTCGCGAGCAGGGTCTTGCTCAGGGTCGTGAGCTGGGTCTTGCCCAGGGTCGTGAGCAGGGGCGTATAGAGGCCATGGCTTCCTTGGTTCGCAATATGCTGGGTAACGGCATGACGGTGGAACAGGTAGCCCGCCTTACTCAACTCACTGAGGATGAGGTAATGCAGATAGGAGAAAAATAGTCATGGCGGCACATAACGAGACTGGCAAGTGGGGTGAGCGCGTGGCCGTGCGCTACATGGAGAAGCAGGGCTACGTGATACGCGATACCGACTGGCACTATGGCAAGCGCGATTTGGATATTGTAGCCATTACTCCGGCACAGGACGTGCTGGTCATTGTCGAGGTGAAGACCCGCAGCGATGATGGGGTGATGGATCCGATGTTAGCGGTAAACGAGGCTAAGATACGCAACTTGGCCATTGCGGCCAACGCTTACGTCAAGCAGTATGCTGTAGAGTCCGATATACGTTTTGACATCATCACCGTGGTGGGCATCGACGAGGCCCATTGTAAGGTACGCCATGTCGAAGAAGCTTTTAATCCTCTCTTGTTGAGCTCATGGAACACCCGAAGATAATATACCTTGACGAGATAGATTCCACTAACCGCTTTCTGCACGACTATGCCGGCGTGGAGCCGGTAGTGGTGGCCACGGCGCGTCACCAGACGGCTGGGCGCGGACAGGGAGGCAACCACTGGGAAGACTGGGCCGATGCCAACCTGCTCTTTTCTATCCTGATACATCCGGAGATGGTTCCGGTAGATAGGCAGTTTGTGGTGGCCATGGCCGATGCCTTGGCCCTGCGCGAGGCACTTGCTGCCTATACTGACGACCTCCTGCTCAAGTGGCCCAATGATATATACTGGCACCACCGCAAGTTGAGCGGCACTCTTATCGAGACCGCGCTGAGTGGTGGCCGCCTGCGCCGTATGATTATCGGTACCGGCGTAAATATCAATCAGCACCACTTCTGTAGCGATGCCCCTAACCCCGTCTCGCTTTGTCAGATAGTGGGACATGAGGTGCCGGTCAGCGAGGTGCTCGACCGAGTGCTCACAGCCTTTGGCCGCTATTACGACCGAGTTGTAGGGGGCGACTACGAGACCATCTCGCGCGAATACCATGCGGCCCTTTACCGCCGCTCGGGGCTGTGGCCTTATCGCGATAGTGTGGGCTATTTCAGGGCTGTCACCGTGGGCATACTGCCCGACGGGCACTTGCAACTGCGCGACACCGACGGTCGCCTGCGCCAGTATGGCTTTCGCGAGGTTTCCTTTGTATTAGACGATAATAACAATAATCATCAAATAAACGACAACGACAATGGCAAGATTTAAGCGAATACTCCTCAAACTCTCTGGAGAGAGCCTGATGGGGAAACAGAACTATGGTATTGACCCTGAACGCCTGGCCGACTATGCCCGGCAAATCAAGGAGATACACGACATGGGCGTGCAGATAGGCATCGTTATCGGCGGCGGAAATATCTTCCGTGGACTGAGCGGCGCGCAGAAAGGTTTCGACCGTGTCAAGGGCGACCAGATGGGCATGTGTGCTACCGTAATCAACTCGCTGGCCCTCAGTTCAGCCTTGGAGGCCATCGGCACCAAGACCAAGGTGCTCACCGCCATCCGCATGGAGCCTATCGGCGAGTTCTATAGCAAGTGGCGGGCCATCGAGGCCATGGAGGCTGGACGGGTGTGCATCTTCTCGGGCGGCACGGGTAGTCCCTATTTTACCACCGATACTGGCTCGTCGCTGCGAGGCATAGAGATAGAGGCCGACGTGATGCTCAAGGGCACCCGGGTAGACGGCATTTACACCGCCGACCCCGAGAAAGACCCCACGGCCACCAAGTTCCACGACATTACCTTCGATGAGATTTATACGCGTAACTTGCGCGTCATGGACCTTACTGCCACCACCATGTGTAAGGAGAATAATCTGCCTATCTATGTCTTCAACATGGATGTGGTGGGCAATCTCAAGCGCGTTATGGACGGCGAGGAAATAGGTACCTTGGTACACAACTAACCCGATGGCTACGGCCGTTATAGAGGGCATGTCTACAACTATTTCTGGTGGTGGCGCGCTGCTCGCTGAGGCGGGCGGAGGCGCTGCCGCCATTATTGTAAACAGACTGATATGCAACAATATCTTAGCGACAAACTGCGCGTCATCTCGTTGGTGTCCATGGCCTTAGTACTGTACATCCATGCTGGTTTTCATGCCGACGAGATAGCCGGGATGACGGCTTTGGACTATCTCCAGCACTTCCTGTCGGGCCTTTTAGGCCGATGTGCGGTTCCCTTGTTTTACCTCATATCTGGCTATCTGTTCTTCCTGAAGGTACCCGACGGTTTCCGTTCCGTTCTGGACAAAATCAAGAAACGGCTGCGAACCCTCCTTATACCTTATATTATAGGTTGCGTGTTCTTCGTGGTGTTCGGGGTGGGCGTGGCCTTGGTTCCCGGTACGGCGCGGTTTATGAATAGTACCCTCTTGCCCCTGTTGAACCGTCCCGTGACCGATGTGCTGTGCGCTGTCTTCTATGATGCTGGCAACGGTATGCCCTGCGCCTTTCACCTGTGGTTCCTGCGCGACTTGCTGCTGATAGTGCTCACCTCGCCGCTGTGGTACCTGTGCCTGAAACGGCTGAAGTGGGTGTTTGTGGCCATCATCTTTGTGCTTACCTATGTGCCCATTCCCTGGCTGCCTTTCCAATCTCTGTTCTGGTTTGTACTCGGCGGCAGTATGGTCAGTGTCAGCCTGTCCACCCTGGACGCCCGCACTACCGCATCGGCCACCGTGCTGTTTCTGCTTCTGTCTTTGGCTCAGCTTTTTATGCCCGCTCTTGTCCCCTGGCATCTGCTGAATATTCCGATAACTCTCTTGGGCATTGTGGCTATATGGGGCCTGTACGACCTGATGGCTGGCCGCCACTTTGAGTTGAGTGCCCATCGCCTGTTGGCCACCTCTTGCCATTTTGTCTTTTTCATCTATCTCTTCCATGAGCCTACTATCAACATAGTGCGTAAGTTGATAGTGGTAGCATTGGGCACCAATGTCGTAGGCTATACCACCTCCTACCTGCTTTCGCCCTGGGTCTTCATGGCGTGTGCTGTCGCGGTGGGCGTGGTGTTCAGGAGATGTTTGCCTGCTGTTTACCGCTTTTGTACCGGCGGACGTTAGGGATTTGTCCGTAACCATACCGTTAAAATGCAATGTCATAGCCCCCATCGTTGTTATAACCATGGTATGAAAAAGCCTTTACATGCGGCTGTATATTTATGCAAAACGAGAGGTGCTAATATATAAATATGCAGTTGTAACAGCCGTTTTGCGGGGCGTAAATTTCGGAAACTTTTAACAAGCCAGGACGATTTTCGAGGCCGTCGGGGCCACTTTTGAACATTATGAAGATAGCAAAAGTAATAACCTTTTGCAAACTGGTGGCTATTCGCGCCTTTTTCGCCCTCATTTTCGGTTCTTCCAAGGTCGGTTTTCAGAGTCGCTGCGATGGTCACTACGATGCTAATGACCATCGCGAGCATGCTAAAGGTTGTTTTTGGACCGTCAGAAAATAGCCTTTTCGCCGCCGAGGCCTCCACGGCGAGCGTACGGACAAATTATAAAAGGCTAAAATGCCCTTGACGGATGCGGAAACACCCGAAATGTATATTTATATATTGCCAGAAAATTTTTTACGATATGGGTTAGAACGTCGTCAGAGACTTCTGCCTGCGCCATCCATTTTGCGAAACACGTCGGTGCCAGCCGTGAATATCTGCAGGCCCGCAACTCACCTCATTTGGTGGCATCTATTTCACGAACAAGGCACTGCCAGGATGTCGAAAGGGTACTGTGAGACCGCAGGTGCTACGTCCTATCCGTCTACAGGTGTCCCGGCGCTCTGTGCAGAGTTGCCGCTAACGCTTGTGGCGGGCTATGACTTTGAGCGTGTTGCGGCGGGCGGCTTCTACGGCGGCCGACAGAGGCTGGCGGGCCATGTGTTCGAGGAGTAGCCGCAGCTCGCGGCATATCTCGGGCGTGTCGTAGCATTGCTCGTAGGCCAGCTTGATGCAGAGTGCCTGGTTAGCGGGTGGCTCGTGCGGGTCCTGCATACAGTCCAGACAGTAGTTGAAAAAATGGCTGTCGGTCACCCTGCCATCCCAGAATATGGCGTAAAGCACAGAGAGCATCAGCCGGCGCTGGCCGCTGTCCTCTTCGGTCATTATCCGTTTTATTAGGTCGCGCCGCTTGCCGCTAATCCAGAAGTCGTCATGGTAAGCATATGTGGCCAGCAGCCTCAGGGCGTTGCGCGACACCCGTCTGTCGCTGCTATCGATGAGACTGTAGACCGCGGCCTTGCACTTGTCATTCTCGGTGCCCTGAATGCGATAGCATAGCTCGCACTCATCATCGGGGGTGAGGCGCTGGGCGAGGCGGTGCCTGAAGAATACTTTGCCGTAGGTAACCATGGTAATTTGTACGTTAGTTTAGTTGGGTCATGTTATAGCCCATGCGACGTAGCTGTACCGCTATGCCCATGAGATAGAGCTGATGCAGACAGGCTATGTAGCCCCTGAAAGCATCGCAACTGCCAGGCTGCAGCCCCGCATGGCTCAGGCGGCTGTACGTGCGGCTGGCACACTCGGCCACCAGTTGGCGTGTAGCCGTGCGGTCAGCCTCAGAGAGCTGCAGCACCTCGCCCATGATGTAGTCGTCCATGTGGTCGTAGCCCCGCTGGTCGCGCAGGGTGGGGTAGATGTGGGCCTCGGGGCCGTAGGTGTCCCAGGCCGTGTCCCAGTAGTACGCCATGGCCATGCCCACAAACATTATCCAGCCTAATGATACGGTGGGATAGTTGGCAAACTCGCGTATGCCGTCGGGCATGTAGTCCTCGCCCACCGAGGTCCACGCCTGCTCCAGGTCGGGGCACTCGGGCATGCGGCTGTCTATCTCCTGCCTGCCCTCTAAGTACTGGCGCAGATCGTCTCTTATCTCCTGTTCTATATTCATATCCATTGTCATTCTGAGGGTTGATGCAGCGTGTCAGTACGAGGCCGTGCAGGCTATGCCCAGCGCCTCTACCTGCTGGCGGATGGCATCCAGTTCGGCCGGTGTGGCCTTTTGCAACGTAGTGTCTGGCGTGGGTCGGTCTATGGTGTATATCATCACCTCCTGAGGTGCTATGCGCCGCAGGGCAGCCAGCCAGGGCTCTATATAATAAGGTGTGGTGTTGGTAACGTCGGCCCCGTCCATGGTGCCGTGCATGAATAGCGTTTGGATGATGACGTGGCCCCTGAAGTCAGCCATGTCCCGGATGATGTCGGCCACCCTGTAAGTCGGCGAGGTGGGCCTGTTGACCCGGTCGATGTACGCGTCGTCTACCGTGTCCAACTTCAGAATGTTGCAGTCCACCTTCATCAGTGCCTGCCTTATCTTCGGGCGATGTATCTGGGTCGAGTTGCTTAGTACCAACAGGCGTGCCTGCGGACAGTAGTGGTCGCGCAGGGCGGCCACGTCGTCTACGATGGCCCCGAAGTCAGGGTGCGCGGTGGGCTCGCCGTTGCCGGCAAAGGTAAGTACGTCTGGGTGCTCGCCCTGAGCCTCTAACTGCTGGAGTTGAGCCTCCAGGGCCTGGGCCACCTCGTGGCGCGTGGGCCGGGGGCTGTGGGTACGGCGCTCGCTGTTGTACCCACATTCGCAGTAGATACAGTCGAACGTGCAGTATTTGCCATCGCCTGGCATGAGGTTGATACCTACGGAGAGCCCCAGCCTCCGGCTGTGTACAGGGCCGTAGATAGGCGAGTGATGTAGCTGAGTGTTCATAATGGTGTGGTTTATAACGATGTAGCCCGCCATGTCTACGACCTGCGGAGGTGCCGACAGGGGGCTGGCCAAACTGCTTACGTGCAAAGTTACGGTTATTTTCAGGCTTATCACGTTAATGGTGGTTAAAATGTCGTATAATAGGTATTTTTTTTGTTCCTTTGCACCAAAATTGGTATATTATATCCTATCGGTAAATGGCTAAGAAACGTTCTAAGGCTCGCAGCAGGCATGGTCTGCAGTCTGTAACACTCTGCATCAGCACCGCTATGGTGCTCATTTTGTTAGGTTTGGTGGTATTCTCAGTGCTGGTGGCCCGCAATACCTCTGCATTTGTCAAGGAAAATCTGGTGGTTACCGTGCTGTTCGAGCAAGACATGACCACCCCGGAGGCCCAGCAGCTGTGTGCCCGGCTGAAGACCCGCCCCTACATTAACAAGCTCGACTTTGTGAGCAAGGAGCGCGCCCTGAAGGAGCAGACACAGGTCTTAGGAACCGACCCCACCGACTTTACCAACGGGGAGAACCCCTACCTGCCCTCGGCCGACATTACCCTGCGGTCAGATTATGCCAATAACGACTCGCTCACATGGATTGCCGCCGAGCTGCGTAAGTATCCTAAGGTAAGTGACATCACCTATCAGAAGGACTTGGTCGAGAGCGTTAACCAGAACCTGGCCAAGGTGAGCGTGGTGCTCTTGGTGATAGCCGTGCTGCTCACCTTTGTGTCGTTCTCGCTCATCAGCAATACCGTGCGGTTAGGTGTCTATGCCCGTAGGTTCACCATACACACCATGAAGTTGGTGGGAGCCTCGTGGGGCTTCATCCGCCGGCCCTTTCTTGTGCGTGCCGCCGTGGTGGGTGTCATTGCTGCGCTGTTGGCCGCTGCTGTGCTGGCCGCCGGTGTCTATGGCATCTATACCTACGCCCCCGATGTGGCCACCGTGGTTACCTGGCAGGTGCTGGCCATCACTGCCCTTACCGTGTTTCTCTTCGGTATCGTCATTACGGTCTTCAGTGCCGGCATATCTGTCAACAAGTTTCTGAAGATGAAGGCCGGCGACCTCTATAAAATCTGAAAAATAACAGTAACTCAATATGGAAAAAAGAAATTTCGCTTTTGACAAAGTAAACTTTATCCTGATAGCCGTCAGCATGCTGGTGGTGGTTCTCGGATTTGTCCTTATGTCGGGGTCGGGCTCTACCGATACCCACTATGACCCCGATATATTCAGCGCGCTGCGCATTAAGGTAGCCCCCGTGGTGTGCTTCGTAGGATTTGTAACGATGATTTACGCCGTGGCCCGCAAGCCCAAGGACGGCGATACTAAAGGAAAGGACAACGACTGATGGACTGGTTACAAGCATTATGGTTGGGCATTATCCAGGGACTTACCGAGTATCTGCCCGTAAGCAGTAGCGGCCACCTTACCATCGCCTCGCACCTGTTTGGCATCGAGGGCGAGGAGAGCTTAGCCTTTACCGTTGCCGTACATGTGGCCACCGTGCTCAGTACCCTGGTCATCCTGTGGAAGGAGATAGCCTGGATATTCCGGGGCCTCTTCCGCTTTCAGTATAATGACGAGACCCGCTATGTGGCCAACATTGTTGTTTCGATGATACCCGTAGGCATCGTGGGCGTGTTCTTCAAGGACAAGGTCGAGGAAGTGTTCGGCTCAGGTCTGGTCATCGTGGGTGCCATGCTGATAGTGACCGCCCTGCTGCTCACCTTCTCGTACTACGCCAAGCCCCGGGCCAAGGAGAATATCAGCATAAAGGATGCCTTTATCATCGGCCTGGCTCAGGCCGTGGCCGTGCTGCCCGGTCTGTCGCGTTCGGGTTCTACCATAGCTACCGGTCTGCTTCTGGGCAACAACAAGGCCCGCCTGGCCCAGTTCTCGTTCCTCATGGTCATACCGCCCATCTTAGGCGAGGCCCTGTTAGACACCATGAAGATGGTCAAGCACGGCACCGCTGCCGTTATGGGCGACATCTCGTTAGGCGTGTTGGCCGTGGGCTTCATCGCCGCCTTTGTATCGGGCTGCGTGGCCTGTAAGTGGATGATTAACATTGTGAAGCGAGGCAAGTTGGTCTACTTCGCCATCTACTGTGCCATCGTGGGTGTCATCACGCTGTTGCTCTCGCTTTAACCGGTCCTTATGAACTTCAAGACAGGCGAGATATTTGCCATCGACAAGCCCTACAAGCTGTCCAGCTTTGGGGCCCTGGCCCATGTGCGCTACCTGCTTACCCACACGTTGGGCCACCGGGTCAAGATAGGCCATGCCGGCACCCTCGACCCACTGGCCACAGGCGTACTGATACTCTGCACGGGCAAGTGTACCAAGCAGATAGAGGCCCTGCAGGCCCATACCAAGGTCTATGAGGCCACGCTGCAGCTCGGTGCCACCACCGCCAGCTACGACCGTGAGCACGAGGTCAATGCCACCTATCCCACCAGCCACATTACTGAGGGCATGATACGCCAGGCGCTCACTCGGTTTGTGGGCGACATCCAGCAGATACCCCCTACCTACAGCGCCTGCAAGGTGGGCGGCGAGCGAGCCTACTCCCTGCGCCGCGCAGGCGAGGAGGTGGTGCTCAAGCCCAAGAATGTGCATATAGACGACATCACCCTGACCACCTTTGACCCGGCCACCATGCAGATGGAGCTGCGCGTCACCTGTGGCAAGGGCACCTACATACGTGCTCTGGCCCGCGACCTGGGCCGCGCACTCGGCAGTGGGGCCTACCTTACCTCGCTGCGCCGTACTCGTGTGGGCGACTACACGGTAGACAATTGTGTAGACTATGACCACTTCCAGGAATGGTTAGATAATCAAGATATAGAAAAGATATAATGAAACTATCGCAGTTCAAGTTCAAATTGCCCGAGGAGCAGATAGCCCTCTATCCGCATAGTGTATATCACGACTTTGTCAACGACAAGGGCGAGAAGGAGACTTGCCGTATCACCCGCCGCGATGAGTGCCGCCTCATGGTGCTGCACCGCAAGTCGCAGACCATCGACATGTACCGGAAAGACGACAAGGGCAATCCCATGGAGGGCGAGTACCTCGACTTCCGTAATGTACTCGACTACTTCGACGAGGGCGACACCTTTGTATTCAATGATACCAAGATATTCCCTGCCCGCCTCTACGGCACCAAGGAGAAGACCGATGCCAAGATAGAAGTGTTCCTGCTGCGCGAGCTCAATGAGGAGATGCGCCTGTGGGACGTGCTGGTAGAGCCGGCGCGCAAGATACGTATCGGCAACAAGCTGTTCTTTGACGAGTCGGGCACCATGGTGGCCGAGGTCATCGACAACACCACCAGCCGCGGCCGTACCCTGCGGTTCCTCTACGACTGTCCTCACGACGAGTTCAAGCGCGAGCTCTTCGCCCTGGGCGAGCCCCCGCTGCCTCGCTACATCATAGACCGCCGCGATAACCATCATGGTACCGCCGACGATCTGGAGGACTTCCAGTGTATCTATGCCAAGAACGAGGGAGGCGTAACAGTGCCCGCCTCGGGACTGCATTTCAGTCGCGAGCTGATGAAGCGCATGGAGATTAAGGGCATCGAGAGTGCCTTTATCACCCTGCACTGTGGGTTGGGAGCCTTCCACGATATTGAGGTAGAAGACCTTACCAAGCACAAGATGGACTCTGAGCAGATGTTTATTACCCGCGAGGCATGCGACAAGGTAAACCACGCCAAGGCAGTGGGCCACCATGTGTGCGCCGTGGGCACCAGTGTGGTCAAGGCCACCGAGACAGCCGTAGGCACCGACGGCCTGCTCAAGGAGTACGAGGGCTGGACTAACAAGTTTATCTTCCCGCCCTACGAGTTCGGTCTGGCCGACACCATGATAGCTAACTTCTATCACCCGTATTCGACCCTGCTCATGGAGACGGCCGCCTTTGGTGGTTACGACCTCGTCATGGAGGCTTACAACCAGGCCGTGAAGCATGGGTACATGTTTGGCTGTTATGGCGATGCCATGCTCATACTCAATGACTAAACATACCGTATATCTGGCCCTCGGTGCCAATATCGGCGACCGCCGTACCACCATGCTGAGGGCTATAGACCGCATTAATGAACTGATTGGCACCGTAGAGCGCCAGTCAGTTTTTTATGAGACCGAACCCTGGGGCTTCGCGTCGCCCCACCGTTTCCTCAATGCCTGTGTGCGCGTGTCTACTACGCTCAGCCCACGTCAGCTGCTGGCTGCCACCCAGCAGATAGAGCGCGCCTTGGGCCGTACGGCCAAGTCGGCCGGTGGCGTGTATTACGACAGGGTCATAGATATAGACATCCTGCTCTACGACGACCTTAGGGTCGATGAGCCCGACCTCAAGATACCGCACCCGCTGATGGCGGAGCGCGACTTTGTGATGATACCGCTGCGTGAGATACTCGGGTAGGCCCTGCCGGGTGCTGCCCCATAAGCCCCTACTGAAATACTTAACGCCAACTGCCTTATGAAACTTCGCCTAAGCCACCTCCTTTGGCCCCACATATCCCGGATAGGCCGCTGTCTGTCGGTCGTGCTGTTGGGGCTGACGGCTGCGGGCTTCAGCTTGGCCCAGCAGCCCGTTGACCGGCTGAGCCTCGGCTCGCTTACCTTTGTCCGCCAGTCCTTTGCCCGCAACTTCTATAATACATATAAGGTGATGAGCGCCCTGCCCATGGAGGCCCCCCGGCTCCTGCTGCCCACCTCGGCCGACGTGGTGCTGATGGATACCACCTCGGCCCCCACCCTGGCACAGCGCGGACGCGTGTTAGGCGTGTCGGGGCAGTCAGGTGCCGCCACGGCAGCCACCCTGCGTGTCGGAGCCTTTCATCCCTATCTCTGCTACGAGGCATCTTTCAGTGGTATGTTTGGCGGTAGCCGCGTGGACATCGACCTCCTGTCTAACGACGAGCATAGCGTGGTGGCGCGCACGCTGTATGCCGATGGGGCGGTGCGGTCGTATGGCGATGTAAACGACGTGAGGGCCCTGCTGGCCGAGCGCGAGGTGGGGCTGCACGACAGCCTCTCGGATGTGGCGCATGGCGCGCCACTGAAGTCACTATATACGCCATGCCCCATCCGCCAGCGACAGGCGAATGGGGGCATCCCTTTTAGATATAGTGATAGTGGCGGTGGTTCCAGTTGCCCTCGCGGGAGTGCTGGGAGCCCTCGTTGCCTTATGGCTTTTTACCCTTATTCATCGTGAATACTATTGAGGCCATCACATAGCGTGGCACGCTGTTGTACCAGGTCTCTGTGCGTCCCTGCGCATTGACCGTAGACCGCTTGGTCTGCAACTGGTGCAGCAGGTCGAACGCCTGCACCTTGAGAGCCAGCCGTCCCTTGATGATGCTCTGGGTGAGCAGGGCGTTCCATACCAGGTCATTGGTGTTCATCTCGCTGCTGGCGTAGCCACGCCGGCTGTACATATTCATATCCGTGGCCACCATGGTGCCTATGCCGGGCACCGTGTACTGCAGCGTAGCCCCATACTGATAGTCGGCTGTATTGATGTCGCTGAAGCCGGCACGATGGCTGCGTGCCCACCGACCGTTTACCTTGCCCGATACGCCAGCCCGCAGGGCACCCATGATGTATTGTAGTTTGACGCCGGCGCCGGCCTCGGTGGTGCGCACCGTGCTCAGCGCCCCCGGAACGTGCCCGTAGGTGATGTCGAAGTCTACGCTGTGGTGATAGTTGACATGGTCGTCGACAGAGAGCGTCCAGCGCCGCGCCTTGTCCAGCGGCAGGTCGAACCCAGAGCTGACGCTGGTGTTCCAGTTGGGCTTGTGGATATTGCCGCGCTCGTAGGTCATAGCGCCCGTGCCCTCATCGTACTCGATGCGCTGGCCCCAGGCATGGTACACGTACACAGCCCGCAGCCTGAGCCAGTAGTAGAGCCCTATGCAGGCCACCCGGTTAGCATAGTAGGCATTGGCGGTCTGCTCTATGCGGCGTTTCAGACGGCTGCTGTAGCGCTGTATGCTCGTGGGGCTCGAGGCATCGGTATAGGGCATGAGCAGCCATAGTTCTGGCACGGCCGTATTGAGGTCGTAGGAGAGGCGCAGGCGCACCCGGCGGTCGGCCACTTTCATAAACAATACCGATGGGTTCCACACACATATCCCAGCGATGGGCCAGCGTGTCGCGTTGGGCAGCCTCGAAACGCATGTGGCTGTAGGTCCAGTTGCCTATGGGGAGCGTTATCACCAGAAAACTTCCGTCGTTTTTCTGCCGTGATATGTTTATCATAGCCTGCCCCCTGTACTTGTGCAGGCCATAGTGACTACTGTTGTCGGCATCGAAAGCCGTCTGCTGCCACAGGTCGCTGCTCGGCAGGATGCCCACCTCGTCGCTGTGCTCGTATTGGCCCAGCCAGTCGAGCCGATAGTAAGCGTTGTGGCGCTGTTGGTAGGTGTGTTCCAGCACCACGGTGGGGTCGATAGACCACGAGGGCGACAGCTGCAGGGTGTACTGGGAGTTGAGGCGGTAGGTGTACTCCCGGCTACGCTGGTCGGAGTAGAGGTGGCGGCGGTCGGCCTGGGCAGCCTGCTCGTAGCGCGTGTTGCGCAGACCGAACTGGTCAAGCGGAGAGGTCAGAGAGTAACTGGCATATCCTACGAAACTAATTCGGTCCTTGTTGGCCATACGGCGGAAAAAGAGGGCTTGTGTCGAGGCCGTGAAGGAACGCGAGTGGCTCAGCACCTGGTTAAGATAACTATTGACGAGGGCACTGCGGTAGGTAGAGTCGGTGGCCAGCGTGCGTATGTGGGCATTGGTGTATCTCACGTTGGTCGTGATGCTGTAGGGCATGTTCTTGTTAATCATGTCGTCCCACTTGTGGTGCAGGTCTATGCTGAAGTCGCGGCTGTATGAGCCCGATGCCGCGTGGCGGTCTATGTTGCCCCCGCCCGTCCACTGCTCGCTGTGGGTATAGGTCTGCAGGTCGCTGTTGTCCCACTCCACTTTGACCTCGGCCTCATGGCTGTGGCTACGGCTTCTGTCCTCGTCGGCATACGACACGCCCACCTGGCGTGTGGTCTTGGTGCCCCACCACAGCTGGTCGGCCGGTTTCCAGTCACCGTTGGAGCCAGGACGGCGGTTCTCGTTGACGTTGTTGGCATTGGCAAAGAGCGTCAGCGTCGACGTCTTGCCCGTGGCCATGCCGAAGAGGCGCCCCCGCCAGCGTCCGTCGGTTCCAGCGCCCGCCTCGCCGTTGGCCAAGGCTGTGCGTATGTACTGTGGCTTTAGGCTTACATCCATCACATAGTCTTTCATCCGCGAGCCGCTGGCTATCTGCTCGCGCTCGGTCTTCTCGCGGTTAAAGACCTTGATGTCCTTAATGGTGAAGTAGGGCAGGTTGTCGAGCATCATCTTGTTTTTGCCCTTGAAGAAGTTGCGCCCGTTGAGGGTCATGAAGTCTATCTTGCGCCCCTTGACATAGACATCGCCATTAGCCTTGACCTCGGCACCTGGCATCTGTCTTACTAAGTCGCCTAAGAGCGACCCCTCGGGCATGACAAAGGCCGACGCGTCGTAGACGATGGTGTCGCCACGGTAAACCACCTGTATGCGGGTGGCCTTGACCTGTACCTCGTTGAGGTCTATCGTGCGGTCGCGCTGCGCTTTCTTGCGAAGCAATATCTTGTCGGACATCTCATAGGCACCGCTGCGGCTCGCCTTGGTGTGTACGGTGATGTAGCCCGTGTCGTAGCCCTCGGTCTCGGCCTTTATAATATAGGTGGCAGTCTGGTTGGGTACCTCGAAAGAATAGGTAGACCAGCGCTGCTGTATCTTGCAGGTGGTGGTGTCTATCGTGGTCGAGTCGGGGCGCATCAGGGTGATGTGGCCGCTTAGGGGTATGCCCAGGAAGCCGTCGTAGACGCTGCCTATCAGGCGCATGGTCTTGTGCGAGGAGGTTGGCTCGGAATGAGTAGATGGTGTGGTACCTTTGGCCGATGAGGTGGTGCTCTGGGCGTAGGTCGGGGCTATGCCAGCCAGTATGAGGGTGCTCAGGCATAGCATGATGCGTAAGGTAGTGGATGGATGTCTCATAAGCATGTCTTTTGTGGCTTGTCAGTAGGATTGCCTCCAGCGAGGCCAAAACCATCGCTGTAAAGGTATATAATATAAACGTAAAACGGGGGGGTAAAATGACAACGCCCCCATCGGTTTTAACAATCTTTATAATCTATCTTCTGCTCCAGCTGGTCTGTCCATGGTGTGGGTGGCGACCATGGGGGCTGCGGCCACGATGCCCGGCCCCCTTCTCGCGACGACCATGGGTGTGTTAGAAATCCTTCGTAGGAGAGCTGAAAACCCCATTACGAGGGTGGCGATGAACATAGCCGCGCCCGCAGATGTCGGCCTCTCCGCCCCGTAAAATGTTAAAAAAACGGCCTTCGCAAAAAAACTGGGAGAAACACTTGGTCAATACCTATCTTATGTCTATATTTGCAGCATCCACAAAGACAATCAGCCTTATTGTCGTTGGATATAGCTTAAAGACCCATAATAAAACTACCAGATATGGACAGGAAACACGCTTTGTTATCTTTAAGCATTTGTATATGCGTAGGTTGCCAACAGGGGAAGCTGGTTGGTGACAGGTACGACACGGTCGGAATTATTATGGGGCAACTGATGAGTGAGAAAGGTTTGGACAATCATCCAAATCATCATCTTCCAACTATAAATACTATGAATAAAATCGATCGGGGGGGGTAGACATGCTTTGGGGAAACTCTCCCTGAGTTGTAATGAGGTTGGCAAATATGCCGTAGTCTCTTCGGTGCTTATGGCTATTATAAGACAGTGTGGTATTTATAATAATAGAATAATATATAATAAGGTGGTTGCTAAAAAGGCTTACGGCACTGGTAAGTTAGACAACCTATTGGTAACGGCTAAGGTTCTACACACTAAAAAATAAGGCTTATGAAAAATCTATTATCTATGGTAACGGAGAGCGGAAGATGCGTTATGGGCATACAGGCATACGGGAAGATAGTAAAGACCCTCTGCGTAATGCTGGCTATGTTGGCTGCCAGCTACAGCATGCCCATGTCAGCACAAACATCGGTAAAAACATCGATGTGTAAGGTAGTGGGCGTGGTGGCAGATAAGGAGACTGATGAGCCCGAGTCTATGGTTACGGTATGTGTATCGCACAAAGGGCTGCCGGGCGGTGGCACCAAAAAGGTGCTGGCCGATAGCGCAGGTCGATTTGAAGTGGTGCTGCCCATACTGCCTGGTGCGTATGACATTACAGCTGCCATGATAGGCAGGGTGGCTGTGCCGCGTCAGATAACCTTAGCCGAGGGCGATACACTCAAGGATATAGGGCGGTTGTACATGACCGACGATGTGAAGATGCTGAAACAGGTAACGGTAGAGGCCCAGAAACCACTGGTAACGATGGAAGTAGATAAGCTGACCTATGACGTGGCCGCCGACCCTGATGCCAAGACGCTTAGGCTGTCGGAGATGATGGGTAAGGTGCCACTGATAAGTGTTGACGGCGACGGCAATATAGAGATGAACGGCACCAAGAAATTTCTGATACTGCAGAACGGACGCAAAACCGCCATTACGCGCAACCCCAAGGAGGTGTTGCGTAGTCTGCCAGCCGAGATGGTTAAGAGCATCGAGGTGATAACATCGCCAGGAGCCAAATATGATGCCGAGGGCATAGGCGGCGTTATCAATATAGTGATGCGTTCGCAGTTTGAGGGCCATCTTACCACTCTGAGTGCCGATGCCGGTACGACGGCTTATAGCGGTAGTGTGATGACGATGAGTAAGATAGGCAAGTTTGCCTTTGACGGCAATTTTAGCTACAACCGTCTGCTGACGCCCGAGGAGAATACCACCCTGCTGCGCGATGGTTATGGCGCCACCGGTGCTACACAGCTCAGGAGTGAGGACAGCAGCAAGCCTCAGGGACACACCGAGTTTGCCATGGTCAATGCCAGTTACGAGATAGACAGTCTGCAGATGATAACATTCTCATTGTCGGGTATGGGGAGCCAGCAGCATACGATGAGTGATGAGCATACTGGTATGTGGAACCTTGGGAGCAATGAGGCCGTCTATTCGTATCTGCGTCATGGTAACCTGAAAAACTCGAGTCTTAACGGTACCATCAACCTGGACTATCAGCGGGTAGGGCGGCGCAACCCACGACGTACCACTACGCTGTCGTATCAGTTGAGTAGCGCTCCGTCGCGTAACAAGGACATTACCCAGTATAGCGATATAGTAACTGGTGGCATGGCAGGGGTGGCCGACCAGCTACAGCTGTACGACAGCCGCTCGGATCGGGATGACAAGACCAATGAACATACGTTCCAGTATGACTTCTCTACTCCTCTGGGCCAGCAGCATACGCTCGAGGTGGGCGCTAAGTACATACTGCGCAACAACGAGAGTCAAAACGACCTGTATGACAGCCAAGGCCAGGGCGCAGAATGGACGCACAATGACCTGCGGAGCAACCATTATAAGAACCGCAACAACATCCTGGGCGGCTATCTGAGTTATACTTACCGTGGAAAGATGGTCTCTGTAATGCCCGGGCTGCGCTATGAATATACTTATCAGAACATTAAGTACTTGGCAGGCCCTGTGGGCTCGGAGGGCAACTACTCGAGCCATTATGCCAATGTGGTGCCCTCGCTGAAAGTAAACCTGAAGGTGGGCAAGTCGCAGTCGCTCCGTCTGGAATACGGTAAAAGGCTGTCGCGCCCCAGTATCTACTATCTCAACCCTTACTTCAACAATCTGAATCCGCAGAACATAGTGCAGGGCAACAGCAGCCTGGAAGCCGAGAACAGCTATAACCTGGGCGCCACCTATGGATGGTTTACCCGTAAGACCAACCTAACCGTCAGCCTGAACTACCGCCATCTGAGTAATGGCATAGAGAGCTACAGCCGGATAATAGGCGACGGCGGCGAGTATTTTGACGACGGCAAGCACTATGCAGCGCCTGGCGCTATATATACTACCTATCTTAATGTAGGACGGGTGGAACGTACGGCGGTAAACATATATTATAAATGGAACCTCACCTCCAAACTATGGGTAACGCTGAATACAGGCGTGGCCTATGTAGACCTCAAAGATCCCAGCCGCCAGTTGCAGAATCATGGCTGGAGCGCTAATGCCGACCTGAGGCTGTCGTGGCGGTTGCCGGCCGATTTCTCGCTGTATGCCATCTTGAGGGGCGACACGAAGAATATCGCACTCCAAGGCAGTACCGATGGGCTTGTGTACAACTATTTCACCCTGTCGCGTTCGTTCTTGCGCAGCAAGCGTCTCGTCGTTTCGCTCCGTGCCGCAGACCCATTCCACAAGTGGCTTACCCGCACTACCTACACCCAGGGCACTGGCTATCATAGCCAGGCAGACAGAACATATTCGCGCCAGGGTTTCAGCATAGGGATAAGCTATCGTCTGGGCGATATGAAGCACTCTAAGACCAAGCGCTCTATGCACTCTATCTATAATGGCGACCTGAAAGCCGCGCCCACTGCTAAATAACGGCTTAGAGGGCCTTAGTCCCTTGAACCATGGTGGCAGGGCGGCAGGGGTATAAGTCCTCTGCCGCCCTGTAAGTGGTGGCTTACGCCCTGGCTGATGGCTGGGACTTATGGCTGGCATGGCGAAAGGGCCACTCCTCGGGCTGGTAGCCAGGGGCAAAATGGTGGTTGCCGCTCAGCGTTAAATACAATTAAACAGACGAGAAAATCGGCAAAAGCCTATCTGTTGTGGATTTTTATTGCTAAATTTGCATGCAATAAATTTCAAAAATACAATATGTCATCATTTGTTGCAGATAAAGTAGTGATGGACGGTCTTACTTTTGACGACGTCCTCCTTATCCCCGCTTATTCAGAAGTGCTGCCCAAGACGGTAGAGTTGAAAACCAAGTTCTCGCGCCACATAGGACTTAATGTGCCATTCGTGACAGCTGCCATGGATACGGTTACCGAGTCGGCCATGGCCATAGCTATAGCGCGCGAGGGTGGTATCGGTGTGATACACAAGAATATGGCCATCGATGACCAGGCCCGTCAGGTAGCCATCGTGAAGAGAGCGGAGAACGGTATGATATACGACCCCGTGACCATCCGCCAGGGACGCACCGTGAAGGATGCGCTGGCCATGATGCACGACTACCATATAGGAGGTATTCCTGTGGTAGACGGAGAAAACCATCTGGTGGGCATCGTGACCAACCGCGACCTGCGCTTTGAGCGCCGTCTGGACAAGACCATCGACGAAGTGATGACACATGAGAATCTGGTTACCACGCACCAGCAGACTGACCTGGCTGCCGCTGCCCAGATACTGCAGGAAAACAAAATAGAGAAGTTGCCTGTGGTGGATGCCGAGAACCATCTCGTGGGACTGATAACCTATAAGGATATAACCAAGGCCAAGGACAAACCTATGGCCTGCAAGGACGATAAAGGTCGGCTGCGCGTGGCTGCCGGCGTGGGTGTTACCAAGGACACGCTGGAGCGTGCTTCGGCCCTGGTGGCTGCCGGTGCTGATGCCATCGTGATAGACACGGCCCACGGACATTCGCTGGGCGTGATAGAAAAACTGCGTGAGGTGAAGGCTACATTCCCCTCTATAGATATAGTAGTAGGTAACGTGGCTACAGGCGCTGCTGCCAAGATGCTGGTAGACAATGGTGCCGATGCCATCAAGGTAGGTATAGGCCCGGGTTCTATCTGTACTACCCGTGTGGTAGCTGGTGTGGGTGTGCCTCAGCTGAGCGCTGTGTACGATGTGTACTCGGCCCTGCAGGGTACGGGCGTGTCACTCATCGCCGATGGCGGTCTGCGCTACTCGGGCGATGTGGTCAAGGCCCTGGCTGCTGGTGGCTCGTGCGTGATGATAGGCTCACTCGTAGCCGGTACCGAGGAAAGTCCTGGTGATACCATCATCTTTAACGGGCGTAAGTTCAAGAGCTACCGCGGTATGGGCTCGCTTGAGGCCATGGAGCAGAAGAACGGTTCTAAGGACCGCTACTTTCAGGGTGATACTACCGACGCGAAGAAACTGGTACCCGAGGGTATCGCTGGCCGTGTACCTTACAAGGGTACAGTCCAGGAGGTGGTTTACCAGCTCATCGGCGGTCTGCGTTCGGGCATGGGCTACTGTGGCGCTCCCACTATCGAGCGTCTGCACGATGCCAAGTTTACCCGTATTACCAATGCCGGTGTCCTGGAGAGTCATCCGCATGACATTACCATCACCAGCGAGGCGCCTAACTATAGCCGTCCCGAATAAGTATATGAAACGAATGAAGAGAATAGCTACTATACTGCTGGCCGCCACACTGGGGTGTGGCGGTACGGCTCTGGCTCAGAATGACCCTACGATAATGACCGTGAACGGTAAACCCGTGACACGGTCTGAATTTGAATACTCGTATAATAAGAATAACAACGAGAATGTCATAGACCGCAAGAGCGTGAAAGAGTATGTAGACCTCTTCATTAACTATAAACTGAAGGTAGAGGCTGCCCTTGATGCACATCTGGACACCCTCTCCTCATTTAAAAAGGAGTTTGCCACTTACCGCGACCAGCAGATACGTCCGTCGCTGATAACCCAGGACGACGTAGAGGCAGAGGCGCGTAAGATATATGCCGACTATCGTACCCGGGTGGACAATTCGGGTGGCCTGGTCAAGGCGGCCCATATCCTGGTGATGATGCGTCAGAAGGCTACACCCGACCAGCTACGTCAGGCTAAGTTGCGTATAGACTCTATCTACAAGGCCCTACAGGATGGGGCCGACTTTGCCGAGACGGCCCGCCGCTGCTCGGACGATAAGGGCTCGGCCCAGCAGGGTGGCGAGCTGCCCTGGATAGAACATGGTCAGACTCTCAAGGAATTTGAGGATCAGGTTTACGCCCTGAAGCCTGGCCATATGAGCCGTCCTTTTGAGTCGCCAGCTGGATGGCATGTCGTGTTGCTCAAAGACAAGCGCATGTGCTTCCCCTACGACTCGCTGCGTACCAGCATCCTCTCTTATATGGAACGTCGCGGTCTCAAAGATGCCATCATCAACCAGAGGATAGACTCGTTGGCCCATCTGCATGGGGCAAAGGTTACCCCGGCTCAGGTTATGGACAGCTTGGCTACTGCCATGGAGGCTCGCTCGCCCCAGTTGCGTTATCTTGTTCAGGAATATCACGACGGTCTGCTTCTCTTCGAGATGAGTAACCGTACGGTATGGGACAAGGCCCAGAAAGATGAGGCTGGCCAGCAGGCTTATTTTGACAAAAACCGCAAAAAGTACCAATGGGCAGAGCCCCGTTTCAAGGGTATAGCCTATCATACACGGACTCAGGCTGATGTCAAGGCTGTTAAGGCGGCCGTCAAGGGGGTACCCTTTAACCACTGGGCCGAGACGTTGCGCACCACGTTTAACAAGGATAGTGTACTGCGTATTCGGGTAGAAAAAGGCATCTTTGCCAAGGGTGACAATCCCGTGGTGGACAGCGAGGTGTTCAAGATGGGTAAGAAGCCGCAGCCTCTGAAAGATTTCCCCTTTGACGCGGTGTACGGCAAGCGTCTCAAGGCCCCCGAGAGCATAGATGATGTGCGCTCGCTGGTACTGGCTGACTATCAGGAACAGCTGGAGCGCGAGTGGGTAGACAGCCTGCGTCGCAAGTATGCCGTAATGGTAAACGACGAGGTGGTGAAAACGGTAAATAATCATCATTAGGAATGAAGAATATATATAAAATAGGTATAGGCGCAACGGCTTTTGCGCTGCTCATGGGTAGCCAGGCTATGGCTATCAGAAACAGTATAACGCCCGCCCCGAAAGACTCGGTAAAGGCTGTGGCCGATGCCGATGTTCCTGAGTCCTCGGTAGTAGACGAGGTAATCTGGGTAGTAGGCGACGAGCCTATCCTAAAGTCAGACGTGGAGACCATGCGCCTGCAGGGCCAGATGGAGGGTATCACGTGGAAGAGTGATCCCGACTGTGCCATCCCGGAGGAGATGGCTGTGCAGAAACTCTTCCTACATCAGGCAGAAATAGACTCTATCCAGGTGTCTGAGAGCGATGTGACCAGCAGTATAGACCAGCAGATAAACTACTGGATATCAATGGCTGGCTCTAAGGAAAAATTGGAGGAATACCGCAATCAGACGGTGGCTCAGATGAGACAGCAGATGCGCGATGACTTCCGCAACCAGCAGCTTATCTCCAAAATGAGACAGGAGCTGGTCAAAGACATTACCGTTACCCCCAGCGAGGTACGCAAGTATTTCGCCAAGTTGCCTGCCGATAGTATACCTTTCGTTCCTACTACGGTAGAGGTCGAGATTATAACCCGGCAGCCTAAGGCTACCCAGGAGGAGATAAACCGTGTGAAGGACGAACTGCGTAGCTATACCGACCGAATAAACAAGGGTGAGACCTCGTTTGCCACCTTGGCTCGCCTGTACTCTGAAGACCCAGGTTCGGCCCGTCGTGGCGGTGAGATGGACTACGTGGGACGTGGCATGCTGGATCAGGCTTTTGCCAATGTTGCCTTTAACCTGACAGACCCTAAGAAAATATCCAAAATAGTGGAGTCTGAGTTCGGGTATCATATCATTCAGTTGATAGACAAGCGAGGTGACCGTATAAAGGTACGTCATATCCTTCGCCGGCCTAAGGTTTCGCAGGACATCATAGACAAGACGCGTCTACGGTTGGACTCGGTGGCCATAGAGATACGCGATGGCAAGTACCCGTTTGAGGCGGCTGCCTCCTATATATCGGATGATAAGGACACGCGTAACAATAACGGACTGATGGCCTTTACGGATCAGGAAAGTCAGAGCCGTACATCACGCTTTGAAATGAAAGACCTGCCAGCCGAGGTGGCTCAGCACGTAGAGGGTATGAAGGTAGGTGAGGTGTCTAACGCCTTTGAGATGATGAACTCCAAGGGACAGAAGGTGTGTGCCATCGTCAAGCTCAAAAGCCGTATGGAAGGTCACCGAGCTACCTTGACCGAAGACTATCAGGTCATGAAGAATATAGTAGTAGCCAAGTTGCGTGAGCAGAAGTTGCACGACTGGGTAGTGGACAAGATTAAGCACACCTATGTATGGATGGCCGACCGTTATAAGAACTGCAACTACGAATACCAAGGTTGGGTGAAATGACGCGACGCAGACAGATAGTACAATTCATATCAGGGCATAGGATTACAGTTGCTGTAGTTCTATGCTTTTTTGCCCTATGCGTGCAGTCGGTGTTGCCACCCACCCATAAGGCGAAGCCTAAGCCCAAGACGGATGAGAAAATCTATCTTGTACACTCGGATGAACTGAAATTTGACCACTTCGGTAACAATCCTGACGCCCAGATCGCCAAGGGACATGTCCATTTCAGTCACCAGGGAGCTCAGTTATGGTGCGACAGCGCCTACTTCTATCAGGAATCCAATTCGGTCAAGGCTTTTGGTAATGTGCGCTTCAAACAGGGCGACACCCTGTCGCTTACAGCACGTTATGCCGACTACGATGGGGTAGAGCAGCGTATGGCTGCACGGTACAACGTGGTGCTGACACACCGTAAACAAGTACTGAAGACCGACAGCCTGAATTACGACAGGCTTTATAACTACGCCTACTTTATGGAGGGCGGTACGCTGGAGGACGGCAAGGACAAGTTAGTGGCCGACTGGGGAAAATACAATCTGGATACACGCGATGCCGTGTTCTACTATAATGTAAAGATGCGTAGTGCCGACAGGCTCATCGTGACCGACACGCTGTACTACGATACCCGTAAGTCTTTGGCCCATGTGGTGGGCCCTGGGTCGCGTATTACGTCTAAGGAGAGTGTGGTCAAGACGACCGATGCCTACTATAACACCAAGACCGACCGCGCCATGCTATACGGGCGTTCCACGATGGAAGACAAGCAGAAGAGTCTGGTGGGCGACAGCCTGTACTATGTCAAGAATGGTGACAGCTACGGTTATGGCAACGTCATCTATGTGGATAAAGAGAACAAGAACTCGTTGCTATGTGACGAACTGAAGTACAACGAGAAGACAGGGGCTGGCTATGCTACCAAACATGCCCTGCTCAAGGACTACTCGCAGGGCAAGGATACCCTCTACGCTCATGCCGACTCTATCAAGATATTTACATTCAACATTAATACCGACTCAGTGTACCGCAAGGTCCATTGCTACAACAAAGTGAGTATTTTCCGTACCGACGTGCAGGCCATTAGCGACTCGTTAGTGTTTAATAGTCTGGATTCGTGCTTGACAATGTATAAAGACCCAGTGGTATGGAGCGACGGCCGTCAGCTCCTGGGCGAGGTTATCAAGGTATATATGAACGATTCGACCGTGCGCTTTGCTCAGGTTATCGACCAAGCCCTCTCGGTAGAGCAGATGCCCGACAAGCAGCATTATAACCAGTTGGCCTCGCGGTTGATGAATGCTTATTTCGACCAGGGCAATATCCGCCAGACTGAAGCTATAGGCAATGTGCGCACGGTGTACTACTATACCGATGACAAGGATAGCTCGCTGGTGGCCCTCAACTACATGGAGACCGACACCCTGCGTATGTACCTGTCAGACAAGCGCCAACTGGAACGGATATGGGCCAGTAAGCCAGAAGGAACCATGTATCCCATATCCCAGATACCGCCAGGCAAGGAGAAGTTGGATGCCTTTGTGTGGTTGGAAGAACTGCGCCCCAAAGACAAGGATGACATATTTAATTGGCGGGGCAAGAAACCCGGCGAGGGACTGGTGGTGCGCAAGCGTCATGAGGCTCCGCTACAACGGTTAGATAACTGATGGGATGGTTGTCAGTACAGCGGCCGCGCGGTTTCAGACACACCTATTTATATATAGACGCGCGTCGTGAACAGGTGGCCCAGGCCCGAAAGCACTATGCCGCGAATCACGAGCCTGCAAAGACACCTGCTGGGCTCTATGCAGAGACGGCTCTTGGCAGAGCCCGTGCGCGACACCGGGCCCATGCAGCCCATGGTAGGATGATGGTGAGTATATTAGTGCCCCTGCTGATGTTGGCCATTGTGCTGATGGCCGTATTATTTTTCCTTTAAACGATAATTTTACGTATGAGTGATATAATTCAGCTGCTTCCCGACTCGGTGGCCAATCAGATTGCGGCAGGCGAGGTGATACAGCGCCCGGCCAGCGTGATAAAGGAACTGGTAGAAAACTCGGTAGATGCTGGTGCCAAGCGTATTCAGGTACTGGTAACCGATGCCGGCCGTACAGCCATCCAGGTGATAGACGATGGAAAGGGTATGTCAGAAACTGACGCGCGCCTCTCCTTTGAGCGCCATGCCACTTCTAAGATACGGCAGGCTCAGGATCTTTTTGCACTGACCACCATGGGATTTCGCGGAGAAGCCCTGGCCTCTATCGCTGCGGTGGCCCAGATAGAACTCAAAACCCGCCAGGCTACCGAAGAACTTGGCTCGCATCTTACCATATCAGGCTCGCGCTTCATGGGGCAGGAGCCATGTGCCTGTCCCGTGGGTAGCAATTTTCTGGTAGAGAACCTGTTTTACAATGTACCTGCGCGGCGTAAATTCCTTAAATCCAACTCTACCGAGCTCAACAATATTCTTACAGCCTTTGAGCGAATCGCCCTTGTGTACCCAGATATTGCTTTCACGTTGTCGAGCAATGGAACCGAGATGTTTAACCTGAGGGCAGGCGGACTTCGTCAGCGCATCGCCGATGTCTTTGGGCGTAAGATGGACAGCGACCTGATACCCGTGAATGTCGAGACCTCTATGTGTACCATCAAGGGATTTGTGGGGAAACCTGAAACGGCCCGGAAGAAGGGCGCCCAACAGTTTTTCTTCGTCAACGGGCGCTATATGAAGCATCCCTACTTTAACAAGGCAGTCATGTCTTCATTTGAACGGCTCGTTCCCGCTGGCGAGCAGGTTCCTTACTTCGTCTATTTCACGGTCGACCCAGAGAATATAGATGTGAATATCCATCCCACTAAAACCGAGATAAAGTTTGAGAACGAGCAGGCCATCTGGCAGATACTTGCTGCGGCGGTCAAGGAGTCGATAGGCGTGTTTAACGACATTCCGTCTATCGACTTTGACACCCAGGGCCGTCCGGAAATACCCGTTTTCAGCGGTTCGGCCCCGGTGGTCGACGCCCCCAAGGTGCAGTATAATCCCAACTACAATCCCTTTAAGTCTACCGCTCCCCAGAAGCCGTCTGCTCCGGCCCGCGACTGGCAAGAACTGTACAGTGGTCTCTCAGATAGTAGCGAGGAGACCGAGGGCGAGGTGTTTAGCTCTAAGGGAGCGGGCCCCGGCCAGTTGATAGATGATAAGTCGCCGGTACATTATCAGTATAAGGGCAAATATATAATGACGGCCGTCAAGTCGGGACTGATGATAATAGACCAGTATCGCGCGCACGTACGTATATTATATGAGCGCTATCTGCAGCAGGTGCAGGGCAAGAAGGGCGAGTCACAGAAAGTGATGTTCCCCGAGGTGATTCAGTTGTCGGTAGCCGATGCGGCTGTGCTGCAAGACGTTATGTCCGAACTGGAGGATATGGGCTTCGAACTTACAGACCTTGGCGGAGGCAGCTATGCCGTTAACGCCACGCCAGCCGGTATCGAGGGTGTCAATGTAAGTATCTTGCTGAACGATATGCTTGCCTCGGCCCGCGAGAAGAGTGGGGGAGTCAAGGACGACATTAACCATAAGTTGGCCCTCAGCATGGCCCGTCATGCCGCTATACCCCAGGGCCAGGTGCTCAGTAACATGGAGATGGAGAACATAGTCAACGAACTGTTCGCCTGTTCCAATGTCAACTACACGCCCGATGGCAAGAATATACTGTGCATCCTTAAACAGCAGGAGATAGAGAGCCTGTTAGGTTAGACGGCTCCCTGGATGGGACTGGCCTCCATGCCCCATCTGGCCATGGCGACGGCTCTGCCCTGGCCCCAAACTACTCGCCCGGACATACTTTCGGCCTTTTCCGAGGGTGTTCGGGCTTTTTTAGGAGCCATTCCGGCGTTTCCCGCATTGTTAATTATGTAAAAAAGTGTTTATGTCGCATAAATTAAACTAAAACAATACGATTTTTTCGACCGTAATTGTGATTTTTTTAGCTAAAAGCCGATTACGTAATGAAATTTTAGCTATCTTTGCAAATGCTATTGCGCGCGAGCGCATAGTCTTGGCTCATGTGAGTGAGTTAATTAGTAAACCCATTGATTGTTTAATATAAAAGTTATGAAAAAATTATTGATTGTATTGGCTTTTGCCAGTGTATCTCTGTGCTCAATGGCACAGGATGCAGATCCTGTACAGAAGTACAGTGTATCGACCAATTCTTTTTGGAGCAACTGGTTTTTCCAGGTAGGTGGTGAGTGGAACGCTTGGTATTCAGGCCAGGAGCATGGCGCAGGCCTCTCTAAGAGCCCCATCAAGGGTTTCCGTTCTAATCCTGGTGCTGCCCTTGCCATTGGTAAGTGGTTCACTCCCGGACTCGGTCTCCGTACCAAACTTCAGGGTATCTGGGGTAAGCAGGTTAATCCTAATCCCCTGCGCAACGATGTAGGTAACAAGTACTGGACTCTTAACGAGCAGGTTCTGTTCAACCTGAGCAACATGCTTTATGGTTACAATCCTAATCGTGTTTGGAACTTCGTTCCTTTCCTCGGTGCTGGTGTTTCTCGCTCTATGAGCTACAACACTTACGGTATGGGTCTTAGCGCTGGTATCCTGAACCAGTTCTACGTAAGCCGCAAGGTGGCTATCAACCTCGAACTTGGTTGGAACCGTCTTGAGAACGATGTTGATGGCTATGACCACACAAATGGCGACCGTGGTTGGGATTCTCACGACAACAACCTCTACGCTGAGGTAGGTCTGACCTTCAACCTGGGTAAGGCTTCTTGGGACAAGACTCCCGATGTTGACGCTATCAAGGCTCTCTCTCAGTCTCAGATTGACGCTCTCAACGCTCAGCTCAACGATGCTAACGCCGAGAATGCTCGCCTGAAGAAACTGCTTGCTGAGCAGAAGGCTCCCGCAGCTAAGGAGTTTGTTACCACTCCCGTATCTGTATTCTTCAACATCAACAAGGCTAACATCGCCTCTAAGAAGGACCTCGTAAACGTACAGGCTATTGCCAAGTATGCTAAGGACAACGACTCTAAACTGTTGGTTAATGGTTACGCTGATAGCGCTACCGGTAAGCCCGCTTACAACCAGCAGCTCTCTGAGAAGCGTGCCGCTACTGTAGCTGACGAGCTCGTTAAGATGGGTGTAAACCGCGACAACATTACTACTAAGGGTAATGGTGGTGTTGATGAGCTGTCTCCAGTTTCATTCAACCGTCGTGCTACTGTAACTGTTGTAGAGTAATATAAATTATTCGCAATACATGGAGGGGATGCTTCGGCATCCCCTTTTTTTGTTGCCATCCGGTCTGAAAGTGCGCGGCAGGTTCGGGCAGCTACACGGCTGGTTTGGGCGAAAGTCAGCGGGGCGCAGTTAATAGTTGTGGTAACGGTAGAAGTGGCTGCTCTATGAATGGTAAGGGGCTTGGCTCATGGCGTGCTGGAAGCGCGAAAAAATATAATTTAGAGTATTGGGCCCGGAATTTGTCTCCCCGTCTGTCAAAGTACGTGGTAGGGGCGAGGGCAGTGTAGGCGGAGGGTCGCGAGTTTGCTTGGTTTGCACTGTCTTTGCGCCTGTAGTGTAACAGTAGCTTTGTGGCCGTGTGCCTGGGATGTTTCTCGGGCTATGAACTGCTACGCTTGTAGCATGCACCGTTAGGGCAGGGCGGGCAACAACTATTGTGGAAAATGAAAAGACCGAGAAGGTGAAAAATAGCCTCCATATTCTCCTAATGTGGATGTCGGAGAATGGGAAGTGCTCGAAAAATAAAGAAGGAAATTACCGCTATTCCCCGAGTAAGCAGCGCGCGTGGTTTACAAAGATGTTTCCGTCGAGATTGGGGTGACGGCGTTTTTCTCCGAAACCACCACCGGAACTGAAAGAGCGACCTTTGGCTTGCTAAAGATGGCTCCCAGTGCGCTAATGACGGCTTCCAGCACCAATAAGGCCGGTCTTCGCGATTTTGATGATATTTATCACTATAATGGAGCGTGCCTCTCTCCCCGGCTTTTTTACCTTTTATGTTTTTCCCTTTTCCATTTTTCCGTCCGTTCTTGTCTTCCCCACCCTTGTAATGGCCTTGGGAGGACGAAAAATGACATTTTTTGATGTTTTTGATAAGAAAAACGCGAAAAAGTTTGGATGAATAGAAAAATAGTTGTACCTTTGCAACCGCTTACGACAAGTAAGGGCGTTTAGCTCAGCTGGTTTAGAGCATCTGCCTTACAAGCAGAGGGT
>CAKPZJ010000007.1 GCA_934204655.1 uncultured Prevotella sp. | reverse complement strand
GGGCTGAGTTCTATTCATGACGCAAAGATAAAAAATAATATTGGATTGTTAAAAACACAACAATATTATTTGATCCGGACATCTACAAGTTGCGATGCTCATGACAATGCATTGGAAGTTGCGAAGTTTCAATCCGTCAAGAACAAAGCGTCTGGTAAACGCCTTTTTATATCATGTCGCGATACCTGCTGCCCCCACGCCCGCACCCATGGCCAGCATGGACGCATCCGGCAGAGGGGCCGGTATCACTTGCAAAAGTATGAAAATATCTGATACGCTGCAAGTTTTTGTCCTTTATTTTTAAAAAGACCGACCTTTACGCTTCTAATGACGGCTCCCAACGCGCCAAAGACGGCTCCCAGCATCGCAAAGGTCGGTCTCTACGTTTTCTGCGACTGCCATTGGCGTGCAGAAAATCATCGTCAGCGTGCAGCGAACGCTTTTTACTCCTTTACCCTTTACCTTTTTACACTTCCCCCTTGTCCCTGTTCATGTTGCGGGGGTGGTGGTTGAGTATCTGGTCGCGCAGGGTGGTGGTGTCTATGTGCATGTATATCTCAGTGGTGCCTATGCTCTCGTGGCCCAGCATGGCCTGGATGGCGCGCAGGTCGGCACCGCCCTGGAGCAGGGCTGTGGCAAAGCTGTGACGCAGGGTGTGGGGCGATATGGGCTTGCGGATGCCGGCGAGGGCTGCGAAGCGCTTCACGATGTAGAAGACCATCATGCGGGTGAGGCGGCGGCCGCGGCGGCTGATGAAGACATAGTCCTCCTCGCCCGGTTTGACGTCGATATGGCAGCGGTCGGCATACCACAGGTCCAGTTCGTGCAGGGCACTGTCAGAGATGGGCACCAGCCGCTCCTTGCTGCCCTTGCCGAGGATGCGCACGAAGTGACCCTCGCGGTAGATGGACGACAGGCGCAGGTTGACCAGCTCGCTCACACGCAGCCCGCAGGCGAAGAGCACCTCTATGATGGCCCTGTTGCGCTGGCCCTCGGCCCGGCTCAGGTCTATGGCCGCCTCCATGCGGTCTACCTCGTCGGTGGTGAGCACTTCAGGCAGCCGCTCGCCCAGCTGGGGCGACTCGAGCAGCTCGGTGGGGTCGTCGTCGACATACCCGTCGAGCACTAAGTAACGGTAAAATGAGCGCACACCGCTGAGTATGCGCGCCTGAGAGGCCGCCCCTATGCCCAGGTCGTGCAGGGTGGCGGCAAACTGCTCCAGCTGGGGCAGTCTGACCTCTAAGGGCTCCACCCCCTGCTCCGCGCAGAAGCTGATGAGGTGGGCCACGTCGGTAAGGTAGGCCGCCACGGTGTTGGGCGAGTAGTTCTTCTCTAACTTGAGGTACCGCCCGTAAGTCTTGATGATAGCGGCCGTGCTGTGGGTATGTCCGGTATGGGTCATGGCTGTATATAAATGTGATGAGGGCCACGGCAAAAAGGGAAAGATTTATTTTGTACTTAGCCCGATTTGCACTAATTTTGCAACAACACAGTAGCCCCTCCGTGGGAGCCGTGGCCTAACACGCGTACAAATGTAATACGATTTGCGGGGGTGTCAAAGCAAATACGGAGATTTTTTTGGCCCTCGCCCTAACTATAAACTTATAGCTCATGAAGATACAGATAATTAACGGGCCCAACCTGAACCTGCTCGGGGTGAGGGAACCGGGCATCTATGGCAGCAGCTCGTTCGAGAGCTACCTGCCCACGCTGCGCCAGCGTTATCCCGATGTGCAGATAGACTACTACCAGAGCAACATCGAGGGCGAACTGATAGACCGGATGCAGCAAGTGGGGTTCGAGTACGACGGTATAGTGCTCAACGCAGGGGCCTACACGCACACCAGCATAGCTCTGCACGACTGCATACGTAGCCTGACAACGCCCGTGATAGAGGTTCATATCAGTAATGTACACGCGCGCGAGGAGTTTCGCCACCACTCGATGATATCGGCCGCTTGCCGGGGCGTAATAGCCGGCTTCGGGCTCGACTCGTACCGCTTGGCCATCGAAGCGATTATCGCCCAATGACTATCGACGAGTACATAGACAGTCACATAGACCCCGAGGGCGACTACCTGTATCGCCTGTGGCGCGCCACTAACCTGCACACCGTACATGGCCGCATGGCGTCGGGCCATCTGCAAGGGCGGCTACTCAAGATGCTGGTCCAGATGATACGCCCGAAGAACATCCTGGAGGTGGGAACCTTCAGTGGCTACAGCGCCATCTGCATGGCCGAGGGGCTGGCACCCGGTGGACGGGTGTGGACCTACGAGATAAACGACGAGATGGAGGACTTTACCCGGCCGTGGATAGAGGGCTCGCCCGTGGCCGACCGCATCGAGTTCCGCATAGGCGATGCCAATGTAGAGGCTCCCCGCCTGGGCATAGAGTTTGACATGGCCTTCGTAGACGGCGACAAGCGCACCTACCGGCAGACCTACGACACCCTGCTGCCCATCATCCGCAGCGGCGGTTACATCATCGCCGACAACACACTGTGGGACGGCCACGTGGTAGACCCTGCCTACGACCACGACAGCCAGACCCGCGGCATAGAGACATTCAACGACTACATAGCCAACGATGACCGGGTGGAGAAAGTGATACTGCCCATCCGCGACGGGCTCACCATCATCCGCAAACGATAACATTAACCCATTAACTAAACTATTATCAGATTATGGCAAACTTATTAGACGAAACCACGGGCCCTGTTAACGACCGTGGCCGTGATGTACATGTTATAGACCGGCAGCTGCCGGTAACCGTAACGTTCCGCTCCACCCTCTTCGAGATAGCTCTGTGGGTAACGGTGCCCGTGCTGGTACTGCTCTACGTGGCACTGATGGGCCACACGCTGGCCAACCCCGTGCAGACGGCTGTCGTGGGGTGCCTGGTAGGCGTGCTGCCGGGCGTGGTCTTTATCTTTATGAAGATATCGGCCCGCAACTACTTCCTCAAACTCGAACAGCGCATACAGGCCGAGGCTTCCAATATAGACAACTACCTGGAACAGCGTGTACAGATACTGCAAAACGTGGTGGGACTGGTGAACCGCGCCGTGGAGCTGGACAAGGATGTAATGACCGCGGTGGCCGCCCTACGCAGCGGCAAGGTCAACGAGCAGAACCGTAGCGATGTTAGCAGTCAGCTTGACGCTGCCTGTGGTCGCCTCTTCCCTCAGGTAGAGGCTTATCCAGAGCTGAAAGCCCATCAGGCCATAGCCGATGCCATGCAGCAGAACAACTATCTGCAGCGCGAGATAACGGCCGCGCGCACGGTGTATAACAGCCGTGTAACCCAGTGGAACACGGACATCTTCTCGTGGCCCACTAAGATGATAGTGGCTGCCCGCCAGGGCTATACCACACGCATACCCTTCACGGCATCGGCCGAGACCCGCGAGATGGCCCGCGGCAAGTTCTTCTAAGCCGCCATCGCCATGATAGAGGATATCTATGACCCTCTGGACGAGTATGCTAACGTGTTTCGCGATAAGTTCGCGACCGTAGCCAAAGACACCTTTGCCCAGCTGGCGGCCGAGGCCCATGTGGATGTACAGGCTAATCGGGATACCTGCCGTCAGCTCTATGCCACAGAGGCGCAGCTCAGTTCGGTTAAGTCTACCATCGGCTGGACCACCTTCCTCTGCGTCGCCCTGTGGGCCGTCGTTATAGGCGGGGGCATGGCCCTCTTTACCTCGTATGCCGACCTGGAGTCGGCGGCTTGCGGACTTATTGTCATAGGGATGGTGCTGGCGCTGGTACAGCTGTTAGCCTGGGTACACCCCCGGCTGCGGCGGCTCAAGGGCCAGCGCGACCAGCTGCAGCAGACGGCTGACGCGCATCGCCAGAAGGCGTGGCAGCAGATGGCGCCGCTCAACCGGCTGTACGACTGGGATGTGCTGACGCGCATGATGACGCAGACAGTGCCGCGGTTAGAGTTCGACCCCTACTTCACAACGCAGCGGCTGGCCGACTTGCAGCAGATATACGGCTGGGACGGGTCGTTTAACAAGGAGCGGTCGGTCATATACTCGCACTCGGGGCTCATCAACGGCAACCCGTTCGTGTTGTGCCGCACACGGAAGATGATAATGGGCACCAAGACCTACTATGGCACCAAGACCATACACTGGACCACGCGCGAGCGGGGCAGCGACGGCAAGATGCACACGGTGAGCCACTCGGAGACGCTCACGGCCAGCGTTACGGCCCCTTACCCGGGCTATTATGAGAAGACCAGGCTCATCTATGGTAACACGGCCGCCCCGGACTTGGTGTTCTACCGTAAGCAGAGCGGCCTGGCCGACAAGGAGGGCTCGCTGTCGTACAAGTGGAAGCGCCATCGTCTGCGTGGCAAGGCCCGCGACCTGGACAACAACGACTTCGCCATGATGACCAATGAGGAGTTTGAGGTAGCCTTTGACACCAGCAACCGTAATGACAACCAGCAGTTTGCCCTGCTCTTCACGCCGCTGGCTCAGAACAGCATGCTCCGGTTACTCAGGGACCACGAGGTGGGTTATGGCGATGATTTCGACTTTGGCAAGGACCACATGATCAATACCATCATCCCCGAGCACATCCAGAAACTCGACCTGGACATGAATCCACGTCAGTACCAGAACTTCGACTACGAGAAGGCCGAGAAAGACTTCTACAGCATCAATGCCCGCTACTTCCGCGCTATCTATTTCTGTCTGGCGCCGCTGCTCTGCGTGCCCATGTACCAGCAGATACGGTCGCAGCAAGACATTTACGGGCACGACATGCAGCGCAAGAGTGCTTTCTGGGAGCACGAGGCACTGGCCAACTTCTGGGGACAGGACAGGTTTAAGCATCCTTCGTGTGTAACCGACTGCATACTGAAGACCCAGGAAAAGGCAGGGACCGATGGCGATACCCTTATCACGGTCTTCGCTCACGGCTACCGTTCGGAGCGTCGCCTGACGTACATCAGCAAGTGGGGTGGCGACGGCCGTACGCACCAGGTGCCCGTGTACTGGGACGAGTATCTGCCCGTAACGGGCCAGGGCACCCTGCGTATGAAGGAAGACAATGGTTTTGACGATACTGACGTCACCCAGCGTCAGCGCATAGACCACATAGCCCATGTGCTCGACCAGGCCGGCATGGATGTGTATCGCCGCCACATCAGCTCTAAGGCATAGCCTCGGGCTGACTATATAATAAGGTGTATCCCGGTTCATGGACCATAAGAAAGCCATGAACTGGGATACACTTTATTATATATAGAAGGGCCGGAACCGTTTTCATGGATATTACTGGGCCCTGTTAACGACTATGTCCGTGATGGGTATGTTAATAGTTGGTGCTGTTAAATTAATACTGGTAAATAATCAGTGTAAAGGATATTGTCCAGGCGATAATGCAGACTTGAATGAAACGGTCTTTGAGGAGTATCTTGGTGGGACTGCCACTCTTTGCGTTGGCGGTGATTTGCAAATAGCGGATGAGGGCAGCTAACACGAATATAGAAGTAATATAGAGATAGTGGTTATGGAAACGTGCTGTAACATCGGGCGACACTGTATAGAGAATGTAGCATACCATGACAATGCTGGCTGTCATCATGATAACCTGGTCCATAAAAGGCAGAGTATAGTATTTGGCGGTGTTCCTAACGAGCACTCCGTTTTCTTCATATATTCTCACATCATCGCGCCGCTTGGCAAAGGCCAAGAACAGGGCCAGTAGGAATACCATCAGCACAATCCATTGGGATAGTTTGATACTGGTTGCTAGTCCTCCTGCCAACAGGCGAAGTACAAAGCCGGTGGCAATAGTAAAGATATCAATAATGGCAATTTTCTTGAGTTTGACGCAATTGGCTATATTCATAATGATATAGAAACCTATGACTGCTGCAAGTCCCTTTGGGTTGTCGATATTCCAAAGAGGTAAGGTTATGATAGAAAATGATGTTCCAAAGCAACAAAGCATAAGTAGATAGCCTTGCGATTTCCTAATGGCACCACTGGCTATGGGGCGTTTGCATTTTAGGGGGTGCTTGCGGTCGGCCTCCGTATCAAGGATGTCGTTCAGGCAATAGATGCCGCTTGCCGCAAAGCAATAGGCAAGGAATGTGGCAAAGGCAGGTAGTAAGTAAGATACTTCAAGTAATTTTCCGTCGAAGAATAAGGGAAGGAAGATAAACAGGTTCTTCACCCATTGCTGTGGACGGAGAATAAGGATGATAGGGCGAAACATAATTTGGTTGTTGATAAGTTGAAGTCCTAAAGGTTTTGCTGATATATTAATGCTTGTAGATAGTTATACCATTGTTGCAATATATCTGTTTGTAATGATGTTCACGTAGCCATAGATTTATGATGCTTTTATTAGCATCTTCATACTTGGTTGGGGCCCAGTTCAGGAATACAACAAGAGGGTATCTCCTGAAATAGCGAAGGCGTTCGTCTAATCTCTTGCGTAGCCTATCGCCAAGATAGATTACTGTTTGGGTATGCCCGAGGAAAGGAGCTGAGGATGTGGCATAATACAATTCGGATTCTTGGTTGGCTAATAGAAGCAGATTGTTGTCTTTTTCCTTATAGAGCATAATGGCATTGGCTGCATCTGTTATTCGGCTGGCATGGGTACTGTCTGTCATCACGTTCAATCGTTCTCCTGCTACGCCTTTGATGAGGCTTGTGCATTGTGAGCGTGGCTTTGAGGCACCATATGGGCTGGATATGGCCACGCGCAGCAATGTCGCAGTTGAGATGGCCATGAAGAATAAAGACAACACTATCTTGGTGGCTCTTGTTTTATGTTGGGCAAACCAAATGCAGGGGAATACGAGCAAGCCGGCACTCCAATGAAAAATACCTTGTATCCCGATGTCACTACCGAGTGGAAATAATAGTGCGGTGACAAGAAGGAATAGGATAATGGGTGCTTTTTTCTCTTCTTTGTGTTCTGTAAGATTTATAATTATAATTAGCAGGCATCCCGCTAAAAGCGTGAGGTAAGGGAGGCTGGCATAGGCAAAGATGCAGGTGATTATAAAACCGATGGTATAAATGACCATGACAGCAGAGTTCTGTTGCTTATGGCTGAATTTCGTTGACAGCATCTTTACGAAGAAAAATAAGGTCAGCAAAACCATTCCCTGGCCGACGATGTTGAAAATACTATGAAAGTAGACACTCAGTATGCTCATTTTTGAATGGGTGGCATCGGCCCGAGATAACGTTGATAGCCCCTCTTCAATGGCTGAAAACCAGTAGCCAGTATGTCCAAAGGCTAACATGATGACAAACATACAGTTGATACCAACCATGACTCCAAAGAGCATCAGGAGTGTATTCTTAGATGTGTCTTTTATCTTAGTCATAGTGGGTATTAGAAGCAAAGCAAGAAATGAGATGTTGACAATCCTTGCAAAAAATGAAAGCCCTATCATTACACCTGACATGAAGAATCCTTTACGACTATATGTCGAAAAGAAAAATGCTGATAGTGAAAGTAATAGGTAGGTCAGGGTGTCATAATGGAAGGTTATATTGTGCATAGGAAAAAGGAAACTTACACTGATGGCAACTAATAACCATCTGTGATTTGTTTGGCGGAAGATGAACATAAGAAGACCAATGGCGGTAGACAGGGTGAACACCTCCAAAACACGAAATCCCAGCAGTCCTACTTTATTGAATATCATCTGCCAGCTTCCGCCGATTATCCCGGTGAGATAGTAGATGAAATTGAAAATGTTGGTATCTGGCAGAGAAAAAATATTGTCGTAGAAAGTATTGCAGAATCCTACGTCAACTGTGTCAATTCCTTGTAGCCCAAGGAATATGTGATAAGTAAATCCCAAGACAAAAAGGCCGACAATGGCCCAATGAAATAGTGTCGGTTTCATATACATTTACTTTGTTTTTATGAAAGATAATTATTCATCCGTTCTTTGCAGAGTCATAGGAAAATTTTGTGATAGCCTAATCCGAATAACCCTAATGTTCACAATTGTTGCTGTTGAATGGTATGTATATGAAAAAAGGCGTAGGATTCCTTTTTGTTACTTGTCCTACGTCCTGAGGCTCCGGAATTGCCCACTATAACCGAACAAGCAACTCAGAAGCCCACGCCCGTATGTATACACTCCTTTTTGGACATGGTTGCCATGTCCAACAGGATTGGTGAATACACACTCATGGGCATCTATCGCTACTCTATTCTTGACTATAGTTGAAATTTTCCGGATTTCAGAACATCAAGAACAAAGCGTTAGATAAACGCCTTAATCATATATGCTCTCCGTTGCCACCTCGCTTTTTTATAGGCAAGTCTTTCAGCCCTCTTTGTAGACTTCCGCTATGATGGTAGTTGCTTGTTTGAGCTTGGGCAAGGTTTGCAATGGCAAAGTTAGGGAAAAAAAATAATATCGGTATGAAGAAATAGGAAATATATAAGGTGGAGGCTAAAAGAATCTCTATCTTTGTAACTAAAAGAGAGATGAAATGAGCAGTGGAGAGTGTATATCGCAGTTCTCAAAGAACCTGTTTTGGGATATAGACTTTTCTCAGGTAGATATGGATACCCATCTTTCGCAGATTATTCAGCGTGTGCTGGAGTACGTGCGTATCAACGACTGGGAAATCACCCTCTTCTATTATGGCATGGATAAGATTGTTGTAGTCTGCAAGGGCCTGCGCATGCTTGCCCCTGTCTGCCTCTCGGTTATTTGTACTATCTCAGACACTGAAAAAAGCAATTACCGATGCTATCACTTCAAACAGTCGTCCCTCACACTTTGGAACTCCTAAGAGCGATTATGGCAGAACCGCTCTTTGCTGACTAATGGCAGAATATCATCTACTTTTTAGCTCCTCATAGTTTCTCCGTAGGTTTTTCGAGATAATAAAGAACATCCCGAAAGGAGCCAGAATGTACTCTGGCATCCTTTCGGGATATACCGTTAGGGTTATACCTATTTATATTATATAACTCGGGGCCTTAGCTGAGCAGTCGGCGACTCAGATAGTGTACCGGGTACCATACAGCCAGCCATCCCACAGCCACCACGGTGACGAATATCACGGCAATGTCCTGATAGTGTACGCTGATGGGGTACGCGTCGACGATAAACGAGGCGTCGCTGTCGCCCAGGCGTACCAGCCCGTACTGCTGCTGTATCAGGCAGAGTACCAGACCTATCACGATGCCGATGATGGCACCGGCTACCGAAATCATGCGTCCCTCGAAGAGGAAGACACGGGCTATCTGGCGGTCGGTGGCCCCTAAGTTGCGCAGGGTGAGCACATCGTTCTTCTTATCAATAATGAGCATGGAGAGCGAACCTACGATGTTGAAACAGGCCACGATAAGTATGAACGTAAGGAAGACATAGGCAAACAGCTTCTCTATCTTCATAATCTTGAAGGTGTCGTCCTGCTGTTCATAGCGGTCCTTGACATGGTACTTGGTTCCCGCTATGTCGGCCATGTGTCGCTTTACAGCTGCCAAGTCGGCTCCGGGCTTCAGCCTCAGTTCGAGCGAGGTTATCATGCCCTGCTGCCCGAACAGGTTGCGGGCCCATGCGATGGGCACCACGATATACTTGGCGTCATACTTGGTCTGCATGACCTGAAAGAGTACTCCCGGCGAGTCAAGAGAGTCGACCACAAAGCCCTGGGTAGGGTCGGCCATGTCCAGCTGCCCTTCGCGGACGGGTGCGTAGATACGCAGAGGGTCTGTCCAGCGTGTTCCCGTGCCTAACTGTTGAGCCAGCTGTATGCCCAGGATGCCATAGTTGAGGTTGGCAGCATGCAGACAGAACTCGCCATCGCCATATAGTATGCCGGTGATGTGGGTAAGGTCCTTGAAGTTGTCGTCCACACCCTTGATGGTAACCATGGCCTGCTTGTCCAGGAACACGGCCAGGGCATTGTCTTCTACGCACTCGGTGGCCACGGCCACCTCGGGCATCTGGCGTATCCGGGTGAGTATGGGGTCGTCAGCGGGGGCCGACTTGCCCATTGCGGGTGTCACCTCTACCTGCGGGTCAAAGCTGGTGAACAGCGTGGCTACCAGGTCGTGGAACCCGTTGAAAGCACTCAGTACTATGACCAGAGCCATGGTGGCCACTGCTACCCCGATGACCGAGATGAGGCTGATAACGTTGATGGCGTGTGTACTCTTCTTGGAGAACAGATAGCGCCGGGCTATGAATAATGGAAAGTTCACTATCCCTTCTTGAGCAGTTGGTCTATATGTTCGAGATAATCGAGTGAGTCGTCGATGAAGAAGCGCAGTTCGGGGATGATGCGCAGCTGATTACGCACACGGGTGCCCAGTTCGTAGCGGATAGTCTTCTCACTGGCATTGATATTGCGGAGAATCTCGTCACCGCGGTCAGAGGGGAAGATGCTGAGGTATGCTGTACAGATGCTGAGGTCAGGGCTGATGCGCACGCGGGTAACGCTGACCAGCACGCCGTGCATCTTACGGGTCTGGGACTGGAAGATAGACGACAGCTCTTTCTGAAGAAGTCGTGAAATACGGTTCTGTCTTGTTTCTTGCATTTATTCTAAATCTATATGTTCGACATTGACGTTCTCGTGGAGAAACATGCGGGCGCCGTCACTGAACTTGTCGGCGTTCTCAGTAGTGAGGTAACGGCAGGAGGCGTGGCGGGTACATTTCTGCTCTATCTCGGGGTGGCGTACGAAGTACTCCCTGAGACTGCTGGCCACATACTCGCCCTGGGGGACTATGCGTACACCGCGGGGGGTGTACTTGAGTATCTTGGGAAGCAAGATGGGATAGTGGGTGCAGCCCAGGATGATGGCATCTATCTTGGGGTCTTTGGCCATCAGTTCGTCGAGCCGTTTCTTGACAAAGTAGTCGGCACCAGGGCTGTCTGCCTCGTTGTATTCTACCAGCGGCACCCAAAAGGGACAGGCCACGCCCGAGATGGTGAGGTCTGGCCAGAGTTTCTTGATTTCCATATCATAGCTGTGGCTCTTCACGGTGCCCTCGGTGGCCAGCAGGCCGACATGGCCGCTCCTGGTGAGCTGGCCAATGACCTCTACGGTGGGCCGTATCACGCCCAGCACACGTCGCGCAGGGTCCCATTGGGGCAGGTCGTTCTCCTGTATGGTGCGCAGAGCCTTGGCCGAGGCCGTGTTGCAGCCCAATATGACCAGTTGGCACCCCATGCGGAAAAGTTTGAGTACTGCCTGGCGGGTAAACTCGTACACAACATCGAACGAGCGGGGGCCATAGGGAGCCCGCGCGTTGTCGCCTAAAAAGACGTAGTCGTACTGGGGCAACAGCTGACGGATGCCATGCAGGATGGTGAGCCCGCCGTAACCCGAGTCGAATACTCCGATGGGCCCCGGAGCCTGAGGGAGCGGGGTGTTCATTGCAGACAATCCTTTACCAAGCCCGAGATGTCCTCGCCGGCAGTGGCATTGACATAGGGCAGATTGTCATTATCAGTATTGAGCACGAAGAGAAAACCGCGCGCCTCACCGATACCGCGCAGCACCTCGGCCAACTTGGCTTTAAGAGGGGCATAGGCTTCGGCCTCGGCCTGCTGGAGCAGCTGCTTGGCCTCTTCCTTAAAAGCGATGTTCTTGGCTATCAGTTCCTGAAGTTCGGCCTGGCGTTTCTGGAGTATCGACGGTGCAAAATCTTTCTGACCTTCTAAGAACTGCTCATACTTCTTGTTGAACTCGTCCTCGACGCGTTTCATCTCGTTGTCGTACTTGGTCTTTAGGGTTGCCAACTTGGTCTGGGCCGTAGCATACTCAGGCATCGACTTGAGCGCCTGCTGGTAGCTCAGGTAGCCAAACTTGACAGCCGTCTGGGCCTGGGCCATGAACGGAAGCATCAGTAAAACTAAGGAAAAAAGCAATTTTCTCATATCGATAATCATTTATGGTTGAGAAAAAAGGACAGGCACTACGGCCTGCCCTGTCTATCTGATAAATAGCGGCTTCGTTATTTGCCAACCTTGGTCTTCACCTCGGCGGTGATGTCCTTTACGTTGTCGCCAACGTACACGAGAGCGTCGGTGGCACCCTCGAAGATGAAGGTGTAGGCACCAGCCTTGCCAACAGCGTTGATGGCGTTGCGAACCTTGGTGCTGATAGGCTCCATGAGCTCCTCGCTCTTCTTCTGAAGCTCTTTCTGAGCGTCCTGGTAAGCCTGCTGCATTTTCTGATAAAGTCCCTGCAGTTCCTCTTCGGTCTCCTTCTGCTTAGAGGGGTTCATAGAGCTCTTAGACTTCTCGTACTCCTGGTTCTTGCGGGTCAGCTCATCCTGCATGCCCTTCATTTCGTTTTCCTTCTGCTTCTGGAGAGCAGCCATCTCACCCTGTGCCTTTGCAAAGTCGGGCAGTGACTGTACAACTTCCTGCGTGTTAACTTTGCCGAACTTCTGGGCGAATACGGCCATTGGTGCGCAAAGCATCAACATCAAAATAATTTTCTTCATTGTTCTTGTTCTATTTAAAATGTTATTAGTTATTATTCGAGTAACCCAGTTTCTGGAGCACCTCGTTAGAGATGTCTATCTTGGGAGAGCCGAAGATGATACCGTTGTCGCTGGCACGGTCCAATACCAGGCTGTAGCCGCGCGCCTCGGATATCTCCTTGACCACATTGTATATCTCTTCCTGGATGGGAGACATCAGACTCTCGCGCTTCTTGAACAGCTCACCTTCCGGGCCAAAGTATTTTTTCTTCAAGTCGGCAGCCTCCTTCTCCTTCTTCATTATCTCTTCCTGCTTGGCAGCCTTCTGTTCCTTGGAGAGAAACACCACCTCGTTCTGGTAGTTCTTGTACATGGTGGCAGCCTGCGTGTTGAGAGCCTCGACCTCGGCCTGCCATTTCTTGCTTACCTGGTTGAGCTGCTCGTTGGCTCGCTCGTAGGCGGGGATATTCTTGAGAATATACTCCATATCCATCAGGGCAAACTTCTGCGCGTGGGCGGTTGCCGCCATCATAACCAGAAGGCATATAGTCAGTATCTTTTTCATATCTATACCTTATTATATTATAGGGACGGCCGCGGCTGTGCCGGTGGTACCCGCGGGGCCCCTGTCGTGTATCACACTGTTAGAACTCCTGACCCAGGATGAAGTGGAAGTTAGAGCCACCCTTCTTGAAGTTCACATTATCCTTGTCGAAACCGTAGGCCCAGTCGATACCCATCAAGCCCACCATGGGGAGGAAGATACGCACGCCGATACCGGCCGACCGCTTCATGTCAAAGGGATTGAACTTGCCTGTATCGGTCCACGCGTTACCAGCCTCGGCAAATCCCAGTCCGTAGATGGTGGTATTGCCCAGCATGAACGGGTAGCGCAGCTCCATGGTAAACCGGTCGTAAGCGTAGCCGTTGTAAGCCAGCGAACCATTCTCATAACCACGCAGACCGATAGTCTCCTCTGCATAGCCCGAAGAATAGCCACTCATACCGTCGCCACCCATGTAGTAAGTCTCAAAGGGCGACTTCTTGTACTTGTTGTAGCTTCCTAACAGACCCATTTCTACGCGCGTCATCAGTACCAGACACTTCTGTCCGTTGGTAAGGGCGCTGTAGGTCTTGGCCTTGAACTTCCACTTGTGGTACTCTACCCAGCGGTACTTCTCCTGCTGCTCCTGCGAGTAGGTGGCCGCCTGGTAGTTGTTGGCCAGGTTCTTGTAGTCCTTCTTATCCCACTTAGACCATGGCGGAGTAAGTGTTACCGATGCCAAGAACTCTGAACCACGGCGTGGGAAGAGCTGGTTGTCGGTCGAGGTACGGCTCAGCGAGAGGCTCAGGTTCAGGTTGTTGGCGTTACCGTTAGTCATCAGGAAGTAGCGCCAGTTCTTGAGCATGTAGCGGGTGTAAGCCAGCGACACGGAGAGCTGGAAGTAATCGTCGGGCCAGCGAAGGCGCTTGCCCCAGCCCAGAGAGAGACCGAACATCTTTACAAAGGTGTCAGGGTCATAGTAGTTCTCGTAGTTATTGTAGTAACTGCTGCCATAACCATATAAGTAGTTATAGTAGTTGTTCATCGCAGCACTATTGTAGTAAGTGCTCGACACGTCGGTCTGCTTAGAGAAGAAGGCGCCGACCGTGAGCTGAACAGGGCGCTTGCCGCCAAACCAGTTGGTAGAGTAGCTGGCGTTGTAACTCTGGTAGTAGGTACCGTTGGTCTGTGCGCCAATCTGCAGAACCTCGCCGTCACCGATGGGCAGGATGCCGCGGTGCTCGCGGTTCTTGTTAAACAGGTTGCGCATAGAGAAGTTATTCAGCTTCAAGCCGATGCGGCCTATCACGCCAGTCTGGCCCCATCCCAGCGAGAACTCTATCTGGTCGTTGCTCTTCTGTTCCAGGTTCCAGTTGATGTCTACCGTACCGTCCTCCACGTTGGGGTGTACGTCGGGGAGCACCTTCTCAGGCTCGAAGTGGCCCATCGAGGCCAGCTCACGCTGAGAGCGCTGCAGCGACTCCTTAGAGAACAGGTCGCCAGGCTTGGTGCGCAGCTCACGACGTATTACGTTCTCGTACAGACGGTCGTTACCATTGATACGTACATGGTTGATGTGGGCCTGAGGGCCTTCCTGGATACGCATCTCCAGGTCAATGCTGTCGCCCACCACATTAACCTCGGCGGGAACCAAGTTGTAGAACAGGTAGCCCGTGTTCCAGTAGTTGTTGCCCACAGCATCCTCGTCCTCGGTAAGGCGCTTGTTGAGCAGCTTCTGGTTGTACACGTCGCCCTTGTGCATACCTAACACGCGGCTCAGGTAGTCGGTCGTGTAGACCGTGTTGCCCACCCACGACACGTTGCGCAGATAGTACTTCTTACCTTCGTCTACCTTGACGTATATGTCCACGTGCTTGTTGTCGTAGTTCCACACGCTGTCGGCCACTATCTCGGCATCGCGATAGCCATACTCGTTGTACTTGTCTATCAGGTTCTTCTTATCAGTAGCCCAGCGCTCGGGGGTGAACTTCTTAGCCTTGAGGAAGCTACCAAGCTTGCCCGCCTCGTGTGTCTTGGCAAAGGCGCCCTTCTTCAGGAAACCGCCCTTAATCTTGCTGTCCTTGAGCTGACTGTTGCCCTCGATGATGATACGGTGTATCTTCATCTTCTCCTTCTTGTCTACCACCACATCGAGTATCACCTCGTTCTTGCCAGCCACGTCCTCACGCTGGTTTATCTCTATCTCAGCGTTCTTGTAACCCTTGTCGTCAAAATACTTTTTCGCCAGAATCTTGGCGCGGTCTATGGCGTTTAGCGTTACCGGTATTCCCTTGAGCAAGCCTAACTTGGTCTCCATATCCTCACGCTCTGACTTCTTCAGGCCCACGTAGTTGATGGCAGAGACACGCGGCCTGACCTTCAGGGCTATGTGCAGATACACCTTGTCGGCTATGAGCGAGTCTACGTATATCTTTACCTGTGAGAAAAGCCCGTGTTTCCAGTAGCGCTTCACTGCATCAGTTATCCGCGAGCCAGGGAGCTCTATCTGCTGACCCACGGCCAGCTCAGATATACCCGTGAGCACATAGTCCTCATAACCCTCTACGCCCGACACGTTGATGCCGGCGATAGTCACCGTGCGCGGCGTGCCCGCATAGCTTATCTCGGGATGTACTATCTTGTCCTGAGCGTACATGGTTGTGCCAGCCATCAGGGCGATGGCCATCAGAAATACCTTATTGATTATCTTCATTTTCATCCTATTTTTCATTTTCCACTTGTTCCTCGGTCTTGCCAAAGCGGCGCTGCCGGCGCTGATAGCTGCGGATAGCTTCGTGCAGGCAGTGCTCGTCAAAGTCGGGCCAGTAGGTGTCGGTAAAGTACAGTTCGGAGTAAGCTATCTGCCACAGCAGGTAGTTGGATATACGCAACTCGCCGCCCGTGCGTATCAGCAGGTCGGGGTCGGGCATGAAAGCCGTGTCCAGATGGTCGCTTACCGTCTGCTCGGTGATACTGCGGGCTATCTCATCGGGCGTGGCCTGTGGCGACTGCCTCAGGGTCTCGTCTACTATCTGCCGTACGGCGCGGGTTATCTCCCAGCGCGACGAGTAGCTCAGCGCCACTACCATGGTCATGGCATCGTTGTGTGCCGTGTGCTCCATCACCTCCTGTAGTTTGACCTGTACGGCCTCGGGCAGCCGGGCTATGTCGCCTATCACCCTGAAGCGTACGTTGTTCTTCATAAAGATTTCGTCCTCAAGCGAGGTCAGTACCAATCCCATCAGCGCTGATATCTCATCAGCCGGACGGTTCCAGTTCTCGGTCGAAAAAGTATAGAGTGTAAGATATTTGACACCGAGCCGGGTACATTCAGAGGTTATCTTGCGTACCGTATCTACGCCTGCCTGGTGGCCATAGCTACGGGGCTTGCCGCGTTCGGCAGCCCAGCGCCCGTTGCCGTCCATGATGATGGCCACGTGCTGCGGTATACGGTTCATATCTATATCGTTTGCCATTAGTCGTCGTTGTTACAGGTTCTACATTTGCTCATAAAACTGTAGGTAAGGGTAAGCTGCAAGGCACTATAGCAGTCGGTGTTCTTGAACAGGCCGCTGCTCCTGATGCCGTAGGGGTCGGCCATGCCGTCCAGCTTGTCGCTGAGCGAGAAGTGTACACGCCACTCCACGCCGAGGTTAAGGCGTTCCCTGAGTTTATACTTTACGCCCAGTCCCAAGGGGACATTGGCGGTAAATACGCTGTTGTCGCCCGACACGTAGGTGGCTCCGATACCACCGAAGATGAAAGGCGTGAGACGCTTGGCGCCCCGGTAGTCGCGTCCAGTGCCATAGGGCCAGAAGTTGTACTCATAGGTCACCCCCACGTCTACCAGCGAGTGGCTGAAAGCGTAGCCGCGCGTGGCTTCGTCGGGATAATAGGTCTTCACGTCGGCCGCTGCTCCCTTGAGCTTGCCGAATGAGCCCGTCAGGCGCAACCCCATATACGGGTTGAGTATGCGCCTGAGCACCACCGCCCCCATGGGCTGCATATTCTTCAGCACGTTGCCGTTGAAGTCGCCCTCGTACGACACCATGCCCACTCCGCCACCTATCTCCATCAGGTATTCATCGTCTTGCTGGGCTCTCAGGCTCAGCGCCGACAACAGGAGCAGCGTGGCAAGCAGGGCTTTTCTCATCGCAGTGGGGCGTTTATTCGCCAAAATAGGTATCGTCGGTCTTCCAACCTAACCTGTTCAGCCGGCCGCGCCATACATCGCCGTTGCTGGCGATAACCCACAGATAGTTCTGGCTGTCGCGGGTGAAGGCAAACTTGCCACTTTCCGAGCTGAAGCCCTCTGGCAGGTTGTACAGCGTGTTGATACGCCACGTCAAGCCACCGTCGGTGCTGGCGTAGAGTCCGCTGAACGCCTCCTCGTGGCTGTTGCCCATTCCCCGGCCGCCTAAGGCCAGCATGAAGTCGCCGTAGTTTACCACCTGGAGGTTCTCCATGTTAGGCAGACTGAACCGGTTGTCGCCAGCCACGTCCATATAGGTCCAGGGCTGTGGTTCGCTGTGGCTGTCGGTCTCCTCGATGCGCGACCATATCTGACTGATGTAGGCCGCGGTACCTGTGAGTACCACGCGGTTTATCTTCTGGTTGGTGAGCAGCTTACGCACCATGATACTGTAGTTATCTGTGGGCAGCGAGTCGGCAGGCGTGTCCATATCCTGATGCTGCCAGGTAGCGCCGTCGGCCGAGGCCATCAGGCTGCGGTCTGCGCCCAGCGCATAGAGCATCTTGTCGCTGGCGCCCAGTATGCGGCTCAGGCTCACCTCGGCCACCCGGGTCCAGGTTTCGGCATCGGCCGATGTATATACGGCCCCGTCCTTGGCATAGGTGTAGAAGCGGCCGCCCATGACGGCCACGTTCTTGTAGAAGTCGGTGCCCAAGTCTATGTTGGGCCTCACCTCGTTCCACTGCACCGTGTTGCCCTCATCGGCCACGTAGATGCGGGGGCTGTCTATGTCGCGGCCCATCACGTAGACCCGCCCGTTGAGTGCCAGGGCCCTCATGGCGGTCAGGTCGGCTATCGCGGCACTGTTATTGGCTAACTGCCACTTGAATACGTTGGGCTTCTCGCGGTGTATGTTAACCTTGACGGTATAGTCTACCGTGGCCAGTCCCGACAGGCTCAGCACCCTGAATGTGCGGGGCTTGTAGAAACTGATAGAGTCCGAACTGCTGAACACCTTGAGCGTGTCGCTGGTCATACTCTTTACCAGTATGGTAGCGCTGCTCTTAGATGTGGCCTCACAGATTATCTTGGCGCTGTCAATGCCTACCGGCAGCGAGTCAGGGTTGTATATTTCGTGGTTAATCTGGTCTATGTAGAAGATATACTTACTGCAGTCAATCGTAGTCTGGTACGTGCTGTCCTTGCCCGACTTTCCCACGGTGTCCTTTACTATCTTCTGAGTTCCCAAGGAGAACGCGGTGATGCCCGTCTCGTTAGAAAAAGTCACTTCTGTATCATCGTCGCCGAAGCAAGAAGCCATGACAAATATAGTCGATACCAATAAGATAAAAGGTATGAGCTTTCTTTTCATTACACTCTATGTTAAATATTTTAGATGCAAATTTAAGCAGAATAATTCAAATAGCGCGTACTTTTGCGCTTTTATTATGTAAATTAGTCATTACAACGGCGTTTTTTAAGGTTTGTTTAGTGATTGCCGCGCTGCCTTTGAAAGGTAAAAAGGTAAAAGAGTAAAAATGTAAAAAGCGCTCCCTGCGTGCCAGTGATGTTTTCCTGCACGCTAATGGTGGCTCCCACATTTTCAATGATTTCCATAAGTAACCCCGTGCGGGCAGTGCGCGCTGTAAGCGCAGCAGTATAGAGCCTGGGGCAACGCCCCAGGTAATCTGGTAGTCAGTATGTTGTCGCGCTACAGGCGCAAAAGTAGCCGTAGGCGTTACCGTAGCAAACAGCCCCATGGACGAGGCAATACTCGTTAGTATAATGGGGCTATTGGCATTATCCCCTGTTGTAACGCCTACGGCTACTTTAGTAGTAAACAGGCTGCGCCTCGGCCATCCGAGCAATCTCATGGCACTCATCTTGTACTTCTTTTGCGCCTACAGCGCGCATTGCGTGTGTGATGACGATACCTGGGGCGTTGCCCCAGGCTCTATACTGCTGCGCTTACAGCGCACGCTGCTTGCGGGGGTATCTCCTCCATGGTCGTGATGTCTATATTTCCCCCAAGAAGGTCGTTGGTGAATGAAAAGACCGACCTTTACGATGCTGGGAGCCGTCATTAGCGAGCTGGGAGCCGTCTTTAGAAAGCTAAAGGCCGGTCTTTCTGAACGTAGAGGTCGGTCTTTTCATTTCGAGTGATGGTCGCTGGCTTGGTAAGTGCAATCCTCGGGCGGTCTTTTTTGCTCTTTTACCTTTTTAAGTTTTTACTTTTCCTCATCGGTGATTGTTTCTGCTGAATTCGAGGCGAACATGTTTCGCACATAGGCTATTCCACATCCCCCTTGGGGGGCTTGGGGGCTGTTCCCTGATGGTTGCGGCCCGCCCCCTGGCTGTTACGGCCCGCCTGCATGCGCGCTATGCGCTCGGCCAGGTACTGGCGCAGGCCGTCGTCGCCCTCTACCAGGATGTCATCGTACAGGCCCAGGACAAATCGGCCTATGCCCACATAGCTGCACACGTCGAGCTGTAGCCGGTAGCGATGGTTGTCGTAGGGCTCCAGGCCCGTGGCCGCGCGGGGCATCTCTTCGCGCAGCAGGTTGGCCGAGAGCTGACCGAGGATGAGGCTCACCGTGTGGCGCTCCTCACCGCTAAACATGAACGCATCGGTAAACACCTGACGGTGACGGTCTTCGTGGCTCCACAGCATGTCTATCAGCTCCACGTCGCCCATGCGGGCTATCTTGAAGGTCTTGTTCAGTCCCGAACTGAGCTCGTAGCAACGCACGTCCATATTGTCGTTCATAAAGAGATAAGGCTCCACGATGCGGTCGGTAACCGTCTGACTGTGGGGCGACGAGTACTGGCATATCTTGACCATCTGCCGAAACTTGATGGCCTCGTATAGCCGGTCTATATTGTGCGACAGGCGCTGCTGCACATTGACGTCGGTAAGGATACGCAGGTCGTAAAACTTGTCGAGCTTATGGCGTATGCTCTCTATGAGCGGGTTAGCCTCGTCGCCACCGCTTATCAGGCGGCGGAGCACCACGGCCTCTTGTTCGGTGAAGTCTATGCTCTCGTGCAGACGGCGGAAGAAAGGCGAGTGGCGGTCCAGCCTGTAGTAGTTGCCCGACTTGATGAGGCGGAAGCCCGCATCGCGGAAGAAGTCGAGGTAGTAGTACAGGTTGCGGCGCGATATGCCTATGCGGTCGCACAGCTGGGCGGCCGTATAGTTCTTGTTCTCGGTCATCAGGAGCAACAAGTCCAGTTCGCGTTGTAGCTTGTCGTGTCGCATGGTGGGTAGTGGCTGTTGTCGTTACACCTTATTATATTATAGGCCGTGGCCCGCGCCCTCGTCGGAGCCCAGGCTCACGGGTATGCAATGCGAGTTCTTCACCTCGCCGATAACGATGATGCTGTGCAGGCTGCCTATACACTCTATATTGCCAAGGGTGTTGAGCATGAAGTCCTGATAATCCTTCATATCATGGGCGTAGACCTTGATAAGGAAGTCGTAGTCACCCGTAGTGTTGTAACACTCGGTGATACGGTCTATCTCCTGCACCGCATCCATGAACTGCTGTATCAGGTCGTGGGTGTGTTGCTTCAGGCGGATATTGCATAGCACTATCACGTTGTTGCCCAGCTTGCTGTAGTCGGTTACGGCCGCGTAGTGGGTTATGTATCCCTCGCGCTCCAGCCTCTTCTGCCGTTCAAAGGTAGGCGAGGGCGACAGGTGTACCCTCGCGGCCATCTCCTTGACGGTGAGCCGCGCGTTCTGCTGCAGTAGCCTGAGCAGCTTGATATCTGTATTGTCCAGGGTTGCCATTGGTAGGTGTATAGTGATGGTGAGTATCGTTCTTGCAGAATACTATTCTGCCATAACTATGGTTACGGATACAAAAGTAGGATATTTTCCCGTATTTAAGGAATAATTTTGTAGTTTTTTTGATTACCCGTACCTTTGTCGCCGTAATCGGGAAAATAACAAACATAACAATAGAAAGGATTAACGACTATGAGTACCAGTAACCGTGTACACTTTGATGTGGTGGGCAGCTACCTGCGCCCCGCCGAGTTAAAAGAAGCAAGGGCCAAGCATGCCGCGGGCCAGATAACAGCCGCGCAGCTGCGCAGTGTAGAGAACCGGCTTATCGCCCAGCTAATCCAGAAGCAGAAAGCCCATGGACTGCACTACATTACCGATGGCGAGTATCGGCGCAGCTACTGGCACCTGGACTTCATGTGGGGCTTCCAGGGCGTAGAGCATATCGAGCTCGACCATGGCTACCAGTTCCATGGCGAGGAAACCACCCACGGCTCGCTCCGCCTTACCGGCAAAATCTCGGGCGACAACCACCCCTTCGTCCAGGATTTCCTCTTCGTGAAGCAATACGAAGAGGGCGGCGTTACTGCTAAGCAGACCGTTCCTGCCCCTGCTCAGTTCCTGGCCGAACTGTTCCGTGGCGACAATACTAAGAACACCCGTCTCTTCTATCCTAACACCCAGGAGCTTATCGAGGACATAGCCAAGGCTTATGGCACGTTTTTTCAGGAACTATATGCCGCCGGCTGCCGTACCGTGCAGCTCGATGACTGCACATGGGGTATGATTGTAGACGACGACTTCTGGAAATCGATGGCTGGAACAGGCTTCACGCTGGAGCACGAGGCTCTGCAGTATCTTACGGTTAACAACCTGGCCATTGCCGCAGCCCCTAAGGGTCTTACCGTTAACACCCACGTGTGCCGTGGCAACTACCACTCGTGCTACGCTACCAAGGGCGCTTACGACCCTATCGCCCCGTATCTCTTTGCTAAGGAGAACGTGTCTGCCTACTATCTGGAGTACGATGATGAGCGCTCGGGTACCTTTGAGCCACTGCGGTACGTGTCGCCCAGTAAGCAGGTGGTACTGGGACTTATTACCACCAAGTCGCCCGTGTTAGAGGACCGGGCCACGGTGATAGCCCGTGTACACGAGGCGGCCAAGTATGTACCCTTGGAGCGCCTGAACCTGAGTCCCCAGTGTGGTTTTGCCTCGTGCGAGATAGGCAACAAGCTGACCGAGGAGGAGCAGTGGGCCAAGATAGACCTGGTACGCCAGATAGCCGGGGAGGTCTGGGGACGGTAGGCAGCCATCTGTACGGTGGCCATAGCCATGCCCCCTACTACCGAGGGGGCGTGGCTATAATCTGTCGCATACCAGGCGGATGCCGCAACAGGTAGCTATGTCGGGCAGGCACTGACTGCGGGTCATCACACCAGTCTCAGAATCCGAGCTGTTACAGTTTCCGCCACGCATGACCCTCCACCGGCCGCTCTGTGGGCCCTTGGGATTGGTCTGGGCTGCCGCCTGGTAGGGCGCCTGCCAGTCTGAGCACCACTCGTAGGCATTGCCCGTCATGTCGTAGAGGCCCAGCTCGTTGGGGTGCTTTGTTCCCACGGCGTGCAGTTTGCCCCCGCTGTTGTCATGCCACCAAGCTACCTCGTTGATGTCGTCGCTGCCGCTGTATAGGTAGTTGTGCGAGCGGGTGCCGCCCCGTGCGGCAAACTCCCATTCGGCCTCGGTGGGCAGGCGGAACCTCTTGCCACTATAGGCGTTGAGCTTCTGGATAAACTTCTGGGCCGTTACCCAGTTAACCCACTCCACGGGCATATTGTCGGCCTTGGTCCACGATGGGTTGGTACCCATAAACGCTTTCCAGAGCTGCTGCGTAACCTCGTACTTACATATATAGAAGCTGCCAACGGTAACTTGGTGTGCCGGCTTGTCTCCGCTATCGTTCCAGTAAGCCTTGCTGCTGGTACGGCCCATGGTAAAGGTGCCGCCCTGAACGTAGACCATGTTTTTAACCAGCTGGGCTACGGCCCGCTGCTTGGCAGGCGAGGCAGCCGTGGTAGCTGGCTTTTTGACCGTGGCCTTGGGGGCGGGCGCATTGTGGCGGATGATGCCTTGACCCATCGTGGTGGTGGCGATGGCGAGGCCCAGGATAACAAGAGAGGTTCTGATAAATGTCATATCAGTTGTCGTTTAGTATGTTATGGCTGTAAAATTACAAAATTAAATGATGGCTGCCAAGAAAAAGAAGGAAAATAAATACCAGGGGGCTGTGAGAGCCAGCACCACGACCGTTGCGGTGGGTCTCGGTGATAGGACGACCATGTTTTTAGCCATCAGCCCCCTGACCATAGGCACCCATGTGTCCATGGCACTGGCTGACAGCCGTGTATATGCCCTGTGTGTTTATACAGAAAATATGATTTTGATATAAAAAAGCAATTTTTTCTGTCAGATTATTGCTCTTTTGACTGATAATTATTACTTTTGTCGCGTGATAACGCCATTAATTATTTACGAATGAAGAAAATTTACTTATTAGTTTTATCCTCTTTATTAGGAATAACCACCGCGCAAGGTATTCCGGCCAATCCCACCCCAGCCAAGTTACTTCAACCAGATGGCACGTACCTTACGGTGCGCCTCGTAGGCGACGAATACCAACACCACGCCACCACCGAGGATGGCTATACCGTGCTGAAGTCGCCAACTGGTTACTATGTGTACGCCGAGATAACCGATGGCCGACTGGTAGCCACCCAGCGCATAGCGCGCAACATCTCCGAACGCAGTACGGGCGACAACGCCTTCCTACAGACACTACAGAAAAACCTCACCCCTGCACTCTCTCCGACTGCCAAGGAGATGAAGAAAACCATGAAAAGCATGACCGGCATGCGCCGGAACCTCCGCGGAAACGGCAAGTACGACATCAGCAAGTTTCGCGGCCTTATTATCCTCGTCGAATTTAATGACTGCAGTTTCTCCCGTACCGATATTCACGATATAGTCAACAATATGGTCAACCAGAAAAACTATGACGGATACATGTCTTCCTCGCTCATTCCTGAGAAGATAGACTGTACCGGTAGTGTGCGCGACTATTATTACGACAACTCCATGGGAGCCTTTGATCCGCAGTTCGACATCGTCGGGCCAGTCAAGATAAATTATTCTAAGTACGATGCCGGTGGTTCGACTAATGGTCTGGCGTTGGCTGCAGCAGCCAGCAAGGCCGCCGACAGCCAGGTAGACTTCTCACAGTACGACCGCGATGGCGACGGGACGGCCGATATGGTCTTTTTCATCTATGCCGGCTACGGTGCCAACTTCTCGGGTAACAACTCTGACCTCGTCTGGCCCCACGCCTCTAAGATGTTCGGTGTCCGCCTTGACGGCGTGTCATTGGGCCGTTATGCCTGCTCTACCGAGATGTACGGTCGCGAAGGTTCGGGGGTGCTCGACGGTATCGGCACCATCTGCCACGAGTTCAGCCATGTACTGGGCTTGCCCGACGAGTACGACACCGACTACGCTTCGAGCGGCGGCCAGAGCGTTAACCCCGCCACGTGGTCTATCATGGCCGGCGGCAGTTACCGCAACAAGTCGCGCACGCCGGTAGGCTATACCCTTTACGAGCGCTACGCGTTAGGATTTGCCAACCCGCAACTGATAGAGGCGCCGGGGCAGTTCACCCTGGATGCGCTGAACACCTCTAACACAGGTTACCGCATCAATTCGAGTATCCCCAACGAGTTCTTTCTTCTTGAAAACAGGCAGCAGACACGCTGGGACGCCTATCTGGCCGGACATGGTATGATTGTTACGAGAGTAGACTCTACCAATGTAGATGTCTGGGAGAACAATACTATCAACTGTAACCCTGCCCACAACTACCTGGAGGTGCTACGGGCTAAGCCACAGACTAAAACATCGGGCAAAACGACCACTGTGACCGACTCGCAGGGCGACCCTTTCCCCGGTAGCGGCAACGTGACGGCGCTAACTAACCAGACTACGCCCTCGATACGGTCGTGGACGCAAGCCCCAACACCGTTAGAGCTGAAAGATATAGCCGAGAATGCCGATGGGGTCATCTCGTTTAGCGTGGCCAATGCCAGCATCTCGGAGTTGGTAGAAGACTTCGAGGAGATGGAGACTACTACTGCCGGTAAGGCAGTGGTCAAGGGCAAGTTCTGCGACTGGAGCCTGGACGCCTTGGCCTCCGTGGTGGCTCCCGCCGAGGGCTACGGCAACGGTGAACGCGTCCTGGGACTGAAGAAGAAGGCCGAGATAGTTACATCGCCCATCAACCGCAAGGTAACGTCGGTATCCTTCATGGCCTACAACCCCACTAACTCACTCGCCATTATGCGCTGCTACTACTCGACCGACAATGGCGCCTCGTGGGTAGGTATGAAAGATGTAGACGGGGTAGAAAACACCTCCGTACCCACCCAGGGCTCGGCACACCTTATATATAATATAGACGCCGTGAACCCTTGCTTCAAGATAACCGAGACTATCGGTAGCAAGACTGCCTACTGCTACATAGACGACTTTACGATAGCTTACGAGGATGTAGCCGCGGGCATAGACCTCAGCACGGTGGCCACCGAGAGCGGCTTGAGCCATCTGTCGATAGCGGGCAACACGCTGACCGTCAGCTCGGGCAGCAAGCAGAGCCGGGTGGCACTCTACGAGGTAGGCGGCACACTGGTGGCGCAGACCACCATGGCCGGCGGAGTGGCTACCCTGCAACTGCCGGGCCACGGGGTATATATCGTAGCCATAGGCAGCGAGCGATACAAGATAGCTTATTAACTAATTGTAAAAATGAAAGATGCCGGACGAGCCAGTGTGAAAAAGGGGACTGCACTGGCTCACTTTCCGGTTAATGAGAGTGTTTTAACGTCCCCCTAAAAATCATGTATTAATATATGAGAAGATTTTTATCTGTATTTGGAATGCTGCTCGTGTTACTGTGGCTTCCAGTGTCTATGATGGCAGATGATGTCAAGCTCGTCAATTCGGTTCAGAACCCTGAACATTCAGGGGGGCCAGTAACCCAACGGCTACTGTCTGACAATGCTGTATCTCAGCTATACGGCGCCGGAACGAAACTGAAGACGGCAGCGGCTTCGCCATCAGCCAAAAGACAAGTAGCCAAGGCGAAGAGGGCTGCTGCGGCAGCACCTATGGACCTGACCAAGGCTACCGACTGCGTGATGACCTACAAGACCCTTATCTCATCGGGCAACGATGGTGGTCATGCCGTAGTCATCGCCCCCAAGGCGGGCTACGCCGATTCTATTACCATTACCAACTTCTATGAGGCAGGTATCGTGGTGAGTGCCAAGATTGACACACAGGCCAAGACCATTACCATCCCTAACCAGGTGGTAGGCAAGAACGCTACTTATGGCGACTTCGACCTGGCTGTGTGTACCAATGAGGGCAAGCCCGACCGTAAGTCACAGATTACTGGTAAACTCAACGATGACGGAACGATAACCCTCGACTCATGGTGGGGCCTCTTTATCAAGAGCGGCACCAATGCTGACAAGTTCTTCTGCGCCATGTACGGCACAGAGTTCGTCAAGGCCAATGCCACGATGTCTTATCGTGTGTGGAACTCTAAGGAGTCGAAGCTGCAGGACGTGTCCTTCGGTGTATATGCCGTGCAGCAGTCGGCCAATGTACTCTCTATACGCAACTTTGCCAACTACGGACAAACCGTAGAGATAGAACTGCAGCGCGACCTTACTGGCAAGATAGCCCAACAGATTGCGCGCAAGGACGCCACCAATGGCGACTGGTCTACTGTGGCCGCTACCTTCAAGGACAACTACAGCGGGCTCTCCTCTTACGCTGCCGTAATCAACTGCGACAAGTCTACCAACAATCGCCAGATAACCTGGGGCGGCTGGACGCTGCTTGCCTCAAAATATTATCTGGGCGCCATGATTAACGGAAAGATTGAGACTACTTTCGACATTACTTATCCGAAACTCTCGGTAACCAACTTTGAAGGCGAGGGTACCGAGGCCAATCCCTATAAGCTGAAGACTCTCGACGACTTGGTGCTGCTTTCTGACAAAGTTAACAGCGAGGAGCCTACCATAGCCTATGGCAAGTCGCTCTACGCACGTCCCTTCTTAGGCAAGTACTTCCGCATGGAGAACGACATTGATATGTCGGGCTACCGCTTCCAGCCTATCGGTGCCGACTGGTCGCACCAGTTTGCCGGAACATTCGACGGTAACGGACACACCATCAAGGGTCTTACCGTAAACACCGGTGCCAATGGCTATGCCGGTCTCTTCGGTAAGGCTGACACTCTCAGTGTTATCAAGAACGTCAAGTTTGACAAGGCCGAGGTTCAGGCCGCCAATTACTATGCTGGTGTAGTGGCTGCATGGACGCTGGGCGACATACAGAACTGCCAGGTTACCAACTCCGTGGTAAGCAATACGGGTCAGACAGGTGCTGCCGGTATCGCCGCCATTGCCCGCAACATAACCGATTGTAACGTTACTACCTCTAACATTACGGGTGCCTTCGGATATGCCGGCGGTGTAGCCGGACAGATTAACAGTACCATCAGCAACTGTTACGCCGTGAACGTAAGCATCAAGGCTGGTGGCGTTACAGCTACCTATCCTTCGGGTGGTGTAGTCGGTTCGCTTTATATGGGCCATGCCGAGAAGTGCTACTTCTCTGGTACGCTCGACGGCCGCTATACCTCTGACCTGAGTCTGGGTGGCGTGGCCGGTGTCTGCTACCAGGGCACTATCGATAAGTGTTATGCCACCGGTACTGTCTATGGTTATGGTAACCAGGCAGCCGTAGGCGGTGTGGTAGGTAATCTCTATGGTTCTATAACCAATAGTTACAGCAACGTAGAGGTTGTAAGTTCCGCTTCTCGTTATGCCGGCGGTATTACCGGTTATGTACGCAACTGGAAGAACGCAGCAGGAACACTCTGCGAGAGCTCTATCAAGAGCAGCTATGCCGCAGGCAACGTAGAGGCAGAGACCTACCAGTACAAGCCCGAGACCGAGCGCCGCGAGATACTGGGTACCGTGATGGACGGAGCTAACCCCACACTGGAGAACATCTACTTTGACAAGCAGATAACCAACTTCGGTTCTACTGCCTTTAGTGCCACCACAGCCGAGCTTACTGCCGGTTCTGGTGTTAAGGGCTTCGATGCTTCGGTATGGACCTTTACCGAGGGTGCTTATCCTCGTCTGAAAGGTATGGACGACACCGAGGCTGCTAAGTTCAGTGCCAGCGCATTAAATCTGGCTGACGGCAGCTCGCTCGACAAGGTGACCCGCGACGCCAAGCTCACTCTGCTGGGTGCCACTGCCGTGAAATACTACAAGGAAGGCAAGTTGGTAGACGAGGGAGCCTACTCTGCCATCAGCGGAACGACCCTGAAGCTCAAGGAAGAGTTTGGCACCGATACCATTTACTTCGTTAACCAGGGCGTAGGTGCCCGTATGCTGGCTCTGAAGGTATCTCCTATCCCCTTCGAAGGCGAGGGAACTGCCGAGAAGCCCTATCTGCTGAAGACCAAGGCTGACCTGGTAACCCTGTCTAAGGTTACCACCGTTAAGCAGCAGCTCTTCCCCGATACATACTTTAAGATTACCAACGATATAGACCTGCAGAAGGATCCCGAGTTCTTAGGTATCTGCGCCTGCATCATCACTGGCTCATCGGATGCTCACGTACAGTTTGCCGGACATATCGACGGCGACGGACATACCATCCACAACATGGTTATCAAGAACTCCATGACCTGGACTACCGCTCCTACTGCCAATAAGATGGGTACGCCTACTGTCGGTAAGTGTATTGGCTACAAGGGCTTCGTCGGCCGTATGGGTTCCAATGGTAGCCTGAAGAACCTGAACATCGCCGCCGACTGCGACCTTACTGAACTGTGGGCTACTTCGGGTGCCCTGGTAGGTTACAACTATGGTACCATCGAGAACTGCCGCAACTACGCCAAAGTCCGGGGCTACAGCTGCTGGATAGGTGGTATTGCCGGACAGAACCAGAAAGGTGCCGTAATCCGCAACTGCTTCAACGCCGGTAACATCACCAGCGGCTACATGAACGTAGGTGGTATCAGCGGTACGAACTATGGACTGATAGAAAACTGTGAGAACACCGGTACCATCGAGTGCAAGGTCATCTCTACCTTTATCTCGGGCTCTAAGGTTAACAAGCTCAACGGCGTTGGCGGTATCTGCGGTGGACAGACTGGTGGCCGCGTTATCAACTGCGTTAACTCGGGTACCACTTATGGCTACGGCCGTGTGGCCGGTATCTCTGGTTCGCTCAACGAGGCAGCCTCTACTACTTACGATTACCACAACGACGTTATCAACTGTATCAACTACGGTACTTCGCTGTCGACAAGCAAGATTGAGGTAGGCGCTATTGGCGGCCAGACTGGTACCAATGGTGTATGCCAGGACAACTACTACGACGGACAGATAACCCTGCACAAGGCCAATGGTAACACTACACTCGAGGGCACCAAGGCCGTAGAGACCAGTGTACTGACCAGCGGCAAGGCCCTGGCCAACTACTCTACCGAGCTGTGGTCGTTCGAAGCCGGAAAATACCCGGTACTGAAGCAGTTTGCCGATGAGCCTTCTGTCAAGGTAACCCGTAGCATCATCATCAGCGTGCCGGCCGGCCATACCGTGGCCGACCTGAAGAAGGATGTCAACCTCAGCACCGATGCCGACTGCACATGGTCGCTGAAGGATGGTTCGGTATTCAAGATTAATGGCAACACACTCGTGGCTCCCGCCTCGGTAACCACGCTTGTCATTGATACGCTTACAGCTACCTACAAGAGTGGCTACACCAAGCCCTTCGTTGTAGAAAGCCGTCCGGCTATCCCTCTGACAGGTGCCGGTACCGCCACCGATCCTTATCTGATTAAGAGTAGCAACGAGTGGAACTCATTTGCCACCTATATGGCCACTTGTGGCGAGCCTATGACTGGCAAGGTAGTGAAGCTCACCGCCAACCTTACCTTCAACCTGCTCATCCATCCCTTCTCGTCAGACAATGTAACCATATTCGATGGCGAGCTCGATGGCAACGGCATGACAGTAACTGCCAATTACACCGCTAGGGCCGATGAAGAGGGTATCCTATTCAAGGCTTTGGGCAAGAACGCTTATGTACACGACCTGACTGTAAAGGGCTCGCTCACCACAACCTATTCCAAGAACGGTGCTGTGGTAGGTAGCCTGTCAGGTAAACTCAAGAACGTTATCAACCGCGCCAAGGTCAAAGGCGGTACTAAGAGCTACCTGGGTGGCCTCGTAGGTATTGCCCAGACCGGTGCTCAGCTCACCGACTGTGTCAACGAGGGCGAGGTTGCCTCTGCCGGTGCTTACACTGCCGGTCTGGTAGGTTATAGCAACACTGGCGTGAAGTACGTTAACTGTGGTAACAAGGGCAAGGTGTCGTACACCGGTTCGGGAACCACCTCTAAACTCAACAAGTGTTACCTTGCCGGACTGATCGGAACCTGCTATCCCGATACGCTCATAGGTTGCTACAACACGGGCGAGGTAGTGGCTACCAGTCCTGCCACCGTATGTACGCTGGCTGGTCTCATCGGTATGGCCACAGCCTCTAAGGGCTCTGAGCCTTACTACTTGAAGGACTGCTACAACACGGCCAGCATCTCTTCGGCTACCAACAACGCCGGACTGATCGTCGAGGGTAGCTCATCTGGTCACTCTAAGTACTATATGGAAGGCTGCTACAACACGGGCGACATCTCGTCGACCATCAACAGCACCGCCTCGAGCACCTATACCGCCGGTATCATTGGCGTGTACACTGCAGGCTCTACCTTTAAGAACTGCTGGAACAGCGGAACCATCCTCTCGCAGAAGCCGGTTTACGCTGCTGGTATAGCATGCTACTATAAGGGTTCATTCTCTGAACAGAATCCGGTTCGCTTCATTGGCTGTCACAACGAGGGCGACATTTTCGCCTCTGGTAACCAGGGCGCCGGTATTGTAGCTTATGCTGCCAACTACAGCGTTGTCGACAGCTGTTACAACACAGGCGACATCGAGGGCGGTTTCGGCCTCGGCGGTATTGTTGCTGCCCTTACCGGTAACAACACGGTGATGTCTAACTGCTGGAACTCTGGCGACATCACTACTACCAGCAACCGTGCTGGTGGTCTGATAGGTTACAACGCCTATGGCGGCACCACCATCACCAACTGCTACAACCTGGGTGACGTAACCTGCTCGGGTACCGATGCCAAGACCTGCTACGGTATTGGCGGTGTCGCCGGTCAGGGTGGCGGTCACTATAAGAATGTGTATAGCTATGGTACTGTCAAGGGCGTGGCCCGTGTGGGTGGCCTTATAGGCTACTCTGTGGTTGGCTCAGAGCGCAATGGTGTCGTAATAGGCACCCGCATCGAGGACAGCTACTTCGCAGGTACAGTAGAGGCCCCTGCCGACACTTGCGCCATGATCATTGGTGTCAAGATGACCGACAACCCCAAGACCTGGAACCCTGACTACAACTACGTGAAGAACGTGTACTATGTAAAGGAGCTCGCCTCTGAGGGCGTCAACACTGCTGGCACCGCACTGGCATACGCCGACCTGCTCAAGTTAGACATGGGCGATGCCTGGAAGAGCTATGACGACTACACGATGCCCGTTCTGCAGGGATTCTGCGACACGGACGATGCCAAGGTCAACGCTGCCGCCATACTGCTTGACGCTGCCGACATGGCTGCCCAGGTGGCCACCAAGGACTTCTTCATCGGACATCCCGAGGGTGTAACCATCACCACCGACAATGCCGATGTAGTGGTAGACGGCAACAAGGTACACTTCAACAAGCCTTTCACAGGTACGCTGACCCTTACCCTGACTGCCGGCGAGAGCACTGCCGAGCTGGAAGTTGACTGCAAGGTAACAAGCGTTGTCAACGGTGTCACCACCGTTGAGTCTGAGGCTGGCGTAGTCAAGAAAGAGTACTTCACCACCTCTGGTGTGAAGGTCGCCGCTCCTAAGGCTGGCGAGAAGGCTGTATATGTAGTGGTAAAGACCTACAAGGACGGTTCTAAGAAGAGCGAGAAGGTAGTTCTCTAACCGCTCCTACAGCAGTCCGCTCATCCTTTGCGGACCTAATAATAAGGGCTGGATTTCCCAATGGAAGTCCGGCCCTTTTTTCGGTTATTTGTGGAAAGGCCCTGAGTTTCCCCAAGGAGGGATTCACGACTAATAATTGAAAAGTAAAAAGGTAAAAAAGCAAAAAGGTAAAAGGTACGGGGGCGGAGGGGTGCTCCACGGCAACGGGAACTATCATTCCATTCGTAGAGACCGACCTTTACATTTCCCGGAGCCCTCTTTAGCGTGCTGGGAGCCGTCATTAGAAACGTAAAGGCCGGTCTTCTCTTTTTCTGCTACTGCCTCGGAACCGCCACCAGTCACCTCAGTCATGGTGGAGACGCTCCTGCAAGCAGCGCGCGGTCATCATGGCCATTGGCCTTGCTATGGCTCGAAGTTGAGGCTGAGCTCGCTGCCTAACAGATTGTAGCTACGGCGATGGTAGGGGCTGATGCCATGCTGGCGTATGGCCTCGCGGTGCTCGCGGGTGGGGTAGCCCTTGTTCTTGCGCCAGCCATACATGGGATATTCGGCATCCAGACGGGCCATGTAGTCGTCGCGGAAAGTCTTGGCCAGGATGCTGGCAGCGGCGATGGCCTGATACTTGCCGTCGCCCTTGACGATGGTGGTGTAGGGCAGGTCGCCATAGGGCTTGAAGCGGTTGCCGTCGACGATGACGGCCTGGGGGCGAACGCTGAGCTGGTCCAGGGCGCGGTGCATGGCCAGGATACTGGCGTTGAGGATGTTGATATGGTCTATCTCGTCGGGCGTAACTACCCCCACGGCCCACGCCACGGCATCGCGCATCACCTGCTCGCGTAGCGAATAGCGCTGCCGCTCACTCATCTGCTTAGAGTCGTTGAGGCCGGGGTTGTCGTAGCCGTCGGGCAGGATGACGGCAGCCGCATACACGCTGCCAGCCAGGCAGCCGCGGCCTGCCTCGTCGCACCCGGCCTCGGTAAGGCCGGTGTAGAAGTGGCTCTTTAATGGTGTTTTGGGTGTCATTATGTTAACGTATGTTATAAATAGGAATTTTTTAACTAATAAAATCGGAACGTTGAACCATTTGTGCGCACTATATGGGTAGCTTTGCCCTTGTAAAGAGAACTAAAAACATTACCGATATGAAGAGAGACATAACAATGACCCCCACAGCCTACACACCGAGTACCACCCAGATAGGCCCCATACTGAGGCAGACAGCCGCCGCACTCCGGTGGCCCCTCGTGGCCCTGAGCCGCTATTATACGGCGGTGCTGGAGCGGCCCGTAGGCATCAGGCAGACACTGCTGTTGCTCAATGCCCAGACGGCCTTCCTCTTTGCCGCGTTTCCGGTTAGCGGGCCGTTAGTCCTGCGGGCTCTGTGTGTGGCCTGGCTGCTCCATGCCGTGCTGAAGTGCCGCGCGACCCTCTAAGCCGCTGGTCTGCCACTTAGCGGGCAGGCGGACAGCTGGCCTGGGCGCTGCCCCAGTGCTCGTTGGGACGGCTTCCCATCTCGAATACCAGTGTGCCCCCGGCGGCTATGTCGGCATGGCTGAGGTAGTTGAGGTCGTATGGGCGACCGTTGAGGCGGGCGCTCTGTATATAGATGTTCTGGTCCGACGCGCCATGGGCCACAATGGTGAAGCGCTTGCCGCTGGCCATGTGCAGGGTGGCGCTGCCAAACGAGGGACTGGCCAAGACGTAGTAGCCGCTACCCGGACATACGGGGTAGAAGCCCAAGGCCGAGAAGACGTACCACGCAGCCATCTGGCCGGCATCGTCATTGCCCGACAGGCCGTCGGGGCCCAGGCCGTACTCAGTGTCCATCAGGTGGCGCACACGCTGGGCCGACAGCCAGGGCTTGCCCACGTAGTTGTAGAGGTAAGCTATGTGGTGGCTGGGCTCATTGCCGTGCCACATGCGGTGGGCGGTAAACATGGAGTCGAGGCGGAGCAGGTACTCATGGCGGCCACCCATGCAGTCGAACAGGCCGTACACATCGTGGGGCACAAACCAGCTGTACTGGCATGGGTTGCCCTCGGTGATGAACGACTGGCCCTGGTCGGGACGCTTGCCCGTGATGAACGAGCCGTCGGCGTGGCGCCCCATGACGTAGCCTATACGCGGGTCGAACACATTGCGATAGTTCTTAGACCGTGCGTACAGGCTGTCGGCCACCGCCTGGTGTCCCAAGGCTTCGGCCAGCCGCGCCACGCAGTAGTCGGCATAGGCATACTCCAGTGTCCGGCTCACCTGTTCGCGCTGGTGGAAAGCCTCGCGCACCGGATCTTCTAACGGGATGTACCCATATTTCATGTATGACACAAGGGCGCGACGGCCCTTGCCGTCTTTGTAATCAGCAAATGAGGCCGGCTGCTGATAGGCGTTCTTGAGCAGCGCCTCGTAAGCTGTCTGCACGTCAAAGTTGCGTATCCCCTTGATATAGGCGTCGGCAAAGAGCGACGCGCAGGGGTCGCCTATCATCTCAGAGGTATAGCTGTTCCATGCCGGGAAGATGGGCAGCCATCCCCCCTGCCTGTACTTGTCTACCAGCGACTGCATCATGTGGCCCGACTGCTGCGGGTAGAGTATGCTCAGCAGCGGATGCAGGGCACGGAAAGTGTCCCACAGGCTATAGCCGTCGTAGTACACCCCATCGGTGTGCATGATATGCTTGCCGCCACCAAAGGAGGGGTAGCGGCCGTCAACATCGTTGAACATACTGGGCAAGAAGGAAGCGTGGTAGAGTGAGGTGTAGAACTTGACCTTATCGCGGTCGGTGGCACCGCTAACGGTGATGGCGGCCAGGCGCTTCTCCCAGATACGGGTGAGGTCGCGGTGTACCTGGTCGAAGTTCCAGTGGGGGCACTCCTGCTCTATATTGCGCTGGGCACCGCGCAGGTCGCAGTACGAGTTGCCCACCTTGACGAGCACCTGCTCGCCAGCCTTGACGGTGAACGACATGTAGTAGAGCTGGCGGTTGCCCTCGGTCTTTCTGACGTGGCTCACCCCCTCGGTCTTGTTGACCAGCACGAGGTAGTGGGCGGCAAATCCGGCGCGCTGGCCGCGGCCCTGGTACAGACGGTGTACCTGGCTGATGGCCGATACTTCGGTGTAGCGCTGCTTGCCCTGGGCCATCTGGCCGTAGCCCTCGATGGCGGCATCGTTGTAGTCGCTGTTGGGGGTGACGAGGATGTAGGCCCGGCCGCTCTTGTTAAAAGTGAGGCGGAAGATGCCCGTGCGGGCCGTGGCCGTCAGCTCTACCTTGATGGTACCTCCGTAGAGGTCCATGGCCAGGTAGTCGGGCCGGTGGGTCATGCCGGCCATGGTGAAGGCCGAAGTGCGGCGGGCGGGCGACGACGGCACCGAGTCTATCATGGGCATGATGGTGAGCGAACCGAAGTCCTGAGTGTTACTGCCGTTCATCCAGTGTGAGCAGCGGAAACCCTGTAGCTGGCCCACGACCTCGCCCTGCTGCTGGGAGCCACCTTTGGCATCGCCCCCGTTGTCATGGGGCGCATAGAACGGGCATACACCGTGGCGCTCGGTGGCCTCGGTCTGCGGTGTCCAGGCGTTCATGCCGTTGGGCACCAGCACGGCGGGCATACACTGGCCCTTGGCCTCGTTGCCAGGGCTCCAGCGCCCTTTAAAGGCGCCTGTGCCTATGTGGGTGTTGACATACTGGATGAGCGAGGGGCGCGCCACCATCAGGGTGGGCACCGCGCAGAGCAGGAACAGGAATCCCGCTAATCGGTTGACTTGTTTCATAGTGGATATAGTGTCGGGTAGATGTGTGCTGAGGGTGTCTGGGCGGCTGTCAGAACATGCGGGCTACGCGCTCGATGCCCTCGGCCAGCACGTCGACCTCGGCACGGGTGTTGTACAAGCCGAAAGAGGCACGCACGGTGCCAAGGATGCCCAGACGGTCTATGAGGGGCTGGGCACAATGGTGACCAGTGCGCACGGCGATGCCCAGGCGGTCCAGGAGGGTACCCATGTCCATGTGGTGTATCTGGCCCACCAGGAAACTGATAACGGCATCCTTGTCGGGGGCGCAGCCGAAGATGCGCATGCCAGGGATAGCACCCAGGCGGTCCATGGCGTAGCGCGTAAGGTCGTGTTCGTGCTGGTAGATGTTGTCCATGCCTAACTGCTCCATGTAGTTGATGGCCTTGGCCAGTCCGTTGGTGGCAATATAGTCAGGAGTACCGGCCTCGAACTTGAGGGGAGGTCGCTCGAAGGTAGTGTGGTCGAAGCTGACGTTCTCTATCATCTCGCCGCCGCCCTGATAGGGAGGCAGGCGGTCCAGCCAGTCCTCCTTGCCATAGAGCACACCCACGCCGGTGGGGCCATACATCTTGTGGCCGCTGAAAGCAAAGAAGTCGCAGTCCATCTGCTGTACGTCGATGGGCATGTGGGGCGCGCTCTGGGCCCCGTCGACCATCACGGGCACGCCGTGGGCATGGGCTATGCTGATAATCTGCTTCATGGGGTTTACCGTGCCCAGCACATTGCTGACATGGCACACGCTGACGATGCGCGTACGGGGCGTAAAGAGGCGCTCGTACTCGTCCATGAGCAGCTCGCCACGGTCGTTCATGGGGATTACGCGCAGCTTGATGCCCCGCTTCTGTGCCTGGAGCTGCCAGGGCACTATATTGGAGTGGTGCTCCATGACCGAGACTATGACCTCGTCGCCCTCGTGCATGAAGGCATCGGTAAAGGACGATGCCACGAGGTTGAGGCCCTCGGTGGTGCCGCGGGTGAACACTATCTCAGTAGTCGAGGCGGCATGGATAAAGCTGCGCACCGTCTCGCGGGCGGCCTCGTGTAGCTCGGTGGCCTGCTGCGACATCCAGTGTACGCCGCGGTGTACGTTGGAGTTGACATTAAGGTACTCATCGCGCATGGCATCGAGTACACACAGGGGTTTCTGGGTGGTGGCACCGTTGTCTAAGTACACCAACGGCTTATTGTAGATGGTGCGGCCGAGGATGGGGAAGTCGGCCCGCACCTTATTAATATCATACATAGGCTTACTTACATAGTTTACAACCCTCGCACTTGTTGAGCTCGCCGCGGAAACGCTTCTCGACAAGATAGTGGAGGCGGTCCTTGAGCGGTTCGAGCTGGATAGTGTCGACAACCTCGTTGATAAAGGCAAATTCGAGCAAGAGACGGGCCTCCTCAAGGCTGATGCCGCGCTGGCGCATGTAGAAGAGGGCGGCATCGTTGAGCTGGCCCACCGTACTGCCGTGGGCACACTTCACGTCATCGGCGTAAATCTCAAGCATGGGCTGGGTAAACATGCGGGCAGTACGGGTGGCGCAAAGGTTCTGGTTAGTCTCCTGCGAGGTGGTCTTCTGGGCACCGTGGCGCACCAGGACACGACCGGCGAAGGCACCCACAGCCTCGCCGTCGAGGACATATTTGTACAGTTCGTTGCTGGTACAGTGGCCCACCTGGTGGTCTATGAGCGTGTTGTTATCTACATGCTGTGTCTTGTCGGCTATCACGCAGCCGTTGCAGCGGCACTCGGCCCCCTCGCCCTTGAAGGTCAGGTCCAGGTGGTTGCAGGTAACGCCGTTGTGCAGAGTTATCACATTGTGGTTGACGCGGCTGTTGGCCTGCTGCTCTATATACACGTTGCTGGTACGGGTGTTGCGTATGTGGGTCTCTTCCAGGCAGTAGAGGTCCAGGCTGGCGTTGTCGCCCACGTAAGCCTCTATCACCTGGGTAGCTAAGAAACGGCGGTCGTCGGCAGCATGGTCGCAGAAGAGGAAGCGGGCCTCAGCGCCCTGCTCGATGACCATGAGGACACGGCGGTTGACCATCAGATCGACGTCGGAGCGCAGGATGTTGATGATCTGTACGGTGCGCTCCATCCTCACGTTCTTAGGCACGTAGATAAACAGGCCGTCCTGGGCCAGCATGGTATTGAGGGCGGTAAGCGCGTCGGTAGCCGTGGGGGCTATGTGTCCGTAGTAGGGTTCTACCAGTTCGGGGCGGGTGGCAGCCACGCGGCTCAGAGAGTCGATGACGACACCCTCGGGCAGGTGTGCCTGTGGCAACTGCTTGGAATAGAAGCTATCGTTGATGACAAAATAGAGGGAAGTACTCAGGTTGGGCACATCGCACCTGAATACGTCGTAGGGGTCTACCGGTATGTCCAGGCGGTTAAGGTTTAGCCCGTAGTTGGGTTCAAACAGCTTGGCAATGTCGGTATATCTGTAGCGCTCTACCTTGCGCGTGGGAAAGCCGAGCCGCTTGAAGTCGGCAAAGGCCGCCTCGCGCAGGCGGTTCATCACGGGGGCCGAGTGGGTGTTAATCATCTCGGCACACGCTGTGTACAGATCTATATACTGTTGTTCGCTTTTCATAATTAAGGGGTATTACGGGCTTAGTCTTCGTTATCGGCCTCGGCCTTGATCCAGTCGTAGCCGCGCTGTTCTATCTCCTTGGCCAGCTCAGGACCGGCAGTCTTGACGATGCGGCCCTTGTAAAGTACGTGTACCACGTTGGGGCGTATCATGTCGAGCAGTCGCTCGTAGTGGGTGATGACAATGGCCGATGTCTCAGGGGTGTGCATCTTGTTGACACCGTCGGCCACGATGCGCATGGCATCCACATCCAGCCCCGAGTCGGTCTCGTCGAGTATGCTGAGCTTAGGCTCGAGCATAGCCATCTGGAATATCTCGTTGCGCTTCTTCTCTCCGCCCGAGAAGCCCTCGTTTACACTTCTGTGAGCCAACTTGCTGTCCAGCTCTACTATCTTGCGTTTCTCGCGCATCAGCTTGATAAACTCGCTGGCGTTGAGTGGCTCCAGGCCCTGGTACTCGCGCTTAGCATTGACGGCTGCCTTCATAAAGTTGGTCATCGAAACGCCCGGAATCTCTACCGGATACTGGAAGGAGAGGAACAGCCCCTCGCGGGCGCGGTCCTCGGGCTTCATGGCGAGCAGGTCCTTGCCGTTGAAGATGGCCTCGCCCTCGGTAACGGTGTAGAGCGGATTGCCCGTGAGCACTGCGCTCAGCGTAGACTTGCCCGAGCCGTTGGGACCCATGATGGCGTGTATCTCACCGTCGGCTATGGTGAGGTTAATGCCTCTCAGTATTTCTTTTCCTGCAATGGTGGCATGCAGATTTCTTACCTCTAACATATCTTGTAATTATATCTATATGATTATTAATACGAATCGAGTATTCCCTGGAGTAGTCTGCGGCCGTCGCCCTCGGTAAAGTGGAAGGGGAAGTCCACTTTAAGTCCCACGGAGAAAACATGGCGGTGTATCTGACCATGATAGATGGTACTGCCTTCCCCTCTGTTGTCGGTATAGGCAGCATGGCAGTGAGAGCCGAACCCGAGACGGAAGCCATACTGAACCTGAAGGGCTATATGACTGAAGATGTAGACATCGGCACCCACTACGGGGGCGGCGCTGAAGCGGGGCATACGCATCTGACCACCGATGTGATACTGGTAGCGCTCCTGGGTCATCGTGACATCGCCGTCCAGGTTGTCGTGCTCAGCGTCTATCGCCCAGAGTACGTCGGCGCCCACATAGGGCTGTACCCACCAGTCACCGGGGGCAGGGCGCCATCGGCCGCCGACCATCAGCTGGTTCAGGTCATAGTTGGCATCGCCCTTGAGATAGCTTATCTCCTCGTGCTCATAACCAGCCTTGACGCTCCACTGGCTGTTGGGCACATAGTACTCGGCATGAAGACTGGTGAGCATGCCTGTCTGGTTGGTAGAGCCTATGCGGTACAGAGGGGCGTTGCCATCCGAGCGGTGGGCGCTGATGGTGGCGTTGCCGCCGATGTGCGCATCGATAGACCAGCGTGCCTGCGAGTCGTCCTTGTACTCGCCGTTGCGCTTGTAGCGGTATATGTCCTGTGCGGCCACCTGTCCTAACGTCACCGTGACCATCAGTATTGTCAGTATGAGTCGATACATATTATCCTACAGTTCCTTCGAGTGATACACTGAGCAGCTTCTGTGCCTCTACGGCAAACTCTAAAGCCGGCTCTTTCTTGTTAATACCTATTTTTTTGTCATGCAAAGTAGATATATCTACCGTTGCTCCATATTCTAAAAAGTGCTCCAAAAAACGTTTCTTCTCTCTTCCCCAATAGATTAAGCAGCAAGCCATGGGCGCACCCTTGCCAGTATCTTGCCCATTCTCTAGGAAACGGAGCCTGGTGTCGTACAGAAAACATATAGCAGTGGCTTGCCCGAACACGTAGTTCTTCCAGTGCCCAGTATTGGGTGCTACGGGCACCAAGGCGATGACCTCGGCATCATACTTGATGTGACTTTCCACGCATTTTGCCAACCAGTCTTTAATCGTTGTCCCTCTCTGCCGGTCTGCTCCATACGGTGGGTTTACATAAATTGTCTTGTAGTTCCATATCTCTTTCAACCCATCGTTCAGTGGAAGCAGAAATTCAGTGTCTGCATGGACGATAGAATATTCATTGGAGCAGGGATCCAGCCCGATGTGCCCATGCCAAAATCGCTTTATGGCATTGACATATTTAGGAGGAGTACCCCAACTTTGACTCATAGTGTTAACATGTCTTCCTGCTGTCATACATTTTCCTCCCAGTTCTTGTTAGTCAATCTAATCAGTGACGTTCTAAGATTTGTTATATCTTGCTGGTCTGGTGTTATCACATTAAACCAATTTTCTATCTGTTCCCTGTGCCTGTGGAAGAAATCGCACAAGGCACTATGAGCGTCTATATTTATTTTAGTCTTTGTGAAGACATTCTCCTTTTTCCCTTCTTGATAGCTTGCGATAAAGGATTCTCTTACTGCTTGGTACTGTGGCTCTGGAGCAAGAAGCAGGGAGGTGACAAACTCGGCCAGCCCTGCATCTGTTAGGAACAGAAGCCAATCGTATGAGTTGGCCAGCACTTTCATCTCTTTATTCTTATTCTCCGCGGAAAACCAATTACCATGATTGCTGACAACTCCGATGGACAGGATGAAGTCGCGCAGTGGAGTGTCGCTGGCTATTACTTCCTCCAGGAGCTGCTGATAGGGTTTTATCAGAGGGACATTATTTTGGTAGACAAGACCATACCGTTGACCGTCTACCCATATCTTCTGTAAGGAAGAGGTCATTTGAGCTACATAGGCACCTTGCTTTGCCTTTTCTATGGTCTGCGGCCCCTTCTTGAGACCTTCCTCTACGCCTACTCGCTTACATTCGACCATGGCAAATGGAGTGTTTCGTTGCAGGGCAACATGAATACCATCTTCATACAGGTTGGCAACTAACAACTCATCCTGATTTTCGGCCAAAAGGCATGAGTTTCGTAAAATATGGTTGGTGTCTAAAAGTCTATTGCTTTTCTTCCGTTCAAAGGGAGCAACCATATCTTCACTCAGGCACTTTATTATTTTGGAAGAGGTTATAGGGAGACTATCCGCAGTTACTTTTGAAAGTCTTAGAACTGGATGCAAAGTAAATTCGACATGGTGTAGAATTTCCTTGTCACCAAATTCGGGAAGCCCTCTCTCAATAGCTATATTATCGGACACCCCCCACTCTCTGAGCAAATAATAAGTTATTAGCTCTACGATAGTCCCCAGCGCTCTACCAGCAGCTTTCTTGGCATCTTTGGTATGCGCGAAGACGGTATCTTTAAGCGTGTTTTGTAAAGTGTCTATTGATTGATAACTCATAGCCCTTATATTGAGATTTTAGATAACCCAGATTTATCCTACAGTTCCTTCGAGTGATACACTGAGCAGCTTCTGTGCCTCTACGGCAAACTCCATGGGCAGCTTGTTGAGTACCTCCTTGGCGTAGCCGTTCACGATGAGGCCCACGGCCTGCTCGGTGGGTATGCCGCGCTGATTGCAGTAGAACAACTGGTCCTCGGATATCTTGGAGGTGGTTGCCTCGTGCTCCACGATGGCACTGTCGTTGTGTATGTCCATGTAGGGGAAGGTGTGGGCACCACAGTCGGAACCTAACAGCAACGAGTCGCACGAACTATAGTTGCGGGCGTTGTCGGCGTTACTGGTGGCACGCACCAGTCCACGGTAAGAGTTCTGGCTGTGACCAGCCGAGATACCTTTGGAGATGATGGTGCTCTTGGTGTTCTTGCCGATGTGTATCATCTTGGTACCCGTGTCGGCCTCCTGATAATGGTTGGTTACGGCAACAGAATAGAACTCGGCCTGCGAGTTGTCGCCGCGTAGCACGCAAGAAGGGTATTTCCACGTAATGGCCGAGCCCGTCTCGACCTGGGTCCAACTGAGCTTGGAGTTGACACCCCGCAGGTCGCCGCGCTTAGTAACCAGGTTGAGCACGCCACCTTTGCCGTGCTCGTCGCCCGGGTACCAGTTCTGTACGGTAGAGTATTTTACCTCGGCATTGTCCTTGACTATTATCTCGACGATGGCAGCGTGCAGCTGGTTCTCATCGCGCATCGGGGCGGTACAGCCCTCCAGGTAGGAGACGTAGCTGTCGTCCTCGGCCACAATGAGCGTGCGCTCGAACTGGCCCGTATTGCGCGCGTTGATACGGAAGTAACTGCTGAGCTCCATCGGGCACCTTACGCCCTTAGGGATATAGACGAAGGAACCATCGCTGAACACGGCGCTGTTAAGGGCCGCGAAGAAATTGTCACGATAGGGAACCACCGAGCCAAGGTACTCGCGCACCAGGTCAGGGTGCTCTTTCACGGCCTCGCCTATGCTGCTGAAGATGACACCCTTGGCGCGCAGCTGGTCCTTGAATGTGGTCTTCACGGATACCGAGTCCATGATGGCGTCCACGGCCGTGCCGCTCAGAGCCAGCCGCTCCTCCAGGGGGATACCCAACTTGTCGAAAGTCTTTTCCAGCTCGGGGTCTATCTTATCGTTCTTGGGCTTCTTGGCCATCGGGTCGGCATAGTAGGATATGGCCTGATAGTCTATCTCTGGCACATGTACATGCCCCCATGTGGGCTGTTCGAGCGTGAGCCAGTGACGGAAAGCCCGGAGCCTGAAGTCGAGCAGCCACTCGGGCTCGCCCTTCTTCTGCGAGATGAGGCGAACCACCTGCTCGTTGAGGCCCTTATCAATAATGTCTGTCTGCACATTGGTGGTAAAGCCGAACTCGTATTTCTGATCGGCTACCTGCTTGACAAACTCGTTCTTTACTTTTTCTGCCATTTGTCTGTGTGTGTCCGTGACACTTGGTAAATCCCAGTCTGACCTCATCGGTCATGCGGGAACTATTTATAACCATGATAGTGACACCCTCTTCATCGAACAGGATGCCACTACCTATATTATTGCATATAGCCTTATCCGTCAGAGGGATGGCTATCCTGCCCGTGTTAGAGTTTCTGCTCCACCTCGATTTCGGTAAAGGTCTCGAGGATGTCGCCCTCCTGGATGTCGCTGTAGTTAACCAGGCTGATACCACACTCCATACCCGTGGGCACTTCCTTGACATCGTCCTTGTAACGCTTCAGCGAGTCGATAGGCGCCGTCTTCACCACAATGCCGTCGCGTATCACGCGGGCCTTGTCCTTGCTGTGTACCTTGCCCTCTGTTACCAGACAGCCGGCCACTACGCCCACTTTGGAGATCTTATATACCTGCTTAACCTCTACCTGGCCGGTTACAATCTCCTTCTTTACCTTGTCGAGCATACCCTGCATAGCCGACTTGACATCGTCTATGGCATCGTAGATAACCGAGTAGGTGTTAATCTCTACTCCCTCCTGGTCAGCCTGCTTGCGGGCGGCTGCCGAGGGACGCACCTGGAAGCCCACGATGATGGCGTCGGATGCGTCGGCCAGGGTTACATCGCTCTCTGATATCTGGCCCACGGCCTTGTGTATCACGTTGACGTTAACCTTCTCTGTCGAGAGTTTGATAAACGAGTCACTCAGGGCCTCGATACTACCGTCGGTGTCGCCCTTGACGATGATATTAAGCTCCTTGAACGAGCCAAGGGCAATACGGTGCGAGATGTCGTCGAGCGAGAGGCGCTTCTGAGTACGCAGACCCTGTTCGCGCTGCAGCTGCTCGCGCTTGTTGGCTATCTCGCGTACCTCCTGCTCCGAGTCGAGTACATGGAACGCGTCGCCAGCCGTGGGCGCTCCGTTCAGGCCCAGTATGATGGCTGGCTCGGCGGGCTTGGCACACTCTATGCGCTGGTTGCGCTCATTGAACATGGCCTTGATACGGCCCCAGCTGGTTCCGGCTATCACGTAGTCGCCCACCTTGAGGGTACCGTTGCTCACCAGTACGGTGCTCACGTAGCCGCGACCCTTGTCGAGCGACGACTCGATGATGGTACCCACGGCCTTGCGGTTGGGGTTGGCTTTCAGATCCAGCATGTCGGCCTCGAGCAGCACTTTCTCCATGAGCTCGTCTACGCCGATACCTTTCTTGGCGCTAATCTCCTGGCACTGGTACTTGCCGCCCCACTCCTCAACCAACAAGTTCATGTTGGCCAGGTCCTCACGTATCTTGTCGGGGTTGGCACCCGGTTTGTCTATCTTGTTGATGGCAAACACCATAGGCACGCCAGCTGCCTGAGCATGGGCGATGGCCTCCTTGGTGGTGGGCATCACAGAGTCATCGGCAGCGATAATGATAATGGCTATATCGGTAACCTGGGCACCACGGGCACGCATGGCGGTAAATGCCTCGTGACCAGGGGTGTCGAGGAAGGTCACCTTGCGGCCGTTCTTCAGCGTGACGCCGTAGGCACCGATATGCTGGGTGATGCCACCAGCCTCGCCGGCTATGACGTTGGTATTGCGTATGTGGTCCAGCAGCGATGTCTTACCATGGTCTACATGGCCCATCACGGTTACGATAGGTGCTCTGGGCACCAGGTCGGCCTCATCGTCTTCCTCCACGCTTACTGCTTCCTGTACCTCGGCGCTCACGTACTCGGTCTTGAACCCGAACTCCTCGGCCACCAGGTTGATGGTCTCGGCATCGAGGCGCTGGTTGATAGACACCATGATGCCCACGCCCATAAGGGTCGATATAACCTGGGTGACGCTTATGTCCATCATCGTGGCCAGCTCACTTACGGTTACAAATTCGGTCAGCTTCAGCGTCTTGCTCTCCTTGCGCTCGGCCTTAGCCTCAGCAGAGAGTTTTTCCTGTACTGCCTCGCGCTTTTCCTTACGGTACTTGGCACCCTTCTTGTTCTGGTTCTTGTTGGTAAGACGTGCCAGGGTCTCCTTAACCTGACGTGCTACAGCCTCGTCGTCTACTTCCAACGGCTTCTGGTTGCGCTTGCGGTTCTTACCATTATTCTTATTGTTGTTACCGTTATTATTGTTGTTGCCATTGTTGCCGTTGGCCTTCTTCTTACGGCTGTTCTCTGCCTCGGCGTTAATGTCTACGCGCTCCTTGCCTATGCGCTGGCGCTTCTTCTTCTCGCCGTTCTTCTGCTGAGCCTTCTCCTCGCGCTCCTTGCGCTTCTCCTCCTTGGTCTTCTTCTTCGGACGAGTGCTCTGGTTGATGGCATCCAAATCTATCTTGCCCAGTACGTTCACCTTAGGTGCGTTGCTTATCTTGGTTTCAGTCTTCAGTTTGAAAACATTGGTCGCGGGCTTGCTGGCGACGGCCTCTGGCTTCTCCGTGACGGCTGCTGGAGTTTTCTCGGCCACTACCTTGGCAGGCTCGGCGGTCTTCTTCTCAGCCTCGGTGGCCTTGGGCTTCTCGGCCACCACCTTAGGCTCCGGGGTAGCTTTCGGCTTCTCGGCCGGCTTGGCCTCGGCCTTGGCAGGAGCGGTTTTCTTTTCCGGCGCTTGACTCACGGCAGCAGTCTTCGCTTCCGGTTTTTCAGAGGCAGGAGCAGCAGATGCGGTGGCCTTAGGCTTCTTACCCAGATTGTCCAGGTCTATCTTGCCCACCATGGTGAATTTCTGCGTCTGGCGTTTCAGCAGCTCGTCAGCCGACTTTGCTTTCTCGCTGCTGACTTGCTTCTTGACCTGCGTCTTCTTCTGTGTGAGCAGCTCGGCCTTGTTGCGTACGTCAGCGTCCTGCTTGAATGCTTCCAGGAGGGCTGCGTACTGAGCGTCGTTCAGCTTGAAACTGGGCTCCGACTTCACTTCGCCCAGTTCTTTCCGTTTCTCCAGGAACTCCACTGCCGTTTGGAGTCCTATATTCAGTTCTCTTAATGCTTTATTTAATCTGATACTCATCAATTATACCTCTTTATTATTGTAGTTTATTGTTCAAATTCTTCACGCAGTACCTCCAGCATGTGGTCTACGGTCTCCTCTTCCAGGTCGGCCTTCTCTATCAGCATCTCGCGGGGCGCGTTGAGCACCTGCTTGGCCGTATCCAGACCCAGAGCCTTCACGGCGTCGATAACCCACTGGTCTATCTCGTCAGAGAACTCGTCCAGGTAGATGTCTTCCTCGGCCTCGTTGTCGGTTACATCGCGGAATACGTCAATGGTGTACTCGGTGAGCATCGAAGCCAGCTTGATGTTCATACCGCCACGTCCTATGGCCAGGCTCACCTCCTCTGGCTGCAGATATACCTCGGCCTTGTGCTCCTCTTCGTTCACGTTGATGCTGTTGATGCGTGCGGGGCTCAGTGCGCGCTGTATATAGAGCTTGGTATTGGCTGTCCAGTTGATGACATCGATGTTCTCGTTGCCCAGTTCGCGTACGATACCGTGTACACGGCTACCCTTGACACCCACGCAGGCACCTACCGGGTCTATGCGGTCGTCAAAACTCTCTACGGCCACCTTGGCGCGCTCTCCGGGCATACGGGCTATCTTCTTGATGACGATGAGTCCGTCGGCTATCTCGGGCACCTCGGCCTCGAGCAGGCGCTCCAGGAACTTAGGACTGGTACGGCTCAGGATTATCTTGGGGTTGTTGTTCTCGTTGTCCACACGTTCTATCACGGCGCGGATAGTTTCGCCCTTGCGGTACACGTCAGAGGGTATCTGCTCAGACTTGGGCAGTATCAGCTCATTGTTCTCGTCGTCTACGAGCAGCACTTCGCGCTTCCATATCTGGTAAACCTCGGCCGAGATGACCTGGCCCTCGCGGTCCTTGTACTTATTATATAAGGAGTCGTGCTCCAGCTCCAGTATTTTAGAAGCCAGGGTCTGGCGGAGGGTTAAGATAGCGCGGCGGCCGAACTTAGCAAAGTCGACACTCTCGGAGACATCCTCGCCGACTTCGTAGTCAGGCTCTATCTTGCGTGCATCAGTCAGGCTTATCTCCTTATTTTCGTCCTCGACCTTGCCATCCTCGACCACGACGCGGTTGCGGTATATCTCGAAGTCGCCTTTATCAGGGTTGACGATTACGTCAAAGTTTTCGTCGCTACCATATATCTTGGCCAGTACGTTGCGAAAACTCTCTTCGAGCACGCTTACCAGCGTAGTGCGGTCTATATTCTTGGTATCCTTAAACTCCTTGAAGGTATCAATCATGCTGATTGTCTCTTCGCTTGCTTTCTTTGCTGCCATAGCCTTATTTGAAACTTATTAAGTATTTAGTATATTTCACTTTGTCCATCTGATAGTGGTGGTCCACCTCTTGCATCTGCGGGCGCTTCTTTCCTTCCACCTTAACCTTCTCCGTGGTGGTCACCACGAAGTCGTTGCCGTCTACGCTCTTCAGCACGCCTTTCACCTTTTTACCCTCGGCGTCCATAACCTCTACGTTCTCACCGATAAAGTTGATGTACTGCTGCGCCACCTTGAACGGCTGTCCCAGACCGGCCGAGCCTACCTCGAGTTCGTAGTCCTCTGTGTCTCGGCTGATATGCTCCTCGACATAGCGGCTCAGCTCCACGCAGTCCTCTATCCACACGCCGTCGGCATGGTCTATCTCTACCACGATGCGGTTATCTGGGCTAATCTCAATGTCTACCAGGAAATAGTCCTTGTCCTTGAGCCACTCTTCTACTACACTCTTTACAACGTTTTTGTCTATCATACAGTTTTTATTAATACAAAATGAGGAACCCTTGCAGGGCCCCTCATTCCTCTGAATGGTGCAAAGTTACGTATTATTTTGCATCCCTGCAAGCATTTTCGTCTTTTTATCCTTTATCAGCAGCGCAAAAGGCTTATAAACGACACTAATTGCCTTGCCAGATGATCGGGTAGGCTGATAAAGAGGGCTCCGGCTGGTGGGGTGGGGGGCTCGCGGAATGGGGCGATGGCCTACCCGAGTGCCGATAGGATGAGGAAGAAGAGGGTGAGGGCTACGCAGGTAGAGAGGAGGATGAATAGATGGCAGAATCTGCCCCACAGCCTTTTTCGCTGTATCGTTTTCAGGATGGCAGCGTAGTGGCTGTATATATCTTGAGGGCAGCGGGTGGTTTTTAGTCTGAACAGGAGCTGCTGAAACTTGCAGTAGCAGGCTTCGGGATATTTGTTGTTGATTTTGTTCTCGGCCGCCTGTTCGCTCAGCACGATGGGTTTCCAGCCATTGATGGTCATCTGCGAGTGAAACAGATCCAGAGCGTTGCAGATGGCGTTCACATCGGTAGGTACGGTCGTGGCCAGCACTTTGTCTACGTTGCCGAGTACCGCCCTGTCCAGATTGCTCAGACGGTCTTGCTGTCGCTGCTCTTCCCGTTGCGCCTGACGAGCCTCTGCCTGAGCCCGCCGATACACCGAGGCATGCTTATCGCCAAAGACGGCGTTGCTGATAACTTTTCCAAAGTCCCTTCCGACTTGATTTTTGGTAGACTGAAAAAATCCCATAGTTTACTATTTTGTCTGCAAAAGTAGTCATTTTTTTGCCAAATATGAATGTCGGTCCGATATTTATCGGTCTCCCAAACCGTGGAGATGACCTCCAGAGAGCCAGTGGTAGTAAGAAAAATTCGGAATACCATGCCGGGGCGGCTCTTTATGACTACGGTTTTCCGTAATGCCGTTGGCGGCGAGCCTACGGGTGCCCGTAGTTTTGTCTTGATGTCAGATGGATTGTGGCTGCAAACCATGGTGCGTACAGCGATAAATGCCTAAATTTGTTAGACCATTTGTACGATAAGGGATGCAGCAAGGCCACGATTTGGAGATACACCTGTCAGCTCGGGAACACCAAGTTCTCGAGCTTATATCGTATGGTTTGACCTCTGTCGAGATTGCTGGCCGCCTCTTTGTGTCCGAGAATACCATAGAGTACCACCGCAAGAGCCTCTTTGCCAAATTAGGCGTGCGCAATGCCGCCCACCTGGTGGGCAAGGCTTACCGTAGCGGGCTGTTGGTCACCGCGGCCCGAACCGCGATAGACTGAGGGATGGAAAATAATCGTCGCCACACGTCTGCTTTCTGTCAATTTATTTGTAACTTAGTCCCGTCAATCAGCCGCCGCTGTCAGGGTGTCGGCCCTTATACCTTAATTATATTATACGTATGAAGTATATCTTAGTCCTCATCATGGTCCTGTGTGGCCCCACGCTCTGGGCACAGACCGATGCCTGTGAGCAGTACAACGAGCAGGGCGACTCGCTGCTTCAGGCGGGTCAGTACGACCGCGCCCTCAGTTCCTACCGACGTGCCCAGCACCTGGCCCATCGCCGGGGCGACCGCGTGGCCGAGGCTGTAGCCCTCACCAACCAGGGCGTGGCCTACCGCATTACCGAGCATGCCGACTCGGCCCTCTATTGTTATCAGCAGGCGCTGGCATTGGCACAGCAGTCAGGCGATAAGTCAGAACTCTCGCACGTGCTGTGTAGCATAGCCATCCTGTATGCCAACACCAGCAGGGTAGCCGAGGCCGAGCGTTATGCCCGGTGGGCCACCCGGACCGCCCATGCCAGCCGCGACATCGACATGATTATGTACTGCGACTACACGTATGGCAGCATACTCACCCTGAGGGCCCGCTATGCCGAGGCCATAGCCACCCTGCGCACCATGGCCGCCGAGGCCCGCCGCCAGCACCGTCCCAACTATATGCTCAAAGGCTATACGGCCATCATAGACTACTTCCTGAAGATGAAGACCACCGCCCCCGCCCACAAGCGGTCTGCGGTCTTGGCCGACTCCATCGACCATTACATAGCCGTATGCGATACACTCTTCCGAAGGGTCAGCCCCGCCTCGCCCGAGGGCCAGGGCTATTTAGAGGAGAAGTTTCTGGTGCTGCGGCAGTTGGGCCGCTACCGCGAGAGTATCGCCGTGCAGCAGCTGATGCTCAGCCTGCGCCCCAAGGGGCTGATTACACCGCCCGACCGCCTCTATACCATCATGGCGCGCAACTATGCCGACCTGCACCAGCCCACCCTGGCCGCCAAGTGCTACGAGCAGGCCCTGGCCGCGAAGGACTCGATGGCCCAGACGGCCATAGACAGCCAGTTGAGCGAGTTTACGGCCCGGTTTGACACCGCGCAGAAGGAGTTGGAGATAGCCCGTCTCTCAGCACGCCAGAACCGGTTGTTAGCCATTCTGGCTGTGGTGGCCGTGGCCTGCGTGGTGCTCGGGGCCGTCGTGTGGCTCGTACGCCGCGGTGCCCGCCTCAGGAGTGCCCGCCGTTATATCGAGGGTATGGAGCAAGAGCGCGACCGCCTGGGCCATGAACTCCACGACGGCATTGCCGGCGACTTACTCGGGCTGTCGCTCTGCCTCAGCTCGCAGCCCGTCGAGGAGTCGGCCCAGATGCTCCGCGACCTGCATCAGGACGTGCGGCGCATCAGTCACGAACTTATGCCGCCCCGGTTTGCCCATACCTCGTTTCAGGAGTGTGCCCGCGCCTACTTGCAGACCGTTGCCGGTGCCACCTTCAGCAGCACCCCCGGCGTGGTAGTGGCTCCCCATGTGGCCTTTCAGCTTTACCGCGTGCTCCAGGAGACGGTTACCAATATCCGTCGCCATGCCCACGCCACCTATATCCACGTAGAACTCTCGGCCCACCAGCTGGTCATCGAGAACGATGGCTACCTCGGCCACCAGGGCGACGGCGCTGGCAGCCAGTCGCTCTCCGAGCGCGTCCGTGCCATCCACGCCACCCTTACTTACCAATACCACGACGATATATGCCGACAGATACTGACACTACGCCGATAACTACCCACCTCTTGGTGGCCGACGACCACCGTATCGTGCTCCAGGGCATCCGCACGTTGCTGTCGACCCTGCCCGGGGTGCTGATAGATACCGCCACCACGGCCGATGGCGTGCTGCGCACCCTCACCGCCAGTCCCTATAGCTACTCGGCGGCTGTAATAGACCTGGATTTGCCCGGCGCCGACGGCATCAGTCTGCTGGCCGCCATCGCGGCTCAGAGTCCGCACACCCGCGTCATCGTCTACACCATGCACGAGGAGCTATGGGTGGCCCGCCAGCTCCAGCACGCCCCCATGGCTGGTGTGGTGCTCAAGAGCGAGCCCCCCGCGCTGCTGTTGGCCGCGGTGGCCAGTGTGCGCGAGGGCGGCGTGTATCTCAGTCCGCGTTTCCAGGCCATTGCCGACCAGGCCCTGACCTGTGGTCTGAGCGTCCGCGAGACCTCGGTATTAGAACTGTTGGCCCAGGGACTGCCCAGCAGGGAGATAGCTACCCGTCTGTGCCTTAGTGAGAATACCATCGAGTACTACCGTAAGCGCCTCATGCGCCGTTTCCACGCCCGCAACATGGTCGACATGGTGCAACAGGCCACCCGCGAGGGCCTGTTGCGCTGTCCGTCCGCCGAATCGTTGCCGGGCGAGGATGAAAGACAAAAAATGCTTCCCCCGAAAAACCAGAGGGCGAACACATAGTAATGGCTATAGGGGTGGGTGCGTCGGCTATGGCCACGTGAGCCACTACGCCAGTCTTCCAGCCTCGTTATCAGGAACGTAGAGAAGTCCAATTGTTCTCATAGAGACATCAAAAGCTGGCACGGCAGTAACCTACACCGATATAAGGCGAATACGCGCCGCAGAGGCAGCCACAATCGCAAGGTGTTTTACTGCCATTTTGGAATTATTCAGTAATTTGTGGGTGTCTTATTCAGTAATTTGTAGACGATTTATTCAGTAATTTGTAGATTTTGAGGGTGGAGAGAGCAACGATGACTACTTCTATAGTTAAGCTATGAAGAGATGGTATCCTTAATATAATAATGTAGGCCGCCGAGGTCATGGTGGGATATCGGGATACCGATGCTGGTATGTTGATAATGAGGGAGGTGGCGCAGCAAGATTTTAGGCTATGTCTGCTCATTATCGCGTATATTTTGCTAATTTTGCATTACACATGAAGAAGTATAGGATAAGAGAACAATACCGCACCCGCGTCAGGCTGTCGTGCGCCGGCTGCCTTACGGTGGTGGTGCTGGTCATCGTGGCCATCAGCCGCTGTTCGTGCGCGTGTACGGGCACACATACCGGGGCCGACACCCTGCGCGCCACGGGCGTACATCTTAACGACTCGCTCAGCAACGAGGTGGGCAGCAGTCCTGAACTACACGACATGGACTCCATTATGGAGCGCTACCTGCGCCGCTGGGAGATTAACGGTGCCCAGCTGGCCATCTCCCGCAACGACTCGCTCCTCTATGCCCGTGGTTTCGGCAAGGCTGACGAAGGTGTAGAGATGCAGCCGAGCCATATCATGCGCATGGCATCGGTCTCTAAGTTGGTAACGGCCGTGGGCGTGATGAAGCTGTGCGACATGGGTCGGCTAAGGCTGTCCGACCGCGTCTTCGGGCCCCACGGCATACTCAACGACACCGCCTATACCCACGCCATCACCGACAAGCGCTATCTGGACATCACCGTCGAGCAGCTGTTGCGCCACAAGGCTGGTTTTACCAACTACGCGGGCGACCCCATGTTCTCTACCCGCTACATCATGATGCAGAACCGACTTACCGAGGCCCCCGACCACCGTACCCTGCTCGGCATCGTGCTGCGCCGCCGCCTCGGCTACACCCCTGGCACAGCCCGCCGGTACAGCAACTTGGGGTATATGCTCCTCTCAGAGATTATTGCCCGCCGCTCGGGCATGTCCTACGAGCGCTTCATGCGTACCCAGGTGCTCGAGCCTGCCGGCTGCTACGATTTCCACATCGCCGGCAACTACTATCGCGACCGTCGGCCCAACGAGAGCCGTTACTATATGCACCTTACCTGCAAGCCCACATACGAGTTTAACAACAGCGGCCGCCTGGTCGAGAAGTGCTATGGCGAGAACGACATCCCCCGTCTGGCTGGAGCCGGTGCCTGGTGTGCCTCGGCGGCCGAGTTGTGCCGCTTAGTGGCATCGATAGACGGCTGCCCGGTAGTGCCCGACATCATCAGCAGGCGCTCGGTAGAAGCCATGACCCGCGAGATGCCCGATCACGACTTCTCCTTAGGATGGAACTACACCCCCAAGGGCAAGCCCTGGGTTCGCACGGGTTCGCTGGTAGGCACCAGCGCCTTGGTGATACGCTATCCCGACGGCGAGTGCTGGGTATTTATCACCAACACCAGCACCTGGAAGGGTCATGCCTTCTCGCGCGACACGATGGCTCTCTTTGAGCGTCTGCGCAAGAAGTTCGGCCCCGCCATGCCCCGTCGCAATCTCTTTGAAGGCTGACAGGGGCGGTGCCGGGACTGCCTGTAACAAGAAAAATGAGGGCTCGGCGAAAAAAATAGCTGTTAGTGCCCTGTCGTTTCGCCCATTTTGTCTATATTTGTAGCCATTAAGGCCACTACGGGGCACATCGCCCCAACCGTCTTAACCACCTGTGCAGTGAAAGAGATAGTATTTATACGCCAGAACATTAAGGAGTGGCAGCGCATAGAGCTTATGACAGCCGACCTGCTTACCGAGACGCCCGATGACATATCGGCGGCGTACATACGGGTCACCTCCGACCTGGCCTTTGCCCAGACCCACTATCCCGCGTCGCGCATTACACTTTACCTGAATAACTTGGCGGTGGTACTGCACAATGCCATCTACCGCAACAAGCGCGAGCGCCGTCTGCGCATCGTCACCTACTGGGCCCAGGAGGTTCCCCTTACCCTTTATCATGCCCGCAAGTTGCTGCTGGCCTCCCTTGTCATCTTCTTAGTCAGTATGCTGGTAGGCGTGGTAGGTCAGTGGGCCGACCCCGATTACTGCCGTGTCATCTTAGGCGACTCGTATGTCGACATGACGCTGCGCAACATTGCTGCGGGCAAACCTTTCGATGTTTACTGTTCAGCCCCGGGCAGCGAGATGTTTGCCAGCATCACGGCCAATAATATCTATGTGTCGTTCTTAGTGTTTGTGGTGGGTGTGTTCACCAGCCTCTGTACCGGACTGATGCTCTTTGGCAACGGGGTGATGTTAGGCAGTTTCGAGATGTTCTTCGCCCAGCATGGGCTGTTCATAGACTCGCTGCTCACGGTGTTCCTCCACGGCACACTCGAAATCTCGGCCATCGTGGTGGCCGGTGCGGCCGGCATCTGCATGGGCAATGGCTGGCTCTTTCCAGGCACCTACAGCCGGGTAGCCTCCTTCAGGTTCAGCGCCAAGCGCGGGCTCAAGATAGTGGTAGGCACGGTGCCCGTATTCGTGGTGGCGGGCTTCATAGAGGGTTTCCTCACCGGCCATGCCGCCCTGCCCGTCTTGCCACGGCTCATCATCGTGTTGCTCTCGGCCGCCTTTGTGGTGTTCTACTACATCGTCTACCCCCGTCAAGTATATCGCAAAACCCATACAACAACCAATTCATAAACAGATGAAAACTACCGTCCGTCCACGTATCGACCTGTATGTGCGCCGCAGCTTCTCCGAGAAGCTATCGGCCACCTTCGACTTTATCAGCGAGAACATCCGTCCACTTTTCCGTTACCTCTCGGTCTTCCTGTTGCCCCTGTGTATCGTGGGCGGTGTGTGCTATACCACGCTCATGGGCCAGATAAGCAGCGAGGCAAGCCATGCCTCGTCAGACATAAGTTTCCTGGTGGGACTGGGCACCAACTATCTGTTGCTGATGGCGGTCTCGCTGTTTGCGGCAGCCCTGCTTACAGGCGTGGTCTATACCCTGATGCAGCAATATTGGGCTCGCCCTAACCGCTTAGACGGCATCAGCTATACAGAGATGAAGGCCCAGCTGTGGCACAATGTCCGCAGGTCGGCCGGGGCCCTCGTGCTGGTAGGCATCATAAGCCTGGTAGTCTTCGTGGCTGCATTTGTTGGCAGCGGCATGCTGATAGCCGCCACCGATGGCTCCCTGCAAATAGGCGCATCCATCCTCGTGGTACTGCTCTTCGTGGCCCTCGCCGTGCTGTTCATCCCCTGTACGCTGATACTGCCCTCCTACCTCCTCACGGCCGATGCCCTGTGGCCATCGGTCAAGCGGGCGGTGCGCCTGGGCTTCCGCGTGTGGGGCGGACTGCTGGGCATGCTCATCGTGCTTTACATGGTCGTTACCCTGGTAAGCTATGCGTTGGGCATGCCGTTCATGGGACTCACCATGCTGTCTGCCCTGGCCACGATAGACTCGTCCATGAGTTCACTGCCGTTTACCTCGTCTACCTGGTTTGTCTTGGTCCACTACCTGACCGGCGTACTGTTTCTTTATGGTATGTATATGGCCATGGCGGTTATGATGGTGGGCTTAGGGTTCTACTATGGTCATGCCGCCGAGAAGGTTGACGGCGTATCGATGGACGAGGCTGTCGACAAGTTTGATGCCCTCGGCGACGGGCAGCCATCGGGCCCAGCCGAGGATGACTTGGGCCTGGCCGGCGACACCACGCCTACGGCCGATGCCGCTTTAGAGCGCGATATAGACCAGTTTGACAAACTCTGAATCCCCTCATGCCTGTACCAGCCATGACCTCTATGCCCATAGATACCCTCTCCGTAGACAGCATCGTGCTCGCCCCGTGGCAGTCCGATGCCTCCTACGACTACAGTCGTGAGCTGATGCAGAGCACCAAGTCGATATGGGACCAGCTGTCAGACTGGTTTACGACGCTGTTGGCCAGCGCCACCCACTGGAACATAGACTCCGACAGCACGCTGATATTCTGGATTGTCGCCACGATGGTCATCGTGGGTGCTGTGGTAGCCATCCTGCTCGTCAGGCATCCCGCCCTCTTCATGCGGCGGTCTGCTAAGGACAAGTTGGACTACACCGTGACCGAGGACACCATCTACGGCATAGACTTTGACGCCCTGATAGCACGCGCCATGAGTCGGGCCGACTACGCAGCCACCGTAAGGCTGATATACCTGCAGACCCTGCGCCGGCTGAGCGACGCGGGCCGTATCAAGTGGATTAGGTCCAAGGCCCCGATGCAGTATGTGCGCGAGCTGGGCGATGACAGCTTCCGCCAGCTTACCCTGCTCTTCCTGCAAGTGCGCTATGGCGGATACGCCTGTCAGCAAGCCGAGGTCAGCCAGATGCTGCGGTGGCAGCAGGCGGTGTGCCCGCCCACCGAGGAGAAAGGAGGACCGGCATGAAGAACACCACCCGTTACCTCCTGTTCATCGTGGCATTAGTGGTTGCTGTCATCGTATTTCAGATGGCCATGCCCCATCGGTTTGACTGGACACCCACGTTTGCCCACGACGACAAGAACCCCTTTGGAAGCTATGTCTTTGACAGTCTGATGGCGCAGACGCTGCCCCGGGGCTACCAGGCCGAAGGCACCACGCTGCGACAGGTAGCCCACGACTCGGTGCTGCGCAATGTGTTAGTGGTGACCGATGAGGCCCGCCTTACCTCGGCCAACGTGGCCGACATCAACCGTCTGCTCAGTCGGGGTGCCACGGTCATGCTGGTGGGTGTAGACATCCCGCCCGGCGACTCGGCCTACGCGGTCTACCACATGGGCACCACTACCTACAACCACTTTGACTTACAGTACGTAGCCCGCGGTATCGCTAAGCACAGCCCCTACATCTACGACACTATATATTATAGGTATAGCCCCCGCGTCCAGACTGCCGACACCCGTTGCCGACAGGCCGGCCCTCGCTATGCCAATGCCGAGTATCGCGTGCTGGACGACCTCGTCTGCAGCTATATTGAGAGCGACACGGCCCGCGCCCACCGTGGCAAGATGCGCGCCATAGCCTACATGGCCAAGGGCCACAGCTATATGGATCAGCCCCCTGGCCATCACTTCACGGTAGCCGCCCTGTATCCACGCGGGCGCGGACGGCTGGTGCTGGTGAGTACGCCACTGTTGTTTACCAACTATGGCATCCTGGACTCTGCATCAAGACCCTACGTGCTCAGGCTGATGAACCTGTTGTCGGCCCGCGCCACCGTGAGGCTCGACGCGTCGATGGCTGGCGGAGCCGTGATAGGCACTGAGGCCGACAAGCACAACAAGACGGCTCTGTCATTCATCGCCGCGCACCCCGCGCTGCGCTGGGCTTACTACACGCTGTTGGTGGGTCTTGTGCTGTTCTTCGTCTTCACCGCCAAGCGCCGCCAGCGCGTCATACCCATCATCGCGGCTCCCGCCAACAATGACCTGGAGTTTGTAAAGCTCATCGGCCGTCTCTACTTTGAACGCCATGACAACGCCGACCTGGTGCTGAAGCGCTACGCGGCCCTGACCGACACGCTGCGCACCGACGAGGATATAGACCTGACCGACCGCCGGAGGCTGGAGGCCAGCATAGAGGAGGTGGCCCAGCTCACCGGGCTGCCCGTGGCCGACATACGCCGGCTGTTGACCGAGATACGCAATCTGCGCGACCAACAGCTACAGGTAGACGATGCCACCATGATGAGGCTTGTACGGCAGATGGACGAACTGACACAGCGACTATAAACCCCACGATAAGCTAAAGGAGAACTAATAGATATGGAAGAACTATCCAACACCATGGCGCCCAGCGCCGAGAAGATACAGGCCCTGCGCGCCAGTATCGCCCAGACTATAGTAGGCCAGGCCCAGGCCACCGACCTGCTGCTTACCACCCTCGTAGCCGGCGGCCACGTGCTGATAGAGGGCGTGCCCGGCGTGGCCAAAACCCTGATGGCGCGGCTCATGGCCCGCCTGGTCGACGCGACGTTCTCGCGGGTGCAGTTTACCCCCGACCTCATGCCGAGCGACGTCTTGGGCACCACGGTGTACAACATGAAGACCTCAGACTTTGACTTCCACCCCGGGCCGGTATTCGCCGACGTGGTGCTGGCCGACGAGATTAACCGCGCGCCGGCCAAGACCCAGGCCGCGCTGTTCGAGGTGATGCAGGAGGGCCAGGTTACCGTCGACGGTGTTACCCACCCGATGAGCCCCGTGTTTACCATCATCGCCACGCAGAACCCGGTAGAGCAGGAGGGTACCTACAAGTTGCCCGAGGCCCAGTTGGACCGTTTCCTGATGAAGATTACGATGGGCTATCCCACCACCGACGAGGAGGTAGAGATACTGACCCGCCACCTGGCGGCCGACAGTTTTGCCCAGATAGACCAGGTGGCCCCCGTGCTGTCGCAGGCCGACCTGCGGGCCCTGCGCGCCGCCGCCCGAGCCGTGCGGGTCGAAGCCTCGTTGGTGCGCTACATCGCCGAGATAGTGGCCCAGACACGCCATAGCAAGGCGATCTACCTGGGGGCCTCGCCCCGTGCCTCGGTGTGCATACTCATGGCCGCCCAGGCCTATGCCCTCATCCAGGAGCGCACCTTTGTGGTGCCCGACGACATCAAGGCCGTGGCCCCCTACGTGATGCACCACCGGCTGATACTCACCGCCGAGGCCGAGATGCAGGGCTACACGCCCCTGCAGGTGGCCCAGCGCCTGATAGACAAGGTTGAGGTTCCTAAGTAACGCTGCCGGCATGTACCTTACCCCTCGCTTTTATCTCGTACTCATGGCCGTGGCGGCCATCATGGCGACTGGCTATGCCTGGGCACCCCTGCTCACGGTAGGGCAGGCCCTGCTGTGCCTGCTGGTCGTGGCTGTCGTGGCCGAGACGGCGGCGCTCTATGGGTGGCGGGCCATCAGTGCCGTGCGCACGTGTCCGGAGCGGCTGTCCAACGGTGATGACAACGAGATTGACATCCGCGTGGAGAGTACCTACCCCTTTGGCACGCGACTAACCATCACTGACGAACTGCCCTTCGTCTTCCAGCGGCGCGATGTGGCCTTCGCCCTGCGCCTCGGGGCCAGGAGTGGTGCCACGGTTACCTATAGCCTGCGGCCAGTGCAGCGGGGTGTCTACGGGTTCGGACATATACGCGTGTTTGCCACCACCGCCATCTCATTGGTACAGCGCCGCTATACCTGTGGGGCTCCGCAGGACGCCAGGGTGTACCCGGCTTATCAGCAGCTGCGCCACTACGAACTGCTGGCCATCAGCAACCGCCTGCAGGACATGGGCATCAAGCGCATCAGGCGCGCGGGCAACAACACGGAGTTTGAGCAGATTAAGGAGTACGTCCAGGGCGACGAGTTTCGTACCATCAACTGGAAGGCGTCGGCTCGCCGCCATCAACTTATGGTCAATGTATATCAGGCCGAACGCTCCCAGCAGGTATTCTGCGTGATAGACAAGGGGCGGGTCATGCAGCGCGCCTTCGGGGGTATGACGCTGTTAGACTATGCCGTCAACGCGTCGTTAGTGCTGTCGTATGTGGCCATACACAAGGCCGACCAGGCTGGGCTCATCACCTTTAACGAGCGCATGGACACCCTGCTGGCGCCCTCGCGCCGCCCGGCCCAGATGGAGCGTATCATGGAGAGCCTGTATGCCGTGCGCACCGATTTCGGCGAGACCGACTACTCGGTGCTGGTGGCGGGGGTAGAGCAGCGCGTAAGCAAGCGGTCGCTGCTGATACTCTTTACCAACTTCACCGACGGTCAGAGCCTGGACCGCCAGGTGCCCTACCTGTGCCAGGTGGCCCGCCGCCACCGCCTGCTGGTGGTCTACTTCGAGAACAGTGCCCTGCACGACTACCTCGGCACGCGCCCCCACAGCACCGAGGACTACTATACCCACGTGGTGGCTCAACAGATGGAGCGCAGCCAGCAGCTCATCGTGAGCCGACTGGCCCAGCGCGGCATCCTCAGTCTGCGTACCACCCCCGACCGTCTCTCGGTCGATGTTATCAACAAGTATTTAGAAATTAAGCAAAACGAGTGGTAAGATGAAGACCTCGGACATCGTGACAAGCCAGAATGTGAGCATCACCCAGACCCCGGCGGGCGTGGGCGAGCGCGTGCTGGCGCGGCTCATAGACATGGTGATACTGTTCATCTATCTGGTAACCCTATACAGGATTGGGCCATGGGAATGGGTAGACCATGTCTATGACGGCGTAGTCAGCTATACCATGTACGTGCTGCTCCAACTCCCCGCGATGTTCTACTCGCCCCTCTGTGAGTACTTCATGGATGGGCAGACGCTGGGCAAGCGCATCATGCGTACCCGCGTGGTGATGGTCGATGGTGCGGCCCCCACCTTAGGGGCCATCCTGCTGCGGTGGGTGTTCATGGTGGTCGACGTGTACTTCTCCTGCTTCGGCATCATCTTCATTATCTGCACGCGGCGCAACCAGAGGCTGGGCGACCTGGCCGCGGGAACCATGGTGATACGCGCCCCGCGCAAGGAGCAGATGCACCTGTCGCTCGACGAGTTCTACTATGCCAGCCCCGACTACACCCCCGTGTACCCCGAGGTACAGCAGCTGTCGCTTGGCCAGGCCGACGTTATCAGCCGTATGCTCAACGACCGCAAGGTGTACAGCGACGAGCAGGTTCACCGTCTGGTGCAGAAGGTAGAGCAGCTCTTAGACATCCGCCACCATGAGTCGTCGGACACCGACTTCCTCCAGACTATCTTGCACGACTACCAGTACTATGCTTTGCAAGTGATATAAAGGTGGAAGCCCCCCTAAGTCCCCCAAAAGGGGGGGATTCTGCTGCCCATGATAGGCCACGGGCATCCCTGTATGGGCTACGCGCGCTAAAAGCACGCTCCCAGGACCAGAGAAGATGGCGAGGGGCAATGCCATGACGCCGTGGGTAATCTTGTGTGAGCTCCGCGCGCTGGCTGGTGGCCATCCACCAAATCGTGGCGGCCGACCTCTCCACTTCCCGGAGCCATCATTAGCGCGCTGGGAGCCGTCATTAGAAACGCAAAGGCCGGTCTTCTCGTTTCGCCCAATGGTCATTCGGCTGCTCTTTTTGCTTTTTACCTTCTTACTCCCTTACATTTCTCCGTAAAGACAGGTCTCCACGGAAGGGGCGATAACCTCCATGCTTCCGGAGGGCCCCTCTACCCCACGGCTTTTTGCCTTTTTGCGCTTTTACCTTTTTACTTTTCCACCCGTGGTGGCTGCCAGCCAATAGGAAACTGACTTTTTCTATCATTTTTATTCATTTTAAGCTACTCGCCACCACCATATCGGAAATAATGTGTAACTTTGTAACTTGGTAGAATGATTTTCATACTTATATAACACATAAATAGACCCTATGAGAAAGAAGTATTTTCTTTTGCTGCTCATGCTGGCCATCGTCGGCATGGCACATGCCCAGCTCAACATGGTGATACCTGCCGATACCGCCATCCGCCAGGGCAAATTGGCCAACGGACTTACTTACTACATCCGTCACAACGGGTGGCCCGAGCACCGCGCCAACTTTTACATAGCCCAGAAAGTTGGCTCCCTACAGGAGGACGAGAGCCAGCGTGGCTTGGCCCACTTCCTGGAGCACATGTGCTTCAACGGAACTGAACATTTCGCCGACAACAACGTGATACGCTATCTGGAAACACTCGGCGTGCGTTTCGGAGCCGACCTCAACGCTTACACCAGCATCGACCAGACGGTGTACAACATCGATAACGTGCCTACGACGCGTCAGTCGGCGCTCGACTCTTGTCTGCTCATCCTCTACGACTGGGCCAACGCCCTTACCCTGGCCCCCAAGGAGATAGACAAGGAGCGCGGCGTGATACACGAAGAGTGGCGTCTGCGCTCGAGCGCCTCGCAGCGCATGTTCGAGCGCTCGCTGCCCACCCTCTACCCTGGCAGCAAGTACGGACAGCGCATGCCCATCGGCCTGATGAGCGTAATAGACAACTTCAAGTATCAGGAGCTGCGCGACTACTATGAGAAGTGGTACAACCCTGAGAACCAGGGCATCATCGTGGTGGGCGACGTAGACGTGGACCACACCGAGCAGATGATTAAGAAGCTCTTCGGTGACATAAAAGCCACTCCCGGTGCCGGCAAGGTGGTAGACGAGCCCGTGCCCGACACTCCCCAGCCCATCGTGGTGATAGAGAAAGACAAGGAGCAGTCTAACAACGTGGTACAAGTGATGATGAAGCACGACGCTGTACCCGACAGCCTGCGCTCGACCCTGATGTACATGGTAAGCGAGTACGTCAAGGCACTGGGTGAGAGTATGCTCAACGCCCGGTTTAACGAGGCCGTGCAGAAAGCCGGTTGCCCCTACATAGGAGCATCGGCCAGCGACGGCAGCTACATCTTCGCCAAGACCAAGGATGCCTTCACCGTGGGCGTAGCCCCCAAGGAGGGACAGACCGAGGTGGCCCTGACCGCCGCCCTGGAAGAGGTGCGCCGCGCCACCGAGTATGGCTTCACCGCCACCGAGTTTGAGCGCGCCCGCCAGGATGCCCTGAGCTCGCTCGAGAAGCGGTACAGCAACCGCGACAAGCGCACCAACAGCCAGCTGTACAGCCAGATAGTAGACCACTTCCTCAGCAACGAGCCCATGCCTTCCATCGACTTCAAGTACTCCATCCTGAAGCAGATATTGCCTTCGCTCAACGTAAAGATGGTCAATGAGATGTTCAAGGAACTCGCCACGCTCAAGGACAGTAACCTGGTGGTAATGAGCTTCAACGTAGAGAAAGACGGAGCCACCTATCCCACCAAGGAGGGTCTGCTGGCTGCCATAGACAAGGCTCGCAAGGCCGACATCAAGCCCTATGTGGACAACGTGAAGAACGAGCCGCTTATCAAGAAGCTGCCCAAGGCTGGCCGCATAGTCAAGGAGACAGAGAACAAGGTGCTGGGCTACAAGGAACTTACCCTGAGCAATGGTATCAAGGTGTACCTGAAGAAGACCGACTACAAGAAGGACGAGGTACGCCTCTGGGGCCAGTGCAAGGGCGGCAGCTCGCTCTACGGCAAGGCCGACTGGGCTAACCTGCAGATGTTTAACCGAGTGATAGGCGTATGCGGCCTGGGCGACTTCAGCAGCACTGAGCTGGACAAGGCCCTGGCTGGCAAGGTGGCCAATGCCGACCTCTCGCTGAGCGAGACCGGCGTGTACGTAAGTGGCACCTCTACACCTACCGACATGGAGACCATGCTGCAGATGACATACCTCTATCTGACCAGCATCAACAAGGACCAGGACGCGTTCAACAGCCTGATGAGCTCTATGGCCGTGGGCCTGAAGAACCGTGCCTCGGATCCCATGAGTGCCTACTCTGACAGTCTGACGGCCACCTGGTATGGCCACGACGCACGCTTACGCGCCATCAAGGAGAGCGACCTAAAAGAAGTAAACTACGACCGCATCCTGAAGATAGCCAAGGAGGTAACGGCCAACCCTGCCGCCTTCAGCTACACCATCGTGGGCAACTTCGACGAGGCTAAGCTGCGCACACTCATCTGCCAGTATCTCGGCGCGCTGCCTGCCAAGAAGAAGGTAAAGGCTGGCCACCGCATAGGCGACCTGGCCCGTGGCGAGGTGGTTAACAACTTCACCCGCAAGATGGAGACGCCTAAGGCTATGAACATCACCATGTGGTACAACGACAAGATGCCGTGGACACAGGAGAATACTATCAAGGCTGATGTGGTAGGCCAGGTGCTCACGATGATCTATCTGCAAAAGATACGCGAGGATGCCAGTGCTGCTTACTCTGTGGGTGCCGATGGCGGTCAGCAGCACAACGAGGATGGCTACACCGTGGCTCAGCTGTACGCCCAGTGCCCCGTCAAACCGGCCAAGGCCGACATAGCCCGCACCATCCTGCTGCACCAGGCCGACTCGCTGGCCATCACCTGCGACGAGCAGATGCTGCAGAAGGTAAAGGAGCAGATGCTCAAGCAGCACGAGATAAGTGTAAAGACCAACAGCTACTGGCTCAACACCATCAAGCGCTATGCTCAGTATGGTGTAGACTGGTACACTAACTACAACAATATCCTCAAGGCCATCAAGCCACAGGATATCTGCGACTTCATGAAGGATTTCCTCAGTCAGAAGAACCGCATCGAGGTGGTTATGCTGCCTGCTGACCAGAAAGAAGACAACAAGTAATAATCGACGCAAAGACAGAAAGACTATGTCATACCTCTTTTCATCCGAATCGGTATCTGAAGGCCACCCCGACAAGGTGGCCGACCAGATATCCGATGCGCTGTTAGACCAGTTCCTAGCCTACGACGACCATGCCCACTGTGCCATCGAGACCTTTGTAACTACCGGACAGGTCGTTATCATGGGCGAGGTGACCTCTGAGGCTTATATAGACCTGCAGACCATAGCCCGCAAGACCATCAAGAAGATAGGTTACACCAAGGCCGAGTACCAGTTTGACGGCAACTCGTGCGGCATCCTCAGCGCCATCCACGAGCAGAGCGCCGACATCAACCGCGGCGTAAGCCGTGCCGTCGAGGACGACCAGGGCGCCGGCGACCAGGGCATGATGTTCGGCTACGCCTGCAACGAGACCGACAACTATATGCCCGTATCGCTCGACTTGGCTCACCTTATTATGACCACACTTGCCGACATACGCAAGGAGGGCCAGCTGATGACCTATCTGCGTCCCGATGCCAAGAGCCAGGTCACGGTAGAGTACAGCGACGACAACGTGCCCCTGCGCATCGACACCATCGTGGTGAGCACGCAGCACGACGAGTTCGACAGCGACGACCAGCGTATGCTCGACCGCATCAAGGCCGATGTCATTAACATCCTCATGCCCCGCGTCAAGGCCCAGATACACTCTGACAAGGTGCTCGCCCTCTTTGGCGACGACATCAAGTACTACGTCAACCCCACGGGTAAGTTTGTCATTGGCGGCCCTCACGGTGATACCGGCCTTACCGGCCGCAAGATTATCGTAGACACCTACGGTGGCAAGGGTGCCCACGGAGGCGGTGCTTTCTCGGGCAAGGACTCGAGCAAGGTAGACCGCTCGGCCGCCTATGCCGCCCGCTATATAGCCAAGAACATGGTAGCCGCCGGCGTGGCCGACGAGATGCTGGTTCAGCTGGCCTACGCCATCGGTGTGGCCGAACCTGTGAGCATCTACGTCAACACCTACGGCCGCAGCCACGTGGCCATGAGCGACGGCGAGATAGCCCAGAAGATCAAGCAGATGTTTGATCTGCGCCCCAAAGCCATCGAGCGCCGCCTCAAGCTGCGCCAGCCTATGTATCTTGAGACGGCAGCCTATGGCCACATGGGCCGCAAGAACGAGGTGGTACGTAAGACGTTCACCAGTCACTACCACGAGACCCGCACCATGGAGGTAGAGCTCTTCACGTGGGAGAAACTGGACTGCGTGGCCGACATCCGTAAAGCCTTCGGTATAGCATGACGCAACAGCAGGCAGACACACTATCAATAGCGCCGGGCGAGGCCGCTGGCACACAGCCATCGGCAGCCCGGCACCACGAGCTCACCCCAGCCGAGGTGCTGAGCTGGCTGCCGCGTACGGCCACGCCCGAACAGATGGACTCGGCCATACAGGCACACATCAAGCCGTCGCAGATAACCTGGAGCCAATGTCCAGACACGCTCCATCTGCCAGGATGGCCGGCCGGAAAGAGCTACCAGCGCTACAGTCTGCCACAATATTATAAGGAATCCTTCTTCTCGAAGGATTCCCTTTTTCACCCCGAACTACAGGGAGGTCGCCTGGGAGTGGCCGGCACCCCTATGCCCTATACCATAGCCAGCGACAACTTCTTTGTGAGTATTCTCTTGGGATGTTTCATCCTCATCATGGTAGCCTTTACCCAGAGCAAGAGTTTCTTTGTACGCCAGGCCAAAAAATTCTTCTACGTACCACGTTCAGAAGCCACCACCGAGGTTCCCGAGACCTCCAATGAGATACGTTTCCAGATAGCCCTGCTGGTACAGACCTGCCTGATGCTTGGGCTGTGCTTCTTCTTCTACGCCCGAACCCGCATTGGCGAGACCTTTATGATAGACACCTATCAGGTGGTGGCTATCTATGTAGGGGTAGTAGCCGCCTATTACCTCGCCAAGTTCGCCCTGTCGTGGGTAGTAACCTGGGTGTTTTTCAATGGTAAAGAAAACGTACAAAACCAGAAGGCCATGCTCTTCGTGGCCGCCTCCGAAGGTGTGGCGCTATTTCCCATTGTCATGCTGCAGGTATTTTTTGAAATGCCCGTGAGTATTACCCTGTTTTACGCGGCTTTTACTATCATTCTTGCCAAATTGCTGACATTATGTAAGCAGTTTATTATTTTTTTTAGGGACAAGGCGGTCAGTCTGCAAATTATTTTGTACTTTTGTGCCCTTGAAATCGTGCCCTTGCTCACTTTGTGGGGCGTGCTGACCACGATTAATGGTTATTTGAAAATAAATTTTTAGTACAGAAGCAATGAAGAAAATCCTGATTTCACAGCCGAAACCATCAAGTGATAAGTCCCCCTACTTCGACATAGAGAAGGAGTATGGGGTGGAGTGCATTTTCCGCCCATTCTTCAAGGTTGAGGGATTTACAGCCAAAGAATTCCGTCAGCAGAAAATCAACCTGTTAGACTACACGGCCGTGGTGTTCACATCGCGCCACGCTATCGACAACTACTTCAACTTGGCGAAAGAAATGCGTATCACTATACCTGAGGACATGAAATATTTTTGTGTATTGGAGACCATCGCGCTCTATATACAGAAGTATGTACAGTACAGGAAGCGCAAGGTTTTCTTCAGCAACACGGGCAAGATCAACGACCTCATCCCCCTTATGGTAAAGCATAAGAATGAGAAGTACCTGGTACCTATGAGCGACGTACATAATGACGATGTGAAGAATATGCTCAACGAGAAGAAGCTACACCATGCCGAGTGCGTGATGTACCGTACCGTGAGCAACGACTTTAACGACGAGGAGAAGAAGAACTTCGACTTTGACATGCTGGTGTTCTTCAGCCCGACTGGCGTAAAGGCTCTGAAGAGCAACTTCCCCGACTTCAAGCAGGGCGATGTCAAGATTGGCGCCTTCGGACCGGCCACGGCTAAGACGGTGACCGACGAGGGGTGGCGACTGGACCTCCAGGCACCCACCAAGGAATGTCCCTCAATGACCAGTGCCCTCAAGGCATACCTTAAAGAGAACAAGTAAACCATCCACACCATACTATGTCTGCTGCTGTGTCTTTTACGCTGTCCAAGCAAGAGCGTATCTGCAGCAAAAAGCTGATAGAAGAGCTTTTTACAGGTACGGGGAGCCGTTCGATAACGGCTTTCCCACTGAGGGCTGTGTTCCTGAAGCGGCAACAGACCGATGGCGAGCCACAGGCAGCCATGCTGGTAAGCGTGCCCAAGCGCTACTTCAAGCGCGCGGTAAAGCGTAACCGGGTTAAAAGGCAGGTGCGTGAGTCGTTTCGCCGTAACAGGCATCTCCTGGACGACAAGCTACAGGCTGGCCACCATGCCGTGGCCATAGCCTTTGTCTGGCTGACCGACAGCCTGTACTCCACGGCCGAGGTCGAGCACAGAGTGACCCAGTTACTGACCCGAATTAACGAACGCCTATGACTCCCTTGCCGCACATGATGACTGCCCTGAGCAAGGCCATAACCTGGATATTGGTAGCTCCTATCATTTTTTACCAGAAGTTTATCACCCCTTACACCCCGGCTTCCTGCCGGTTTACCCCCACCTGCTCTGAATATGCCCGACAGGCCCTGGTCAAGTATGGGCCCATCAAGGGACTGGCCTTAGCCATCTGGCGCATACTCAGGTGTAACCCCTGGGGAGGCTCGGGCTACGACCCTGTGCCCTGAGCATATTACCCGACTATTCAAAAGAAACAGAAAATAAATAAAAGCAAATCCGATGAAAAACTTTGTTGAAGAACTGAAATGGCGCGGCATGCTGGCGCAGATTATGCCTGGCACCGAGGAATTTCTCCAGAAACAGATGGTTTCTGCTTACCTGGGTACCGACCCTACAGCAGACTCACTCCATATTGGCCACCTCTGCGGCATTATGATGCTGCGTCACCTGCAGCGCTGCGGCCACAAGCCCTACCTGTTAGTGGGTGGTGCCACGGGTATGATAGGCGACCCGTCGGGCAAGAGCCAGGAGCGCAACCTGCTGGATGCTGATACGCTGTACCACAACCAGGAGTGTATCAAGAAACAGGTCTCCAAGTTCCTTGACTTTGACGGCTCGGAGCCCAACAAGGCCGAGATGGTGAACAACTACGACTGGATGAAGGACTTCACGTTCCTTGACTTCGCCCGCGAGGTGGGTAAGCACATCACCGTTAACTACATGATGGCTAAGGACAGCGTGCAGAAACGCCTCAACGGCGAGGCCCGCGACGGCCTGTCCTTCACCGAGTTTACCTACCAGCTGCTCCAGGGCTACGACTTCCTCTACCAGTACCAGAAATACGGCGTGCGCCTCCAGCTTGGCGGCAACGACCAGTGGGGCAACATGACCACCGGTACAGAGCTCATCCGCCGCACCCTGGGCCCCGAGGCCGAAGCCTACTGCCTCACCTGTCCGCTTATCACTAAGTCTGACGGCAAGAAATTTGGCAAGACCGAGAGCGGCAACATCTGGCTCGACCGCAACCGTACCACCCCCTACGCCTTCTACCAGTTCTGGCTCAACGTGGCCGACGACGAGGCCGAGAAATACATCAAGATATTCACCTCTCTGGACCGCGAGACCATCGAGGGCCTCATCGCCGAGCACCGCCAGGACCCCGGACGCCGTGTACTGCAGCGCCGACTGGCCGAGGAGGTGACCGTGATGGTTCACTCTGCCGAAGACCTGCAGATGGCAGTCGAGGCGTCGAACATACTCTTCGGCAAGGCTACCAAGGAGAACCTCCAGAAGCTGGACGAAGCCACGCTGCTCGACGTGTTTGCCGGCGTGCCCCACTTCGAGCTGGCCAAGGACCAGCTGGGACAGCCTGCCGTAGAGCTCTTTACCCGCGACGAGGTGAAGATATTTGCCAGCAAGGGCGAAATGCGTAAGCTCGTACAGGGCGGAGGCGTGTCGCTCAACAAGGAGAAACTCGCCGCCTTTGACCAAGTGGTTACGGCCGACGACCTCATCGACGGCAAGTATCTGCTCGTACAGCGCGGCAAGAAGAACTACTATCTCGTTACCGTAAAGTAAACCCGCGGGCACACCGCTCATCATAAGAGAGCGCCCCGGTGTGGCAAGGACATCGCTATAAGATGCCTGCTGCCACGCCGGGGCGCTTTCTTGTTATATCCGGGGCCGACGATGGCTATCAGCCTATCGCTCCGGCAAAGCCATGGGCTGCCGGCTGAACATCAGAGGCTACGGACAATCCGCTATTTCTGAGGCCGTATCACGCCCAAGCCCTGCTGGCTTACGATGTAGATGTTGTCATTGGGGCCTCGCCACACCCAGCCCCTGACGGAGAGCGAGTAGCGTATGGCGTGGGTATCGGGGTCTATCACCACGAAGCGGTTAAAACGGTCGGGACCAAAGGTGGTCGAGTAGACATAGCGGCTGCGGCGACTGTAGTACTGGCCGGCAGGAATGACCTGCACCTGCCCATCGGCCGTCACCAAGTTGGCGTCATGGGTGTACACGGCTACCACCATGCGATGGGCATCGGTCGTCACACACCGTAACACCCCGTCCTTGGCCACGCCTATGGTGTCCAGGAGAACATAGTCTACATAACCATCGCTCGGATCCTTGTCGGTTTGCGGCCGCCACTTAATCTGATGTGTGGTGCTGTCGCCCGCGTCGGAGTAGTAGAAGTTGCGCTGGGTCTGCCAGTATATACGCCCGCCATCGGCATAGCAGGCACCGACGACCTTCTTACTGATGTCGGGACAGGTAAGCGACAGCTGGCGACCCGTGGCCGCATCGTACTCGGCGGCAAAGGGTTTGCCATAGTGTATCATCTGCCCATACATAAAGGTCACCCCATAGTTAATGAGATAGATGCGCCCGCCCTGCAACCTTATTTCAGACTTGGCACCCATGTCCTGGGGCAACGGAGTCTGCCAACGCACGTTCAGGTCGCGGTCGAAGCAGTACAGCTGGGTGGCATCGGCCACGAAGAGCGTATCGCCGCTGACGACCCAGTTGCTGTGCAGCCCGGTGAAGATACCTTTGTCGACCCACTGCGAGTAATTCAGCTCCCTCAAGAGCTTCTGGTTGGCCGGCGAGGCCATTCCTGTTATCCTGAACATAGATTTAAGCGGCTCCTTGACACCCGCCTGGAAGCCGTGGCTGACGGTCTGCCCCGTAAGGACATCCACACGCACCAGCGAGTCGGCTATCATATAGTGGTAGTTGTCGCGGTTGTAGTCGGTACACAGGGGCAAGTGCAACTTGCTGCTCGCCCGTATCTCCCACAGCTTAGCACCCGTCTTCCAGTCGCAGCCCACCAAGTCGCCGTCGTGATAATTGCGATGGCACAGCACTACAGGCGGCTTGCCATAGCTTGCGAAGGGGCAGTAGTCGTTATCCCATTTCTTCCGCCCGTCAAAACCATACAGGCGCGCGCCGGCCGCTTGCGTAAACACTTTCTTATTGCTGACGTAGACCAGTACGCCCTCGTCGCAGATGTCTATTATCGTCTCCTGAGACCTCAGCTTGACGCGGCCCTTGTATTCCAGCGTACGCGTGTCATAGACCGAGGTGCCCTGGTCGTCGGTAAAGTACAGGTAGTGGCCATCGCCAGGCACCCCACAGTCCATGATTTTGCCCGCCGAGGCTATAAAATCGCCCATCACGTCCTGCCCCTGCGCGTCTTTGACCAATACCATCCGCATAGGCTCTGGTGCCTGGTTCTTCTGTGCCATCAGCACGAGTGGCAGCCACAGCGCCACCGCTATTATCCACTTCTTCATATCTATCAGAACTAATCGTCTTTTCCGTGATAAAGACAGGCAAGCCGAGAGCCATCAAACTTGTTTGAATGGCCGAGGTGCAGCCTATCATATACAAAGTTACATCTTTGCACCGACATCTCCAACACGATGCAAGGAAAAAGCACCATTCGGCGAGCCCTTATTAGGCCGTTAAAGAGGGGCTATGCAGAAATCCAATGGCCCTCGCCTGCTAATTATAGGGGCCATAAAGATTACACCGACCGCTATGGCCAAACCCACAGAAACCACGACTGGGGCCACAACCCTCATAGCCGCCCTTGAAACTACCTATAGCAGTTAGGTGGCCATCCATGTAATCACCGAGACCGACCTTTACATTTCCCGGAGCCGTCATTAGCTGGCTGGGAGCCGTCTTTAGAAAGCTAAAGACCGGTCTTTTCATTTCCCGTGGGTGCCAGCGCCGCCCGCGGCATGAGCGCCACGGCATGCGCGGAGACCGACAGACGGGCCGCAAAAAGCGCGGCTGTCGCGAAAAATTCATATTAAAATTTGGCAGTTGTCTATAAAAGTGCTAATTTTGCAGGGCAGATTGTTCTATGGTGTAATGGTAGCACAACAGGTTTTGGTTCTGTTTGTGGTGGTTCGAATCCGCCTAGAACAACATTCCCCTGCAGCAGTATATACCCCCGCAGCAGCTTTCTGTACAAGCCCTGCGGGGGTATATGTTGTCAGGGTCCCACACGCCGCGGCCGCACCACCCCTGCGGGCAGTCCCCATACACGGCGGGGCCGCCATGGGCTTGCGGGGCGTCTTTTTTAATTGCGAAATGTTTAGAAATAAGCACGTTACTTGCCAATATTTTTGTAATTTTGCACCTATTATTATAAATACGATCGTTTTTATGGAAAAGAAATTCAAGCGCACCACCGTGACGGCAGCCCTTCCCTATGCCAACGGAGGTGTACATATCGGCCACCTGGCTGGCGTCTACGTGCCTGCTGATATATATGTAAGGTATCTGCGACTGAAGAAACAGGACGTAATATTCATCGGCGGAAGCGACGAGCACGGTGTGCCCATCACCATACGGGCCAAGAAAGAGGGCATAACGCCTCAGGACGTGGTAGACCGCTATCACACCATGATTAAGAAGTCGTTCGAGGAGTTTGGCATCAACTTCGACATCTACAGCCGTACCACCAGCAAGGTTCACAACAAGCTGGCCTCCGACTTCTTCCGCAAGCTCTACGATGAGGGCAAGCTCGAGGAGAAGGAAACCGAGCAGTACTACGATGAAGAGGCTCACCAGTTTCTGGCCGACCGCTATATCGTAGGCGAGTGCCCCCACTGCCACAACCTCAATGCCTATGGCGACCAGTGCGAGAAGTGCGGCAGCGACCTGAGCCCCATGGAGCTTATCAACCCCCACTCCACCATCAGCGGCTCTAAGCCCGTGATACGTAAGACCAAGAACTGGTATCTGCCCCTCAACCAGTATCAGGACTGGCTCAAGCACTGGATCCTGGACGAGCACAAGGAATGGCGCCCCAACGTGTACGGACAGTGCAAGAGCTGGCTGGACATGGACCTGCAGCCACGCGCCATGACGCGCGACCTGGACTGGGGCATACCCGTGCCCGTAGAGGGTGCCGAGGGCAAGGTGCTCTACGTGTGGTTCGACGCTCCCATCGGCTATATCTCTAACACCAAGGAGCTCTGCGATGCCCATCCCGAAAAGTGGGGTAGCTGGGAGAAGTGGTGGAAGGACGAGGACACCCGCCTCGTACACTTCATCGGCAAGGACAACATCGTCTTCCACTGTATCATCTTCCCCACCATGCTCAAGGCTCATGGCGGCTACATCCTGCCCGACAATGTGCCGGCCAACGAGTTCCTCAACCTGGAGAACGACAAGATATCGACCTCTAAGAACTGGGCTGTATGGCTCCACGAGTACCTGGTAGACCTGCCGGGCAAGCAGGACGTACTGCGCTACGTGCTCACCGCCAACGCCCCAGAGACCAAGGACAACAACTTCACCTGGAAGGATTATCAGGAGCGCAACAACTCGGAGTTGGTGGCCATCTACGGCAACTTTGTAAACCGTGCTCTGCAACTCACCAAGAAGTATTGGGGAGGCGTAGTGCCGGCCTGCGGCGAGCTGCAGGAGGTAGACCGCCAGGCGCTCAACGAGTTCAAGGATGTCAAAGAGAAAGTCGAGAACTACCTCGATGTCTTCAAGTTCCGCGAAGCTCAGAAAGAAGCCATGAACTTGGCGCGTATAGGCAACAAATACATCACCGAGTGCGAGCCCTGGAAGGTCTGGAAGACCGACCCCAAGCGCGTGGAGACCATACTCAACATCAGCCTGCAGCTGGTGGCCAACCTGGCCATCGCCTTTGAACCCTTCCTGCCCTTCTCGTCAGAGAAACTGCGCAAGATGATCAACATGGAGTCGTTCGACTGGAGCCAGCTGGGTCAGACTGACCTGCTGCAAGCCGGCCATCAGTTGGCCGAGCCTGAGCTGCTCTTCGAGAAGATAGACGACGAGGTCATAGAGCGTCAGCTGCAGAAGCTCGAGGACACCAAGCGGGCCAACGCGGCAGCCGCCTACAAGGCCGAGCCGGTCAAGGAGACCTGCAGTTTCGAGGATTTTGAGAAGTTAGACATCCGCGTGGGCCACATCAAGGACTGCCAGAAGGTAAAGAAGTCGAAGAAACTGCTGCAGTTTACCATCGACGATGGTACCGGCACGGACCGCACCATACTCAGTGGCATCGCCGCCTACTACGAGCCCGAGCAGCTGATAGGCAAGGATGTGCTCTTTGTGGCCAACTTCGCCCCCCGCAAGATGATGGGCATCGAGAGCCAGGGCATGATACTCTCGGCTGTCAACTTCGACGGCTCGCTCAACGTTACCACCACACTTGGCGAGGTTAAACCGGGCAGCCAGGTAGGCTAACCCCACACCCGCCATCGCTAAAAGGAAAGGGGAAATTGACCAAATTCTCCCTTTTCTTTTATCCTTAGCGATTTTTCGGCCACCCGGGCAGCAGCCCGTGCCGCCGCCCCAATAGATACTATAACCCAAACCACAATACAAACCGACGATGGCATCACAGCGACTATATCCCATAGGCATACAGACCTTCAGAGAGATTAGAACAGGCCTGTACCGCAGCCTGCAGCTCCATTACATCGGGCTGTACACAGAAAAGGGCACCACTACCATTGCCAAGAGAATATAAGGAGCATCGTATAAACTATCATTAACCACTACCACAAATGAAAAGAATTAGCTTTCTCTTTTTATTCATATCCATCGCCACAGCCATGCTGGCGCAAAATATCACGCCCGTTGACTTGGGACTGTCTGTCAAGTGGGGCGACCGAAATATTGGTGCCTCTACCCCTTACGACATTGGCGAATACTTTGCCTGGGCAGAGGGTACGACCAAGAAAGAGTACTGGTGGGCCAATTATGCTTACAAGGGCAAGACCAAGGGTAAATACGAAGAGCAGGACAAGCGTCACGGCAATCAGGGCCGACTGATAGAGAGTGCCTATAACCTACCTTTCGACCGCATACCATTAGACAAGGACATCGCCCACATCCGTTTGGGCGGCAAATGGCGCATGCCAACAGCCAAGGAGATAGAAGAGCTGAAGTCGAGACTGAAGAAAATGCCCGAAAAGCATAAAGGCACCAAGTTGGCCGTATTCTCTTACCAAGGCCAAAGCATCGTCTTACCTGCCGGAGGGGAGATTTTTACGTCCGAATATGACAACAAGACCAAAATATTGGCCAAGAACAAGTCCTGTAGATACTGGAGCAGCGACTTTAACCCCAATACCGACAGAGCATCAGCCTTAGAGGTCGACATCTACGACAAGGATGCTTTCATGGATTGCTACGCCATGTTTCCTACAAGCGGCCTGCTCATCCGCCCTGTCTACGATGAGCACTTAGATAACCCGCAACCTCAGCCCAAGCCTCAACCACAACCCGCCCCACAACCGCAGCCTAAGCCGGTGGTGGTCACCAAGAATATACCTACCTTCACCTGGGCGGCCCTGCCTGCCACCACCACGCTGAGCAGCGTGAAGATTTCGGTAAGCATCCTTTCTAAGAGCCGCATTACGGCTACCCATGTCTACGTGAACGGCCAGCTGTATCGCGGCATCAAGGCGGTAAGCAACGATGGGGCCGACATGCGTATAGAGCAGACCCTGCCACTCGTCGAGGGTAGCAATATTATAAAGGTGAGTGCCACCAACAGCGACGGAACAGCCACCTCGGAGCGCACCATCGTCCGCCAGGGCACCAAGCCGGCAGTGGTGACCCAGGGCAAGCGCATTGCCTTAGTGATAGGCAACGCCAACTATCCCGAACAGCGCCTGGTAAACCCACAGAACGATGCCACCGATATGGCGGCCAAGCTCAGATCCTTAGGGTTCGAGGTTATCCTGCTGCAGAACGGCACTAAGAAGCAGATAGAGGATGCCATCAGCACCCTGGGTCAGCGCGCCCGTGGCTACGATGCCGCCATGTTCTACTATGCGGGTCACGGCATACAGTACAAGGGTGCCAACTATCTTATCCCTGTCAACGCCAACCTCCGCTCGGCCAGCGACATCGAGTACGAGTGTACCGACATGGGCCGCGTACTGTCCAAGCTCGACGAGTCGGGCTGCAAGATGAAGATAATAGCCCTCGATGCCTGCCGCAACAATCCCTTTGAGCGCAGTTGGTATCGCGGCACGGCCAGCCAGGGCCTCACCGCTGTCAACGCTCCCGTGGGCACCTTTATCTCTTACGCCACCAGTCCTGGCAGCGTGGCCGCCGACGGCCAGACACGCAACAGCCCATACACCACGGCGCTACTGAAGACCTTAGACACCCCCGGACTGACCATCGAGAGTGTCTTCAAGCGCGTGGCTGCCAGCGTATTCAGCGCCACTAACCATCAGCAGATGCCTTGGTACGCCAGTTCGCTTTTCCAGGGCGACTTTATCTTTAACAACCAGAAGTAATATGCGCATAACCACCCTCATTGCCGCCCTGCTCATAGCCCTCGCGGCACGGGCACAGACCGGGGAATACGGCACGGGCCTGGTCTTCGATGACGAGGCTTACGCCAAGATACCCGAGAAGGCTCCCCTGCTCACCCGCGACTACACCGTGCTGCCCGCAGCCCACTCGCTGCGTCGCTACTGCCCCACCGCGGGCAACCAGGGACAGTATGGCACCTGCACCAGCTGGGCCTCGTCGTACGCCGCACGTACCATTGCCGAAGCCATCAGCAACCGCTGGACCAGCCAGATAGTCATAGACCGCGAGGCGTTCTCGCCCATCTTCGTGTACAAGCAGATTAAACTCACCGCCAAGCCTGGCTGCAGCGACGGAACCTGCATAGGCGACGCCATGGCCCTGCTGATGAAGAAGGGAGCGCCCAAGTTCAGCGACTTCAACGTGCTGTGTGCCGACTACATACCCTCGGCGCTCTTCACCAAGGCTCTGCCATACACGATAGACGACTACTTCCGCCTCTTTGACCCTACCGACTCGTACGAGGTCAAGGTGCGCACGGTGAAAAAGGCCCTGGCACAGAACAGGCCCGTCGTCATAGGCATGCGGGTACCCGACTCGTTCTTCCGCTGCAAGGATGTGTGGCTGAAGACCGAGACCGACAACTCGGGAGGGGGCCACGCCATGTGTGCGGTGGCCTACGACGACAACAAGTATGGCGGTGCCTTCCTCATTATGAACAGCTGGGGCACCAGTTGGGGCTCCAACGGATTTACCTGGGTGCGCTACCGCGATTTTGCCAACAACACCATGTATGCCTTTGAGATGTACGTAGCCCCGAAGGTGTCGCCACGCCCGCAGCCACAGCCGCAGCCCAAACCATCGCCACAACCCGTACCGCCCAAGCCGCAACCTCGGCCGCAGCCCAAGCCTCAGCCGGTGGTGGCGACCCACAAGTTTGCCGGCTCGCTGCGCTTCCAGCTCTCCACGGGCGAAACCATGGGCGCCACGCTGCGCTCGGGCATCTACCACATGAACTCGGCTTACATATCGGGTACCCGCTACCGCCTGTACCTGTCCAACAACGAGCCAGCCTATGTCTACGTCATCGGAACAGACCAGACCAACAAGGTGTCGCGCGTGTTCCCACCCACCGACAATATCAGTCCGGCACTGGTGTACTCGTCTAACAACATAGCCATACCCGATGAGAAGTGGTTCATCGAGATGGACGACACGCGGGGCACCGACCACGTATGCGTGCTTTACTCGGCACGGGCACTTGACATCAAGGCCCTCATGGGCCAGATAGAACGGGGCACCGGCACCTTCAGCAGTAGGGTGCGGGCAGCCTTGGGCAGCAGGGCTGCCGCCACGACCGACATCGCCTACACCCCCACACAGATAGCCTTCAAGGCGCAGAGCACCGCCACCGTGGTGCCCATATTCGTAGAGATGATACACCAATAAGACAACAACTATAAAGATAGTATATGAAGAAGATAATAGCACTGAGTGCCATGCTGCTGATGGCCCTGACGGCCCTGGCGCAGATGGCAGACCCCGTAAAGTTTACAGCCACACTCAAGACCAACGGCACGGCCGAGGGCGAGATAGTATTCAGCGGCCGCATAGAGGCTGGCTGGCACATCTACTCGACCAACCTGGGTCAGAACGGCCCCACCGAGGCTTCGCTGCACGTCAACAAGGCCGACGGCATACAGCTCGTAGGCTCGCTCATGCCCCGTGGCAACGAGAAGGCCCACTACGACCCCATTTTCAGCATGCGCGTACGCTACTTTGAGGGCAGCGCCCAGTTCGTACAGCGTGTGCGCTTCACCAAGCCCACTTACAGCATCGATGCCTACCTGGAATATGGTGCCTGCAGCGACGAGAACTGTCTGCCGCCGGGCGAGGTGCCGCTGAAGAAGAGCGGCAAGTCGCCTGCCGTGGCTACCACTGATACCAAGGCTGCTACAGAGACAGCTCCGGCTAACGCCGAGACGGCTCCCAGCGAGCTAATGACGGCTCCGGCCGACACAGCAACGGCCGACTGCGCCCAGGTGACTGCCCCGGTAGCCAACGCTACGGCTACGATACCGGCCGAACTGAAGGCTCAGTGGTGGAAGCCCGTAGTAGGGCAGCTGCAGGCTTACGACAGCGAGGGCAACATAGCCAACCGCTCACTGTGGTACATCTTTGTCATGGGATTTGTGGGCGGCCTGTTAGCCCTGGTCATGCCCTGTATCTGGCCCATCATCCCCATGACGATTAGTTTCTTCCTGAAACGCGCCAAAGACGACCGCCGCCGTGGCATCCGCGATGCTATGACCTACGGTTTGGCCATCATCATCATCTATCTGGGCCTGGGCCTGCTCATCACGGCCCTCTTCGGCCCCAGCAAGCTCAACGAACTGAGCACCAGTGCCGTGTTCAATGTCATCCTGTTTGCTCTCCTGCTCGTATTTGCCTTCTCTTTCTTCGGATGGTTCGAGATTAAGTTGCCCAACAGCTGGGCCAACGCCGTAGACACCAAGGCATCGGCCACCACAGGCCTCATCTCTATCTTCCTCATGGCCTTCACCCTGGCCCTGGTGTCATTCTCATGCACCGCGCCCATCGTGGGCCTGCTGCTGGTACAGACCGTCAGCTCGGGCGACTGGCTGGCACCCACCATCGGCATGTTGGGCTTCGCCCTGGCGCTGGCCCTGCCCTTCACGCTCTTCGCCCTCTTCCCATCGTGGCTCAAGTCGGCGCCCCGGTCGGGCTCGTGGATGACCACCATCAAGGTGGTACTTGGCTTTATCGAACTGGCCTTCTCGCTCAAGTTCCTCTCCGTGGCCGACCTGGCCTACGGCTGGCACATCCTTGACCGCGAGGTGTTTATCTCTCTGTGGATAGTTATCTTCGGGGCGCTCGGGCTCTATCTGATAGGGCACCTCAAGTTCCAGGAAGACACCGTCGGTGGCGATGCGACCAAACCCATGCCCGTGCCGTGCATCATGTTAGGTCTGTGCTCCATCGCCTTTGCCATCTACATGCTGCCGGGCCTGTGGGGAGCTCCCTGCAAGGCCATCAGTGCCTTTGCCCCGCCCATGAACACGCAGGACTTCAACCTGAACACCGTCACCGTAGAGGCACGCTATACCGACTACGACCAGGGCATGGCTGCCGCCCGCGCCGAGGGCAAGCCGGTGCTGCTCGACTTTACCGGCCATGGCTGCGTCAACTGCCGCAAGATGGAGGCTGCCGTGTGGACCGACCCCACCGTGGCCAACATGCTTAACCACGACTTCGTCCTCATCTCGCTCTACGTCGACGACAAGACTCCGCTGGCTCAGCCCATCGAGGTAACGTACAACGGCACCCGCCGCACCCTGCGTACCGTGGGCGATGAGTGGAGCTACCTGCAGGCAAGCAAGTTTGGCGCCAATGCCCAGCCTTACTACATCGCCGTAGACAATGACGGGCAGCCCCTCAACCATCCCTATAGTTACAAGGAGGACGTGCCCGCCTACATCAACTTCCTGCAGACAGCCCTCAACGCCTACCGGCGATAAGGGAGCCATCGCCTAAACGCAGCAGGCCGAACATCCGTGTCGTGGATGTTCGGCCTGTTGCGTTTATAGGGGGCAGTAAGTAAATAGCGGTGACAGGTAAGTAGATGGACTGTTACCACCCCTACCGCTATTATTATAATAGGTATTCCTATTATTATATAGGCACCAGCGGCGATGGCTGCTACTCATGCAGCGGCCAACTTGCGGCGCAGGCGGGCATAGACGAAGAGGTAGCCGGGTACTAAGAAGAGGTCGGCAGCCACCCAGGCCAACGGGTCGCCGAAACATACGCCCAAGAAGTGGAAGGTGGGCACCAGCCAGAGGCTCACGCCGCTACGCGCTATCATCTCCATAACGCCACTCATCATACTCAGATTGCTGTAGCCCATCCCCTGGATAGAATAGCGGAAGATGCAGAGCACGCCGAGTATCGGGTAGAAGTAGTTGTTTATCCGCATGAACAGGGCGGCATTGGTTACTATCTGGCGCTCGCCTCCGTCGACGAAGAGGGTCATCATGTCATCGGCAAAGGGGAAGATGGCGGCAAAGGTGAGTACCGAGTACACTAACATGATGCACAGCGAGGCCCTGATACCCTGAGCTATACGGCGGGGCTGACGTGCTCCCACGTTCTGCCCGCAGTAAGTGGCCATGGCCACACCGATATTCTCGAACACACAGGTAAACAGGTACTTGATACGCATAGACGCGGTAAAGGCCGCCACGTACGTGGTGCCCAGGGCGTTGTTGGCGCTCTGCAGCATGATGATACCTATGCCCGTAATAGAGAACTGCAGGCCCATGGGAACGCCACTATTGAGTAGGTGGCCCGTCATGTTGTCGTGATACTCCCACTCGGCACCCGTGGGGATGAGTATCTGCAGCCTGCGGCGTATATATAGCCAGCACAGGGTAGCCGAGAAAGCCTGCGAGAGCATGGTGGCTATGCCCGCGCCCTCGACCCCCATGCCCATCCACAGGATGAGCACCACGTCGAGCGCTATGTTGAGCATAGAGGAGGCTATGAGGAAGTAGAAGGGCTGCCGCGAGTTGCCCAAGGCCCTTATGAACCCCGACAGGAGATTGTAGGCGATGGTAAAGGGGATGGTCAGAAACGTAAGCAGCAGGAACACGTACGCATCGTCAAAGATGTCGGCTGGGGTGTTGACCACCCGTAGTATGCGGGCACAGAAGATGGAGGTGAGCACCGTGATGACCACCGCCATGACGGCCCCTATGCGCAGCGAGTTGGCCACGTAGGCGCGCATCTTGGAGAAATTCTTGGCCCCGAAGGTCTGGGCTACCGGGATGGCAAACCCGGCGCACGAGCCGTTGCAGAATCCCATGATAAGAAAGGTGATAGACGAGCTGGCACCCACGGCGGCCAGCGCATTGACGCCCACCCAGCGGCCCACGATGGCCGCGTCGATGACCAGGTACATCTGCTGAAGGATATACCCGAAGATGAGGGGCAGGGCGAACTTGAGGATGCCCCTGGCAGGGGCCCCCACTGTCATGTCGTTAATGTTACCCATATCTGTGAAAACTATCTTTTTACTATATACTATCTGTGCGCCACACCTCGCGCTCCGGAGCATAGCGGTGGCTACCCTACCCCCATTATCAGCCCTTCTGGGCCAACTTACGCTTTATTTCCTCCATCTTGCGATGGCGGTCCATCGAGTAGGTGGTGCCGTTGGCCTCTACGTAGTCGTAAAGCCAGTAGGCGCGCTCATAGAGCAGCGTGCAGAGGGGTGCCTGGCTGTAGCCGGCCTCAGCGTAGAGCAGCTCGGCCAGCATGGTCAGTCGCTCCAGACGCTCGCTGTCGGGCCACTCACGGACGGCATAGTCCAGGGTCTCGTCGGCAGACAGCCGGCAGAGCACATCGTAAGGGCCCACGTACTGGCGATACAGGTCGCGCAGCTCATGCTCGCGCCGCAGGCCGTCGTAGCGTTTCTCTAAGAAGTTGGCCAGTGCCTTGCCAAACTCCTCAATAATCCTCAGATAATAGTCGCGTTGTAGCATATCGTCATTCTGTCATTCATTGTCATGGTCCTTTATGTACTGGATGTACTGCCACAGCTGCTGGTAGAAGGGGTGGCGCGTCAGGGTATCGGCACTGCCCAGGATGATGAGCTTCATGCGCGCCCGGGTGATGGCCACGTTCATGCGACGCAGGTCGCGCAGGAAGCCTATCTGCCCCTCGTCGTTGGAGCGTACCAGGGAGATGAGGATGATGTCGCGCTCCTGTCCCTGGAACCCGTCTACGGTGTTAACGCTTATCAGCTGGCGGAAAGGCTTAAAGAACGGGCGCGCCCGCAGCAGCTGCCGCAGGTACTGCACCTGTGCCCGGTAGGGCGAGATGATGCCCACGTCGATGCGCTCGTCTATCATACGCTGGCCGCCCACCTTGTTAATATAGTCCTGGAGTACATCGAGGGTGTAGCGAGCCTCGCCCTTGTTGATACGGCCAAAGCTGTCGCCCACGAACTGCTCGCGAAACACGGTACTGGCGTCTTCGCCCTCGATGGGCTTGTCGGGAACTATCCAGTCGATAGGGTTGTCGTAGTCCAGGATGCCGCGGTGGCTCACCTGGGGTGCCGACTGCACCTGACCGTGGTAGAACCAGTCGCTCGAGAAGCGCATAATCTGCTCGTTCATGCGGTACTGCACGCGGAGCAGGCTCACCGCCTCGGGGTGGTTGGCCACGATACGCTCCATGAGCGTGGTGCCCAGTCCGCCCCTAAGCGCCGTAAGGCTCTTGACCGTAGGGGGCAGCTGGCAGTGGTCGCCGGCCAGGATAATGCGGCTCACCCGGCGGGCCGGAATCCAGCAGGCAGCCTCCAGGGCCTGCGCGGCCTCGTCTATGAAGAGCGTGCCAAACTTCTGGCCCTCCATGACGCGGTTGGCCGAACCGGCCAGGGTCGAGGCGATGACCCTGGCCTCGCCGAAGAGCGTACTGTTGATGCGCAACTCTATCTCCGTGGCCCGCTCGCGCAGCCGCTCCATCTTCTGATGATAGCCATCGGTACGGCGACGCTGGCCGCGCAGCTGGCGGATGGCCTTGCGGATGGCCCAGAGCTGTGGGTAATCGGGGTGCGACTCGAACCGCCGCTCGTAGGTAAAGGCCAGCATCTTGTCATTGACCCTCGTGGGGTTGCCTATGCGCAGCACGGGCACGCCCCGGTCTACCAGCTTCTCGGCTATCCAGTCTACGGCCATGTTACTCTGGGCACATACCAGCACCTGGCTTTCTCGCCTGAGCACCTCGTAGATGGCCTCTACCAGGGTGGTGGTCTTGCCCGTTCCGGGAGGGCCGTGTACCACCATGATGTCCTTGGCCCAGAGCACCTCGTTGACGGCCTGCTGCTGGGTGGCGTTGAGCCACGGCAGGCTGATGGGCTCGAAACTGAAGCGGGCGGGCCGCGTGGTGCTGTAGACCAGGTCGCGCAGATAGGCGAGCCTGTTGCCGCGGGCCGCGATGACCCTGTCGAGTGCCTCGAACATGAGCCGGTAGCTGGTCTCGTCAAAGAAGAGCTGTACGCCCACCTGGGCCGTAGCCGTGAGCAGCGTGCTCACCCGGCCGTTGTCGGGCAGGGTTACCACCATGCGGTCGCCATCTACATAGCTTACCGTACCGGTCATGTCCAGGTAGTGTAGCTGCGCGGGGGCACCGTCGGTACCCTGGGCCATAGTGAAGAATACCACCGGGCGACCATACTCGAAGCTGTGTTCTACCTCGGCGTTAGCCGTGCGGTACACCTCGACAGCCAACTGGTTGAGCGAGTTGTAGAAGGTGGTGCCCACCCGCAGGGGGAACCACGCATCGCCACGCCTGACCAGCCGGGCCATTCCACGGGCCTCGGTCTGCCGGCGAAAACTCTCTTTCTCCTCCTCGTACTCGGCCCGCAGCAAGAGCCGCTGCTGCTGGAGTGACTGTATGGGTGATAACTGGGTCATATACAGGTGCAAAATTACAAATAACGGCTGTAATACGCCCCTTGGCGATACCTTATTTTGGGCGGGCGACTGCATTTTTCCCTTTTTTAAGCCTTATTATCAAAATAAAAGTGTAGCTTTGCAAGATAGGTGTGGCCCCTGAGCGGCCCGGCCTGTACAGTAAGCATAAGTATAACCACCATTACAGACCCAACAACAGCCAATGGTACCCAAGAAGATACATTTCTGCTGGATGAGCGGTGACCCGTATCCAGCTAAGATACAACGGTGCATGGACTCATGGCGCCGGGTAATGCCCGAGTATGAGATAAAGCTATGGAACGCCGACAACTTTGACGTAGAGGCGGCTCCCGACTATGTGCGCGAGGCCATAGAGCAACGCAAGTGGGCCTTTGCGGCCGACTACATACGCATGTTCGCGCTATACATGGAGGGGGGCATCTACCTGGACTCCGATGTGATGGTGCTGAAGCCTTTTGACGACCTGCTGAGCCACTCCTTCTTCTCCTCGTTAGAGTATCATCCCACGCAGATAGCCCGCGACGGGGCCATGGACATGATTAACAGCGAGGGGGTACGCGTGCGCGACAGCTTTGTGTCGGGCATACAGATACAGGCCGCCGTGATGGGAGCCGAGCCTGGCTCACAGTTTATCAAGGACGTGCTGGACTGGTATGCCGACAAGTCCTTTCTGAAGCCCGACGGCTCGCTGGCCACCGATGTACTCTCGCCCCAGATTTACGCACGTGTGGCCGAGAAGTACGGTTTCCGCTACGTGGACCGCGACCAGCAGCTCAGCGACGGCATTATGATATACCGCTCTGAAGTGTTTGCCGGCAACCGCCACGAGGTTACCCCTGCCTCGTACGCCATACACTACTGTGCCCACAGCTGGCACCCGTCGGTAGGCGAGAAGCTGCAGATGCTGTGGAAACGACTTACACACTAACCCTATAACCCCCAGACCATGGCCAACGAAGCTAAAATATCGGTAGTGATTAACACCTACAACGCCGCCCAGCACCTGGAGGAGGTGGTGAGGGCCGTAGCACACTTTGACGAGGTGCTGGTGTGCGACATGGAGAGCACGGACGACACCGTGGCCATAGCCCGGCGCATGGGGTGCCGCGTGGTGACCTTCCCCAAGGCCAACCACAAGAGCGCAGAGCCTGCGCGCACCTTCGCCATACAGTCGGCCACGTGGCCGTGGGTCTTGGTGGTCGATGCCGACGAACTCGTAACGCCCCAACTGCACGACTACCTGTACCGGCGTATCTCTGAGCCCGACTGCCCTCATGGCCTCTACATTCCCCGTAAGGGCTACTTCATGCACAGGCTCTTCGCCTATCCTGACTACCAGCTGCGCTTCTTTGTGCGCGACGGCACCACGTGGCCTCCTTATGTCCACACTTTCCCCCAGGTCGAGGGGCGCATCGAGTACATCCCCCGTAAGCACCGCGAGCTAGCCCTGATACACCTGGCTGACGACTCGATACGTACCCGTGTGTACAAGACCAACGAATATACTGACAACGAGGTCGAGAAGAAGCGCCACAAGCACTATGGCGCCTTCAAGTTAGTGGCCGACCCTGCCTGGCGCTTCATCAGGGCGTATCTGTTCAAGGGGGAGTGCCTCAAGGGAGTACCGGGATTTATCAATGCCTCGCTCGATGCCTATTACCGGTTTATAGCCATCGCCAAAATCATAGAGTCTAAGAACGCCCAGCGCAAGATAAAGTACTGATACGCCCATGCCGGCCACCCACCCCATCATAGCGGCCCACCTGAGCGTGGGATATGGGCACCGCGCGGTGCTCACCGACATCAGCCTGTCTCTGGCGCAGGGCACGCTGACGTGCCTGATAGGCCCCAACGGCGCGGGCAAGTCTACCCTGCTGCGCACGATGGCCGGCTATCAGCCACCGATGGCCGGGTGCATACTCATAGACGGCCGCGACCTACAGACGCTTACCGTGGGCGAGCGGGCGCAGGCGGTAAGCGTGGTACTGACAGACCGCATAGACGCGGTGGCCCTCAGCGTGACCGAGATAGTGGCCATGGGACGCGCACCCTACACGGGCCTGCTGGGCACCACCACCGCTGCCGACCGACAGATGGTGGCCCAGGCGCTGGAGATGGTGGGCATAAGCCACCTGGCCACGCGGCGCATAGGTACGCTGAGCGACGGCGAGCGCCAAAAGGTCATGGTGGCCCGGGCACTGGCCCAGCAAACGCCCGTCATACTGCTGGACGAACCCACGGCCTTTCTGGACTTTCCCAGCAAGGTGGCGCTCATGCGACTGCTGAGCCATCTGGCTGCCACACAGGCCAAGACGATACTGATGAGCACGCACGACCTGGAGATTGCCGCCGCCATGGCCGACAATCTCATCGAAATACACGAACATACTATCTGTAAGACTACCGCTGCCGTGGTAAGGGCGCGTATAGCCCAGCTGCTACAACGCTAACGGCGCAACAGCCGTTCTATATCGGCCATAGAGCGGTCAAAGGGGCCTGAGTGTTCCAGCTTGAGGGTACACATGGCAGCCGCCATGCGGCCGGCATCGGCATAGGACATACCGATGGCACGGCCATAAAGGTAACCGGCGGCATAGGTGTCGCCACAGCCCGTGGCGTCGACCACCTGGCGGGGCGCATAGGCCGGTATGTCATAATAGGTGCCGTCGGCGTATATCACCGAGCCGTAACTGCCTAATGTTACCAACACCTCGCGCACCCCATAGTCGGCTATGGCGCGGGCCGCGGCATGGGCGTCGGTCAGGCCGGTTATCACCTCCATCTCGTGCTCGTTCACCTTGAGCACATCGGTAAGCGCCAGCACCGTGCGCTTATCCTTCCAGTCTATGGGAAGCACCTGCTGCCCGTCAACCTTACGCAGAAATCCCTGTACGTCTATCGACACACGTCCCTTGGCAGCCAGCAGCTCGATGGCCCCCGTCGAGAAATCGTCGGCCAACAGCGGCCCCAGGTGAAATACACGCGCCTCTAAGGACTCCAGTTCACCGATGGTAAAAGGCTCAGCCTTAGCCAGCACGTGCTGAGTGCGGTCGTTTGGATTGTCACCATAGATATTCTCGAAGAACACCGAACGCGGACTGTGGTGACACACCAGGTTGACCCCGGCACGGCGCAGGCATTCTATTTCGTCCATCGACTCGTCGCCCACCTTGGTAACCAGTAAGTAGTCTGTCTTCTGTGGCAACTGGCTCATGGCCCATGCAAAGTAGAAAGAGGTTCCTCCGGCCATCTCTACCGTCTGGGCAGGTGTAATGACCCTGTCGTGGGTAATATGGCCTATGCAGCAAATGTCATTCATCATCGTGTAGTAATTGCAGATATGGGGTGGCGTAGCTGCAAAGGTAGTGCAAGCCGAGGGAAATACAAAATAAATCCCATTTATTTTTATTTCCGAGGCGCAGACTACCTTCACGGCGACAGCCGTAAAGGTGCAAGCCGAAGAGAAATACAAAATAAATCCCATTTATTTTTCGCGTACATGGGGCGATAAGCGCACTGAGGAGCGGAGGCGTCCTCTGTGCACGCACAACTCACACGGTGGTGGCCATGGCTATTCTGTAAAATACAGATGGCATCCTCAAATTCACAGAGACCGACCTTTTCAATCCTGGGAGCCGTCTTTAGCAAGCTGGGAGCCGTCATTAGAAGTCTAAAGACCGGTCTTTTCTTTTAGACCGATGGTTGCTGGTTTGCCAAGGGCTATTCTCAGGCATCGTCTGTTAGCTCACATCCCCCTCGGGGGGGCTTGGGGGCCGCCCCCTTGTTATCACTATTCAGCGGGCCACATGGCAGCCCAGTACCAGGGCAGCCATGCCAAGTATCAGGCTGACCACGGTGTACGCGGCAGCCGTGAGCAGCTGCCCGTCGCGGGCCATGAGCACATTCTCGTTTATAAAGGTAGAAAAGGTGGTAAGCCCGCCACAGAAGCCGGTAACCAACAGGGCACGGGCCGCAGGCGACAAACTGACAGAGCCAAACAGCGTGGTGAACACGCCTATCAGAAAACAGCCCACGACATTGACCACCAACGTGGCGTAGGGAAACGCGGCAGCCGGAACTACCAGCGGCAGCCACTGAGCCACCAGATGGCGCAGGCCACCACCCACGAAACTGCCTAAGCATACACATAGTAACTCTTTCATAGCCACAAAGGTACTGCTTTTAGGCCATACGCACCAAGAAACAGTCCATTTACTTTCGTAAAAGCATCCGCGCAGCGGTGGCTACGGCCCACCCTGTCGGCATGACAGCAGCTGCACCGGCCGTGACCGACAGGCTGATAGGAGCAGTCATCGCCCTACCGCTATATATTAAAAGGGCGCGCTGCCCGGACATGAGTGCCAGGCGGCGCGCCCCGTATGGACAGGCCAAGAGAGTGGCCGAACGGCTATTTGCTGCCCTTCTTCTTATAAACGACTATGCCGAAGACGCGCGTCTGTACATTGTCCTGCGGATTGAGCCGCTCCAGCGTGACAACGTGGTCGCCCTCAGGCAGGTCGAATATCGCGAAAATCTCGTTGGCCCTGCTGTGCTGGTCGGCTGGCATCGTTACGATACGCTCGATACGGCCATCGACCGTCACCCGAACCTGGCCCACGTACTGGGGGTCATCGGCCTTGAGGTCGCCACGTATCACCACGCCGCAGCCATTGAACTTGATGTCGCCCACGCGGTCTATGGGCTTGTTACCTAAGGCCCGCTTAGACGTGGCGACTATCCCCTCGAAACTCTGCTCGAACCTTACGGGCCTGACGGGCTGCACGTTGATGCGGGCCGTGGTGGCCGACACACGGCCGCCGTTCTTGGCTATCACCTGGAGGGCATGCTTCAGGCTAAGTTGGTACGCGCGGTTGAGCGAGATGTCTGTGTACTTGAAGGGAATGTCCTCGGCCGGCTTAACCGACCGCTTCCAGTAGTCGGGAATACGGTTGTAGCCCAGCATGGTACCCAGTATGCCGCCCGCGGTAGAGGGGTTGCAGTCGGAGTCCTGCCCGCAGCGTGTGGCGATGTCCACGGTGCGCCCAAAGTCGCCATTGCCATAGAGCAAGCCCATCACCACGTAAGCGCTGTTGATGGTAGCGTCTATGCTGGCCTTGCCCTGGAAGTTATCGGGGCACGCCTTGTGCCGGCCGTAGGTGTTCTCTATCTGCTGCCACGTCGTACGCCAGTCCTTGTTGGTTCGGCAGGCAGCAATGGTGGCTGCCATACACTTGTGGAAGTACGACTGGGCCGGGATGGCCTTGAGGGCCTCGGTAACGATGTAGTTGACATCGTTAGAGATAAAGGCTAACGAGAGCATCGTAGCCACATACACACCGCCATACCAGCCATCGCCGTAGCACATGATGTGGCCGATGCCGTCGGCATAGTGGGCAGCGGTCTGGGGCATGCCCGGGCTCATCAGTCCGGCGTAGTCGGCCTCGATCTGGAAGTCTATGTCGTCGGCATGAGGATTGTTTTTCCAGTAACCAGAAGCCGGAGGCTCGATGCCGTTGAGGATATTGTAGCGGGCACCCTGATTGGCCGCCCACAGGGGATAGCCAGCGGTGGCGAAGGCGTGGGCAAAGTCGGAGACGGGTGCGTGGAGCCCCTTCTTCTCGAAGATGTCTACGAAAGTGAGGTCCATGTAGATGTCGTCGTACAGTCCGGGCAGGTACTTGTAGTAATGGGCCACCAGGGTGTCGTTCCAGGCTATGTGAGTAGAGTCGGGAATCATGCGTCCGGGATACTTAAACTCGGTGGGGCCACCATAGGCACAGCCTATGGTCTTGCCAGCCCATCCGCCCTTGATCTTGTCGAGCAGCGTGGCCCGGCTCAGGGTTACCGTCTTGGCCTGTGCGCCCAGGGCCAGCACGGCGGCTGCCGCCAGGACTAAAAATCGTGTCTTGTTCATTGTCGTGTGATGATTATCTAAGTGTATGAGTTAACTGATAATAGTAAGCGGAGTGTAACTCTTAACGCCCATGGGGGCCGTTACGGGTAACACTCCGCTCGCCTATACGCCCACCGGCGGGGTGGGCATCGCAGTGCTATTACTTGCCCTTCTTCTTGAAGGCTATGTAGCTATAGACATTGCTCTTCACGTTGTCCTGAGGATTGAGGCGCTTCAGGCTGATGGTGTGCTCGCCATCCTCCAGGTCGTAGTTCCAGTAGATGTCGTTGGAACGGCCATGGTAACCACCGGGCAACTTCATAACGGGCATCTTCTTACCATCAATGGTCACCTCGACCAGACCCACGTAGTTGGGGTCATCGCTGGTAAAGCTGCCACGGATGACAATGCCGCAGCCATTAAACTTAAAGGGCGCAACCTTATCAATAGGCTTGTTGCCAAGGCCGCGCTTAACGGCGGGGACAAGTCCCTCGAAGCTCTGCTCAAGGCGGACGGTCTGGATGGACTGAGTCTTGATCTTAACCTTATTGCCAGCCACCTTGCCACCATTCTTGGCTATCACCTGGAGGGCGTGCTTCATACCGAGTTCGTAAGCCTTGTTGAGCGAGATGTCGGTGTACTTGAAGGGGATATCCTCAACCGACTTGAGCGAGTTCTTCCAGTAGTCAGGGATGTTGCTGTAACCCAACATAGCACCGAGAATACCGCCGGCGGTAGAGGGGTTGCAGTCGGAGTCCTGACCGCAACGTGTGGAGATGTCGAGGGTCTTACTGTAGTCACCGTTGCCATAGAGCAGGCCCATGACAACATAGGCGCTGTTAATCTTGGCATCGATATTAAACGCCTGGTACACACCGTCTGGGCAGAGGTCGGTCTCGCCGTACTTCTCCTGAATCTGTTTCCAGGTGGTACGCCAGTCCTTGTTGGCCTTGCAGGCAGCGATGGTAGCCGAGATACACTGGTAGAAGGTAGACTGGGCGGGGATGGCCTTGAGGGCCTCGGTAACGATGTAGTTGACATCGTTAGAGATAAAGGCCAACGAGTACATCGTGGCCACATACACACCGCCATACCAGCCATCGCCGTAGCACATGATGTGGCCGATGGCATCGCTGTAGTGAGCAGCGGCACGGGGCATACCCGGGCTCATCAGTCCGGCGTAGTCGGCCTCAATCTGGAAGTCGATGTCGTCGGCATGAGGATTGTTCTTCCAGTGGCCAGAAGCAGGAGCGTCGACCCCGTTGAGGATGTTGTAGCGGGCGCTCTGGTTGGCGTGCCACAGCTGGTACTCAGCATTGGCAAAGGCATGAGAGAAGTCGCTGATGGGTGCATCAAGACCCTTCTTCTCGAACACGTCGACAAAGGTGAGGTCCATATACAGGTCATCGTACAGCCCGGGGAATGTATCGTAGTAATACTTGACGCGGGTGTCGTCCCATACTATCTTGGTGGTATCGGGTATAATCCTACCGTTGTACTTGAACTCGGTGGGGCCACCAAAGGCACAGCCAATGGTCTGTCCGGCCCATCCACCCTTAATCTTGTCTAACAGTGTGGCCTTGCTCATGGTGACGGTCTTGGCCGAGGCACCTATGGCGAGCATGGCGGCACATGATAAGGCGAAAATCTTAGTTTTATTCATGGTTATATAATAATGTATATTAGTTCTTGGCAATGGCTATCATGCACAGGCCCACGATAAAGAGGATGAACATGAGCGACAGCAGGATGTTGACGATGCTGCGGCTGCCCTTGAACTCCTTCCAGATGAACACACCCCAGAAAGCGGCTATCATGGGAGCTCCCTGGCCCAGTGCGTAAGAGATGGAGGCACCTATCTTGCCGCTGGCGATGTAGCTCAGCACCGTACCTAAGGCCCATACACAGCCACCGAACACACCCACGAGGTGGGTAGACAGCTTGCCATTGAAGTAAGTGGCATAGCTTACCGGCGCGCCCTCAAATGGCTTCTTCATGACCACGGTGTTGAACACAAAGTTGCTCACGAAGATGCCCACGGCAAAGAGGAAGAAAGCCGTGTAAGGAGTGGCCTTGCCCTCGGCGGGGTTCTCAAAGTTGGTATTGTCCATGGCGTTGGCCACCAGGGCATAGAATGTAGACATGAGTACACCGGCGATGATGGCCAGGACGATACCCTTCTTGGCTGTCGACGAGGCATTGTCCTTAGTCTCGGTCACCTCGGTCTTGTCGCCCTTCTTGGCAGCGGCCACACCATTGAGGATGAGGGCCACCATGACGAGGGCCACACCACCGAAGATGAGCACGGGGTTGCCCTGCTCGCCACCTACAAAGATATAGTTGTTGAGCACGCCCAGCACCAGTGCCAGACCACAGCCCAAGGGGAAAGCGATAGACAGGCCAGCCAGTGATGTAGAGGCCGAGAGCAGGATGTTAGAGAGATTGAAGATGATACCGCCGGCCACAGCCGAGAGTACGCTGGCAGTAGATACCTGCAGCAAGTCGGGCACGAAGCTGCGGCCGCCCTCTCCGATACTTCCCAGAGTAAAACCTATGATGAGCGAGAACAGTAAAATACCTATTACATAGTCCCAATAGAAGAGCTCATAACGCCAAGTCTTGCCGGCGAGTTTCTGAGTATTGCCCCACGAGCCCCAACAGAGCATTGTAACCACACACAGCACGATGGCCAGTGAATAACTGCTAACTATAAACATATTCGATAAGATTTTAAAAGGGTTATTTAATTATTAGATTTCTATCTCTGACAGATGGGGCATGGACATCTGGGCGCCACGGCGGGTCACCGAGATAGACGATGCCTTGTTGCCGAAGCGGATGGCATCCTCCAGGGCCTTGCCCTCGGACAGGGCCACGCAGAGGGCCCCGCAGAAGGTGTCGCCGGCCGCCGTGGTGTCTACGGCCTTGACCTTGAAGGCCGGCACACGTATGAGCTGGCCGTCAATACGGGCACATACGCCCTTGCTGCCCACGGTGATGATGACATCCTTGACCCCCAGCTTCTGGATCTCGTCCATGGCGCGGGTCATGTCTTCCTCGGTCTTTATCTCTACACCCGATATATAGGCCGCCTCGGTCTCGTTGGGTATCAAGAGGTCTACGTTCTTGAGCAGGGCTTCGGGCAGCGGCTCCTTGGGGGCCGGGGCTGGGTTGAGAACCACATAGGCACCATACTTCTTGCCCAGGGCGGCCGCCTCGATGAGCGCCTCAACCGGGGTTTCAAGCTGCATGAGCACTATGCCGCCCTCGCGGAATAGGGGCTCTGCTGCCTGGATGTCGGCAGCTGACAGGAGCGCGTTGGCACCCGAGTCGAGCACGATACTATTTTCGCCGCTGCTGATGGTGGTAATGACGGCCACGCCCGAGGGGGCCTCGTCGGTCAGCGTGAGGGCCGACACGTCGATGCCCTCGCCTTTGAGCATCTCTACGGTAGAGTGGCCAAACTGGTCGTTGCCCAGCTTACCTATAAACACGGTCTTACCCTCTAAACGGGCAGCGGCTACAGCCTGGTTGGCACCCTTACCTCCGTGGTTGGTCATAAACCCATGTCCAAACATGGTTTCGCCCGGTAGTGGGAAATGCTCGGCCGATATAACCAAGTCCGTATTGGCACTACCTACTACAAGAATAGTTTTCTTTTCTTTCATTATCATGGTAAAACTGGTTAAATTATGCGATTTGATTGTGCTAAAGTAGAAAAAAAACAATCAACATCAAAATAATTCATGTTTTTTTTTCCGAGGAAACAAAAAAAACGTACCTTTGAGCCATTGTAAACAATTTAGACCTTGTGCAGCATGAAAAAGGAAACACTGGAGGATTTGTCCAAGATAACCGGCTTCTCGAAAACCACTATTTCGCGGGTTCTCAATGGGAAAAGCAAGGAATTTCGCATTAACGAGGAGACCAGCGAGCAAATAATCAGTGTGGCCAAGGAACTCAATTACAGGCCCAATCTGGTTGCGCAATTTTTGCGCAAAACCGAGGGACGCACCTTGGGTATCGCGGTACCTTACATCAGTAACCCGTTCTTCGCCCAGCTGGTTTCCACCATCACCATCGAGGCCAAGAAGCACGACTATACGGTCATGCTCTTTGACACGCAGGAAGATGCCAACATAGAGAAGAAGTGTATCTCGGCCATGGTGGAATACCAGGTCGACGGCATCATCATCGTGCCCTGCTGCGAGACTCCGGACCTGCTGGAGATAATCAGCAAGAACATACCCGTCATCCTGATGGACCGGTACTTCAGAAACTCGTATCTGCCGTACGTCTCTACCAACAATTTCAAGGGGGCCTACGATGCCACGAGGACTCTGCTCAACGCCGGACACCGCAATATACTCTGCATAAGGGGGCCGGAGAGTGCCGTGACCACCCAGGAGCGTGCCAAGGGGTGCCGCCAGGCCATAGTGGACTTCGGTGAGCCGTGCAGGCTCAAGATTCACGGCAACGAGTTCTCCATTCAGAACGGATATACCGAAACCAAGGTGGCCCTGATGAAGCCCAACATGCCCACAGCCATCTTTACCATGAGCACGAATATCTTGCTGGGCACCATCAAGGCCATTAACGAGCAGGGACTCAAGATTCCGGACGACATATCGGTCATCTCATTTGACGACAGCGTGTACCTGGACTATCTGAACCCTGCCATCACGCGCGTGGCCCAGCCTACGGAGAACATGGCCCTGGCGGCGGTCAAGATGATGATAAACTGCCTCAAGGAGGGCAAGCAGCTGCAGTCCAAAATATTCATGGCACCCACGCTGATAGCCAAGGACTCGATAAAGATAATAAACCCCTATACGGCTCACCACGAGCAGCCCGAGGGCTGACACGCCTACGACGGTGCGAGGGGTGAGCGCACTGCCCGCGAATGGTTCCGGGCAGAACTTAATAATCCTATAAGACAATGAAGAAGTATGTATGCGATGTGTGCGGGTACATCTACGACCCTGCCGTAGGCGACCCCGACAATGGTATCGAACCGGGTACTGCATTTGAGGACATCCCCAACGACTGGGTTTGTCCCCTCTGCGGTGTTGGCAAGGAAGACTTTAGCCCCGTAGACTGACAGCAGGTCACCGGACAACACTAACGACCCTATGGCGACGGCCGGCCCTGACACGGCCACCGCCCCATACACCAAGAGGGCTCCCAGCATGCTAATGATAGTTATTAGAACGCTGGGAGCCCTCTTTAGAAAGCTAAAGACCGGTCTTTTCATTTCCCGCGATGGTCGCTGGTTTGCCATGGGTCATGTTTAGACTGCCTTTTTTACTCTTTTACCTTTTTACTTTCTTACTTTTCCCCGTGGGGGCGGTCGCCATGAGCTCAAAGGTCATTCCACCCTATCATCATGGCGTTTACCGTTTCCCTGCTTGCCATCTTACATCACCCATGAGGGGCTTGGGGGCCGCCTCCTCTTATATTTTCACCCTTAAAGCCCGGTGAGCCATACGCTGCATGAGGCGAGCGGTGGCGGCATCGACACCTGCAGGACGATAGGGGTTACCCATAATGCTGTGGCCGGTAAGAAACTCGCACCAGGTACAGGCGGCGGCATAGCGGCCGTAAGCCAACTGGAGATGGAAGCCGTCGCGGTTGAGCACATCGCCCATCTTCTGGCGGGCCAGCTGGATGGTTATTCCCACGGGAATGACCCGGGTGATGCCCACGCGGGGCAGTACCTCGGCCGCGGTAAGCAGGATGTTGCTATACATACGCTGCTGACTCCTGCCATAGTACTTGAAGGCGCCATGCGTGCTGGTGGCCGGGTAGGCCCACGTCAGGTGCCAGGCTATCTGCACCCGCGGGTTGGTACTGGTGGCCAGCACATAGTCCTTGAGGTGCTGCAGATGGGCGTAGGTATAGGGCAGCCCCGAGAAATGGCTGGCCTGCTGCAGGGTGATAATGTCCCACTGGTCATCGCGTATGATGGTGGCCAGGTCCACGTTCTTGCGGGTCGTGGTGTGGTCTCCCACTATCTTGCGGTAACGATATTCGGGCTTGGCAGCCTGCGCGTTGGCCCAGTGGCGGTCTATGGAGCAGCCCCCGATGTAGGCGTTGCCGATAACGAGGCTGTCGCCCTGTGCCGCGGCCAACTCGTAGAGATAGTGTTCGACCGCGTCTTCCGAGAAGCTGTTGCCTATGGCCAGCACCCTTATCACCCGGCGCGCGTCGGCCGTGCCTATGCCTAACAGCAGCAACGCCATCAGGACTAACAGTATGCGCTGGCGTCTCATGGCTGTGCCTCCCCCTGCTGACGGTCGCTGCGGATGAGGGCCAGCAGGTGGTCTACGGCCTCGTCCTCAGGGATATTCTTCTCGACACACTCCTGGCGGCGATAGAGCGACACACGGTTAACGCCGGCGCCCACATAGCCGTAGTCGGCATCGGCCATCTCACCGGGGCCGTTAACGATACAGCCCATGATGCCTATCTTGAGACCCTTGAGATGGCTCGTGGCCTCCTTGATGCGGGCGATGGTGGTACGCAGGTCGTAAAGAGTGCGCCCGCAGCCCGGACAGGATATGTACTCGGTCTTGCTCACGCGCAGACGGGCTGCCTGCAGGATGGCAAAGGCCGTATCGGCCATGTCGGCTGCCGTGAGCGCTCCGTCGTCCATAATCCACAGGCCGTCGGTGAGTCCGTCCATCATCAGCGCGCCCATGTCGGCGGCCGCGTCGAGCTGCAGGTCGGGCTTGCTGTCGGTGCGGTACATCTGGGCCATCACCACGGGATTGGCCACGCCGGCAACCATCATCTCGTGAACCAGCGCGCGCTGGGCACCGGTACGGTTGGCGTGGTTACTCATGCACACTACCACCACCTCGGGATGGGCGCGCAGGCAGGAGAGGTACTCCTCGGCCGGGGTGCCAAACTGCAGCACCAAGAACTTCATCTCGCTGTGTACCATGCCCATGAAGGGCATTGCATTGGTGGGAAATATGGGATAGCAGCGGGCTGCGCCACGCGCCTTCATGTCGGCGTAGATGTTAAAGTCGGCTATGTAGCCCTGGGCAGGGTCTATCTCATCGGGTATCGTGGCTCCCACATAGATATAGTCGGGCCGCGTGTCGCCCTGGGGTACAGCCCCCTTCTGGCTCACTATCACCACGGGCACCTGGCTGCCACCTATGTTGCCCACGGCCTGTGTCTTGCGTCGCGTGGGATGCAGCCAGTCAAACCCTTCGTACATCTGGCCGGGTATAAGCTGGTGACCCTCGCGACAGGTGAAGTGGTCTACCAGCCGGCGGGCCACGGGAATTTCGGCCTCGGGCTCTTCAGAGAGCGAGACACGTACTGTGTCGCCGATACCATCAGCTAAAAGGGCACCAATGCCAACGGCGCTCTTGATACGGCCGTCTTCGCCCTCGCCGGCCTCAGTAACACCGAGGTGCAGAGGGTAGTGCATATCCTCCTTGTCTAACTGGGCCACCAACAGGCGTACCGACTGGACCATCACCACCGTGTTAGAAGCCTTGACAGAGATGACTACATCGTCAAAATGCTGCTTCTTGCAGATGCGCAGAAACTCCATGCAGCTCTCCACGATGCCCTCGGGCGTGTCGCCATAACGGTTGCGGATGCGGTCGCTGAGCGAACCGTGGTTAACGCCTATGCGGATGGCCGTGTGATGGGCCCGGCAGATGTCGAGGAACGGGATAAAACGCTCCTCTATCTTGCGGAGCTCCTGGGCGTACTCCTCATCGGTGTACTCCTGGTGTATAAACTTGCGGGCAGGGTCTACGTAGTTGCCGGGGTTGATGCGCACCTTCTCGGCATAGAGCGCCGCCACGTCGGCCACATGGGGGTTGAAGTGGATGTCGGCCACTAAGGGCGTGTCGTACCCGTCGGCACGTATGCCGGCATTGATATTCTTCAGGTTCTCGGCCTCGCGCGAGCCCTGGGTCGTCAGACGCACCAACTCGCCGCCAGCGCGGATGATGCGCTCAGCCTGAGCCACACACCCGTCGGTATCATTGGTATTGGTAGTGGTCATAGACTGGATGCGTATGGGGTTGTCGCCACCCATATCGATGGCTCCTATGTGTACCACCGACGTGGCACGGCGCCGGTAGTTAAACAGGTCAATTACACTTGTACTCATAATCGTGTATATCTGCCAGTTCCTTGTTGGCCTTCTCTATCTTGGCTCCTAAGCCAGCCTTCCACTCGGCCACCTGACGGGCCACCTCGTCGTCGCTCAAGGCTATCATCTCGGCAGCCAGTATGGCGGCGTTCTGGGCAGCATTGACACCCACCGTAGCCACGGGTATGCCCGGCGGCATCTGTATGATGCTGAGCATAGCGTCCAGTCCGTCGAGCATGCCCTTGATGGGTACGCCGATAACGGGTAACGTGGTCGACGCGGCTATCACTCCGGGCAGGGCCGCAGCCATGCCGGCCGCAGCTATGATGACCCGTATGCCCCGGGCCTTGGCTTCCTTGGCAAAGGCCTCCACGGCGTCGGGCGTGCGGTGGGCCGACAGGGCGTTAACCTCAAAGGGTATCTTGTGGTCGTTAAGCCACTTACATGCTTTCTCCATGACGGGCAGGTCGCTGGTACTGCCCATGATAATGCTAACCATTGGTTTCATAACGCTTATATGTTTTAGAGTATTTCAGTTTATGACTATCGGGTCCGAAGCCGTCAGGGCGTGCAGCCCGTCGTGCTTGGCGGCCATGGGTATATACATTAATTTATTAAGTAAGTGAGAAAAATTAGTTTATATAAAATATTTATTGTCTTTTCCCGTTTTATATATTATGGGAAAGCCAAAA
>CAKPZJ010000006.1 GCA_934204655.1 uncultured Prevotella sp. | reverse complement strand
TTCTATTTTTTCTATAAAACGGAAAATGAACCATATTAGTACTGATATATATAAATAATTTAGATCACTTACTTATTATATATGCGTGCGCGCGAAAGGGCGGCGCGTCCCTTTCTTATCGGTTACAAAGTTAGCCACTTTGACCGATACCGCCCTTATCCATATTACCGAAAGTTATACCCTTATTACAGGAGTGCCCAGGGCCATCGGCCCCGCCCTGGCCATGGCAAACGTGGAAAAATATAGAACAATCCGTAATTTAGGTATCGTCACTTAGCCCGTTTTCGCTTAATTTTGCATCGTCCTAACTACCCTGGCGACAGCCGGAATGGTCGCGGGCACCCAGTAGACAACAACCTAAAACCCAGTAATAATGACAAAGAAAGTATTTACCTTAGTATGCTCCTTGGTGGCCTCGGCCACGCTGTGGGCGCAGCCCCGGGTGTATATGACCAGGGAGATTACGCCCGAGGCGCTGGTCCGCGTGTACGAGGCGCTTGGCGTTAAGGCCCACGGACACGTGGCCATCAAGATTAGTACCGGCGAGATGGGCGGTCACAACTATCTTCAGCCCACCCTGATACGTGGCCTCGTGGACCGCGTTAACGGTACGCTCGTAGAGTGCTGTACCGCCTATGGCGGGAGCCGTCAGGACAAGTCTAAGCACTGGCAGACCATTCATGCCCACGGCTTCGACTCCATTGCTGCTGTCGACCTGATGGACGAATACGGTCAGATGCGTATTCCTGTACGCGACAAGCGTCATATCAAGTACGACATCGTGGGCAGTCACCTCGCCCACTACGATTTTATGGTCAACCTGGCCCACTTCAAGGGTCACGCCATGGGTGGCTTTGGTGGCGTGCTCAAGAATCAGAGCATCGGCGTGGCCTCTACTGCTGGCAAGGCTTACATCCATACTGCCGGCTATACTGATAACCCCGACAGCCTGTGGCGCCACCTGCCCCAGCAGGACGCTTTCCTCGAGAGCATGGCTGCGGCAGCCCAGGGTGTGGCCGATTACTTCGGCCCCAACATTATCTACATCAACGTGATGAATAATATGAGCGTAGACTGCGACTGCGACAGTCACCCCGCCGACCCCAAGTTGCGCGACATGGGTATCTTGGCCTCTACCGACCCTGTAGCACTCGACCAGGCTTGCCTGGACTTGGTATTCAACCACAAGGGCCGTCCCGGCGACGACAACAAGCCCCTCATAGAGCGTATTAACCGTCAGCACGGTACCTATATTACCGACTATGCCGAGCGCATAGGCTTGGGCAGTAAGAAGTATCGGCTCGTAATGATTAAGTAACCGCCACCCATAGCCCTATGTCACATCCTGTATTACTATCTGCCGCCCTGCTGCTGGCGGCCATGGCTCCGGCCCGCGCCGCTGCCCCTGCCGACACCGCCCGAACCCACTCGCTGGACCAGGTGGTGGTAACCGGCTCTAACCATGCCACCCCGGCCCGTCTGCTGCCTTACACCGTGTCGGTGGTGAGCCGCCAGGCCATCGAGGCCACCGGCAAGACCCAGCTGCTGGCCGCCCTGACGGGCCAGGTGCCCAGCCTCTTTGTGTCACAGCGTAACATCTTCGGCTTCGGAGTGAGCAATGGCGGCAGCGGAGCCATCAAGATACGTGGCGTGGGCGGCTCGCCTACCAACGCGGTACTGATGATGGTCGACGGGCAGCCTCAGTTCGCCGGCCTGTTCAGTCACCCCGTGGCCGACTTCTACGAGTCTGAGTATGTAGACCACGTCGAGGTGCTCCGTGGCCCCGGTACCGTGCTCTATGGCTCTAACGCCATGGGCGGTGTCATCAATGTCATTACCCGCGAGCCTCGCCGCCAGGGCCTGCACGTCGCCCTCACTTCGCAGTACGGCAGTTACAACACCTGGCAGAACTCGCTCACCGCCATGCTCCGCCAGGGCCGGTGGACGGGCCTCTTCTCGGCTGGCTACGATCGTACCGACGGGCTCCAGGACCACTTCGACTTTCGCCAGAAGAGCGCCTATGCCAAGGTGGGCTATCAGCTGGCCGATAACTGGGCCCTCGCGGCCGACTACGCCCTGATGGGCTTTGTGGGCAACGACCCCGTGTATGCTCCGCTCAGTCACCCTGGGTCTACCGACATCTACCACCAGAACGTGGTTCGTGGCGAGACTTCGCTCACCCTCTCCGACCATTACGCCCATACCGATGGTGCCCTGCGCGTGTACTATAGCTATGGTAACCACTTCATAGACGACCCCCACCACTTCCATAGCCTCGACGATCGCTTCGGTGTGCTGGCCTATCAGAACTTCCGCCCGTGGCGCAGTGGTGTGGCCACGGTGGGCTTTGACTTCGCCCGCTACACGGGCTGCATCCCCATGTCGGGCGGCCATGCCCATGGCGACGGGAGTCAGCAGGCGGCCATGCAGACACTCAGCCGCCAGTTTATCGGTGAGTACTCGCCCTACGTGAGCCTCCAGCAGCACCTCTGGGATGGTCACCTGGTGCTCAATGGCGGTCTGCGCATGGCTAACAGCAACCGTTTTGGCACCCACTGGATGCCCCAGGTAGGACTGACGGCCCATCCCGCTGACGCCTGGACGGTCAAGGCATCGCTGGCAAGGGGCTACCGTAATCCATCGTTCCGCGAGCTGTACCTGTATGCCGTGGCCAATCCGGAGTTGGCCCCCGAGAGCATGATAAACTATGAGGCCACCGTGGCCCACACCTTTTCGCGTTACCTGTCGGTAGACCTTACGGCCTATCTGGCCAAGGGTAGCAATCTGATAGAGGTGGCGGCTGTGCCCACGGCCGACGGGGGCGTGCGCAACCGCAACATGAACACCGGGCGGTTCATCAACCGGGGCATAGAGCTTACGGCCCGGAGCCAGGTGAGCGACGCCTTGGCGCTGCGTGCCTCGTATAGCTATCTGCGCAGTTCGGTGACCACGCTCACGGCCGCTCCGCGTACCCAGTACTTCGTGGGTGCTGCCTGGCAGCCCGTGCCCCAGCTTACGGTCGATGCCCAGCTACAGGGCGTGGGTGCCCTCTATGTGGCCGGCGACGTGCCCCATCAGAACTACGCCCTGCTCGGGCTGCGTGTGGGCTATCGCCCCGTGTCGCTTGTCGAACTTTTTGCCACGCTCGACAATCTCACCAATGCCCATTATACCATTAACCGGGGCTACCAGATGCCCGGGTTCACCGCCATGGGCGGTTTCAAGGTGCGCTGGTAGTCCCGGTTAGTGCCGTTAGTGCCGGGGCGGTGTTAGGGGGCTGCTATGTAGTCAGCGGCTTTCTTCCGGTCGCTGTCAAAGGTGAGTTTGCTCATAATAACATTGCTGTTGCGCGGATCGGTGAGCCTCGGGCCAACAAACTTTACCACCTGCAGTTTGTCGTTGGTAAAGGTGAGCAGGTCCATGAGCGTGGCGCACTGCGCGCAGGTAAACCACCTGCCCAGGGCGGCCACCTCTACCAGGTCCAACTTATCGGCGGCAAACGATTTCTTTTGTATTTTCTGCAACAGCGTGTTTATCTGATCCTCTGTAAGACAGCGGCAGTATCCACGGTATCCCCCATGGTAGCCGCCTTGATAGCCCTGGCCCGTCTGCGACGAAGTCTGCGTGTTGGCGGTGGTGTAAGAGCTGTCTACCTCATCGCTGTTGTATCTTACCACGTGGTCGCTGCGGTCAAATTCGACGGTGATGCAGAGCGTAATGAGCCCCAAATATTTCGACTTGGTGTACACCCAGCGCTCCCCGTTCTCGTCGAAACTGGTAGAGCGTGGCTTGCCGAGTATCTCGGTTACCTCCTGTTTGCTCATGCCCCGCGTTATGGGTCGGGAGTCCTTGGCCCAGAGCATAGGGGTCCATAGTGTTAATAGGGCGATGGTCAGCAGTACCATCATTTTGCTTCTTGTCATACGCATAGTGTATTATAGATATTTATAGTCCGATACAAAGTTAGTGAATACTCTCCATACATCCGTAGGGGAAATCCCTAAATGCAGGGCAAGCAGATAAAAAAGTGGAATAATACCCCTGGCCATCGCCAAGTGGACTGCGCGCGGGTTGCGAGGCACTCCCCACCCGTTCTGAAATGGCGGTGACTATTCCCGTAACCATCGCGGGAAACGAAAAGGTCGGTCTTTAGAAATCTAATGACGGCTCCCAGCAATCTAAAGACGGCTCCCAGTCTCAAAAAGACCAACCGTTAGAATTTTGAAAATAGTTCCCGTTGCTCCGTAACGCCTCTCCAGCCCCGCGCTTTTTACCATTTTACTTTTCCCCCTTTTTACTTTTCAGCAAAAGGTCGATCTCTTTTTGGCTGTATTCAGATAAAAAGTTGTAAATTTGCAACTACCAGCCGTAAAACTGCCACCATGAACCCAGAAACGATGATACAGACCACGATAGAGGGCCGCTCCTGCCTGTTGTACGCATCGCCTAACCCCGCGCTGCTGCTCATTCAGGTTACCGCGCGCCACGAGCGGCCGACTATCGATGCCGAGGTGGCCCAGATAGCCGCTTGCTCGCCGGTGGGGGTGGTCTTCGCCGCGGTAGAGCTTACCGACTGGGTGGGCCAGCTCATGCCCTGGGCCGATGATGCCGTCATGCGGCGCGCCACGGAACCCCCGCGTGCCGCCGACACGCTGGCCTACATCACCAATGGCCTGCTACCCTGGCTCCGCAGCCACTACGGCCCCCTGCCCTGTGTGCTCGGCGGCTACTCCCTGGGCGGCCTCTTCGCCCTCTGGGCCTCTTATCAGTCGGCCGACTTCTGCGGCGTGGCTGCCGCCTCTCCCTCGGTGTGGATAAAGGGCTGGACTGCTTACACCCACCAGCATACCCTGCATGCCCGCCATGTGTACCTCAGTTTAGGCGACCGCGAGGAGCACGCCCGCAACCAGTGCATGGCTGCCGTAGGCCCCTGCATACGCGACCTGTATCAGTGGCTGTCGCGCCAGATGGACCAGGGCAGGGTAGTGCTTGAGTGGAACCCAGGTGGCCACTTCGGCCACGAGGCCGACCGCACAGCCCGCGCCTTTGCATGGGTCTGCGCCCGCCAGGCAGCCTGTGGCGATGAAATGGGCCGAAAATGAAGATAATATATACCATCACGATGAAACATACAAGCATGAAACACCACCTGTCGCTGCTCATCCTGAGTCTGGCGATGGTCTGTCTGGCAGCCGGAGCCCAGACCCCGACAGCCACCGATGCCCCGGCACCCCGCCCCGAGGTGCTCATAGAGACCACCATGGGCAATATACGCATACAGCTCTATAACGAGACACCCCAGCACCGCGACAATTTTCTCAAACTTATCCGCGACTACCACTTCTACGACTCGCTGCTCTTCCACCGCGTCATACCCGATTTTATGGTTCAGTCGGGCGACCCACGGAGCAAGCACGCCGCCCCCGGCGAACTGTTAGGCGAGACCTCGCTGGACTACACCCTGCCCGCCGAGATACGTCTGCCCCAGCTATACCATAAGCGCGGTGTTGTGGCCATGGCCCGCGAGGGCGACGAGACCAATCCCGAGCGCCGCTCCAGCAGCACCCAGTTCTATATAGTATGTGGTAAACCCTGCTCGGAGGCCATGCTGGAACGCGGGCGACAGAACCTGAAAAAGCTGTTTGGCGACAGCCTGCACATGACGCAGGCCATGGCCGATGCCTATACCACCGTGGGCGGCACCCCGCACCTGGATGGCGCCTACACAGTGTTTGGCGAGGTTACCGAGGGCATGGATGTGGTAGACAGGATACAACATGTGGATCGCGATGCCAACGACCGTCCCGAGAACGACGTGCGCATCATCCGCGCCGTCATTGTGCGCGATGTACCTGGTGCTGCCCGTCCCAAGCAGGCCGTAGCCCCACGCCGCGCGACCCCCTCGCGCAAGCAGCCTACTGCCCGCCGCAGGCGCTGACATACCCCCGGCTGTCATCGCCACGGCTTAGGCTCCCGCATCCATAGCACCCCCAGGGCCGCCATAGGCAACGGCCCCTTACACGTCAATCAATACTAAACACATATACCATGTATCAGTTACGTAACATACTTATGGCTGCCATGGCGGCCACCTCAGTTCATGTAGCCGCCCAGACCGACACCCTGCGGGCTGGCTTCGTGTCGCCCCCGCAGAGCGCCCGCCCCCGTGTGTGGTGGCACTGGATGAACGGCAACATCTCCCGTGACGGCATCTACAAGGACCTTACCTGGATGAACCGCGTGGGCATAGGCGGCGTACACATATTCGACGCTGGCAAGAACACCCCGCAGGTAGTTCCTCATCGCATCGTGTACATGACACCCGAGTGGAAAGACTGTTATCGGTATGCGGTACAGCTGGCCGACTCTTTAGGCATGGAGGCCACCATGACGGGCACGCCCGGATGGAGCAATACGGGTGGGCCGTGGGTTACGCCGGCCGACGCGATGAAGAAACTGGTGTGGCGACAGGTCACCGTCCGTGGCGGCAGGGTCGTAGACTGCCAGTTGCCCGCTCCCTACCGTGTAAGTGGGGCTTTCCAGAACGTGGCAGCCCGCGGCACGGTGTCCAAGCAGCAACTCTATGGCGACATAGCCGTGCTGGCTGTGCGCGTGGCCCCCGGCGACCTTACGCTGAGCGACATGGGCGCACGGGTAACTGCCAGTGGTGGTAAGTTTACGGTCGATATGCTCACCGATGGCGACATGGCCACCACGGCCAACCTGACCCCCGACAGCGCGGGCCGCCCGGCATGGCTGCAGGTAGAGTTGGCACGGCCATACACCATCAGGGCGCTGTCGCTCAAGGACGGCCGACAGCACAGCCAGTGGCGCAACAAGCGGCCAGCGTCCACCAAGTGGCTCGAGGCCAGCTCTGACGGCGTACACTTTACTAAGGTGTGCGACCTGGTGCTGGGTGGCGCGCCCCTCACCACCGTCGACATACCACCCACCACGGCGCGCTTCTTCCGGGTGGTGTTCAGGGCCGACAAGCGCCCCCTGGCCATCGCCGAGCTGAACCTGTACACCACCTATAGGGTCAACCACAGCGAGGAGAAGGCTGCCTTTGGTACCCCGGTAGACTTGCCGCTGTACCCCACGCCTGCCACCGACACCGCCACACCTTTGGCCCAGGTGGTAGACCTCACCGGCATGGTGTCGGCCGACGGCCACCTACGCTGGAAGGCCCCCGCCGGTTGCTGGCGCATCTACCGCTTCGGCTATTCGCTTACGGGAAAAATGAATCATCCGGCCTCGCCCGAGGCAACGGGCTTAGAGGTCGACAAGATGTCGGCTCCGGCCGTTGCCCGGTACATCGGCACCTATCTGTCTACCTACGTAGATGCCACCAAGGGCATGATGGGCCGCCGCGGACTGCAGAATCTGCTCATAGACAGTTATGAGGCGGGCATAGCCAACTGGACGCCGACCATGCTGACCGACTTTGCGCGGCTGCGGGGTTACGACATGCTGCGCTGGATGCCTGCCCTGGCCGGCGAGATTATCGAGAGTTCGGCCAAGACGGACAGGTTCCTCTTCGACTGGCGCCATACGCTTGGCGAGCTGGTCGAGGAAAATCTATATCACCAGGTGGCCGATACCATGGCCGCCCGTGGCATGGGAACGTACTTCGAGAGCCACGAGTCGTGCCGCGTTTATGAAGCCGACGGTATGGCCGTGAAGCGGCATGCTACCGTGCCGATGGGCGCCATGTGGGCCAGCGAGCCTGTGATGCACTTTAACGACCGCGGAGAGACGGGCAAGCAGGGCGACATACGCGAGTCGGCCTCGGTGGCCCACATCTACGGCCAAAACCTGGTCGCGGCTGAGTCGCTCACGTCCAATGGACTGGACGGCGACGGCTTGGCTTACTCGCTGACCCCCAATCTGCTCAAGCCAGCGGCCGACCTGGAGTTTGCCAGCGGTGTTAACCGCATCGTGATACACGACAGCGCCCACCAACCCGTCGATGACAAAATTCCTGGTCAGGGACTGGAAATCTACGGGCAGTGGTTCCACCGCCACGAGACGTGGGCCGAGCAGGCGCGGCCGTGGGTAGATTATCTGGCGCGTACCAGCTATATGCTGCAGCAGGGCCACTTCGTGGCCGACGTGGCTTACTACTATGGCGATGACAACAATGTGACTGGGCTGTTCTACGCTGAGCAGCCCAAGGTACCTGCCACCGTGGCCTACGACTACGTGAACACGCCCGCGCTGACCTCGCAGTTGGCCTATGCCAACGGCCGCATCGTAACGCCGTCGGGCATGACTTACCGCATGCTGGCCCTCGATGCCAACACGGCCCGCATGACGGTGCCGGCCCTGCGCCGTATAGCCGCGCTGGTAGACCAGGGCATGCCGCTGTGTGGCGCGCGCCCCACGATGACCCCCAGTCTGAGCGACGATGAGGCTGAGTTTGCCCAGTTGGTCAGCAGGATATGGGACGGTAACCATCCGCATGTATTCGAGCACGCCACCATCGGGCAGGCCTTGGCGGCCATCGGGGTGGTCCCCGACTTCAGCGCCGACACGATGGACAGCCTGCGCTATGTACACCGCACGTTGCCCGGAACGGAGATATACTGGATAAACAATCGCAGCTACCATCTGCGGACGGTAAATGCCACCTTCCGGGTGGCCGGCCTTACGCCCTATAGGTGGAATCCGGAGACGGGATCTATCAGCCGCCTGGCCTATCAGGCTGCGGACAAGACCACCGCGCTGTCGCTCAGCATGGAGCCTGGCGAGGCGTGTTTCGTGGTGTTCCGCGCACAGCCCGATGAGGCTGCCGCCCCGACCCTGGCGGCCGACAGCGCCGCTACGCTGCTCACCCTGTCGGCCCCATGGGCCGTCAGTTTCCAGCCAGGCCGCGGGGCTCCCGCCCAGATGGTCATGCCGCAGTTGGCCTCGCTCAGCGAGTCGGCCGATGAGGGCATACGCTACTTCGCGGGCATGGCCACCTATCGGCAGACATTCCGCCTGAGCCGGGCCGACATGAGGGCTGGCAGGCTGTGGATAGACTTGGGCCGCGTGTGCCCCTTGGCCGAGGTCGTGGTCAACGGCCACAACTTGGGCATCCTCTGGCGTGCGCCCTTCACGGTAGATGCTACCACCGCGCTGCACCGTGGCGACAATACGATTGAGGTTCGCGTGAGCACTCTGTGGCGCAACCGCATCATAGGCGACCGCCAGCCCAGTTGTAAGCATCCCTACACCTACACCTCTTATCCCTTCTACAAAGCTGACTCCAAGCTGCAGCCCTCTGGCCTCCTTGGCCCGGTCAGTGTACGAGGAGAAAAGGTAAAAAAGGGCTTTGAAAGGTAAAAAGGTAAAAGAGTAAAAGCGTAAAAAGCGCTGCCTGAGTGCTGGTGTAGACTTCCCTGCTTGCGAAGGGTAAAAGCGCAAGGTTGGGAGAGGCCTCGGGGGCAACGGAAATAAACTCCCAGCATCGCAGAGACCGACCTTTGCGTTTCCCGCGATGGCTACGGGAGTAGTCACCGCCATTTCAGAACGGATGGGGAGTGCCTCGCAACCAGCGCGCGCTGAAAGCGCAGAAGTTTATAGCCTGGGGCAACGCCCCAGGTATCGTTCCCCCGTGGGCAATGCGCGCTGTAGGCGCAAAAGTAGCCGTAGGCGTTACCACGGCAACTATATTTGATAACGGAACTCCCGACCATTTTCACGATAATTGCCACTGGTACCGATTCCCTGGCTTGACGCTTCGCTACTTTTATAGAAAGCAGGCTGCGCCTCGGCCTTCCGAGCAAGCTCATGGCGCTCGGCTTGCACTTCTTTTGCGCCTACAGCGCGACAATAGTTTGATGGTTGTGTACCTGGGGCGTTGCCCCAGGCTATAAACTTTTGTAGAAAACAGGCTGCACCTCGGCCATTTGAGCAAGCTCATGGCTCTCGGTTTGCACTGTTTTTGCACTTACAGCGCGCGTAGCTCACGCGGGCTTACGTATGGAAATTGTTGGAAATGTGTGTGCTGCCATTAATGTACCAGCAGCCCATACCAGCGCCCAAGTAGCGATTTTTATTTTTTACTCTTTTCCCTTTCTTACCTTTCCAGCGTTTTTTACTTTTCCAATGATGGCTCCTATACATGAGAAGAGGGTCGCGGACAATGCCGCGACCCTCTTCTCGTGTGTACTTATGGCCCCTGTCCCCTTTTATGGGTGTTTCTGTGGGGCCAGCGCTTTTTACCTTTTTACTTTTAAGCTCCCCCTTGGGACTGGGGGCTTTTTTGACTTTCCAGTGGGCTTAGAAACGTACGGGGAAGTATGGTGGGTGCTCCTCGAAGTACTTCTTCATGGCGATGGGAACGTCGGTACAGAGGAAGTCGGCACCCATGTAGAGTGCCAGGAGCGTGTCCTCTAACTTGCTGCCCGGCCACAGGTTTACCTGGAGCCCGTTGTCGTGGGCCAGTTTGACGTCGCGGCGTGTAGAACTGTTGAGCCAGCACGCTATGCGCTGCACTCCCAACTTCTTGGCCTGCCTTATTACCGGCGCGCTGCAAGGCTTTCCAGTGATAAACTGTAACACGGCGTCTGGGTGGTGGGCATGCTGATAGGCCAGGGCACGCTCGTCGAACGAGGTGAGCGACCAGTTGGCGTCAGCGGGTATCTTGGCCTTTATCATGGCGTACACCTTGTCGCAGTAGGCGGCTATGGCATCGTCCGGGTACAGGTTGGACTCCTCGGTCTTCATCTCAAACTCTACGTAGAGCCCCTTCTTGTCCTTGAAGAAGTCCAGCAGGTCGTCCAGGAAGAGCAGGGGATTGCCCTGCTTGGTCTTTATCTTGCGCAGTTCCTTGGCGGTGAGCCGCTCGATGGTTTTGTCAATGCCACAGGTACGCAGCAGCGACGTGTCGTGAGCCACGATGACCGCCCCGTCCTTAGACAGACGCATGTCGGTCTCGAAACTGTGAATACCAGCCGCCCATGCGTTGCGGAAGGCAGCTAACGTGTTCTCATCCTGTTCGCTTCGGCCACCCCGGTGGCCCAGCATGATGGCCCCGGCCTGTGCGAACGTAAGGGTGGCACACAGTAGCAGGGCGGCGATGGTTAGAAATCTTTTCATGGTTATTTGTGTTTAACGGATTGTACTCCCTGGTTGGTCATCTGTACCGGACGGATAAAGCCCTGAGCGTCGAACTCCAAGCGGTCTATGCAAGTAACGCGCGCGTTGCGGTCGGTCTCGCCCAGTGGACGGCGGTGGTACACTATGTAGTACTCATCGCGCCCCGGCACCTTGATGACAGAGTGGTGGCCGGCACCGGTGGCAATCTTGGGATCCTGCTGAAGAATTTTGCCCACACGGTTAAAAGGCCCGAAGGGCGAGTCGCTGATGGCGTAAGCCACACTGTAGTCGGGGCCGCCCCATCCGCCCTCGGACCACATGAAGTAGTACTTGCCGCCACGCTTCAGCATGAACGGGCCTTCGACGTAGCCCTTGGGGGTGACCTCGCGGTAAGTACTGCCGTCCTTGAAGGGTATCACGTGGAGCAAGTCCTGCGACAGGCGCACCATGTTACAGTGGCCCCAGCCACCATAATACATATAGTACTCGCCATCGTCGTCGCGGAACACGTACTGGTCTATGGGCTGAGCCCCATTGACTATCTCGCCGATAAGCGGGTGCCCTAAGGCGTCCTTGAACGGCCCCTGGGGCTTGTCGCTCACGGCTACGCCTATGCCACCCACCTCGCCGGGATGAACATCGTTGGCCCCGAAGAACAGGTAGTAACGCCCGTCCTTGTGAACCACGGCCGGGGCCCAAAGGGCACGGTGCCCCCAGCTAACGTCGGCCAAGTCAATGACGTGGCTGTGCTTGGTCCAGTGAACTAAGTCGCGCGAGGAGAACGCATCCATGAACGTCTGCTGGTCGTAAGGCGCCGAATAAGTAGGATAAATCCAGTACTCATGGCCAAAGACCACAGCCTCGGGGTCGGCGTACCACCCCTTGTCGATGGGATTGCCGCTCCAGGACTTCTGCGCTTGGGCGGCAGTCATGGCGCAGAGAGCCATGACAAGAGTAAAAAAGTATTTCATTTATGTTATTTTAGTTGATTGTGGTCACAAAGTTAGCTATTTATTTTAATAGAATTTTATAAAATGTTATTTTTGTGTCAAAATAGTGCAAGCCGTGTGCCATGAGCCTGCTCGGATGGCCGGGGCACTGCCTATTTACTATCAGAAAGAACAAGCAAACCATACAACCGTATAACTGCACACGCTATGATAAAGTCTATAGCAACCCTGTTGGCCACGCTGGCCCTGGCGCTACCCACTCAGGCCGACGAAGGCCACACCCGCGGCATAGGAGTGTACCCCGGCCGCCCCTCAGAGAGTTTTGAACCTACCCTGGTGCGCGACTACACGTACCGCAACGTGGCGCTCCACCATATGGTGTACCAGTCATCGGCTGCCGATGTCAACCTGACTGGCCAACTTATCACAGACGGCGAGGTCTGTACCTCCGAGCCCTGCCAGGTGGTGGTGTCTACCCCCAAGGGAGCCCTCGACAAGCGCCATCGCGAAAAGACCATCGACGGCAACCCTCAGTCGCTCATTAATGTAGAGGGACAGGATACCTATCTGCAGTTAGACTGGACCTGGATGACAGTTGCCGCCGATGAACTGAGGCTGAACGCCGAGGCCGTGTACGACGCGGCCCAGGCCAATGCCGGCTACACCATCGAGGTGATGGCCTCGGCCGACGGCAAGACCTGGACCAGCATAGGCCGTGAGGTGGGTGACGGGCTGCCCGGCGTGGCCACGCGTCAGGCGATGAGTAGCGACCCCAACAAGCAGGAAAGCAAGATACGTCTGCCCCTCCGCAAGGTGCAGACGACCATTCCCCTAAGCCACGTTACCCCCTGGGCCCACCTGCGCGTGGTGTTCCGTATGAAGGGAGCCGCCTACTGGCGCGTGCGGCAGACCGACTTCTATCGCAAGGGCGTCATTCAGGATGCCCTGCCCTCGGCCCACTACACCAGTGCCTGGGCCAGCGAGGGCGGAGGCACCCAGTGGGTCATGGTAGACTTAGGTACACAGGTAACGGCCAACCGCGTGGTGATAAACTGGATACACCCTGCCCAGCAGGGCGAACTCCAGGTGTCTGACGATGGCAAGGAGTGGCGCCGCGTGGCTTCCCTGCGCCGGAGCAAGAAGCTGGAGCAGAGCCTGAACTGCCGTTTCAAGGCCCGCTATGTACGACTGCTGATGACCCGACCGGACGCCTCGGGCCGCTATGTACTGAGTGAGTTGCAGGTGATGGGCTTTGGCGGGCTGGTGGCCCGTCCCCATGAGCGTATGGGCATGCGCGACGGTCGCTACTACCTCAACGGCGGCGACTGGCAGCTCAGCCGTAAGGGCTCCGACCGCTCCGTGCTGGCTACTGTGCCTGCCACGGTGCTGCAGAGCTACATGAATATAGGTGCTGTGGCCAATACCAACTACAGCGACAACATGCGGGCGGCTTCAGAGTCTTATTTCAACGCCGACTTTACCTACCGCACTGCGTTCGACGTTCCGGCCGATTACCAGGGCCGTCACGTGTACCTCAACTTTGATGGTATCAACTGGAAAGCTACCGTTAAGCTCAACGGGCAGTCGTTGGGACGGGTAGAGGGAGCCTTTAAGCGCGGGCGGTTTGACGTGACGCGCTATCTGAAGGCCACCGGCAACCAGCTGGAGATAGCCGTGGAGCGTCCCGCGCACTTCGGTGCCGTCAAAATCAAGAACACCGAGAGCACCGACATGAACGGTGGCTATTTAGGAGCCGACAACCCCACGTTTCATGCCTCGATAGGCTGGGACTGGATAACCACTACGCCTGGCCGAGAGGTGGGTATATGGAACGACGTGTACCTGACGGCCAATGGAGGCGTGAGCCTGAGCGACCCGATGGTAGATACCCACCTGGACTTGCCCGATACGCTGGCCACGATGACCCCGTCGGTATGGGTGGCCAACGACCGCGATACCACGGTGACGGCCACGCTGAGCGGATGGATAGGCCCGCTGGCCTTTGCCAAGACGGTGCGTATAGCGCCCCATGCCAGCAGTGAGGTGGCTTTCAGCCCTACTGAGTTTGCCCAGTTGGCCCGTCAGCCCATGCACCTGTGGTGGCCCACGGGCTACGGCACGCCTTACCTGTACGATGCCGGCTTTGCCATAGCCGATGGCAGCGGGCGCATAGACAGTTTGCACTATCAGGCGGGCATCCGCCAGGTGACCTACGCTAACCTGAAGACCCAAGTACAAATCTTCGTCAACGGCCAGCGCTTCATCCCATTAGGTGGCAACTGGGGTTTCTCAGAGAATAACCTCAACTACCGTGGCCGCGAGTACGACATAGCCGTGGGCTACCACAGCCACATGAACTGTAACATGATACGCAACTGGGTAGGCCAGACCGGCGACGAGGAGTTTTATGAGGCGTGCGACCGTCACGGCGTTATGATATGGCAAGACTTCTGGCTGGCCAACCCCGCCGATGGCCCCAATCCCTATGATAACGCCCTCTTCCTGGACAACGCCACTGACTATCTGCGCCGCATACGCCGTCATCCCAGCATAGGTATCTATGTGGGCCGCAACGAGGGCTATCCGCCTGTGGCCATCGACCGCGCCCTGCGCCAGTACATCGACAGTCTGCACCCAGGCATGGGCTACATTCCCAGCTCTTCCGACGAGGGCGTGTCGGGTCACGGCCCTTACAGGCTTATCCCCCTCAAGGAGTACTTTGACAAGCAGAGCCACAAACTACACTCCGAGCGCGGCCTGCCTAACATCCCGTCGTACGAGAGCATGTGCCGTATGCTTAGTCCCGATGACCTGTGGCCTATAGGACTGGGCTGGGCACAGCACGACTTCACCCAGCAGGGTGCTCAGCGTGGCTCCACCTTTGTCAAGATGCTTACCGACCGCTTTGGCGAACCGGACAGCGCCCGCCAGTTTACCGCGCTGGCCCAGTGGCTCAACTACGACGGATACCGCGCCATGTACGAGGCTTCGCAGCAAGAGCGACAGGGCCTGCTCATCTGGATGAGCCACCCGTGCTGGCCATCGACGGTATGGCAGACGTACGACTACTATCTGGAGCCTACGGCGGCTTACTTCGGAGTACGCAAGGCGTGCGAGCCGCTGCACATTATGTACAACCCGAGGGTCGGCCAGGTCCAGGTGGTCAACATGAGCCGTGGGCCGCAGTGCGATATGGAGGCGCGCATGGAGATTAGAGACATGTATGGCCGCACGGTAAATACAGACTCGGCTTGGGTAGACACATACAGCGACGTTACGGAGAACGTGATGCCCGTGGCTGTGCCCGACAGCCTGTCGCTCTGGTACCTGCACCTCTCGCTCTACGACCGGGGCCATCTTGTGTCAGACAACTTCTATGTGCAGAGTCGCCGCGACACCGATTTCCGGGCCTTGAACCAGTTGCCCCAGGTGCAGCTGCAGACCCGGCAGCAGATAGCACAGCGCGGGCGTGGCTATCGGGGCACCATAACGGTAACCAACCCGTCGGCTACACCTGTGCTGATGATACGCCTGAACCTGAAGGGCGACGATGGCGAGCAGATACTGCCCGTGCTGTACTCAGATAACTACTTCGCGCTGATGCCTGGCGAGAGTCGCGACATCGAGGTGTCGTTTGGCGACGAGGACACACGCGGCACGCAGCCCCGGGTCGAGGTTACGGCCTTTAACGCCACGGCTACGGTGCAGTAGGCCCCTCCTACGCGCGCGTATATAATAAATAGGTATCACCGCGAGTCCCCATACGGCCACGGCGCACCCCTTGCAGGATGCCGTGGCCGTATGGGGACTCGTGGTGATGGTGCCTTTCGTTTTTCTTTACTGCCTCTACACCTGTTATAACCACTGCTCTGCCCATTTCTATGGTGATAAATGGGCTGTTTACCCCCCCCGATAACGAAAAAATAGAACATTTTTCTTGCTGGTATCGGTTGATTTATATACCTTTGCAGCCGTATATCGAATAATTATAACGAAAAGTTACATTACGGATTACTACTCGTGCTTTGGAGTTGTCAAGGCACTCTGTGTCGTGTCTAACCCGGTCGTGGAGTCTGTCCCCCGTGTGTGAGCTAAGAACTGCTGGTCTATTCCCGATGACAAGAAGTGGGCTATGTGTATGTGCCCGTTAGCAAGTGAGAAGAGATAAAAATAAAAACAAAAACAATAGACTTATGAAAGAAATGACTATCAGATGGGCAGTAGCCATGCTGGTGTCTTTTGTCGGATTGGTACCCGCCAAGGCCCTCTCGGCTGCGGTGATGGGTGACGATGCCGGCACCACGACGGCAGTGAGCAAGCCCAAGACGGCCGCTGAGTTGCCCGGAACGGCCATTACTTACGCCACGCGAGCCAGCCATTGGAGCGTGGGCCAGCCTACGGCACCCGCAGTGGGCCAGACTAACGACGACGTGGAGGATCGCATCTTCGTGTTCTACAATACCGCGACAGGGAAGTTCCTGAACCTCGGCGGATGGTGGGGCACGCGCACCGTGCTGAGCGATGTGCCCCAGTTGTTCTGGCTCCAGCGCCGTAATGAGGTCAAGGTGACGGGGCCTAACCTGGTGCGCTATCCCCTTAACGAGAACGAAACAACCAAAGTGCCCTCGCTGCTAAGCCATCTCTTCAACGTGCATTATGACAGGTCTCGCCAGATAGGTATAGGTAGCCAGCAAGGTGATGAGAGCTTTGCTACCTACAAAAAGTTGCAGGTCGTAAACAACGCTACAGGCAACGTGGCATATACCATCAGTACCGCCAAGGGTACAAATGGCCACTTTGGCTCGTACCATGATGTAGACCTCTCCAAGCAGCGTATCGAGGCCGAGATAGACCTCAGCAGTTGCAAGAATAATAATGAGAATATCCTCTCTATAGGTAGTGCCATAGACAAGTGGGGCTGGGGCGATGAGGCTAAACGCGCCATTGCCGATAATATACATATCTACTATAACGCTACCAATACTGCCACCAAGGCCCTTAGTGCCCATGAACTGCTTGTGGTGTATCTGGGTATCAGAAGTAACGACCCTAATGGCGTTAGGCGGTCGTTTTACGATGTTTCGCCATCATCTCCGTTAAAATTGGTTCTGACAGATAATGGCTTAGAGGTAACGGCGGTATCGGAAAATACGCATTATGCGAATGTGGCCACTACTTTGACGGCAGACGGAAAGATACAGGTAGGAAGTCTGGAGGGCGTTAATCGTAGCAATGCCACCTATAATAAACTGCAGATAGTAAAGGGAGATGGAACGGTAATCAAGATAGTAGACGATGGCTACAAGGCAGAAGGCAAGGTAATCGGCCTTGCTGCAGGGAAAACGTATGCTAAAAATACAGACTGTGGCACCAACCTGGACTTTGACATTAACACCGACCGAGTAGAGGCTGAGATAGACCTGACCACTTGTAAAAATCCTAAAGAGAACTTATTGTCAATAGGCAGAGCTATCGGCAAGTGGTTAGGGTACAATCTGCATTGCTATTACCCTGCCGAAGATACTACTGATAATTTGGAGTTGGATTATACTTCTGCTGATAAATTTGACGAGAAGTCCGGCCGTCAGAGAATAAAGTTGAGCGATACTAAGAAGCCCCTCTATATTACCTATAGCAAGGATGGGGTGGTAGTTCGCAACGGTGACACTCAGACCACAACCCTTTTCGCTGGCATGGATATTCCCTTTGCCTATGGCGAGGGCAACCGCATTGAGGTGGGTAACGTGGAAGGCAAAAATCGTAGCAACGCCACCTATAAAAGTGTACTGGTGGCTGGCGAGGAGTTGAAAGATAAATTCAACGCTGAGGCCAATAGGGCCACAGGGTATAGCATGACCAAGGTCATAGACATTAACAAGGATGAGATTACGGCCGAGGTGGATCTTACTAACTGCACGAGCAGTGTAAAGGAGAACATCCTGTCTATTGGTGACAATATCAAGGTGTGGAAAGGCGACTGGTCTTCGGCTGGAGGATATGCCGACAGCATTGGCCGTGTACATATTTATTATGTTGGTACCGAAAAGAAAGCCTATGTAGACTATACCGGACGTGGATGGGAGGACAAGATAAACTTCCCGGTTACAAGTAATACGCTCACAATAAGCCTGTCTAAAGCCAAGGGGCTTCGCATTAATGGCAAGGAGTACTTCGGTCAGCTAATGGTACCCTATGTCGCTGGCCGAGAGGGCGACGCGGTGCGATATACCTACAAGGACGGTCAGTATACCATAGATGATGAAGCGGGAAAAAAACTCCAGCGCATATATACCAACTATATCTATGCCGATGAAAGCCGCAGCGAAAAGAGGCAGACCTACTTTATCTCTTCTAAGTTTGCCAAGTCGGCCGGAGCTTCTGGCAATGAGAAAAACTTCATGGCCTATACCAACGTCAGTTCTGCGGGCAATAAAGCGGCTAACGCCCCGTATGACTGTGGCGTATTTGCCGACCGCAACATTACGACCCTTAGCGGAATGAGTAGTCCCGTGGTGTCGCAGTGGTCTATTGACCCAGTGGCTGATACTTCAGGCAAAGGGCAGAACCTCTACACCCTGTCGCTCACTATGCCCTATAACGCAGAGAGCGATAAGGGCGAGGAGTTAGGGAAAGATGCGGATGGAAAACAAATTACCAAGCAGTTCTACCTCGCTCCCTCGCAAAAATATGTGTATGGCCCAGAGCGTAATAAGTGGTACGACTGTGACCCTAATCATACAGGAAGCTATAGCAAGACTAACGAGTACACCGATGTGGAGCTGACCAGCACTATGAGCGACCTGTGCTACTGGAAAGTTATCTCCCTGAAGGACTATCGCGCCATTATGGACAACTCTGACAGCGAGCTTCGCAACCAGGTAGATGCCTCGTTCCTTATCAGTGACCCCGACTTCTCGCGCGAGAGTGCCGTGCTCAGCCAGTGGAAGGCCGAGGATGGTAGCAATGGTACGCTGAAAGACAAGCTGCGTATAGGCTATGATACTTACTATAAGACATCGCCCAATGATGCGGATTATAAGGGAGGTGATGGTAAAACCAAGCAGTACTACTCACGTTATATGGCTGCCAACATCTATAACGGCGGCCGCGGCTCTCTGTCGCAGCAGATAACGGTGTTTACGCCGGGCTGGTACGTGGTTCACTGCCAGGGTATGACCAACGTGAAGGCCAAGCTCTTCGTAGAGCGGGCTGACGGGGCGGCCAATGCCACCCAGCGCAATACCAAGGAACTTACCGCGGTGACTGCTGAGGAACTGGCCACGCTGCGCAGTTCGGATCCCAGCGTGGCCCACTGGCCCATGGATGTCAATATGCCGCTATACAACTCGGCGGTGTGGATGAACGACGTGTACCGCAAGGATGCCAACCTGTCTAAGTATGACAATCAGGTACTGCTCTATGTTGATAATATCAGCGTTGAAAATCCAGCAACCCTGCGCATAGGCGTAGAGGTAACCGATGGTGCCGACGGGGTGGCTACGGCCGACGAGTGGACGGTCTTTAACTACTTCCGCATCCAGTTTGGTGGTGCCAGTGCCGAGAAGGAGCCTTTCCTTATCCTCGACGAGGACTTTACATCGCTCGACTACATCGACAAGGGCGTCCATCCCTATATTGGCAAGTCGCTGCTGCTGCACCGCACGTTCAAGCCAGGGCAGTGGAACACCTTTATACTGCCAGTAAATTTGACCAAGGCGCAGTTTGTAGAGGCTTTCGGTGGAGATTCCAAATTAGCCGCGCTCACAGGGCTGACCCCCACCCGTGTCAACTTTACCTCTGTCAAAGAGGAAACCGACGGTGTGTTCCTCAAGGCCGGTACTCCTTATATCATCTGGCCTGCCAATGAAGCAGGTGGTAATGAAGACGCCGTAGCTACGCAGGAAATATGGACCTGGGAGTCGAACGCTGCAAAGAGCGAAAAGGTTACGGTGGGCAAGCCGTACTACACCATCCTGGGCGTAACCCTCAATGGGCCTACCGTTAAGGCAAATAACGATTTTGAACATTACAATTTCACTTCGATGACCGACTATTATGATGGCAATGTATATGTCAAGTCGGCCAAAGGAGTTAACGGTGACAACCGCGGCACCATGGTGATGAAGGGCACTTACTGCCGGACCTATGAGGGTGGTCAGATAATAGACGGTCGCCCCACGCTCAGCTTCACAGACAATCAGTATGCCTATATCATGGTCGATAAGACCATGCGCCGCCTGCCCCAGGGCAAGCCTTACGGCACCAAGGGTCTGCGTTGCTGGTTCGAGTACACCCTGGACAAGGCTACACAGACCGCCCCACAGGTGATTATCGACGGCGTGGGCGACGAGACGACTGGCATAGACGATATACAGGACGATGCCGACCAGCCCGTGGCCACCCGCTATGCCGATGGCGTGTACAACCTGAACGGCCAGCTGCTGCGCCGTGGCCACTCGGTAGAGGGTCTGCCCAGCGGCGTGTATATAGTGAATGGCAAGAAAATTTCTGTAACTGATAAATAATTAAACAAATGAACAAACAGGAATATATAGCCCCTCGGGCTGAGCTGATAGTTATTAACACTTCTGAACTGCTATGTCTTAGTGACTGGGCTGTTGACGGAAAACCAGAAGGCGGAGTCGATGAGGACGGTAAAGAAGGTCCGGAGTGGGGCGATAACGATTAACCCATTGGCCCAGTCCGACAATCATAGTAATGGGGAGGTGAATGTACGCAGCATTTGCCTCCCCATCTCTTTTGGCAATGGTCGCGGATGGAAAAGTAACGAGGAGAAAAAGTAAAGAGGCACTTCTGAAAGGTAAAAGAGTAAAAAGGTAAAAAAGTAAAAAGTGCTGCCTACGTGTTGGTGATGAACATCTGTATGCCAATGGCGGTCGCAGAAACCGTAGAGGCCGACCTTTTCGATTCTGGGAGCCGTCATTAGCGTGCTGGGAACCGTCATTAGAAACGTAAAGGTCGGTCTTTTCATCGTCCGCGGTGGTTATTGTCCCGGCAAGGGCAATGCCTGAACAGCGTTTTTTAGTCTTTTACCTTTTTACCTTTTACCGTCCATTACTAAAGGCCCATCTATCATTTTTCGCGGCCATCGCGGGAATAGTCGCAGCCACTTCGGGATGGCTGGGGATAGCCCCGCACGCAGCGCGCGCTGTAAGCGCAGCAGTTTATAGCCTGGGGCAACGCCCCAGGTATAACCCCCTACGCGGACAATGCGCGCTGTAGGCGCAAAAGTAGCGAAGCGTCAAAACCACGGGGATAGCCACCACATCCGATGTGATACTCACATGTATAATAGGGGTATTGGCGTTGTTCCCTAATGTAACGCCTACGGCTACTTTTATAGAAAGCAGGCTGAGCCTCGGCCATCCGAGCAAGCTCATGACGCTCGGCTTGCACTTCTTTTGCGCTTACTGCGCGACAATAGTTTGATGGTTGTGTACCTGGGGCGTTGCCCCAGGCTTTATACTGCTGCGCTTTCAGCGCGCATAGCTCACGCGGGTTTGCGCATGGTTCACACGGGGTAGCCCACGGTGTCATGGTCATTGTACTCCGCCATCTCCCTTGGCTTGAGGGATGCGCTTGCATCGCGTGTAGCTCACTCGGGTTTGCGCATGGGCTTTGTTGAAAATGTGGGAGTCGTCATTAGAAGTCTAAAGGTCGGCCTTCTCGTCTCTCGCGATGGTCACGGGAATGGTTACGGCCATTCCAGCCGTTATAGGAATGGCTCGCAAGCAGCGCGCGCTGAAAGCGCAGCAGTATATAGCCTGGGGCAACGCCCCAGGTATCGTTCCCCGGTGGGCAAAGCGCGCTGTAGGCGCAAAAGTAGCCGTAGGCGTTACCACTGCAGGACTGCCCGTAACCGTGGCGATATTCGTTTGTATAATGTTGGTATTAGCACTTTTCCCCAGCATAACGCCTACGGCTACTTTTATAGAAAGCAGGCTGCGTCTCGGCCATCTGAGCAAGCTCATGACGCTCGGCTTGCACTTCTTTTGCGCTTACAGCGCGACAATAGTTTGGTGGTTGTGTACCTGGGGCGTTGCCCCAGGCTTTATACTTTTGCGCTTTCAGCGCGCGTTGCCCACGCGGGTTTGCGTATGGGTTTTGTTGAAAATGTGGGAGTTGTCATTGGAAGTCTAAAGGTCGGCCTTCTCGTCTCTCGCGATGGTCACGGGAATGGTTACGGCCATTCCAGCCGTTAAAGGAATGGCTCGCAAGCAGCGCGCGCTGAAAGCGCAGCAGTATATAGCCTGGGGCAACGCCCCAGGTATCGTTCCCCGGTGGGCAATGCGCGCTGTAGGCGCAAAAGTAGCCGTAGGCGTTATCGTGGCAGACATGGTTGACGTTTATTTCCCTGCTCATTTACACGGCAATGGCTATTGGCATTATCCCCCTGGTTTGATGCTTCGCTACTTTTATAGAACGCAGGCTGCGCCTCGGCCATCTGAGCAAGCTCATGACGCTCGGCTTGCACTTCTTTTGCGCTTACAGCGCGACAATAGTTTGATGGTTGTGTACCTGGGGCGTTGCCCCAGGCTTTATACTGCTGCGCTTTCAGCGCGCGCTGGTCACGCGGTCTTGCGCCTGGTTCACACGGGGTTGCCCACGGTGTCATGGTCATTGTACTCCGCCATCTCCCTTGGCTTGAGAGAGACACTTGCATCGCGCGTAGCTCACGCAGGTTTGCGCATGGTTATCACGACCCCCATCCTCGCCATCTCCCTTGGCTTGAGGGATGCGCTTTCAGTGTGTGTGGCCCACTCTGTGGTGGTCGTGCGTGTTATCGGAAACGTGAAAAACGGTATGAAAAATCGCGGAGAGCGACCTTCTTACTTTTCCGTATCCTACTTGCCCCCATGGCAGCCATAGGGCTTCTTATACCTTGATACTCTACGGGTACCGCGGCGGTCGCAAAATATAAAAAATGAAAATAATATATATATAATAAGGTGTAACCGATTTTTTTTGGCTACTTTTGCACTTCAAATAACTAAATGTACGCAAACGATGCACGAGAACTTAGTGATAGTAGAGAGCCCCGCAAAGGCTAAGACCATAGAAAAATTCTTGGGAAAGGACTTTAAGGTGATGTCGAGCTTCGGCCACATCCGCGACCTCAAGAAGAAAACGCTCAGCATAAACGAGAAGACCATGGAGCCCGACTATGAGATACCAGAGGAAAAGAAAAAACTGGTGGCCGAGCTTCGCAAGCAGGTAAAGGACGCTCAGAAAGTGTGGCTGGCTTCCGATGAGGACCGCGAGGGAGAGGCTATCAGCTGGCACCTGTGCGAGGTGCTCGGGCTGGACGAGGCCAAGACCAGCCGAATAGTCTTCCATGAGATAACTAAGACTGCCATACTCGACGCGATACAGCATCCGCGTCACCTGGACATGAATCTGGTCAACGCGCAGCAGGCCCGCCGTGTGCTGGACCGCTTGGTGGGTTTCAAGCTGTCGCCGGTGCTCTGGCGAAAGGTAAAGCCGGCCCTCTCTGCCGGCCGCGTACAGAGCGTGGCCGTGAGGCTCATCGTAGAGCGTGAGCGCGAGATTCAGGCGTTCAAGAGCGAGCCTTACTATCGCGTCACGGCGGTGTTCGCCGTACCTACGGGCCACGGCACCACGGCCGAGGTAAAGGCCGAGCTGGACCACAGGTTTGCCACGCATGCCGAGGCACTCGACTTCCTGGCCCGCTGTCGCGACGCGCACTTCACGGTGAGTGGGGTCGCCCAGAAGCCGCTCAAGCGCATGCCCGCCCCACCGTTTACCACATCGACCCTGCAGCAGGAGGCCGCCCGCAAGCTGGGCTTCACCGTAACCCAGACCATGATGGTGGCCCAGCACCTGTACGAGAGCGGTCGCATCACCTATATGCGTACCGACAGCGTCAACCTCTCTAAGTTCGCCATCGGCTCGGGCAAGGAGGAGATAACCAAACTATGGGGCGAGCAGTACAGCCGCCCCCGCAACTTCCAGACCCACTCTAAGGGCGCCCAGGAAGCCCACGAGGCCATACGCCCCACTTACCTCTCCGAGGCCACCATTACCGGCAACGCCCAGGAACGCCGCCTGTACGACCTGATATGGAAGCGTACCATAGCCTCGCAGATGGCCGAGGCCGAGATAGAGAAGACCACCGTGACGATAGACATAGACGGCCAGAAGGAAAAGTTTGTGGCCAATGGCGAGGTGGTGGTGTTCGACGGTTTCCTCAAGGTGTACCGCGAGTCGACCGACGACGAGGAGGTGCGCGATGACGACGCCAACCAGCTTCCGGCACTGCACACCGGCGACCCGCTGGAGCGGCTGTCGGTCACATCGACCGAACGCTACTCGCAGGGGCCGCTGCGCTATACCGAGGCCAGCCTCGTTAAGAAACTCGAGGAGCTGGGCATAGGCCGCCCGTCGACCTACGCCCCCACCATATCGACCATCCAGCAGCGCGAGTACGTCCAGAAGGGCGACAAGGCCGGCGAGGAGCGTCCTTGCACCATCGACACGCTGAAGGGAGCCGACATAGTGACAGCCACCAAGACAGAGACCACCGGCAAGGAGAAGGGCAAGCTGCTGCCTACCGACATTGGCTTTGTGGTCAACGACTTCCTGATGAGCCATTTCCCAGAGATAATGGACTATAACTTTACCGCCAGGGTCGAAAACCAGTTTGACAAGATAGCCGAGGGCAAGGAGGAGTGGACGCAGATGATGAAAGCGTTCGACAAGGGCTTCGAGCCAACCGTAGACAAGGTGATGAACGCCCGCTCGGAGCACAAGGCCGGCGAGCGGCAACTCGGCACTGAGCCCGGAACGGGCAAGCCCGTGTTCGTGAAGATAGGCCGCTTCGGGCCGGTGGCTCAGATAGGCCGCGCAGACGACACGGACAAGCCACGGTTTGCTCAGCTGCCCGCCGACAAGAGCATAGAGACCATAACGCTGGACGAGGCACTCGAGCTGTTTAAGTTGCCACGCACCATAGGCGACTTTGAGGGCACCCCAGTGGTCGTGGGCGCCGGGCGGTTTGGCCCCTACGTGCTACACGATAAGAAATACGTGTCGCTGCCCAAGGGCAGCAATCCCCTGACCACCACCCTGGGCGAGGCCGTGGTCGTGATAGAGCAGAAACGCAGTCAGGAGCGCCAGCGCCACATCAAGACCTTCGAGGAAGACCCCGCCATGGAGGTGCGCACAGGCCGCTACGGTCCCTACATAGCCTACAACGGCAACAACTACCACATGCCCAAGTCGGCTGCCGACCATATAGACCAGCTTACTTATGCCGAGTGCAAGCAGATAGTAGAGACAGCGCCCGAACCACGTACACGCCGCCGCAAATGAGCATTACCCGTATCATACTCATAGGCTACATGGGTGCCGGCAAGACCACTATAGGCAACGCGCTGGCCCGCGAGCTCGGCATGCCGTTCTACGACCTCGACTGGTACATCGAGAGCCGCATGCACCGTACCATTAAGCAGCTCTTTGACGAGCGCGGCGAGTCTGGCTTCCGTCAGATAGAGCACAACATGCTCCACGAGGTGGCCGAATTTGAGAATGTCATCATCAGTTGTGGCGGCGGCACTCCCTGTTTCTTCGACAACATGGACTACATGAACCGCCAGGGCGACACCGTGTATCTCCAGGCTTCGCCCGAGGTGCTCTGCCGCCACCTGAGTATGGGTAAGACGGTTCGGCCCCTGCTCCTGGGCAAGAGTGCTGACGAGCAGCGCACCTTTGTGGCCGAGCAGCTGGCCCAGCGCGAGCCTTACTACTCCCGGGCACGCCACACCATCAGTGTAGACCTCATGGACGATTCCAAAAAGATACATATAACAACCCAACGACTAAAAACACTACTCGGATTATGAAGAAGTGGACTATCGAAGACTCGCGCGAGCTATATAATATATGTGGCTGGGGCGCCTCTTATTTCAATATCAACGACCGCGGCAACGTCTGCGTGTCGCCCAGCAAGGACGGCGTGCAGATAGACCTGCGCGAGGTGCTCGATGAGCTCTCCCTCCGCGATGTAACGCCCCCCGTGTTGCTCCGTTTCCCTGATATTCTGGACAACCGTATCGAGAAGACGGCCAGCTGTTTCAAGCGGGCTGCCGAAGAGTATCACTACAACGCTCAGAACTTTATTATCTATCCTATCAAGGTCAACCAGATGCAGCCCGTGGTCGAGGAGATTATCTCTCACGGCCGCAAGTTCAACCTGGGCCTTGAGGCCGGTTCCAAACCCGAACTCCACGCCGTTATAGCAGTCCAGTGCCAGAGCGACTCACTCATTATCTGCAACGGTTACAAGGACCAGAGTTACATAGAGCTGGCTCTGCTGGCGCAGAAGATGGGCAAACGCATCTTCATAGTGGTCGAGAAGCTCAACGAGCTGGACATTATAGCCCGCGCAGCCAAGAAACTCAACGTGAAGCCCAATCTGGGCATACGTATCAAGCTGGCCTCGAGCGGTTCTGGCAAGTGGGCCGAGAGCGGTGGTGACGCCTCCAAGTTTGGCCTTACCAGTTCGGAACTGCTCGACGCCCTCCGCATCCTGGATGAGAAGGGCCTGCACGACAGCCTGCGTCTTATCCACTTCCACATAGGCTCGCAGATTACCAAGATACGTCGCATACAGACTGCCCTGCGTGAGGCGGCCCAGTTCTACATCAACCTGCACAGGATGGGGTACAACGTAGACTTTGTAGACTGTGGCGGCGGTCTGGGCGTGGACTACGACGGAACCCGCTCGGCTAACAGCGAGAGCTCGGTCAACTACTCCATCCAGGAATATGTCAACGACTGTGTCTACACATTCGTCGACGCTGCCGATAAGAACGGCATCGCTCACCCCAACATCATTACCGAGAGTGGTCGCTCGCTTACTGCCCACCACTCGGTACTGGTAATAGATGTACTCGAGACGGCCAGTCTGCCCGAGATGCCCGAGGAGTTTGAGGCCAAGGATACCGACCACCAGCTGGTCAAGGACCTGTATGAGATATGGGACAACCTGAACGCCAAGAACATGCTCGAGGACTGGCACGATGCCGAGCAGATACGCGACGAGGCCCTCGAGCTCTTCTCGCACGGCATCGTGGACCTCAAGACACGTGCCGAGATAGAGAGTATGTACTGGAGCGTGTGCCACGAAATCAATACGCTGGCCAAACAGCAGAAGCACGTGCCCGAAGAGCTGCGCAACATCGACAAACTGCTTGCCGACAAGTACTTCTGTAACTTCTCGCTCTTCCAGAGCCTGCCCGACTCGTGGGCCATCGACCAGCTCTTTCCCATCATGCCCATCCAGCGCCTCGACGAGCGCCCCACGCGCAACGCCACCCTCCAGGACATTACCTGCGACAGCGACGGCAAGATAACTAACTTCGTCAAGGAGGGCCACATATCCCACGTGCTGCCCCTCCATGCCCTCCGCCGCAACGAACCTTACTACCTCGGCGTTTTCCTTGTCGGCGCCTACCAGGAAATACTCGGCGACATGCACAACCTGTTCGGCGACACCAATGCTGTCCACATCGGCGTCAAGGATGGCAAGTACCACATTGACCAGATATTCGACGGCGAGACTGTCGAGGAAGTCCTGGACTACGTTCAGTACAACCCCAAGAAGCTGGTGCGTCAGCTCGAGATCTGGGTTACCAAGAGCGTTAAGAATGGTAAGATATCGCTCGAGGAAGGTAAGGAGTTTCTCTCCAACTACCGCTCGGGCCTTTACGGATATACCTATTTAGAATAGTAAGATGAAGGACAGACAGAACATAACCGTCGTCAAGGTGGGCGGGGCCGTGGTCGAGGACGAGGCCATGCTGGCCCGCCTGCTCGACGACTTCGCCGCCATCCCCGGACGTAAGGTCCTTGTACACGGAGGCGGCCGCAGGGCCACACAGGTGGCTGCCCGGCTGGGCATAGAGACCCACATGGTGGGCGGACGCCGCATTACCGATGCCGACATGCTCGGCGTGGTGACCATGGTCTACGGCGGACTGGTCAACAAGAACATTGTGGCCCAGTTGCAGGCTCGCCGTGTCAACGCCATCGGCCTTACAGGTGCCGATGCCAACATTATCCAGGCCCACCGCCGCCCTGTGCGCGACGGGATAGACTATGGATATGTGGGCGATGTAGACACGGCCGACGGACAGATGATAGGCCGGCTGGTCGAGGCCGGCGTCACCCCCGTGGTGGCTCCCCTTACCCACGACGGCCACGGCTCTATCCTCAATACCAACGCCGACACCATAGCCGCCACCGTGGCCCGCGCCCTGGCCCCCCTCTACAGCGTAACGCTTATCTACGCCTTTGAGAAACCCGGCGTGCTGAGCCGCCCCGACGACGACAGCAGCGTAATACCCCTCATTACCCGTCCCGACTTTGACCGCTACGTGGCCGACGGAACCATAGCCGGCGGCATGATACCCAAGGTAGAGAACGCCCTGGCCGCCATAGACCACGGAGTGGCCCGCGTGGTCATTACCCAGGCCACGGCCATCGACGGAACCCACGGCACCATTATCAAATAAACGTTAAAAAACGGCAAAATCACTCCGCGGCTGTAACTTATACCCCCGCCATACGTCATTACTATTAGAGAGACGATGAAAGAAATCAGTTTTCGTGACGATGTGCTTCCGCTGAAGAACGTGCTCTTCAGGCTGGCTCTCCGCATAACGCTTAACCGCGCCGAGGCCGAGGACATAGTACAGGAAACGCTGATTAAGGTGTGGAACCGCCGCGACTCGTGGGCCGAGATAGACTCCATAGAGGCATTCAGCCTCGCCATCTGCAAGAACTTGGCCCTGGATGCCCTGCGCAAGAACGCCCATCGCACCGAGACCGACGGCACGCTGCCCGAGGACCGCCCCGACACCTCATCTACTCCCTACGAGCAGGCACTCAGTGCCGACCGCATGGCCATAGTACGCCGCCTGGTCGACGCGCTACCCGCGAAGCAGCGAATGTGCATGCAGCTGCGCGACTTTGAGGGCAAGGCGTATCGGGAGATAGCCGATATACTCGCCATCAGTGAGGAACAGGTCAAGGTGAGTATCTTCAGAGCCCGCCAGACCATCAAGCAAAAGTTTAACGAATTTGACAAGTATGGACTATAACTATATAAAACAATTACTGCAGCGCTACTGGTCGTGCCAGACATCGCTCGAGGAAGAGGAGATACTCCGCGCCTTCTTCAGTCAGAAGACCGTGCCCGCCGAGCTGGCCCAGTATCAGCCCCTCTTTGCCTATCAGGCAGCCGAGGCCAAGGCCGATACGCTGGGTGACGACTTTGACAGCCGCGTGCTGGCTCTCACGCAGCAGCCCGCCCGTGTTCATGCGCGCATCATACCCATGGCGCAGCGGCTCAAGCCCCTGTTCAAGGCAGCTGCCGTGGTGGCCATCATGCTCACCATCAGTAATGCGTTCCAGATGTCGTTCGATACCAATAGTCCAGCCCTCGGCGGCGTCAGCGGCTACGATTACAACCGTGTACAGCACGGCACGTCGGTAGCTAAGGCCGATTCGGCGGTTCTCGACACCATGTCGCAGACCAGTGTGCAGCCTACAGAAGTAGCGCCGTCGCCTATAATAAAATAGTAATTTCTATGCTTTCTCTATAAAATCATGTTTAGTAAAACAACAACGAAACTGTGAAGTTTCAATTATTCTCTCAAATTTTTCATAACATACTAACGTAGAATGAGGGGTGCCGCTCGTAAGAGCCAGGCACCCCTCCACTTTTTTGTACACCCGTAAGCATCAGCACCGCCACCACGCCGCCGGGCACCGCTGCCTGCTTTGGCGCGTTGCGGCAGTCTTCGTTTTTATTATTCAGATTAATATTACAAGTGTTAATTGTCAGAGTTGTTTTGTCTGTTAACTGCCTAAGTGTTACCTTTGCAGATATAAATATGGTAGAAACCTAAACCGTATTATCTATGGCACAGTCGTTGAGCAAGATATATCTACATCTGATTTTCCATGTCAAGTCAGACAGCCCGAAGATTAAGGAGGCTGATATTGCACGCGTCTGCGCATACATCAGTCAACTTATCAAGGTGGCGGGGTGCGACAATATCATTGTTGGGGGCATGCCCGACCATATCCATGCCCTTTTTGTGCTGTCACGGAATGTTGCCGTAGCCCAGGTGGTCGAAGAGATAAAGCGCAATAGCAGCCGATGGTTGAAGGGAGTAAATGACGACTATCGCTTTTTCGCCTGGCAGCGGGGCTATGGTGTCTTTTCTGTCAGCCAGTCGGGTATTGACGGAGCTATCAGATATATTGCCCATCAGCATGAGCATCACCATAAGCTCTCTTTCGCCGACGAGTATCGCCGCCTCCTTGATTTGTACAAGGTAGACTACGATGAGAAGTTTCTGTTAAGTGATTAGGCGACAGGGTGTTGCTGTGTTATGACTAATTGCTGTGGCCCAAAGTCCCAGTAATGGTTTCAGCTGTTGTAGGATAACTCCGCAGGCAGCGCGCGCTGTAAGCGCAAAAGTGTAAAGCCTGGGGCAACGCCCCAGGTATGCCCCCTACGCGGACAATGCGCGCTGTAGGCGCAAAAGTAGCCGTAGGCGTTACCCCAGCAGGCGTTACCGTGACCATGGGACTGCTTGTTAGTATAATAGTCACCATTGGCATTGTTTCCCAATGTAACGCCTACGGTTACTTTTATAGAACGCAGGTTGCGCCTCGGCCATCTGAGCAAGCTCATGGCGCTCGGCTTGCACTTCTTTTGCGCCTGTAGCGCGACAATAGTTTGCTGATTGTGTACCTGGGGCGTTGCCCCAGGCTTTATACTGTTGCGCTTTCAGCGCGCGTTGGTTATTCGTATGTTGCTCCAATTATCATGGTAGAACCCGCGTGGGCAGTGCCTAAATTCTTGGTTGTTGGGAATACCCACGGAGTTGCCTGTGGCAAATCTGCTGGCTGCTCCTGCAATCGTGGCTCTCGACCTTTACGCTTCCCGGAGCCGTCATTAGCGTGCTGGGAGCCGTCATTAGAACGCTAAAGGTCGGTCTTTCGTTCGGCCGGGGTGGCTTCTGTATCAACTAATTGCTGTGGTCCAAAGCCCCAGTAATGGTTTCTGCTGTTGTAGGATAACTCTGCAGGCAGCGCGCAGCTCGCTTGGGATTACGTATGGGATTTGTTGAAAACATGGGATCACTCATTAGGAGTCTAAAGTCCAATATCTTCATTGCCCGTAGCCATTCCAACCGTTATGGGGATAGTCTCGCAGGCAGCGCGCGCTGTAAGCGCAACAGTGTAAAGCCTGGGGCAACGCCCCAGGTATAACCCCTACGCGGACAATGCGCGCTGTAGGCGCAAAAGTAGCCGTAGGCGTTACCCCAGCAGGCGTTACCGTGACCATGGGACTGCTTGTTAGTATAATGGTCACCATTGGCATTGTTTCCCAATGTAACGCCTACGGTTACTTTTATAGAACGCAGGCTGCGCCTCGGCTATCTGCGCAAGCTCATGGTGATCGGCTTGCACTTCTTTTGCGCCTGTAGCGCGACAATAGTTCGGTGGCTATATACCTGGGGCGTTGCCCCAGGCTTTACACTTCTGCGCTTTCAGCGCGCGCAGTTCACGCGGGCTTGCGTATGGGATTTGTTGAGAATGTGGGAACCGTTGTTGACGTACTGGGAGGCCGTCATTAGCGTGCTGGGAGCCGTCATTAGAACGCTAAAGGTCGGTCTTTCGTTCGGCCGGCGTGGCTTTCGCATCTCTCGTTGAGGGCTCGGCCCCGTCATTTTTCACATTTTCACTTTTGCTGATAACGATTTGTAAATGGTTTGCCATATTTTTGGTGCTGATTGAAACAAAAGGGGCAGCGCAGATAATGTTTTTTCACTTGAAACACCGTTGTAATGTTAATAATGGTTAACCACAGGGCGGTTTTTACCATTATTTTAGTTATAAATGATGAAAACGTATTAACTTTGCACCATAAAAAATGGCAAAACGCAGTAAAAAGGCGCGAAAAGACTGCCACGGTGTAATGTTTTGCCAGCTTTGGTTTTCAAAATGTAAGATTGCAGGGTCGCCGATGAGGCGGCCGTTAACGGTAAGATTGTCATTGAAGATAACAGAGAAGTGAGCTAAACAGATAAAGAATACAATTATATAAATTACATTATTATTTAAAGAGAGAGATTTTATGGAAAAAAGACTAACGATGTTTTTTGCCTGCCTCTTCCTTAGCATAGGAATGGCGCTGGCACAAACAAAAGTTACAGGTACCGTAGTCAGCAGTGAGGACAACGAGCCTGTAATCGGTGCGTCTGTCAAGGTAGTAGGCACTAAGGTAGGTGTCGCTACTGACATTGATGGAAAATTCTCGCTTGTAGTCAGCAAGGCCAACGCCGAGCTTGAGATTTCCTCAATCGGTATGGTTACCAAGCGAGTTAAGGCTTCTGCCAATATGCAGGTAGTCCTGGATCCCGACAATCAGACCCTTTCGCAAGTAGTGGTAACCGGTTACGGTGCCGCCAAGAAGGTGGGTGCCGTGGTAGGTGCCATCGGTACCGTGGGTTCCGAGAAGCTGGGCAAGATAGTAACCCCTAACTTTACCGATGCCCTGGCCGGCCAGGTGTCTGGTCTGTCAGTGCTGAGCGCCGGTGGCGACCCATCGCAGAGCGCTACCATCCGTCTGCGTGGTGTCAACTTCCTGCAGACCAGCAACCAGCCCCTGTTCATCCTCGACGGTGCGCCCATCAGCTCTACGTTCTTCAGTACACTCAACCCCGATGACATTGCTAACATCACCGTACTCAAGGATGCCGCTTCGACTTCTATCTACGGTGCGCGTGCCGCCAATGGTGTTATCCTTATCACCTCTAAGCAGGGCCGTTACAACGAGAGCGCCCAGGTATCTGTCAAGGCTCAGTTCGGTATCTCCTCGCCTACCTCTGACGGTGCCGAGATGATGAACTCTGAGCAGTACATCCAGTTCCGCGACCTCGTTGGCCAGCCTGTTACCGACAACGTGCGTAACCTGGTTAGCAAGTACGGATTTAATACCGACTGGTACAAGGAGATACTTAGTGACAACGCTCCTACTTACGATATCAACGCCACTATGCAGGGCGGTAGCCAGACAGTTAACTACTACCTGTCGTACAACCACCACAAGCAGCAGGGTCTTATCGACAAGTCGGCCATGCAGCGCTCTACCCTCAACGCCCGCCTCAACGCCCGCCTGAACAAGTACTTCAAGGTGGGATTTACCTCTAACCTCGGTGTACACGACTACGAGGTGAACGCCGTCTGGAATGCTGCCAACTCGGGCGAGAGTCATGTTTATGTCAACGACCCATTGGTATTCGCCCGTAAGGCACTCCCCTACGATGTACCTTATTATTATACTATCGACGACAACGGCAACCTCATCAAGGGTGACCGTGCCGCTCATCTGCACTATTCTGATCTGGACGCCATCTGGTTCGACAACCAGTACCGTGCAGTCTTCCGTAAGCGTATCACCCTCAATATGTCACTCAATGAGGTGCTCACTCCTATTGAGGGTCTTACCCTGACCGCTCAGCAGTCGCTCAACGGTTACCACGAGACACTGGACAACCGCTATATACCCTGGATGTCGTTCGAGACACCTATGGGCGACCTCGTGGGAAACCTCGATAAACATGGCAACCTCGCCATGAACACTGGTGCTACGCAGAACCGTCTGTCGTCTTATTATCAGTACAACCTGACTCATACTGCCGAGTATCGTAAGAATTTCGGCGACCACTACCTGAACGTCCTCCTCGGCGAGGAGACCCGTATCCAGCGCTCCAAGGCCTTCGGTGCCTTTGCCCAAGGCCAGACCGATGCCCGCCGTCTTATCATGGCCGCTGCAACCAGTGTGGCTGTTAAAGACCTGACAGACTCTCAGAGCGAGGTGGTGGCCAACTCCGTATTCGGCAGCGCCGAGTACAACTATAAGGAGAAGTACTACGCCTACGGCTCTCTGCGTCGCGACGGTAGCTCTAAGTTCGCCCCCAACCACCGCTGGGGTACATTCTGGTCGCTCGGTGCTAAGTGGAATGCCAAGAAGGAGAGTTTCCTGAGCGATGTCAACTGGCTCAACGACCTCTCCGTTAGCGTCAACTATGGTACTACTGGTAGCGATGCCGGTCCTGGTGCCTACGATTACTTCGGCCTCTTCGGTACCGGTGGTCTGTACAATGGCGAGGGCTCTATCGGCATTGCTCAGCCTGCTAACTCCGAGCTTACCTGGGAAAAGGTGGCCAAGCTCAATATCGGCTTCAACGCCCGCGTCTTCGACCGCTTGAACCTCGAGTTCAACTACTACAGCAACAAGAGTAGCGACATGATCATGGAGATACCTTACTCTTTCACCACTGGTTTCTCTTCTGGTGTGGGTAATGTGGGCAACATGACCAACAAGGGTATCGAAATCGATGCCCAGGTGGACATCCTCAAGAACCGCGACTTCAACTGGACAGTTAAGGCCAACGTGGGCTACAACAAGAACGAGATTACCGCCCTCTTCGGTGGCCGCGACAGCTACACCATCCAGAATACCGGTATGCGTTACGAGGTGGGCCGTGCTTATGGTGAGTTCTACCTGCCCCGCCGTGCTGGTGTAGACCCCCGCGATGGTGCTCCTATGTGGTATGACAAGGATGGCAACCTTACTAAGGTGTACGATGAGGCCAACCTCACCGTATGGACCGGCAAGAACCGCTACGCCCCCTGGATTGGCGGTTTCGGTACCAACTTCACTTGGAAGGGCCTGAGCCTTATCGCCGACTTCTCTTGGCAGAGTGGCAAGTATCTGCTGGTTAACGACGATATATTCACCGCCAACGCTCATTTTGCTACCGGCTACAACCAGCAGACCAAGATGCTCAACATCTGGACTCATCCCGGACAGATTACCGATATCCCCGGTGCTCAGTACGACACTTCCAAGTATTTTGACGACACTCTGTTGCAGAACGCCTCGTTCCTGCGCATGAAGACCCTGAGCCTGCAGTACGACTTCCCCAAGAAGTGGATGGCTGCTACACGCTACATCAAGGGCTTCAAGGTGTTCGGTATCATCCGCAACCTCTTTACCATAACCTCGTTCAAGGGCTACGACCCTGAGCCTGATATTAACTTGGTTCACTTCAACTATCCTAACACTCGCCAGTTTGTTATGGGAGCCGAGGTTACATTCTAAACATTAACACAACAGTAAAAGGAAACAAACATGAAGAAAATATATTTTTCACTGATGCTCTTCGCCACGCTGTTCGTATCTTCGTGCAGCATGGACACCAAGCCCTTTGGTTCGCTTGACGACCAGACTGCTATCCGTGACAAGGAAGATTTGCATCAGTTCCGTAATAACCTGTACACCGGCTTCCGCAGCGCAACCGCCGGCTCTTGGCTCTACGTACAGGACCTGATGATGGATGAGTTCCACGGTGTTATCGGCAATGGTAACCGTAATGGTATTATCAACAATGGTAACATCCTTCCCTCTACCAACGAGATAGAGAGCTTCTGGGCCAGCTGTTACTCTCGCGTTGCTGTCAGCAACAGCGTCATCGAGAAGGCTGACGGGCTGCTCGCCAAGAAGGGCCTCTCCGATGCCGACAAAGCAGAGATTGGCCGTTACCGCGCTGAGGCTTACTTCAGCCGCGCTTACTTCTTCTTCTTCCTGGCTGACCATTACTGCCAGTCGTACACCCAGACCAACCCCGAGGCAGAGCACAGCGGTCTGCCTTTGAGCGTCACCTATAACCCATCGGGTAATGTGGCAATCTACCCAGACCGCAGCACACTGGCCGAGACCTTCAAGCTGATACAGGACGACCTGGATGAGGCTTATAAGGGGCTCAAGGCCTACGAGGCCAGCGGCGCCTCTGACGTGGCAGCCCTGCTGTCGCCTAACTCGGCTTACCTTTCTTCGTACGCCATCGAGGCTATGCAGGCCCGTGTAGCCCTGGTTAAGGGCGACTGGGCTACGGCTCTGGCCAAGGCCAAGGATGTTATCGAGAGCGGCCGCTATCAGCTTACCTCCATTGCCGACTATGCTAAACTGTGGACCGACGACGAGGGCTCTGAGGTCATCTGGCGTCCCTTCCGCAGCAAGCCCAGCGAGCTTGGCTCTTCTACTGGTGGCGCTTACATCAGCAGCAATAACCAGTCGTGCGACTATCTCCCCACTTATCCCACCCTTATCGGTTATGGCGACGGCGACTGCCGCTTTGGGGTTTTCTTCTCGGTTAACCAGACTCTCAAAGTCGAGGGCGAGCGCTACACGGCTTACCAGTTCAGCAAGTTCTCCGGTAATGTGGCTCTGCGTACCGATGATACCAACAACCTCATCAATATGACCAAGCCATTCCGTCTGTCGGAGATGTATCTCATAGCTGCCGAGGCCTGCGCCCGTACCAACCAGGACGGCTCGCAGTACATGAACGACTTCCTCGCCAAGCGTATCGAGGACTATCGGTCAGCTTCGTACACCTCTGACCAGCTGCTCAGCGCCGCCCTCAAGCAGCGCAAGCTCGAGTTCATCGGCGAGGGCTTCCGTATGAGCGACCTGCGCCGTACCCACCAGGGCTTTACCCGTCAGGCCACTCACCCTGAGATTGCCGATGCCGGCCTTACACCTATCGACGGTATCATAGTTGTTGCTGGTGCCGGTCTCTCTTATACCGACGACGACCATCGCTTCACCTGGCCTATCCCCAAGAGCGAGCTCGATGCCAATCCGCATCTGGTTGGTCAGCAGAACCCCGGTTATTCTAACTAAGACGTTTAACACATAAAGAATACATCACAAGTATGAAATATATCAAATTGTTTATGTTCCTGGCAGTGGCCTCGGTGTTTGCCGCTTGCTCTGACGACGACTCGTCGTGGAACACTGCTGCCGATGTGACGGTCAGTATGAAGACCACCGCCATGAAGGTAAAGGAGAACGTGGGCATCTTCAATGTGCCCGTCGTGGTTACCGGCGAGACCAACGGCCCTGTCAAAGTCAACGTATCTGTGAAGGAAACCGGAGACAACCCCGCTAAGAAAGATGTTAACTATCTGGTAACCGATACCACTGTTGTTATTACAGATGGCGAGGGCAATATAGAAATCAAGGCCGTTGACGACGACGACATCAACGATCCCCGTACATTCAGCGTTACCATCATCAGCGCAGAGGGCGCTAAGGTTGGCACGCAGGCCACTACAGAAATAACGCTGCGCGATAACGACTCAGAGTTCTATGATAAATTGCAGGGAACATGGACTATGACTTCGCTGAACCGTTCTGGAGCAGCCCAGTCATGGAAAGTTACCATCGCGGGCGACGGTGAGGATGCCGACGATTACGACGGCCACTACCTCTATGTGACTGGTATGATGGGCTATGACTTTACCACGGCAGTGCTCACGTACCACTATGACAAGGCCACCAATGCCGGCAGCGTTACATTCGATAACTTGGGTCAGTACAAGTTTGCCGATGATCTCGACTTTGGCCTGGGCGATTCTCACATGAGCGTTAAGCTGCTTAACCTGAACGGCACCTCACTTAGCTACACGCCCATTTCTGGTACCTGGAGTGCCGACTTCAAGACCATTACCTTTACCCCAACTGCCATGCTTTTTGGTGGTATCTTCACCAGCTCTGACCAGTTCTCTGGCTACAACTGGTTCACAGCCACTAAGATGGTTCTTACTAAGAAGTAATAGTCTGTAGCGTCATAGCAACATTCTATAACGCATAATACATGGAGAGCGGTTCCGCACGGAGCCGCTCTCTTTTTTATGGGTACCATGCGGAAGCGTGGAAAATGCTGCCTGTGTGCAGGAATGGGCTGTTGGCACATTGATGGCGGCACCCATATTCTCAATAATTTACATACGCACCCCCATGCGAACTATGCGCGCTGGTTGCGAAGACATCACCGCCATGGTCAAAGTGGCTGCATACTGCCCCAAGCCGGTCGCGGGGAAAGGAAGACAGACCGGGAAAACTAAAAACTAAAAAGGTAAAAAAGTAAAAGGCGTTGCTTGATCCGCTGGGTCAGGCTGCTGGCACATCCATGATGTCTCCCACATTTTCAATGGTTTCCATGCGTACCCCCGTAGAAGCAATGCGCGCCATAAGCACGTCATCCACATCCAGGGGGATGGCGGGGAATTATGAGCATGATGTCGTGGGCAACCTCGTATGGGCAACGCGCAACCCCGAGTGGGCAACGCGAAACCCCACGTGAACGCCGTTCGCCATAAGCACATCGCCCCAACCCAGGGAGATGGTGGGGGACAATGGGCATGAAATTGTGGGCAAAATCATGTGGGTAACGCGCAACCCCACGTGAACCCCGTGCAAGCCCGAGAGAGCAACGCACGCAGGAAGCACACCTCCCAAACCCAGAGAGATGATGGAGAATTATGGGCATGATGTCGTGGGCACCCCCGTGTGGACAATGTCCAACCCCGCGTGAACCATGCGCAAGCCCGAGAGAGCAACGCACGCTGTAGGCGCAACAGTTTATAGCCTGGGGCAACGCCCCAGGTATATATCCCTCAGTCTATTGTCGCGCTACAGGCGCAAAAGTAGCGAAGCGTAAAATCTGGGGGATGGCATGGGTAACCATTACCGTGTAAATTGTTTGGGACTCAGATGTCGGCTACACCTGCTGTGGTAACGCCTACGGCTACTTTTGCGCCTACAGCGCGCATTGCTGCGTGGGGGATTGTACCTGGGGCGTTGCCCCAGGCTATAAACTGTTGCGCTTCCAGCGCGCGCTGGTTGCGGGGTCATCCACACAACGACCGGAATGACCATGATTTGCCCCAAGGCAGTCGTGAAAAATGAAAAGACCGGTCTTTACGTTTCTAATGACGGCTCCCAGCGCGCTAAAGGTGGCTCCGGGAAACGTAAAGGTCGGTCGCTACGAATTGGCTGATAAATTCCGTCCTCACAGAAAGGCTCTTGGCTACTATGCTTCGTATCATGCCTCTCCCCTTGATGGCATGGGTAGCACTATCTCTTTTTACTTCTCCCCGCGTTGTCAACTTGCTTGATGCTAATCTTTTTTTGCCCTCTTTATTAATTATTTGGCCAAGTGTGGCCATTACCTAAAAAAATATTACTATTTTTGCACAGATATAGCCAGACGGCTTACACTCTGTTATCGAATGACAATAATATTAATACAGAATACAATGATGAAACGATTACTTACACTGATGCTGCTCACCATGGCAGTTATCACGGCCAGTGCCATCCCCGCCGAGCCCGGGCTGTGGCGTACGCTGAAGACAGCTACCGGCCACACCTTAGAGGTACAGCTTGTGGGCGACGAGTTCCTGCACTACTGGCAGGCCAAGGACGGCAGCCGGTACACTGAGCGCCACGATGTGCTCTACCCAGCCGATATGCAGGCCCTGCGCCAGAACGCCGAGCGTCTGCGTAGCCAGGACAGTGGCAGCTATGGCAATGGGCCGCAGCGCGCACAGGCCCAGAAGAGCGTAGCCCAGCGCGTCAGCTTTACGGGCAACAAGCGCTGCCTTATTCTGCTGGTCCAGTTCTCTGACGTGGCCTTCACCATGGACAACCCTCAGTCCTATTATAACCGCCTGGCCAACGAGAAGAACCTCAAGGAAGGCCGGTTCGTTGGCTCTGTCGCCGACTACTTCCGCGACCAGAGCGACGGCCGGTTCAACCTCCAGTTCGATGTCGTGGGCCCCTATACATTAGGTACTCAGGCCACTTACGGTGCCAACGATAAAAACGGCAGCGATGTAAACGCCCGCGGCATGGTGACCGAGGCCTGTCGCAAGGCTTACAATGACGGGGTGGACTTCAGTCCCTACGACTGGGACGGCGACGGCTATGTCGAGGAGGTCTATGTACTCTATGCTGGCCGTGGCGAGGCTACCAATGGTGGTGACAACACCATCTGGCCCCATAAGTGGCAGCTCGCCTCGCCCCTTAAGGTGGGCAGCAGGTATGTCAGCGTCTATGCCTGCTCTAACGAGCTGCGTACCGCAACCGACTATATGGGTATCGGTACCATCTGCCACGAGTTCTCGCACTGCCTGGGTTATCCCGATATGTACGATACCCGCGGCAACAGCGGCACTTCTAATACCTTCTATGGCATGGGCACCTGGGACCTGATGTGCTCGGGTAGCTACAATGGCAACGAATACTGCCCTGCCGGTTACACCGCCTACGAGAAGATGGTGGCTGGCTGGCTTACTCCTAAGGACCTTACGGAAGATGTTACCGTCACCGGAATGAAGACTACAGTCCAGGGCGGCGACGTGTACCGCTTTACCAATCCTGGCAACAAGAACGAGTACTACCTCATCGAAAACCGCCAGCAGAGTGGCTGGGACCGCTATGTGGGTGGTTCTGGTATTATTATCAACCATATTGACTACAGTGCCACTTACTGGTACGCCAACTGTGTCAATACCCCCAGCAACGGCAATGACCACGAGCGCATCACCATTATCCCTGCCGACAACACCAAGAGCAGCCAGACCGAGTATGGCGATGCCTGGCCCTACGGCGGCAACGCCACCCTGGGTCCTACGACTACTCCCTCGTGTGTGGCTTATAATGAAAACAACGGCCTGATGCTGATGAATATCCTTATCAGCAACATGGCCTGTCAGGGCGGAGAGGCTTCGTTCAAGTTTACGAACTTCAATAGAGGCTCATCGCAGGAGGACTATTTGCTGCACGAGACCTTCAGCCGCAGCAACGGTACCGGTGGCAACGACGGAAAGGGCTTTACTCCGCCCCCATTGGGCAACACCTTCGCCACAGGTGCCTTTGTGTCCGACGTAGATGGCTGGACATCTAACCTGACCCTCAAGGCCGGTTTCCAGTGTGCCGTGGTGGGCCGCAATGCCCAGGCTGGCACAACCAATACCCTCACTTCGCCCGCCATCAAGCTGACTGCTGGTGATGTGGTTCACATCAAGTTCCAGGCAGCACCCTATGGTAAAGAAGGAGCTACTCTTGCGCTGTCAGCGGATAACGGTGAACTCGGGAAAACCCAGTTTGACCTGACACCGGGCGATTGGAACACCTGCGAGACCACCCTTACAGGCAGCGGCTCGGCTCGCCTCACATTCTCAGGCTATCGCTTCTTCATCGACGAGATAGAGATTACCAGTCAGGGCGCTTCCGGCATTACCGACATCGTCACGCCGGTTCCCACGGCCAAGCGCAAGGGCATCTATAGCCTCGACGGCACTTACTTAGGTGCCGACCTCGATGCTCTTCCCCGTGGCCTCTACATTGTGAACGGCCGCAAGGTAGTGAAATAGAAGCCTTGAAAGCTAAAAAGGCAAAAGGGTAAAAAGTAAAAGGTTGTCCCCTAATCCCCCAAGGGGGACTTGACTGATAATAAAGTGGAAAAATAAAAGAGCCGAAAGCGCTCCCTGCCCGTTGGCGCAGACTTTCAGCCTGTCAGTGATGGCTGTAAACAGCCCCATGTGAGCGGCGCGCGCTGTAAGCGCAGCAGTATAAAGCCTGGGGCAACGCCCCAGGTATATTAACCACCAAACTATTTACGCGCTGTAGGCGCAAAAGTAGCGAAGCGTTAACTCATGCGAGGAGCGCCTGCGGCTACTTTTGCGCCTACAGCGCGCTTTGGTTCGGGGAGGCTGTCCCTGGGGCGCTGCCCCAGGCTTTATACTGCTGCGCTTACAGCGCGCGCTGTTTATGCCACTATCTGTGCCTTCTCTGTTCGCCCCCTCAAGTCCATCAATATGTTCCACTTGAAGGATTAAAGGGGATGTCTCTGGCTTTGGACGACTTCCTTTGCAATCTTCAAGTTTCCTTGGGGGATTTTGAGGGGGCACTTCCTGCTTCTGGATATAACCCTTTCTACCCCCATTGAGGCCCGAAAACTGTAAAAATGTTACATAAAAATAAAAAAAAGACAGCTAATGTGATAGCTGTCAGCCGATTATTTTGTAATTTTGCAACCATTGTATGCCCCGTTGTCAGCCTTGGGGCACATATCTGTCTCCTCTCGTGTCATGGAGAGGGCCAGGGCGATGCTACAGACCGCCGCCCCAGGTGCAGAGACGCACTTGACACAATTAGAAATCATATTTATACAGAATCTTTATGAAGCAAAAACTACTCATGCTGGCAATGCTCTTCGTGGCGTTCGCCATGGGTGCTACGGCACAGACCGACAACGAGACCGTTGTCTTAGACGAAAACTTCGACAGCTTTGCCGAAGGCTCAGAAGACGAACCCGCCACTACTGACTTGGGCGGTTTCTCTGGCAAACTGTACAAGGCGCTGCACTGGAGCTATAACAGTTCTAAGGTATATGAGGCTGGCGGCAAGCTGAAGGTTGACGCGGCCGGTAACTTAGAGACCGACTATCTGTCAAAGGCCGTAACCAGTCAGGTGGCCAAAGTAGTTGCCCGTGTGCGTGCCGTTGCTAACTATGGCGAGGCTATCACCTTTGCTGTAGGCTATAGCTTTAAGAAGCAGGTGGTGCTGAACGATGACAAGTGGCACGATGTAGTACTCTATACGGGTGCCATGACCCGCACGTCAAGGCTCAAGATGACGGCCATGTTTGAGGGCTTCTTCATTGATGCCATCAAGATAACTACCAGTACCGACATGGTGGCTGTACCCAATCCCCTGTTGCCTACGCAGGCCGACGGCGTATCGTTCACGGCCAAGTGGGACAACGACAAAGCCTCTGCTGACTATCTGCTTGATGTCTACTCTAAGGCAGCCAACGGCGACAAGGTGTACGTGCTGCACGATAAGGTGGTAGCCAAGCCTACTTCATCATTGGCTTCGACCGTGAGCGTGAAGGTTACCGGTCTCGATGCCACCAAAACTTACTACTACACCGTGCGTGGCCGCAACAAGGCCGGCAACGTGTCTGACTACTCGGACGAGGTGCGTGTCATCAAGGTGCTCGAAGACATCGATGCCCCCAAGGCCACCGCTGCCACTAACGTTACGGCTACCAGCTTTACTGCCAACTGGGAGGCTGTGCCCGATGCCATACGCTATGCCGTGACCCTGACCAGTACCGAGACCCTCAAGGCCGATACCCGCGCCAAGGTTATCAGCGACGACTTTGCCAAGGTTACCGAGGGAACCTTAGAGAACATCGAGTTCGGCCGCTCGCAGGAAGTACTCGACGCCTATACCCACAACCCGGGCTGGTATGGCGTGGCCCACAGCTTCGCAGCCGGCTATATGGTGCTGGCGCCTTACTCTGGCTCGGCCACGCTGACCACCCCCGAGCTGGACCTTACCTCTGACAACGGGGCCTTTACCCTCAACATCAAGATGGCTGAGGGTGCCTATGGCCGGTTCTACAGCGGCGGTAAGGCAACGGTCAATCTCTACAGTGAAGACCCCAACGTCGACGGTTTCAAGGGTGCCCCTGTCGAGACTAAGACCGTAGACCTTGCCAAGGACGACTTTGACACCTATACTGTCAGCTTCAGCAAGGGGGCAGCTACCTCGTATGTGCAGATAAGCTACGAGAGTACCTACAATCGCAAGCTTTTCATCGACGAGATGAGCATTGAGCAGAACAAGAAAGCAGGTGAAAAGGTGTCAGAGGTAATCTCTGTGAACGAGACCGAGGCCACCCACTACGACTTCAGCGTGGCTGCGCCCAAGGACAATGTGGTCTACTCGTACTATGTTAATGCCATCGGCGAGACGGTAGACAATGGCGAGGCTGCCGAGATTAGTTCTAATATATCTAATGTAGTAGAGGTGCCCCTGGGTGGCACCGACGGCATAGACGGCGTGGCCGCCAGCCAGGCTGTACGTGTGAGCGCCCAGGGAGGCACCATCACCGTAGAGCAGCCCACCGCGGGCCGCATAGCCGTGTACGACCTGACCGGCCGACAGTTGGCCCAGGTAGCCGGAGTGGCCGGAGCCAACACCCTCAGCGTGGCCACAGGCCAGGTGGTAGTGGTGCGCGCCGCCGGACGTGCCGTCAAACTGGCCCTCTAAGCAGATAACATCCATGGTGGCCCGCCCGCACAGGGTATGGGCCACCTTATTATATATATAGATAGATGAATCGTAGACTTATCCTCATGGGGCTACTCTTAGTAGCCGTGGCCAGCCAGTTGTTGGCCAGTCCTGTAACCGCCTCGCAAGCCGAGCAGGTGGCCCGCGCCTTTATGGCCCGCAGCCACAAGGCCGCCGGTGCCGTGCGCATGCACCGCCTGGCCACCGTGGCCGCCGATGGCCCCGCAGCTGCCGACCAGCAGCCCTACTATGTGTTCAATGCCGACAACGAGGGCGGCTTCGTCATCGTATCGGGCGACGACCGCTTTGCCAATGTCATCGGCTATGCCGACCATGGCCACTTCACCCTGGACCAGGCACCCTCGTCTCTGCGCGCGTGGATGGCTCTCTACGCCCAGTACGTGCGAGCCTACTGGCAGACCGACTCCCTGGCACAGGGACAGCCCGCCAAGGCCGGGGCCACCGTGGTGGTTAAGCCTCTCTTAGGCGATATGGCCTGGGGCCAGGACACTCCCTTCAACGACCAGTGTCCCACCTATACCGACGGGGGCACCACCACCCACTACTACACGGGCTGCGTGGCTGCTGCCGCTACCCAGATTATGCGCTATCACCGTTACCCCGCCCAGGGCACGGGTCAGAAGTCGTGTGTCGTCAAGGGCTTCACCCTCAAGGCCGACTTCGGCGCCACCACCTACGACTGGGCCAATATGCTGTCTTACTACGAGCGTGGCGGTCAGTTCACCCAGGCCCAGCGCGACGCCGTGTCGACCCTTGCCGCCCAGTTTGGCGTGGCTGTCGAGATGGAGTACGAGAAGGCAGGCAGCGGCGCCTCGCCCATGATGGTGCCCGGTGCCCTGCGCCGCTACTTCGGCTACGACCGCGGTGTCACCCTGCGTAAGCGCGCTTACTACGCCACCGGCGAGTGGATGCGCATCCTCAAGGCCGAGCTCGATGCCGGCCGCCCCGTGTACTACGGTGGGGCCAGCGATGCCGGCAGCGGCGGCCATGCCTTTGTGGCCGACGGCTACGACAGCAACGACTACATACACATCAACTGGGGCTGGTATGGCACCAGCAACGGCTACTTCCTCGTTAACCGCCTCAATCCCGGCGACCTGGGCGAGGGTGGCGGAACGGGTGGCTACAACCGCGACCAGGAGATGGTGACCGGTATTCAGCCTCCCACGGGCGACAGCAGCAGCGATGTGTGTCTGCCCATCTACGGCGCGGCCCGTCTGGGTTACACTGACTACGGCGGCAATCGGTTCTCGCTCATGACGATACTGGAGAACCTGGACACAGAAGCCTTCAGCGGCCTCTTGGCAGCCGTGGTTACCCAGAACGGACAGGTACTCAAGGTGCTCAAGAGCGAGCCCCTTACCATAGCCGCCTACGCCAGTGGCAAGTCGGGCGTGGCCTATCCCACCATGCGCGACATCCAGGCCACGGCCGACGGTCTGGCCGACGGCGACTACGCCATCTGCTTAGCTTACAAGGCCGATGGTGCCCACTCGTGGCAACTGGTACGCCACGCCATGGGCTTGCCCCGCCAGGTAGACATGACCGTGGCCGGTGGCAAGATTACCGTGCGTGGTGCCCATGCCATCAGGCCCCGTGTAGAACTGCTCGAACCCATCACCGCCGATAACGACATCCATGCCGGAGGCTTGGCCCTCTTCCGTCTGCACCTGCGCAACAACAGCACCGACGTAGACCTCAAGGAGATAACCATCTGCCTTACGTCGACGGCCGACCCCACCGTCAGCCTGACCTCATCGGCCAAGGTCGATGTGTACAATGAGAGCGAGAAGACCGTAACCGTGCTGGCCGACGTACCTGAGAGCGTGGCCACGGGTACCTACGAGGTTACCGCCTACGAGAAGGGCTATGCCGATGCCCTCTTTGACGACAGCCAGGTGGGTCGTACCCGTGTAGAGGTGCTGCCCGTTACCACGCTGCCCGTGCTGAGTCTTACCCAGCCCATAGAGTGGAGCGCCAGTGGCGGTGCCGCTGCCATAAAGCAGGCCGACATGCTCATGTTAGGCATGGCCGTGCGCAACTATGGCGCGGCGGGCAAGGTGGGCATAGTGACCCATCTGCAGGATATCAGCGATGCCTCGCGCAGCTACGTGTTCCGCCAGGTTGATGCTACCTTCGCCAAGGGCCAGGCCCGGAACCTGACCACCGGGCGCTACCTCAACGTGGACCCGGGCACGTATCAGATAACCGTGTCGGCCATCGCGGCCGACGGTACCGAGCTGGCTGTACGCCAGCCCTCGGCTCCCGTTACCGTGACGGTAGAGCCCAATGCCGACCTGGCCATCACGGTGAAGAGCCTGACCCTTCCTACGGTGCTTACGCCGGGCAAGCGGGTGAGCGGGCAACTCGTGGTACACCTCAACACGGCTTACAGTGGCTACGTGTACCTGCGCCTGCGTGCCTTTACCAACACGGGAGGCGAGCTGGTACTGATGAAGCGCGTCAGCGGGGCCCAGGCCGGCGACGACGTGACCCTCGACTTCACCTACAATCCCTCTTTGGCCTTAGGTACCTACATTCCGCAGGTAGAGTTCAAGAATGATGCCGGCAGTTATGTGGGGGCTAACGGGTTGACCAACTACTACCGCGTGTTCAGCGTGGTCGACGCTACGGGCATAGACACCGAGGTGGCCCAGCGCGACGTGACCATCGCCGCCGACCTTTCGGGCAGCGCGGTGACCATCGCGGCTCGTCCCGGAGTGGTCATTAGCCGTGTAGTGATGGCTGCTGCGTCTGGCGCAGTGGTCTGGGCCGGTCAGCCTGCCGACGGCCGTGTCGACCTGTCGGCTCTGCCAGCCGGCGTGTACGTGGTCAGCGTGTACACCAACCATGGTGTTACCACCCGCAAGGTACTGCGACGCTAACCAGTGCCGTTCCTATATGCCGAGGGGCCGTGGCTGTCAGCAGCTTCGGCCCCTCGGTGCGTATGGTGGAGCCCTCCACTCGCCCTGTGGCCCCATGGCAGGGTAGGGTGGTGGCTCGCGTGGTACTGGCAGCCGTCTCCACCTATTTTTAAAATATAATAAAAATCAGAACCATGGTAATAAAAATCGTGGTTTATTCGTTTATTATCAATTTAATAGCTATCTTTGCACGGAAATTTAAAAATAGCTCATTTTCGACCGCTATGAGTAGGAAGGGAGGGATTTTTAGATGCAATTAAAATAATAATAAATTTTTAGATGAACGTAATTACGAAAACAGTTCAATTGCCAGATGGAAGAACCATCTCAATTGAGACCGGAAAGGTTGCAAAACAGGCTGACGGAGCCGCTGTCCTCCGTATGGGCAATACCGTGCTTCTCGCAACTGTTTGTGCAGCTAAGGACGCAGTTCCGGGTACAGATTTTATGCCCTTGCAAGTAGACTACCGCGAGCAGTACAGTGCTGCTGGCCGTTTCCCCGGCGGATTTACCAAGCGTGAGGGCAAGGCGAGTGACAATGAGATACTGGTTTCGCGACTGGTAGACCGCGCGCTCCGTCCCCTCTTCCCATCCAATTATCACGCCGAGGTGTACGTACAGGTCATGCTGCTCTCTGCCGATGGCGTAGACCAGCCCGATGCGTTGGCCGGCTTTGCCGCCTCGGCCGCCATGGCATGCTCAGACATCCCCTTTGAGCACACCATTTCCGAGGTTCGCGTAGCCCGCATTAACGGCGAGTATGTTATCAATCCGACTTTCCAGCAGATGGAAGAGGCCGATATGGACCTCATGGTGGGTGCCACCAAGGACAACATTATGATGGTTGAGGGCGAGATGAAAGAGGTGTCCGAGCAGGACCTCATCGGTGCCTTGAAGGCTGCTGCCGAGGCCATCAAGCCTATGTGCGAACTGCAGGACGAGCTGTCTAAGGAGTTGGGCACCGACGTGAAGCGCGAGTACTGTCATGAGGTGAACGACGAAGAGCTGCGCGAGCAGATTAAGAGTGAACTCTACGCTCCTGTGTACGATGTTAACAAGCAGGCTCTTGAGAAGCACGCCCGTATGGACGCCTTTGACAAGATTCTGGCTGACTTCCTGGAGAAATACGATGCCGACCATGCCGACCTGACAGCCGATGAGCTGGAGGAGAAGCACGCCGAGGCTACCCGATACTATGACGACGTGATGCGCGACGCCATGCGCCGTTGCATCCTGGACGAGGGTAAGCGTCTGGATGGTCGTAAGACCACCGATATCCGCCCCATCTGGTGCGAAGTTTCTCCCCTGCCCATGCCTCACGGCAGCGCCATCTTCCAGCGTGGTGAGACCATGTCGCTCTCTACCTGTACGCTCGGTACTAAGCTCGACGAGAAATTGGTCGACGACGTGCTGCAGCGCGGTTACCAGCGCTTCCTGCTCCACTACAACTTCCCGCCGTTCTCTACTGGCGAGGCCAAGGCCCAGCGTGGTGTCGGCCGTCGCGAGATAGGTCATGGCCACTTGGCTTGGCGTGGTCTGAAGGATCAGATACCTGCCGACTTCCCCTATACCGTACGTCTGGTAAGCCAGATACTGGAGTCTAACGGCTCATCGTCTATGGCTACCGTATGTGCAGGTACCCTGGCTCTTATGGATGCCGGCGTGCCTATGAAGAAGCCCGTCTCGGGTATCGCCATGGGTCTTATCAAGAACCCTGGAGAGGACAAGTATGCCATCCTGAGCGACATTCTCGGCGACGAGGACCACTTGGGCGATATGGACTTCAAGACTACCGGTACCAAGGACGGCTTGACCGCCACCCAGATGGATATTAAGTGCGACGGACTGAGCTTCGAGATACTGGAGCAGGCCCTGATGCAGGCCAAGGCCGGTCGCGAGCACATACTGAACTGCATGATGGAGACCATCAGCGAGCCCCGTGCCGAGATGAAGCCTCAGGTACCACGCATCGTGGCCTTTGAGATTCCCAAGGAGTTCATCGGAGCCGTAATAGGCCCGGGCGGAAAGATAATCCAGCAGATGCAGGAAGATACCAATACCACTATTACCATCGACGAGGTCGACGGCGTAGGCAAGGTACAGGTTTCGGCTCCCAACAAGGACGCCATCGATGCCGCACTGGCCAAGATTAAGGCCATCGTAGCCATCCCCGAGGTGGGCGAGGTCTATGAGGGTACCGTGCGTTCCATCATGCCTTACGGATGCTTCGTTGAGATTCTGCCGGGTAAGGATGGACTGCTGCACATCAGCGAGATAGACTGGAAGCGTCTGGAGACAGTCGAGGAGGCTGGCATCCACGAGGGCGATAAGATTAAGGTGAAGCTCCTGGAGATAGACCCCAAGACTGGCAAGTACAAGCTGTCGCGCCGCGTACTGCTCGAGAAGCCAGAGGGTTATGTAGAGCGTGAGCGCCGTCCGCGCCGCGAGGGCGACCGCCGTGGTCACGGCCCCCGTCAGCCCCGCCGCAACGACCATCACGGCAACAGTGCCGAAAACGATACTCAGGAGTAATCGCTGAGTAATCCGTATAACTACCAGAGCCGCCACATCTGTTACAGAGGATGTGGCGGCTTTTTTCGTGGCCGAAGTTTAAAAGTAAAAAGGTAAAAGAGTAAAACGTGAAAGGGGCTGCCTGTGTGCTGGTAAAGGCTGCTGGTACATTAATGATGACGGTGATTGCAACTAAGATAATTCTGCGCAACCCCGAGAGAGTCGCACGCGCTGCAAGTATGTCTGCCCACCCCGGGGAGATGGCAGGGATGAGGACCGTGATAACGATGCGCAAGCCCGTGTGTGCTACGCGCGCGGCAAGCACACCCTTAAGGCCAGGGGAGATGGCGAGGAACACCCCCGTGTGTCCAACGCGCGCTGCAAGCGCAGCAGTACAAAGCCTGGGGCAACGCCCCAGGTACACAACCACCAAACTATTGTCGCGCTACAGGCGCAAAAGTAGCCGTAGGCGTTACATTGGGGAACAATGCTAATGGTGACCATTATACAAACAAGCATCTCCACGGTTCCTGCGACCGCCATTGGCATGCAGATGTTTGTCACCAACATGCTGGCAGCGCTTTTTGCTTTTTACTCTTTTACCATTTTACCTTTCCAAGTGCTTTTTACTTCTTTACCTTTTTACTCTTTTACCTTTCCAAGTGCTTTTTTGCTTTTCAAAATTGTCTTTACATTTTTCCTCCCTTGTTGTTTTTTGGCTTCGCGATACTCGGGGCGGGACGGGGAATTGTGGCTGAGTAGTTAAAAGGAGGCTAAAGTTTGGCAATGACAATGAAAAACCGTACTTTTGCAATAAAATAGGTGGCGCTGTGGCCTTTCGGGTATGCCGGGGGCGCGGGCTTGCCTATTTCTACGATAAAATAGAACCTAAATGATGAGACTTTTGCTAATGGTGTTGGCCACGGTGTGGTCAACCATGACCTGGGCTCAGACGGAGCCTACCTACGCTACTACATTCAAGTACGATAAGCGAGTACACGACTTTGGTACCATTCTGGAGAAGAACGGCAAGGTGTCGCACGTGTTCACCTTTACCAATACGAGCGCCTTGCCGGTGGTGATAAGCGACGTTAACTCCTGGTGTGGCTGCACTACGGCCGAGTTTACCAAGACCCCGGTGCTGCCGGGTAAGAAGGCCGAGGTAAAGGTAACCTACAACCCATTCTCGCGGCCTGGCAAGTTTAGCAAGGAGATAGTACTGAACCTCAATGGAGGGCGCAGCTACACCCGGGTATGGGTTAAGGGCAACGTAGTGCCTTATCGCCACGCTGTGACCGAGGACTATCCCTACGCCTTTGGCTCCGGCCTGTATATGGGCTACAAGGTCTACGCCTTTCCAGGTCTGCGCGCCGGCGAATCGTACCAGATAGAGCAGCGCCTGTCTAACGAGACCGACAAGCCCATGACGATAACCTTCGAGCGAGTACCCAATAACACCGTACTCAAGATGCCGGCATCCATCAAGCTGAAGCCCCGCGAGCGCACCACGTTCAAGGTGTCGTACCGAGCCCCTCGCACACATACGCGCGCCCGTACTATTACTATTAAGGTCAGGGTGAACGGCAAGGAGGTGATGCCCATGCGCGTAGACTGGTACGCCCCGTCCAGGTAGACCGTAAACTCAAAACCATCTATAATGAACATCAAACACTTATTACTCACCATCCTGGTGGGCACGCCCTCGGTAGGCCTGCTCGCCCAGACAGCGGCCCCAGCACCCATCGCCCCGCTTCCCACCCAGTACCAGGTGGCCTGGCAGCAGCTGGAGACCTACGCCTTTATACACTTTGGCCCCAACACCTTTGGCGACCGCGAGTGGGGCTATGGCGATGCGCCCCTCAGCAGTTTCAATCCCACCCGGCTCGACTGCGAGCAGTGGGCCAGCACCCTCAAGGCCGCCGGCATGAAGGGCATTATCCTTACGGCCAAGCATCACGACGGTTTCTGCCTTTGGCCCACCAAGTACACTGACTACTGCGTGCGCAACACCCCTTACAAGGACGGCAAGGGCGACATCGTAGGCGAACTCTCGGCAGCCTGCCACAAGTATGGCCTCAAGTTCGGTGTCTACCTCTCGCCCTGGGACCGTCACCAGGCTTTCTACGGCACACCCCTCTATCGCGAATACTTCTACGCCCAGCTCCAGGAACTGCTCACCCAGTATGGCGACATCTTCGAGGTGTGGTTCGACGGAGCCAATGGCGGCGACGGCTATTATGGCGGTGCCCGCGAGGAGCGCAAGATAGACCGCCGCACCTATTACGACTTTCCCCGTGCCTGGCGGATGGTGTCGCAGTATCAGCCGCAGGCTATCATTTTCTCTGACGGAGGGCCCGGCTGCCGCTGGGTGGGCAACGAGGAGGGCTACGCCTTTGCCACTAACTGGTCGTTCCTACGTAGTAAGGACGTTTATCCTGGCTACGACAAGTACTGGGAGCTGCAGCAGGGCCATGCCGATGGCGACGCGTGGGTTCCTGCTGAGTGCAACACCTCTATTCGCCCCGGATGGTTCTACCATGAGAAAGAGGACAGCCGCGTGAAGACCGTCGACCAGCTTACCGACCTCTACTACCGCAGTGTGGGCCATAACGGCACCTTCCTCCTCAACATCCCCATCGACCGCGAGGGCCGCATCCATCCCATCGACTCTGCCCGCGTCATAGCTTTCCACCAGCGCATAGCCACCGAGCTTCGCACCAACTTGCTGCAGCACGCCCGCATCACGGCTAACAACGTGCGGGGCAAGCAGTTTGGCACCCGCAACCTTACCGATGGTTCCTACGACACCTATTGGAGCGTGAGCGACGGCACCCACCAGGCCGAGCTTACCATTAAGCTGCGCTGTGGCACCCGCCTGAACCGCCTGCTCATCCAGGAGTACATCCCCTTAGGACAGCGCGTACAGCAGTTTAGCGTGGCTTATCGACAGGGCAAGCAGTGGCTGCCGCTGTCGGTGGGCGAGGAGACTACCACCGTGGGCTACAAGCGTCTGCTGCGGTTCGACACCATCACGACCGACGAGCTGCGTATCACTTTTCAGAAAATGCGTGGCCCCGTATGTATCAATGCCCTCGGGGCCTATCTGGCGCCCGTGGCCAAGGGTGCCAGCGTGCAGAAGAAAGAAGAGCTGACCAGTCTGCCCTATACCGCCACGGCCGAGGGCATGGACCAGGTGGTCTTCGACTTGGGCGACAGCCATCAGGTACGTTCCTTCTACTATCTGCCCATGCAGGGTGACAGCCGCCAGGGCCTGGTGGCCAACTACGCCATCTATGCTGGCAACGATAAAGACCATCAGCAGCTTGTGGCAAGCGGCGAGTTCTCGAACATTCGCAACAACCCCGTCATGCAGGAAGTGTTCTTCACCCCCGTCAGCTGTCGCTACCTTACCTTTAAGGCCACCCGCATGGTCACCCCAGGCGACAAGATAGCCTATAAGCAAATAATCATCAAGTAATAACCATTGGCAAATATCCATTATATGAAACGTGTCATCCTTTCGGCCGCCCTGGTGTGCCTGGCCGGCCTGGGCGCTTATGCACAGAAGCGTCTCCCTTATCGCGACGCCTCGCTCCCTGTCGAGCAGCGCGTTGGCGACCTGTTATCACGTATGACGTTAGAAGAGAAAGTAGGACAGTTGCGCTGTACGCTCGCCTGGAACTACTATGAGATAAAAGGAAACAAGGTCGTTCCCTCGGCCGAGTTTGTCAAGGACTTAACCGAGGGCCACATCGGCATGCTGTGGGCCACCTACCGGGCCGACCCGTGGACCCGCAAGTCGCTGGCCAACGGACTTACGCCCACGCTGGCCGCCAAGGCCGGCAACGCGCTGCAGAAGTACGTCATAGAGCATACTCGCCTGGGCATACCGCTGTTCTTGGCCGAAGAGGCGCCCCACGGCCACATGGCCATAGGTACCACGGTGTTTCCCACGGGCCTGGGCCTGGCCGCCACCTGGTGTACCGACGTAGCCGAGGCCATGGGCCGCGTCACCGCCAAGGAGGTCAGGTTGCAGGGAGCCCACATCAGCTACGGCCCGGTGCTCGACATCTCGCGCGACCCCCGTTGGTCGCGCGTCGAGGAAAGCTATGGCGAAGACCCCGTACTCACGGGAGCCATCGGAGCCGCCGTGGTGCGCGGCTTAGGCGGCGGACAGCTGTCTAAGCCGTACAGCACGCTGGCCACCCTCAAGCACTTCATCGCCTATGGTACCACTGAGGGCGGCCAGAACGGCAACCCCTCTATCGTGGGCCAGCGCGACCTGTTGCAGACATTTCTTCCTCCGTTCCGTAAGGTGATAGATGCCGGTGCCCTGTCGGTCATGACCTCGTACAACTCGCTCGACGGCATCCCCTCGACAGCCAGCGACTATCTCTATACAGACATCCTGCGCCGGCAGTGGCACTTTAAGGGCTTCGTGGTGTCCGACCTGTACAGCATAGACGGCATCTGGGAAACCCATCATGTGGCGGCCAGCCGGCAAGAGGCTGGCACCATGGCGCTGAGGGCTGGCGTAGATGAGGACTTAGGCGGCAAGGCTTATGCCGAACTCATTGACGCCGTACACAGGGGCCTGGTGAGCGAGGCGATGGTAGACAGCGCCTGCGCACGTATCCTGAGAATGAAATTCGAGATGGGCCTGTTTGAGAAGCCTTACGTGGATGTCAAGGCCGCCGCTCAGGTGGGCAGCGCCGACAACGCGGCCGTGGCCTTGGATGCCGCCCGCAAGTTGGTAACCCTCCTGAAAAACCAGGCCGGGACCCTGCCCCTGCGCAAGGATGTCCGCGTGGCCGTGGTGGGCCCCAATGCCGACAACGTGTACAACATGTTGGGCGACTACACCTCTCCCCAGCCCGACGGCAAGGTCAAGACCATCCTGATGGGTATCCGCGACAAGGTGGGAGCCGACCACGTAGAGTACGTCAAGGGCTGTGCCATCCGCGACACCCTCCATACCGACATCCCGGCCGCCGTGGCTGCTGCCAAGCGGGCCGATGTTGTAGTGGTGGCTGTGGGCGGTTCGAGCGCACGCGACTTTAAAACCAGTTATAAGGCCACGGGAGCAGCCGAGGCCGACATTACATCGGTAAGCGATATGGATAGCGGCGAGGGATATGACCGCGCCACGCTCACCCTGCTTGGCCGACAGCAGGAACTGCTCGCGGCCCTGCGCCAGACCGGCAAGCCGCTCGTGGTAGTGTACATCGAGGGTCGTCCCTTAGACAAGTCGTGGGCTGCCGCTCATGCCGACGCCCTCCTCACGGCCTACTATCCCGGCCAGGAGGGTGGCCAGGCCATTGCCGATGTGCTCTTTGGTGACTATAACCCTGCCGGCCGTCTGCCCATCTCTGTTCCCGTGAGCGAAGGCCAGCTCCCTGTGTACTATAACAAGCGCGCGCCCAAGCCTCACAACTATGTCGAGATGTCAGCAGCCCCCCTCTATCCCTTTGGCTATGGCCTCAGTTATACCCGTTTCGCCTATAGCAACCTGAGCGTCACCCCCCAGGGCAGCGACTATCTCGTGTCCTTTGATGTCCAGAACGTGGGCGACCGCGACGGTGAAGAGGTGGCCCAGCTGTACCTGCACGACCAGGTGGCATCGGTCTCGCAGCCCATGCTGCAGCTCCGCCACTTTGCCCGGGTAGCCATTAAGAAGGGCGCCACCCGCCGGGTGTCGTTTACCGTTACCCCCGAGGACCTGAGCATCGTGAACCGCGAGATGCAGACCGTGGTAGAGCCCGGCGACTTCGACGTTATGGTCGGCGGGTCGTCCGATAACCTGCCTCTCCGCGGTGTTATCACCGTCCGTTAACCCCTTTTCACCGGCAACGCCCCCTCCGCCCCATGTTATCATCGTGTCGGTCAGGCGATTTGTAGCCAAAGTTCTTGGCGTTGTCGGTGAAAAGTCTTAACTTTGTCCTGTTAAATAGGAATAAATAATGTCATGAAGAAATTATCAGCCCTCATTATGCTGCTGGTGGTATGCCTTACCGCCTCGGCTCAGTACACGCCGTCGCCCGAGATTATCAAGGCGCGCAAGGAGTTCCAGGATAACAAGTTCGGAATCTATATCCACTGGGGCCTCTACTCCATGCTCGGCAATGGCGAGTGGGTTATGAGCACCCGCAACATCAATTACAAGGAATATACACACCTGGCCGACGGCTTCTATCCGTCTAAGTTCAATGCCGAGGAGTGGGTTAAGGCGTTCAAGGCCGCTGGGGCCAAGTACATCACCTTTACCACCCGTCACCACGACGGCTTCTCGATGTTCAAGACCACGGCCAACAATTATAACATTGTCGACGGAACCCCCTTCCACCGCGATGTACTCAAGGAGCTGGCCGATGCCTGCCAGAAGTATGGCATCAAGCTGAACCTCTACTACTCGCACGTAGACTGGTCGCGCCCCGACTATCCCCAGGGATGGAGCGGCACCGGTGTGGGCAAGCCCACCAACCAGGCCGACTACGACCACTACCTGGCTTTTATGAAGCACCAGCTTACAGAACTGCTTACCAACTATGGCCCTATCGGTGCCATCTGGTTTGACGGTTACTGGGATCAGAAGAACAACCCCAACTTTGACTGGAAACTCGACGAGCAGTACAGCCTTATCCACCGCCTGCAGCCTGGCTGCCTGGTGGCCAACAATCACCATAAGGCACCCAAACCGGGAGAAGATCTGCAGACCTTCGAGCAAGACCTGCCCGGACAGAACACGGCCGGCTACTCTAAGGGAACAGTCATAGGCCAGCTGCCGTTAGAGACGGTGATGACCATGAACAAGGTTTGGGGCTACGACATCACCGATAAGAATTACAAGAGCGCCACCTATATCATCCAGCACATCATCAAGGCTGCCGGCAACAACGCCAACTATGTCATCAACATCGGCCCGCGTCCCGACGGCATGCTGCCTGTCGAGGCAGTCGAGCGTCTCAAGGCTATCGGCGACTGGATGGGCAAGTATGGCCAGACTATCTACGGTACCCGTGGTGGTATCGTGGCTCCCCACGACTGGGGCGTTACTACTCAGAAGGGCAACACGCTCTATGTCCACATTATGAACGCTAAAGACCGTGGCCTCTTCCTCCCCATTACCGACCGCAAGGTGGTAAAGGCATGTATGTACGACGGCAAGAAGCCTGTAGCGGTGGCCAAGAACAAGTTGGGCGTCACCCTCGAGCTTCCGGCTGTACCCAAGGGCATAGATACAATCGTAGAACTCACATTAAAATAAACTCAATAAACAAATCAAGATTATGTTTGGACTTGGATATCAAGAAATCCTGCTTATTGCTCTGGTAATCCTGCTGCTCTTTGGTGGCAAGAAGATTCCTGAGCTGATGAAGGGATTAGGTAAAGGTGTAAAGGGATTTAAGGATGGTATCAATGGTATCGAGGAGGATATAAACAAGCCTGTCGAGCCCAAGAAAGATACTACCGCAGGCACCGAGAAGCAGTAGACTATCGCTTCTGGACACCCCATATACAGCAACAGCCCGAGACACCGCGTCCCGGGCTGTTGCTGTATAAGCCCCTGCCAGCAGGGTGGGCGTGGGGTCAGCGCACCTCTTGCAGGCGACGGCTCCCAGCACGCTAAAGGTGGCTCCCAGGATTGAAAAGGTCGGTCTCTGCGGCTGGGAAGGCTTCTCCCATTACCCTGGAGTGCCTTTCGGGGCTTCCTACTCTTTTACCTTTACTCTCGCTTACTGACAAAAAACCATGAAATAATGATAAAACGCTGGCTGGCAATGAAAATAGTGCCCCAATCGTTGGCCTAAAATAAAAATATTGGCTAACTTTGTGACCATCATGAAGAAGACTGTATTTACATTGCTATTAGCTACACTTTCGCTGAGCCTCAGTGCCGCGAAGGTGATTACTTCGGCGTCTATCAAGCTCGTTGCCGACGGCAAGACGCTTAACACTACGGCTATCCAGGGTGCCATCGACCGCCTGTCTAAGAAGGGTGGTGGCCAGTTAGTTATCAGCAAGGGTGTGTATCTTACCGGTGCCATCCAGATGAAGAGCGGGGTAGAGCTCCGGTTGGAGCGGGGCGCCGTACTGTTGGGCAGTACCAATCCCGACGACTACTATCAGCTCCAGGTGATGGGCGATGGCGACGTGGTGCGCAAGGATAACTCTAAGTATGGTCTCATTCTGGCCCAGGGAGCCAAGAATATCAAGCTCACGGGCGAGGGCGTCATCAACGGGCAGGGCCAGGAGCTGGCGCTCACCATCGACTCGCTGGTAAAGTGTGGCGTCAAGAAAGACCCCAACTACAGTACCCGTCTGCGCCGCCCAAGCGAGATAATGCGTCCTAAGCTCTTTTTCTTCTCTGAGTGCGATGGCGTAGAGATTAGCGGCCTGCACCTGCGCAACAGTGCCTGCTGGGGGCTGTCGTTCGACCTCTGCTCCAACATGAAGCTGCACCATCTGGATATCTATAACCGCGCCTACTGGAACAACGACGGCATAGACATGACCGACTGTTTCAACTCGTCTATCACCAACTGCCGTATCAACTCGGCCGACGACGGCATCTGTCTGAAGAGCTACCACAAGAAGGGCGATAGCCACAACCTGCGCATCGACAGCTGCGAGATACGCAGCTCGGCCTCGGCCGTCAAGTTTGGTACCGCCACGTGGGGCAACTTCCGTGACATCACCATTACTAACATCAAGGTGGTAGATACCTACCGCTCGTGTATCGCCATAGAGAGCGTCGATGGTTCCAAGATAGAGAATATCGTGGTCGACGGCCTCCAGGCCACCAATACGGGTAACGCCATCTTCGTTAAGTTGGGCAACCGCGCCAACAACGACCAGGGCTACATCCGTAACATCGTGCTCCGCAACATGGACATCCAGCTCGCGCTGGGCCGTCCTGACACCGAGTACGACCTGCGCGGTCCCTCGGTGAGCTACTTCCACAACCCCTTCCCCTCGAGCATCACCGGCTATCCCGGCCACGCCGTCCAGAACGTTCTCTTGGAGAATATCAAGATCAGCGCTCCTGGCCGCGGCGACAAAGGCATGGCCTACGTCAAGCTCGATGAGGTTCCCGAGAACGAGAACCGCTACCCCGAGTTTACCATGTTCGGCGAGCTGCCTGCCTGGGGCTTCTTCCTGCGCCATGTCGACGGCCTCACCCTGCGCAACGTGCAGCTCACCCTGCGCGCCCGCGATTTCCGTCCCGCCATCGTCCAGGACGACGTGCGCGGCTACAAGACCGAGAACTTAGACATCGTGCTGCCCGCCAAGAAGCATTGCGGCAAGTGCCAGCATGGCGAGTAACTGGATAAATCGTAATCAATAAATACATTATGAAGATTAATAATAAACTGTTTATCATGGTGGCCCTGTTAGCCATGGGTTCTGTGGCCCAGGCTGCCAAGACCATCACCTCGTCGGCCATCAAGCTGGTGCCCGACGGCAAGACCGTAAACACCGCCGCTATCCAGCGGGCCATCGACGACCTGTCGCGCCGCGGCGGAGGAACCCTGATAATACAGCCCGGCCAGTATGTTACGGGCACCATCGAGATGAAGTCCAATACAGAGCTCCACCTGGAGCAGGGCGCCACCCTCTTAGGCAGCCTGAACCCCCTGGACTATATCGACGTTACCCAGCAGGGCACCGACCGCTCTAACCCTGCTAAATTCAACTACCTCAGTCTGGCTCTCATCGAGGCTTACCAGGCTACTAACATCAAGCTCACCGGCCAGGGCACCATCGATGCCCGCGGTTGCGAGGTGTCGTTAGCCATCGACAGCCTGCACAAGGCTGGCGTGCGTAAGGACCCCAACTACTTTGACCGCCTGAACCGTCCCCGTGAGGCCATGCGTCCTAATCTGTTCACCATTAACGGCTGCGACGGCATCGAGGTGTCGGGCCTCCGTCTGCGTAACGCTGCTTGCTGGGGCCTGGTCTTCTTCCGCTGCAAGAACCTCAAGATAGAACAGGTTGACGTACACAACCGTGCTTATTGGAACAACGATGGTATCGACATCGTAGACTGCCACCATGTTGTCATCCGCGACAGCCATGTCGATGCTGCCGACGACGGCATCTGCCTCAAGTCTGACAAACTCGAAGATACCAACGATGACATCCAGGTGTACAACTGCTCGGTAGAGAGCTCGGCCTCGGCCATCAAGTTTGGCACCAACTCGGCCGGCGGCTTTCAGAACATTACTATCCGCGACATCAAGGTGAGTAATACCTTCCGCTCGGCTGTGGCCATCGAGGCCGTCGACGGTGCCATCGTGCGCAATGTACTCATCGAGAACATCCAGGCCCTCAACACGGGTAACCCCATCTTCATCCGTCTGGGCCAGCGCCATGCCGACCGCCGGGCAGCCGTCATCGACGGCGTTACCATCCGCAACATGGTATGCGAGGTACCCTTTGAGCGTCCCGATGTGGGCTACAAGTTGCGTGGCCCCATCACCAACACCATGCGCAACCCCATGCCGTCGAGCATCGTAGGCATCCCCGGTACCAAAGTGCGCAACGTGACCATCGAGAACGTCACCCTCATCTACCCCGGTGGTGCCGACAAGGGACTGCGCTACATCCCCATGTGGGAACTTAGCAAGATACCCGAGCAAGCTGACCGCTATCCCGAGTTTGACATGTTTGGCGAGCTTCCTTGCTATGGTTTCTACGTCCGCCACGCCGACGGCATCACCTTCCGTAATGTCAACTTACTTCTGCGTAACGACGACTTCCGCCCCGCTTTCGTTCTCGATGACGCCAGCAACGTTAAGTTTGATAATGTCAGCTACCCCTTCGGCAAGAAGGACAACCAGATATACGACTCAGCTAAGCAATGAACAGACTATCGACTATAGCCCTTGGGGCCAGCACCCTGGCCCTGTCGCTCATGGTGGCTGCGTGTGGCCGTGCCCCTCAGCTCAGTGCCGACAATATCGACACGGTGCTGGGCCACATGACCCTGCGTGAGAAGATAGACATGGTGGTGGGGGCCGGCAACGAGACCTTCACCGGCTATGGCAATACCAAGAAGTTGGTGCCCGGCGCTGCCGGCACCACCGTGCCCATACCCCGGTTAGGCATCACCCCCACGGTGCTTACCGACGGCCCCGCCGGCCTGCGCATCGACACCATGCGCGAGGGCCAGTCGCGCCGCTACTACCACACTGGTTTCCCCATTGGTACGGCCTTGGCCTCATCGTGGAACACCCAGCTCATCCGCGAGGTGGGCTCGGCCATCGGCAACGAGGCTCACGAGTACGGCCTCGACCTCATCTTCGGCCCTGGCATGAACCTGCACCGCGACCCATTGGGCGGCCGCAACTTTGAGTACTTCTCCGAGGATCCCCTCCTTACTGGCAAGATGGCTGCCGCTTATGTCAACGGTATCCAGAGCCAGCACGTGGGTGCCACTCTCAAGCATTTCGCCGTGAATAACCAGGAGACCAACCGCAAGGACGTCGATGTACGCATTGCGCAGCGTCCCCTGCGCGAGCTCTACTTGCGCGGGTTCGAGATAGCAGTACGCGAATCGCACCCGTGGTCGGTCATGAGCGCCTACAACATGATTAACGGACAGCAGTGTATGGAGAGCCGCGACCTGCTCACCACCATCCTGCGTGGCGACATGGGTTTCGACGGTTTTGTCGTGAGCGACTGGGCCGCCCCGGGCTGGCGCCAGTCGGGCCGCGAGATATGGGCCGGCAACGATCTGTTAGCACCAGGCTCAGAGCAGCAACGCCGCGAGATACGCAGTGCCATCAAGGACGGCTCGCTGTCGCAGGCGGCTCTCGACAGCTGTGTGCGGCGCATGCTGCAGTTTGTAGTACACTCACCGCGGTTTGCTCGCTATGCCTATAGCGAGAACCCCGACCTCAAGGCCCATGCCGCCAAGTCGCTCGAGGCTGCCGAGGAGGGCATCGTGCTGCTCGAGAACCGCGCCCAGACCCTGCCTCTCACCGCCCAGGTTAAGCGGGTGGGCATGTTCGGCATCTCGTCGTACAACTTTATATCCGTGGGCACTGGCTCGGGCAATGTCAAGACGCCCCATACCGTCAACCTGGTCGAGGGCTTTGACCATGTGGGCATCCAGGCCAATCCCGACCTGTCGCGCCACTATCGCCAGATTATCAGCGCCACCATCAAGAGTCGTGCTTACGACCCCTTAGGTTATGCAGCCATCCCCGAGGTGGCCATCGACTCTGTCGTTATCAGCCAGAGTGCTCAGGCCGACGACGCGGCTATCATCACCATCGGCCGCAGTTGTGGCGAGGGTGCCGACCGACTGGCCGCCACCGAGTTCAGTCTGTCTGAGGTGGAGCGCGGACTGATAAGCCGTGTGGCCCGAGCCTTCCATGCCGTGGGCAAGCGTGTCGTAGTGGTGCTCAATGTGTCGGGCGTGGTCGAGGTAGACTCCTGGCGACAGCTGGCCGATGCCGTGGTGCTCTCGTGGTTGCCCGGTCAGGAGGCCGGCGATGCCGTGTGCCGTGTGCTGGCCGGTCGCGTATGTCCGTCGGGCAAACTCACTATGACCTTCCCCGTGCGCTACGAGGACTGCAGTACTCATGACAACTTCCCCTATGACTACCACGGCCCTAAGGCCATCGGTAACTATCCCAAGATACCCCGCAATCCGGCTATCAAGAACGTCCACTATGTAGACTACCTTGAGGGTATGTATGTGGGCTACCGCTACTTTGACACCTTTAACCGCCCCGTGGCTTATCCTTTTGGTTATGGGCAGAGCTATACCCACTTTGACTATGCCGATGCCACTTGCCGTATGCAGGATGGTGGTAACTTCAGTCTGAAGGTCAAGATAACTAACAGTGGCCAGTATGCCGGTAAGGAGGTAGTACAGGTATATGCCCCCGTGCCCTCGCTGCGCCACCAGCTGATAGCTTTTGGCAAGACGCGGCTACTCCAGCCCGGCGAGAGCCAGACACTGGAAGTAACCTTTGCGCTGCGCGACATGGCCTACTTCGATGAGCAGGAAAATGCCTGGGTGCTGGATGCCGGCGATTACCCCTTAGAGGTGGCCTCTAACGCACGCGACGTGCGTCAGACGGTACAGGTCCGCATATCGTCGCGTATGATATTGGGACGGGTGTCGGCCGCGCTCAGGTAGCGACGGCTGCTGCGTAGGCCCGAGAGGCTACGACCTAATAAATAACCGTCTATAACAAGAGCGGGGAGACAAGACCATCGATGGTCAGTCTCCCCGCTCTTGTCGTTAGGGCACGCGTATAGGCTATGGTTGTTGGTACACTCCGTTTACCTTGAGTGGCTCGGGGTGCAGGCTGATATAGGTATGCGAACCAAATCGCTGGCGCAGCCGCTGCTCTATATGGGTGGCATGCTGATGAGCCTCGTAGAGCGTAATGTCGCCTGGCATGCGCAGGTGCATCTCGATAGACATCTGGCTGCCTATGCGGCGGGTACGCAGGTGGTGTATGCCGCTCACCGAGGGCTCGCTCTCGGCGATGGCAGTTATCTCCTGCTCTATATCGGCCGGCAGGCTCTTCTCCAAGAGTTCGTCGGTGGCCCCCGCGATGAGCTGGTATGCCGTGCGTACGATAAACAGGCTCACCACCACGGCTGCTATGGGATCCAGTACGGCCCAGCGGTTGCCCAAGATGATGGCACCGCCTATGCCCACGGCTGTGCCTATACTGGAGAAAGCATCGGAGCGGTGGTGCCAGGCATTGGCCGTCACCGCGGGCGAGTTGTAGCGTCGGCCAGCCCTGGCCGTAAACTGGTAGGCCCACTCCTTGAGGGCTATACTTACTAAGGCGGCCACTAAGGCTATCCACCCAGGTTGGTCGAGTACCTCTCCATGTATGGCGTGTACTATCTTCACCATACCGTCATAGAATAGCATGGCCCCGACAAAGAGTAGGGCTATGCCGATAAGCGCTGTGGCTAATGTTTCATACTTTCCGTGTCCGTAGTTGTGGTCGCAGTCCTCGGGCTTGTTGCTCAGGTGTACGAATAGGATGACCACTACATCGGTCAGAAAGTCTGACAGCGAGTGTACAGCGTCGGCTATCATGGCGGCCGAACCACCCACGATGCCGGCGACAAACTTGAATACCAGCAGCGCCACATTGATGGCGCCGCCCTTGAGCGTTACGCGGTTAATGGCCCGCTCGCGCTGTGTGTCAGCAACTTTGTTAATGTCCTTGTCCATCTTTGTATATATGCAAAACGCCTACGACTACCAGGAGCTCGTAGGCATTTTGCAAAGATACACTTTTTCTGAATACGCGTAGCCTCTTGGGCTAATTATTTTTTGACTGCTGTCCTGGTGTCGGCCTGTTGCCTACGCAGAAAGCGCTTGGCCCTGCGTCCCAGGTAGTTCCAGGCAGGCATCTTCTTCAGCGTACTGTGCACAGGCTGTATGTCCCACAGCAGGAAGATGATGAGTACGGCCACGCCCACTACACAGGTAACGCCATAGAGCTGCCGTATGCTTATCATCATCAGTCCGGTCATGTCATAGGGTAGTCCGCGCACCATATTGTCGGCTATCTGATGGCGCAGAGCCAGACTGTACAGGCCAGAGCACATGGTGCCCACCGTGCCGTTGCGCACCAGTCCGGCCATGGTGAGGCCCATGAAGAAATGCTCGAACGGCATGAGTTCCTCGAGGTAAATGGTAAGCGTGGTGAAGAAGATGGCGTTGCCAAACTGGCGCAGGAAGACGGGCAAGTACAGCGCCTCGATGTTCAGAGAGGGGGCTATCAGCATATACATCATAACGGGATAGGCCACCATAGCCGCCACGCCCACGGTGAGCAGCCGGGTGTACTTCTGGTGCAGCACCTTGATCCACAACAGGCAGAACAGGCATCCCGCGATGGCGGCTACCCACTCTATTAGGTTGAACACGTTGGTGGTGAGCCCTCCCCAGTGCATCACACCACTGGTAAAGGCTGTCTGCAGCACCTTGGGCGTGCTGCCCATCCACTCTACAAAGGCGAAGAGGACGAGTAGGAGCACCAGGCGCTTGTAGCGCCAGGCCGCAGGGGCTATGTAGGGATGGCGGATGTGCAGCATACGCCCTATGCACAGCCACAGGGTCATCGCAATCATAAACAGGCAGCCCTGCATGACCCGGCTGTCCATCCAGTTGTAGAACTCGCCGTAGTTGAAGAAGAATATCACCTCGACCATTAACAGCGACCACAGGATGCAGCCCAGCCAGTCCAGGCTGACAAAGGGCAGCGGCTTCATGAACCTGAAATTGTGGGTGGTGATTATCAGGAAGAGGGCCACGGTCATCATGGCTCCTGCCATGAGGTAGTTCATGCAGCGCCAGTCCTGGTATATGTACACCAAGTGTTCGGTTATCCATGGGCAGAGGGACATGTTGCCTAAGACCACGCAGTATAGCAGCGGGAAGAAGATGGTGAAGTCGCGCTTGGGTGTCATCCACAGCTGGATGTTGGACATGCACTCAAAGGTACCGCACAATTTGAAGAAGCCGGCCACATAGGCTATAATGCACATGGCCACTACCGACTGGGTGTGTACGATGGCTACATTGCACACGCCCACTACAAGGGCAGCGGTAATGAGCAGCTGGCGGTTGGTAAACCTGAACTTGAGGCGGAAGAGGAAGGGGAACGGCATGTTGACTCCCACCACATTGCACATCACTATCATCAGTACATCCTCGCGCATCAGGCTCTGGCTGCCCATCACCTGGGGCATGGCGCCACTATATATGCCCGCCGAGAACTGGAACAGGAAGGCTATGGCAAGATACAGCCACGGCTGTAGCCGCCGGGGTATGTACCCGTTGAATGAGGGCACGCGAAACGGCCCTTGGAGTATAGGAGGTCCTGGCATCTGTGAGTTGTTAGAGAGGGGTTGATGATTTACTTGTCGGCATATTCAACTTCGGTCTCTACATTGAGCCCGGCCCGGAGCAGCGCCACCTGCTTGGGGTCGTTGTCGGCTGTCAGACGGATGCGCACGGGCACACGCTGCTCTACCTTGACAAAGTTGCCCGTGGCATTGTCTACCGGTATCATGGAGTAGGCCGAGCCCGCAGCCCCCGATATGGCTTCAACACGCCCCTTGAAGGTTACGTTGGGCAGCGCGTCGGCCTTGAAGGTTACGGCGCAGCCCGTCTGGATGTGCTTCATCTGGCTCTCGCGGTAGTTGGCCATCACCCACACGTCATGGGCATCCACAATGCGTGCCAGCATCTGTCCGGGCTGTACCAGCTGTCCCACATGGATGTCCTTGCGGCTCATAATGCCATCGCAGGTAGCTGTGATGACGGTGTACGACAGGTTAAGTCGGGCCAGGCGCAACTGAGCCTCGGCCACGCTCTCGCCGGCACGGGCTCCGCCTAACTCGTGGGTCTGCACCCCACGTACCGAGGCAGCTGCCTGTTGCCGTCCCTTGGCCTGCTCATAACGGGCGCGGGCTGCCAGGTAGCGGGTGTGGGCGTTGTCGTACTGCTGGCGTGTCACGGCGTCCTTGGCCAGCAGCGCTGTGTAGCGGGCCAGGTCGGCCTGAGCGTTGAGCATGTCCACCCGTGCCTCGTTGATACCGGCCGAAGCCGTGGCCACATTGCCCTGGGTGGTGCCCATGCTGGCCGATACGGCTGATGACCCTGACTGGCGTCCGCGCAGGGCTGCCTCGGCCTGGGCCAGTTGCAGTCGGTACTCCGAATCGTCGATGATGACGAGCGTGTCGCCACGGTGTACATATTGGAAGTCGCTGAAGCGTATCTCGCGGATAAAGCCCTGCACGCGGGTGTTTACGGGGGTAATGTGGCGCATCACCTGGGCGTCGTCGGTGTACTCGTTGCGCCCCCAGTGGAAGAAGTTGGAGAAAGCCCAGACGGCCGCGCCGGCCACAATGATGATAACTACTATGTTGTAGAGTCGCTTAATGATTTTCTTGTTCATACTATAATGTGTTAAGGGTATCTATGGTGTGTATGGGGTTAGATGTTGCCGGCAATGAAGCGCATGTGGTAGTAGGCATATACGATGCCGATGCGCGCATCGACCTCCTGTAGTTCGGCGTTGAGGCGCAGGTTTGCGGCATCTATCATGTCGGTTACCAGAACCATCTGCCCTAAGTAGCGGGCGTTGATGACCTCGTAGTTCTGACGGGCCAGCTCTACGCTCTTGCGCTGCGTGGCCAGCTCCGTGTAGGTCTGTAGGTACAGGGTGTAAGCCTGGTTAGTCCTGTTGTTGAGCTGCTCGGCAGCCACGGCCATGTCCTGCTGGGCGCGCAGGGTGGCCAGTTGTGTCTGGGTGATGTGGTGGTTGGTCTTGAATAGCGCGCTGAGGCTGTACCTGACTCCCACGCCTACATACCATATATTCAGGTTCTTGTTGATGGGCGGCAGTTCAAAGGTGATAGGCCCGTTGAACTGGTTGGCGGCCACTACGGCCACCTTGGGCAGTCGGGCGGCGCGGGCCAGTTTTTCGTTCTGTTGGGCCATGCTTACCCTTATCTGCTGTTGCTCCATGACGGGTGCCGTGGTCGTGGCTACCTGTTGCCAGTAAGCCTTGCCCTGCTTGGGGCATACCTCGGCGGCCACCGTGGTGTCGGGGTACAGCTGGGTGGTGCCGGGCAGCGATAGGGTGTTGCACAACTGGTGGTTGAGGATGGCCCGCGTGTTGCGTAGCTGCGTCAGGCCCAGTTGTAGTTGCTCCATCTGCATCTCGTATCGCGTGATGTCGTTCTTCAGCGCCATGCCCTGCTGTTGCCGCAGCTTTATCTCGTCTAACAGACGTCGGGTCAGGGCGATGTTCTGTTCATAGACCCTGATACGGTTGTCTGTCTTGTACAGGTCCAGATACTGCCCCAGGGCCTCGAAGCGTGCTTGCTGTCTTACCTGGCGTACATTAGTTTCGGCTTGACGCTGCCCTAATTGGGCCAGGTTGACCCCAGCCGTGAGGGTACCACCCGAGTAGATGACTTGCTGCGCTTCCAGGGCGAAACTGTTACCTAAGTGGGGCGAGTGGAGACCGTGAATGTCGCCAAAATGGCGGTTACTGAGCAGGGCGTTGCCTAAATAGCTGACCGACAGGTCGGCATTGATGTCGGGCAACCGTTGGGAGCGGGCATGGGCGATGTCCTGCTGCGCCATGTCGGTAGATGTCTTGGCCGCGCGGATGCTGCGGCTGCCCGCCTCTACCTGCTCGAACAACTGAGCTATGGTCAGGGTGGTGCCAGTTGTGGGAGCGGGTGGGGTGGTCTGCGCGGGGGCTGTGCCCGTACACGTGATAAGGGCAAGGGTGATTAAAAGAGAATGTTGTGTCACTTGAAAAAACTTATTGATTTCGTCGGGTGCAAAGGTAGTGCTTTCTGGTGGGTGGGCGGGTACTGTTTTTTCTATGGTTACGGACTTTTAGGGAAAAAATGTTCGCTAATGTGGGTTATTTTTGCGATATTTGTACTCAAAAAGGAAATCTTGGCGGTGCTCGGAGCTATGACTCGCGTTACCGCGACTATACCTTATTATATATATGTATAACGAGATAGATTTTTCGGCCACCTCTGTACCCCGGCTTGTATTCACATCGTTAGAAGGGTGGGTGTCTGGCCCCCAGGTGCTGAGCTATGGGGCCATCCTGATAGTCAGGGCGGGTAGGGCACGGCTCCGTGTCAACTTTACCGAATGGGACTTGCAAGTGGGGGCTGTCATCACCCTGTTTCCCAATGACGTGGTATGTCTGCTGCGTACTGAGGAAACTGGCGGAGAGGCTGCCACCCCCTCGGCCGACTTCCGGACGGAGATGCTGCGCTACGATGCCTCGCTGCTGAGGACTGCCAGCCTACAGATGGAACAGACGGTGTACTCGGGGCTCCGTTACGACCGTTGCCAACCAGGCTCGTCCGTGGTTACCCGCATCATCGACAATATGTTTGGCCTGCTCCATGTGTATATGGATCAGCCCGAGTGTAGCTGTGTTACCCAGCTGGTGTTGCTACAGCTCAAGGCGTTCTTTGTGGGCTTCCATGAGTACCTGATGCGTAACCCCCAGATGCGCCCCAAGGGCACCGAGTCGCGCCGGGTACGCGAACTGTTCAACCAGTTTATGATGCTGGTAGAACGCGACTACCGTCTGTCGCGCGATGTGTCGTACTATGCGCGCGAGCTGAGTATCACGCCTAAGTACCTGACCATGATAGTAAGGCAGATAACCAGCGAGACACCCAAGAAGATAATAGACCACTATACTATCCTGCAGCTTAGGCTTCAGCTGAGTGGTGGCCAACAGAGTATGAAGCAGATAGCGTGCGAGTATCACTTCAGCGACACTTCCTTCTTCTGTCGCTATTTCAGACGCCACACCGGCCAGTCGCCCATGCAACTGCGCAGTGCCCATGGAGCAGATGGCAGCACCCATGGAGCAGATGGCGGCACCACCAACGCATAGCGCACAGACTCCTCGAAGGAACCTGTGCGCTATGCGTAATAGTTAGAAAAAACGGGGGAGAGGTGGCGGCTAACGCCCGAGCCATGCCTCAGGGTTCAGTTTGGCTGAGCCCTTGCGGAGCTGGAACTGCAGGATGTTGTCGGCACCCACTGTGCCTAACGCCTGACGGGTAGAAACTTTCTGGCCCTTGCTTACGCTGACGGAGCGCAGGTTGCAGTACACCGAGATGTAAGCACCGTGGCGCACCATGACAAACATAGAACCCTCCCAGTCGTAGATGGCACTCACCTCGCCATCGTAGATACTGCGGGCAACAGCCCCCGGACGGCCCAGGATGTTGATACCCTTGTTGTCGAGTGTTACGCCCTTCAGGCCCTCGACGGAGTACTGGCCGTAGTGGCTCACCACCTTGTAGCTGCCCGTGATGGGCATAGGCAGACGGCCCTTGTTGGCCTCGAAACCACCGCTCATCATGCGGTCGACCGAACTGAGCGACGAGGCTTCGTTCATATCTTTCTTGGCCTCGGCTATCTCTTTGCGGCTGCGGGCCTCGTCGGCCTTGGCCTTACGCTCGGCCGCCTCGCGGTTGGCCCGGGCTTCGCGCATGGCCTGCTCGGCTCGTTCGCGCTCGGCTTCCTGCTTACGCTGGGCGGCTGCCTCGGCCTGCGCCTTCAACTGCGCCTCGCGGGCCTTGGCCTCGGCTATCCTGCGCTCATTCTCGCGGGCCTTGGCCTCGGCTTCGGCCTTCTTGCGAGCCAGCTCGGCAGCCTTGCGCTTAGCTTCGGCTTCGGCCTTGCGCTTGGCCTCAGCCTCGGCACGGGCCTTGGCTTTGGCCACCTCGATGGCTACCAGTCGGTCTATCTGCGCGTTGAGCGCCGCGTTCTTCTTTTTCTGCTCATCTATAATGGTCTGGATAGTTTTCTGCTGCCGCTGCAGTCCCTGCACTATGTTCTGCTGCTCGGTCTGCTTACCTTCCAGTTCGGTGCGGGCCTGCACGTTCTTGCTGAGCAGCGAGTTTTTCTGCCCGCGCACGTCCTGGAGCTGGCGGTGCTTGTTGTCTACCTGCTGCTGCTTAGCTTTGAGCATCTCGCCCTGTACTTTCTGATAGGCGGCATACTCGCGGACGAAGCGCATGCGACGGTACATCTGGGTAAAGGTCTTGGCCGAGAAGATAAACATGAGCTTGTCCTGAACCGAACGGTGCCGCGCCATGTAGCGTACAGACTTAATGTACTTCTCGCGACGGTCGGCAAGTTGCTTCTCGAGTGTCTGGAGCTGCGACTGGAGGATGCCGATGTTGCCGTCGATGTGGTTGATGTCCTGCTGGATGCCATCGATAGACTTCTGCTTCTCTCCTATCTCAGAGTTGATGACCAGCAGATCCTTGAGGCGCTTAGATACATTGGCCTTGTTGGCTCGGAGCGCCTGCTCCTGCTGCTTTATCTTGCGCTGGATGGCTGCCCGCTCGTTGCGCAGTCCCTTGATAGACGTAGGGGCAGGCTTCTCGACAGCCTTGACGGCCGACTTGCGTACAGTCTTTTTCGACTTGCTGCTCTTGGCCGCCGTGGTGGTGGCCGGCTTGCGTGCCTTGGTCTTGGTCTGCGCCGGTACGGTCAGCGCAAGGGCCGATGCCAACAGGATGGTGATGATGCGTCTCATTGCAGATTGAGTAATTTGTCAAAAACATCGCGGGCCTCTATCCGCTTGTACTTATCAGAGACGGTGGTGCGTGCTTCCCATCCCGAGTCGGTACCCACGCGGTCGAGGGTGAAGCTGATAGTGCCCTGCTGGGTCTTGCCCGTGGCCGAGGTGGTAAAAGTAAACGACTGGGTGGCAGGGAAACTCTTGACGCCGACGCTCTGGAAGTCGGCGTAGTTCCAGGTGAGGCGCGAGGAGCCACGCCCGTTGCCCCCGTAGGTTACGATGGCCGAGTGTATCTTGTGGTCAGTGCGGCCGGCGTTCCAGCAGAAACTGAGTTTGCCCTGGCTGAGACTCACGGGAAGTGTGCTGCCCTGGGCCGAGGTGTCTACGTAGTACTTGCCGAGGTCGCCCTCGCTCACTTTCTGGCGGCCAGGCATGAGGAGCTCGTTCCAGAAGAGCGACTGCAGGCTGTAGAAGTCGAGCCCGTTCTCTTTGAGAAACGCCAGCTGGTTGTAGTCGGCCTTGATGTACTCCTTGTGCCAGCGGTCTATGACCAGTACATAGTCGGGGGTGAACTCTATGCGCCCTATCTCTACCGGCAGTATCGGGGCGACCACCTGTAGGCGGATAACCTCGTCGCGCCGCATGTGCAGAGAGCCCCCCAACTTGTGGCTCACGCTTCCGGCCTGGATACTGAAGGTCATGTTGCCCGTAATGTTCTTCTGGTACAGGCGCTGGTCGGCCACCTGCTGTACAAAGGCTAAGCTGCTGCCCGCCGGAGTGGTCGCCTTGGCGCCCGGAGCCTGCTTTGTGGTGGCCGGAGTGGTCACTAAGTTTTTCTTGGCCCCACAGGCGGTCAGGGTGAGTACTACCGCCAGGAGGGCATACCTATTTAGTCTTTTTCTCATCTTCTATATATTTTTTCAGTTGTATCTTCTTAGGTAGCAGAGGGCTGTCGCCACCTGCCTTGACGGCTCGCTGCCAGTAGTCTATGGCCTTGTCGGTCTGCTTGTTCATCATGTAGATGTCGCCGGCGTGCTCCAGGATGACAGCGCTCTGTACCGAGTCGGTATCGTTGGCCACGGCCTGGTCTATGTATATCTTGGCCTCGGCGTAGCGGTTCTGCCTGAACAGAATCCAGGCGTATGTGTCCAGAAAGGTCGGGTTCTTGGGTTCTACCTGTATCGTCTTGTAGCTCATCTGGGCTGCTTTGGCCAGCGCGGTGTCGCGTACGCTGAGGAAGTAGGCGTAGTTGTTCAGACACTCAGTGTTGTCGCTCTTCCATTTCAGACTCTTGTCAAAGGCATCGTATGCTTGGTCATACAGGCCCTTGTCCTGGAGAATGGTACCCATAAGAGAGTAGAAGTCGCTGACGATGGCAGGGTTGCTGTCGTCGTTAACCACGTCAACGCCCTTGCGGAAGGCGTTAAGGGCAGAGTCATTCTGCTCCTTCTGATAGTAAGAGAGACCGAGGAAGTAGTAGAAGCCCATCTCGTCGGGGTTATATTCGGTGCCCTCCTTGCTCAGCTGGGCCACCTCGTCCCACTTCTGCTTAATCCAGAGCTGCTGTATGGTCTCGAAGCGGGCCGGGGCGTTGTCGGGGGCCACCCGCAGCAGTTGGTTGCGGGCCTGCTGTACCACAGAGTCGGGCATGTGCTTCAGTTTCATATACGCTAAGCGCAGCTCGGCCATCGAGGCATCCAGGCTGACGGTCTTGGCTATCTGGTCGAACAGGGCCAGCACGCGCACGCTGTCGCCCCCTTCTTTCTCGCTGCTCTTGATGTATCGCTTCATCATCATCGCGCGGCTCTCGGCCTCGGTCTTAGGGCTGGTGAGTATGCGGCGCAGAAAACTGTAGGCCACCGTGTCCTGGCCGGCATCCTTGTAGTAGTCGTAGAGCGAACTGAGTACATTGGTGTTGGTGGGCTCTTTCTTCAGAGCGTCGGCAAAGAGTCGCAGAGCCTCTGCCTTGCCGCCATTCTGCATCAGCCAGTTGCCCATCATCACCTGATAGTTCAGGTCGAACGGATGCTCGTCTACCAGTTGCCGCAGCGTCTTGAGGGCCGACTTCCTGTCGCCGAGCAACTCGTACACATGAACCTTGGAAAGGGTAATATCCTCGCCGCTGCCCTCCATTTGCTCCAGGCGGTTCAGGCAACTAATCATCTTGCCATAGTCTTTCTGGCGCTCGTAGATGCTTAGCAGCGTGCGCTGCAGGTCAGAGCGGTCGCGGCTGTTGCGGGCCAGCTGCTCGTAGACAGCTGCTGCCTTGGCGTAGTTCTTCTGTTTATAGTAATTGTTGGCCAGCGCCTCTAAGTAAGTCTTGTTGTCGGGGCGCAGGGTTACGGCGGTCTGCAGGTTGGCCATGCTGAGCGAGTCCTTGTCCATGGCCGAGTGGTACAGCGCTAACTGATAGTAAGTCTCGGCAGCCTGCGGGTTTATTTCCAGACAGTGGGTAAGCAGGTCGTAAGCCTCGGCATAGTTGCCCTTGAGGTTCTGGCGCTGCGCCTCAAGGAAGAAATAATCGTAGCGGCGGCTGTCCTCGGCCGACAGCACGACGGCCGGCCGCACCGCAGCCTTCTTGCGCTTGGCTGCGAGGGGTAGTACGAGGGCCGCGGCCATCAGTACTAACAAGGCCCTGGTTATAAAACGTCTGTGTAGCATCATGGCAGTCTGGCTATTTTACCCCCGTGTGTCCGTAGCCGCCGGCACCCCGCTCGGTGTCGTCGAGCACATCAGCCAGTTCAAACGCTACCTGCTCGTGGCGGGCCACCACCATCTGGGCGATGCGCTCGCCGTCGTTGATGACAAAGTCTGTGTCAGAGAAGTTGATGAGCAGCACCATAATCTCGCCTCGGTAATCGGCATCGATGGTTCCCGGCGAGTTGAGCACCGTGATGCCATGCTTCAGGGCCAGTCCGCTGCGGGGCCTTACCTGCGCCTCGTAGCCAGCGGGCAGCGCCATGTACAGACCTGTGGGCACCAGCCGGCGCTCCATGGGCCGTAGGGTGATAGGAGCCTCCAGATTGGCCCTCAGGTCCAGTCCGGCACTTTGCGTGGTGGCATACTCGGGCAGCGGATGGTGCCCCTTATTGATAATCTTAACCTGTAACATCTTCGTGTAAGTCATTTTGTAGGCACTGGGTAGTGCGGGCACAGCCAGGGCCGTCGCCACGGTGCTCCCGTACCTTATTTTAAATGCAAAAATAGCCATTTCTGACCACATTATTAACATTTTTCTCACAAAAAGCATTTAAATAAGCAAAATTGCACTACTTTTGCGTGTATGAACTGGCTACAACTTATTTCCAACAAGCGGCTCGGACAGGAAAGACGTCATGAGCGCCACGATGACCGCTCCGAGTTTAAGCGCGACAGCGACCGGCTTATTTACTCGGCTCCCTTCCGCCGTCTTCAGAACAAGACGCAGGTTTTCCCACTCCCCGGGAGTATCTTTGTCCACAACCGGCTCACCCATTCACTCGAGGTGTCGTCCTTAGGCAAGTCCCTGGGCGACGATGTGGCTCGCCTGCTCATGGCCCGCCATCCCGAGCTGCGCGGCACCCTCTTCGAGGAGATAGGCACCATCGTCCAGACGGCTGGCCTGGCTCACGACTTAGGTAACCCGCCTTTCGGCCACAGCGGAGAGAAAGCCATCCAAGCCTTCTTTACCGAGGGCGAGGGCATGGGCCTGCGCGACCGGGTGAGCGACCGTCTGTGGGACGACCTGACTCACTTCGAGGGCAACGCCAACGCTTTTCGCATCCTTACCCATCGGTTCAACGGTCGGCGCGAGGGTGGTTTTGTGATGACCTATACCACTCTGGCCAGTATAGTGAAGTACCCCTTTGCCTCATCGGTGGCCGGCAGCCATGGCAAGTTTGGCTTCTTCTCATCAGAGGAAGCCTACTACCGCAAAATAGCCGATGAATTGGGCATAATCTGTACCTCGGCACCAGGGGAAGCCCTCCGCTACGTGCGCCATCCCCTCGTGTTCCTGATGGAGGCAGCCGATGACATCTGCTATGAAATCATGGACATCGAGGATGCCCACAAGCTCAAGCTGCTCACCTTTTCCGAGACAGAGGAGCTGCTCTTGGGCTTCTTCGACGACGAGGACCGGGCGGCCATACGCCGTCGGGTCGAGGAAGACGGCGTTACCGACGTCAATGAGAAGGTGGTCTATCTGCGTGCCTGCGTTGTCGGCAAGCTGGAGAGCGAGTGCGTGCGCGCCTTTGTTGACCACGAGGCCGAAATCTTAGCCGGCGAGTTTACCCAGAGCCTTATTTCGGCCATTTCACCGCGGCAGCGCGATGCCTACAAGCGGTGTACTAAGGTGTCAAGAGAGAAGATATACCAGAGCAGGGTAGTGTTAGACGTGGAGCTGTCGGGTTATAAAATTATGGAGACGCTGATGCGCGACCTGGTGAGTGCTGCCGTCAGTCCCGAGAAGTTTCACTCGCAGCAGCTCATCAAGCGTTTCAGTAGCCAGTACGACATCCAGAGCGACAGCCTCGAAACCCGCCTCATGGCTGTTATCGACTACATCAGCGGCATGACCGATGTCTACGCTCTGGATATCTACCAGAAGATTAACGGTATCTCGCTGCCCATCATATAGGGTCGTGGTCAGTACCGCAATACGCTGCGAGGATGGGGCGCCTGGTCTGTAGCCAGGTACCCCATCCTCGTAGTATGTTAATAGGTATCAGCCTGTTATAGCTTACCTGTTTTGCCTATAAAGAGGATGGTTCCAGTGGTGTTCTCACGGATGGCGTAGATGAAGGGATGGTCAAAGCGTATCTGCGAGGGCAGCCCGGGAGAAGTAAACTCTCCATTGGCAGCGCTTGCAACCGCTGCCTTGGTGCCGTTCTCGTCTACCTCTATTATGGCGTTCTGCCCCATTTCCATATATTTGGTCCCGTTGACCACCTGGGTAAACAGTTTCTTTACGCCAAGGGCCTTGCACACATCTATCAGGTCTTTCCAATTGCTCTCGGTCTTGAACTTGGGCATAACTATCTCAATCTTATCGGCCGTCACCAGCTTGTTGTGCAGCCCCCACCAGTCCGTCCGCTCGGCTAACTGCTGCTTGATGTCCTTTGGCATCACTATCATCATGCTGTAATAGCCGCGGCCGTAGCTGAGCTCGGCCACCGAGAGGTTGTCGTCGGCATATACCTTGGCTGGCATGGTCTTGGACATCATGCTGACCTGCAATGTGGTGTTGTCCTCGTTGTAGAAAGTGCCCGGGTGGGTGTCCTTGCCGTTGAAAGGCTGCGACCACTTGCCATTAAAGTAGGTGGCGTTGGCCAGGATGATGGCGGTTTGCGGCGTGGGGGTTAGGCCGAGTCCGTTGACCATCCCGTGGGTCTTGTCGTTGGCCCACTGGTCTATGAGAGCCTTGGCCTCAGGAGCCTTGTTGGCAAAGTCGTGGTACACTATATCGGCGGCGTAGCTGGTGGCTATCGCCTGTTTCAGTTCGGGCGACAGCGAGAAGTCCTCTGATGCCCATATACTGTTGGCTGTGGCCGTGTTGGCCATCATGCTTATCAGATACTGCACGCTGATGGGCGATACCACCACGTTGAGGCTCCTTTCACCCTGTTGGTTGGCGAGGTTAGCCAGCAGACTGTTGGCAAACTCGTTGCCACAGGCTGCAAAGTCAGTCTGGGTTACCTTACTCAGTTCGATGCGGATAGGCTCTATGCCTCCCGAGTCTTCACTACAGCTGTTGGTGAGCGTTGCCATGGTCATACTTAGGGCCAGTAACAACATACAGTTAACTTTTTTCATAATTAGGTGTTTTTAGTTATAATGTCGGAGATGTATATATTATGGTAGCAGACCCTCATGCAGGTCTGAAAGATGGGCTGCGCATGGGGCCATGGCGCTCCCGCGGACGTTGATAGGTACTGGCGTTTCATATTTGACCGATTGTGGTATGAGATATTATCGGCAAATATAGTCAGAAACGGTGCAACCGTAAAAATATTCTTAGTTAAAAAAAACCTAACGTGTGATGTTTTTGACTATCAGAGGGTTCTGTGCTCTGTCAGGGGTAGTGTTTAGAGCGATGATGGGTGCTGCGGTCGGTGCCGCGGCTGGTCGGTCAGTGTATGAAAATAAGCTGCGGGCTATATATAAATAGGTGGATATGCCCCGTGGGGCCGAAACTGGGGGAGCCGTGACGGCTGGCGTGCCCTGGGTGTGGGCTTGGCCCATTGTGCCCATGGCCATGGCGGTGGCCGGGGCCATCAGTCTGACAATAGGTAGGGTGGGGCGAGTGGCGCGCGCCCTACTTGCTGCCGTCTCGGTATATCACCTTGTTGGCCCCACTGGTTATGTGCAGTGCCTCGGGGTGCTCCTTGATAAAGGAGTCTATGTGGCGTATGCGCTTCTCTTCCAGTATCTCGTCAACGGCTATGAGTATGCCCGTCTCCTCTACATCGCCGAAGCCATAGTTGATGGCGGTGCCGAAGAGCTTCATCGTGGGACTCAGATTCATGTACGCATTGACCAGCGGAGGTATGTTGTAGCCCAGCTGCCGTATCTCGCGGTTGAGTACCCGGTAGTCTTCGTGGAAATCGTCGTAGGGAAATAGCTTGGCCAACTCGTCCTCAGGCGTGTCAATGACCAGCGGCTTCATCGGGACGATGAGGTTTTCCTTGTCATCGAAGTGCTTTTTCAGAAAATAGAGTATCATGTCGCGTCCCCGGCGTATGTAGCTGGGGTACATGGTCATCTTTCCGAAAAAATATTTAAGGTTGGGATACAGCACGGTAAGCGCGCCGAGTCCATCCCATAGGTTGTCGAGTGCAAAGATACTCTTGGTGTTCTTGCGAACGTTCTGGTAGTCGAGCGAGACAAACGAGCGGCCCAGCTCGACGGTATATGGCGCGTAGTCGCGCATGAACCGCTCCGAGAAGTGGAACATGTGGCTGGTGGCGAGCACCGGCTGCCCGTTGGCGTCTATCTTCCAGTCGGTGCCGAACAGGTATCGGTAGCCCCCGATAATCTCCTCGGCCTCGGGGTTCCACACTACGAGCTGCTTGCATCCGTTCTCCATCGTGTCAAACTCATCTATGTCGGCCGACTTGCCTGTGCCGCCTCCCGCGGTACGAAATGCTTCCTCGCGGAGTCTTCCTATCTCGAGCATGACGTTGGGCGCTTCCTGGGCAGTTATGACGTATATCTCATTATGGCTCTTATTGGTCATACGGAGCTGCCGCTCGGGTGTCAGTTCAGCCTTGAGCAGCTCTCTACTGATGGGCTTGATGATATCTTGTTCCATAATCGTTATATCTGTTTATAGCTCGTAAACCATGTCTTCTACTATTTTCGCCCATTCCATCGGCGTGTGCGTCTTGTCAAACGTCTGCCATGGGATGGGCTTTCCGATGGCTATGCGAAAGGTCTTGCCGACGTTCTTGTACATCTCGTCGACCAGAAACATCATGGCCAGGTTGAACGGCAGGTACTTGTCGCTGAACCGGGCGATGCGGTAAAAGCGCTCCGAGTTGCGCCCGCCGAAGTGGATGGGCACTATGTCGCGCTGGTACTCCACGCTCTTGGTGATAAAGGTCTTCTTCCACGGCAGGTCGTGTATGGTGCCGTCGGGGCGCTTACGGCTGTTGAGCCCCGCAGGGAACATAAGCATGTGGTTGTCGCTCCTGAAACCGGCCTCGACCATGGCCGGGAAACTGCGGCTCTGGCGACCGGTCTTGTTGATGCCTATACACACAGGCTTGAGGCCGGGCAGGTTGAGCAGCAGGTCGTTGACCAGATAGCGGAAACGCCCGTCGTAGTGGCGGCCTATGATAGAGCCGAGGGCCACGCCGTCCTGTCCGCCGAGGGGGTGGTTAGAGACAAAGGTGTAGAGGCGGCCGTCGTTCTTGTCGGGCAGATTTTCCAGGCCTTCAATCTGGAGCGTCATGCGCAGGTACTTGACGCACTCTTCGAGCCAAGGAGTTCCCGAAAGGTGGCGCGACTCCCAGAGAAAGCGGTTAACCTCGTCCTCATGGACAATCCGCTTGAGCCAGCCCGTGACAAACCCAGGCACAAAGCGTGCCTTGGCGCCCATCTTGCTGGCCAATATCCTGTCAATGTCTATGGTTTTCTCCACTTATAGCTTACTTCATAACATGAATGTAGGTGCAAAAATAACACAAGTTTTTCAATTACGCTATTATTTTGCTAAAAAATGTTTTTATTTTTACCACTATTGTAACAGCGGTTGTGACCGTGGCTGACAGAGTGGCTGGGGCACCTCCCCCGATGACCATTAGGTGAAAAGTAAAAATGTAAAAGAGTAAAAAGGTAAAAAGCGCTGGACTGATGACAACTCCTATACCCAGGAGAGTTGTCATGCTAATCATGGAGACCGACCTTTTCAATCCTGGAAGCCACCATTAGTGAGTTGGGAGCCGTCTTTAGAAGTGTAAAGACCGGTCTTCTCGTTTCCCGCAATGGTCGCGGTGTTTTCAGTAAGCTCTCCGGGGGCATCTTAGGCGGCCGGTGTCCCGTCAGTTGTTGTCGTCCCCTTTGAGGGGGACTAAGTGGGGAACTCCGTTTACCGCCCATTTCATCGCCGTGTCCATTCCCGTGACTACGCGGGCTGTGGCGGGCGCGTCAACAAATTGCGCGAAAAATCAAAAAAAAGTGGAGAAAAGTGGCGCAGTGTGGGGAAATATATGTATCTTTGACCTCGAAATTTCTGTTTTATATTAAAGATGTACGCATGCGATTTGTTGGAAGCATAGAGGCCAAGGCCGACAGCAAGGGGAGGGTCTTCCTGCCCGCCGCTTTCCGCAAGCTGCTCCAGGCAGCTGGCGAGGAGGGACTTATCCTGCGTAAGGACATCTTCCAACCATGTCTGGTACTCTATCCGGAGAGCGTGTGGAACGAGCAACTCAATCTGCTACGCGCGCGGCTCAGCCGGTGGAACCCCCAGCATCAGCAGTTGTTCCGCCAGTTTGTGTCAGACGTGGAGCAGCTGACCCTCGACGCTAACGGGCGGCTGCTCGTACCGCGCCGCTACCTGCGCATGGCGGGCATAGAACAGGACGTAAAATTTATAGGCATGGACGACACCATCGAGCTGTGGGACAATGCAGGCACCGAGCGCCCCTTCGTAGAGGCCGAGGAGTTTGCCCGGCAGCTCGGTGACATCATGGGCTCACCCGATGCGGCCGGTGCCCAGTCTTAACCCCACCAACGACCATACGATGATAACCACAGCAAACACCTATCACGTTCCCGTACTGCTCCAGGAGAGCATCGACGGGCTGAACATACACCCCCATGGCGTGTATGTCGACGTTACCTTTGGCGGTGGTGGGCACTCGCGCGCCATCCTCAGTAGGCTTACCGCCGACAGCCACCTGTATAGCTTTGACCAGGATGCCGACGCCGAGCGCAACGTCGTGGCCGACGACCGGTTTACCTTCGTGCGCTCCAACTTCCGCTATCTGCGCAACTGGATGCGCTACTACGGCGTAGACCACATCGACGGCCTGCTGGCCGACTTAGGTGTGTCGTCGCATCACTTCGATGACGAGAGCCGCGGCTTCTCCTTTCGCTTTGACGCTCCCCTGGACATGCGTATGAACAAGAGTGCCGAGCAGACAGCGGCCGACGTGGTGAACAGCTATGACGAGGAGGCCCTGGCCGATGTGTTCTACCTGTATGGCGAACTCAAGAACTCGCGCCGCATAGCCTCGGCACTCGTCCGCGCCCGCCAGGGCGGAGCCATCGCTACCACGCAGCAGTTTATCCAGGCCGTGGAGCCCCTCTTTCGCCGCGAGCGCGAGAAGAAAGACATGGCCAAGCTGTTCCAGGCACTGCGTATCGAGGTCAATCACGAGATGGAGGCCCTCCGCGAGATGCTCGCCGCCGCCACCTCGCTGTTGGCACCCGGCGGGCGGCTGTCGGTGATAACCTATCACTCGCTCGAGGACCGCATCGTGAAGAACATGATGCGCGCCGGCAATGCCGAGGGCCGCGTGCAGCAAGACTTCTACGGCCGTACCGACACCCCCTATCGGCTGGTTAACAACAAGGTGATAGTGCCTACGGCCGACGAGCAGGCCCGGAACCCCCGGAGCCGGAGCGCCAAACTACGAATAGCAGAGAAGAAATGACAGATAAGCAAACCGATATAAAGACCACGGTGACCGGCATACCCACGCCGCCCACCGCACAGGACACCCCGGCCGAGCAGCCCACGCTGAAGGAGGTAATCAAGAGCCAGGCAGCCAGCGAGGACACCCCCCTGTCGGCCAACCTCACCTTTGGACGCATCCTGGGAGGCGACATCCTCAACACGTCGACCATTCGTAGGCAGATATGGCTCTTCCTGCTGGTCGTGGTCTTCATTATCCTCTATATATCCAACCGCTACAGTTGCCAGCAGAGCCTGATAGAGATAGACAAGCTGCAGAAAGAGCTTCTGGACGCCAAGTACAAGGCCCAGGCTACTGGCAACAAACTTACGGAGCTGAGCCGCGAGAGCAATGTGCTCGACATGCTGAAAGCTAACAACGACAGTACCCTCAAGATGCCCACCCAGCCCCCTTATCTGATAACAGTACCCGAGAAATGAGCAAGTTTGACAACAAGAAGACCATGCCGCGTTATTACTTCATCGCGGTTATGATGACCTTAGTGGCCGTGGTAGTAGTAGCTAAGTCTACTTACATTATGAGTGTAAAGCGCACCTACTGGATGCAGGTGGCCAGCCGTGTCAAGAAGGACAGCGTGGCTGTGCCTGCCGTGCGGGGCAACATACTGAGCTGCAACGGCACTGTCCTGGCCAGTTCGCTTCCTGAGTATAAGTTGTTTATAGACTTCAAGACCATACACGATGCTGGAACCGACTCTCTGTGGCGGATCAAGGTAGACTCTATCAGCGCCGGGCTCAGTGCCATGTTTCCCGGGCGTACCCCCGCCCAGTACAAGCGCTATCTGGAAGAGGGGCGCAGCCAGCAGAGCCGTCGCTGGGCCATCTACGACGGCCGTGTAGACTACAATACCTACTGCGAGGTCAAGTCGCTGCCCGTGTTCCGCCTCCGCGGCTATACCGGCGGCTTCTACTGCGAGAAGTTTGACTCGCGCCAGCATCCCTTTGGCGCCAACCGTACCGTGGGCGACCTCTATCCCGGCAAGGACGAGGCCAAGAACGGACTGGAAAAGTTCTACGATGCCCTGCTGCGTGGCAAGAACGGTATCATACACCGTCGCAAGGTGCTCAACAAGTATCTCAACATCACTGACACGCCTCCCACCGACGGTGCCGACATCGTTACCACGATAGATGTCAACATGCAGGACCTGGCTGAGCGTGCCCTGCTGGCTGAACTCAAGAAAAAGGAAGTTAATGGCAATGTGGGTGTGGCTATAGTGATGGAGGTCAAGACTGGCGACATCAAGGCCATCGTTAACTTGGAGAAGTGTGCCGATGGCAGCTATGCCGAGCGCAAGAATCACGCCGTGGCCGACCTTATGGAGCCTGGCTCGGTGTTTAAGACAGTCTCCCTGATGACTGCCCTCCAAGACGGCATGTGCGACACCAGTCGCGTGGTCGAGACTGGTGATGGTGTCTTTGACATGCACGGTCGCCCCATGAAGGATCACAACTGGAGCAGGGGCGGTTACGGCACCATCACCATGGGCCGCGCCCTGGAGGTAAGCTCCAACATCGGCGTGAGCCGTATCATCGAGGACTACTACGGCCGCCACCCTGAGAAATTTGTCGAAGGCGTGTACCGCTCTGGTATCACGGCCGACCTGAAGCTCCCTCTCCCTGGTTACAGTCCTGCCATTGTGCGTATGCCGCGCAAGAACAGCCGCGGGCAGTGGGTTAACTGGAGCAAAACATCGCTGGCATGGATGAGTATAGGCTACGAGACCCAGGTGCCACCCATATCTACCCTCGCTTTCTACAACGCCATAGCCAATGACGGGTGCATGATGTACCCCCGCTTTGTCAAGTCGGTGGTTAAGAACGGCGAGGTGCTCGACGAGTTTCCGCCCGAGGTGGTGCCAGGCAAGGAGCACATCTGCAGTCTGCCCGTGGTACGCAAGGTTCAGGCCATGCTGGAACATGTGGTGTCGCGAGGCACAGGTAAGAAAGCCGGGTCTACCTCGTTCAAGATAGCCGGTAAGACGGGCACGGCCCAGGTATCGCAGGGTAAGGGCGGATACAAGAGCGGCACCACCCGTTACCTGCTGAGCTTTGCCGGTTACTTCCCCGCCGATGCCCCCCGCTACAGTTGCATCGTGTGCATACAGAAGACGGGACTTCCCGCCAGCGGCACTATGAGCGCCAAGGTATTCCACGAGATAGCCGAGGGCATCATGGCCCAGAGCCTGAAGATGGATGTTACCGACGCGCGCGACTCTGTGAGCAGGCCCATACCCGATGTGAAATTCGGCAATATCTGCTCGGCCGGGTATGTACTCAACCGACTCGGCATACACAACAATGCCAGCTGGAGCGGGGCGTATGCCACCGGCAATCCCATCTGGGGAACAGCCGAGTGCCGTCGCAACTCGGTACGGCTTACCAGAACTACGCCCGGGGGTGCCCGCCAGGTGCCCAACGTGGTGGGCATGGGTGCGCGCGATGCCGTGTACCTGCTGGAGAGCCGCGGCATACGCGTACAGATAGTGGGCCGCGGCAAGGTGGCCCGTCAGAGCCTGGCGCCAGGCGCTCTGGCCCGTCGCGGGCAGCGCTGCCAGCTTACATTAGATTAACATTACACCTATATATATTATGAGACTACAAGAACTGCTCAAGAACATCAAGCCCGTTGCCATTGTAGGCGATGTGGAGACTGAGATTACAGGAGTAAACATAGACTCTCGGCGCATCAAGGAGGGCCATCTCTTCATCGCCATGAGAGGTACACAGGTAGATGGCCACAAGTTTATACCCAAAGCCATCGAACTGGGTGCCCGGGCCGTGTTGTGCGAGGAGATGCCCGCCACGCAGGCCGACGGGGTAACCTATGTACAGGTCGAGTCGACCGAGGACGCAGCCGGCAAGGCGGCCACCATCTTCTATGGTGACCCGTCGCGCAGGCTGAAGTTAGTGGGCGTAACCGGAACCAACGGTAAGACCACCATCGCCACCTTATTATATAATATGTTCCGCAAGATGGGCCACAAGTGTGGTCTCCTCTCTACGGTATGTAACTATATAGAGGGCGAGGCGATACCAGCCGACCACACCACACCGGACCCTATAGAACTCAATGAACTCTTGGGACGCATGGCCGATGCCGGCTGCGAGTACGCGTTCATGGAGTGCTCATCGCATGCCATCGCCCAGAAGCGCATCAGCGGTCTGAAGTTTGCCGGTGGCATCTTCACCAACCTCACCCGCGACCACCTGGACTACCACAAGACCTTCGAGAACTACCGCAACGCCAAGAAGGCTTTCTTCGATGGTCTGCCCAAGACTGCCTTTGCCATTACCAACGCTGATGACAAGAACGGCATGATTATGGTACAGAACTGCAAGGCCCAGGTTAAGACTTACTCTACCCGCCAGATGGCCGACTTCCGTGGCCGCATCCTGGAGTGTCACTTCGAGGGCATGTACCTGGAAATTGACGGTCACGAGGTGGGCGTTCAGTTCATCGGAAAGTTTAATGTGAGCAATCTGCTGGCCGTATATGGTGCCGCCCGCATGTTAGGCAAGGCCCCTGACGACATCTTAGTGGTGATGAGTACCCTGCACAGCGTGAGCGGACGCCTGGAGCCTGTTCACTCGCCCGAGGGATATACCGCCATCGTAGACTATGCCCACACCCCGGACGCCCTGGCCAACGTGCTCAACGCCATACATGAAGTGCTTAACAAGAAGGGCCACGTGATAACCGTATGTGGAGCTGGCGGCAACCGCGACAAAGGCAAGCGACCGCTGATGGCCCAAGAGGCTGTCCGGCAGAGCGACAAGGTAATCATAACGAGCGACAACCCACGCTTCGAGGAGCCTCAGGCCATCATAGACGACATGATGGCCGGTCTGACGGTCCAGCAGCGTAAGAACGTGGTTACCATTGTAGACCGCAAGGAAGCCATCCGCACCGCCTGCATGATGGCCCAGAAGGGCGACGTAATCCTGGTGGCCGGCAAGGGCCACGAGAATTATCAGGAAATCAAGGGCGTGAAGCACCACTTTGACGACAAGGAAGTGCTCCGCGACATATTCGCTAACCAGTAATACTCCGGCCGATGTTATACTACTTATTTAGATTCTTAGAGCAGTTCGGCATCAGCGGGTCGCACATGTGGGGCTACATATCGTTTCGCTCCCTGTTGGCGCTGATACTCTCGCTCGTCATCTCAGCCTGGTTTGGCGAGAAATTCATTAAGTACCTGAAGAAAAAGCAGATTACCGAGACTCAGCGAGATGCCTCGATAGACCCCTTTGGTGTCAAGAAGATAGGCGTGCCCTCCATGGGCGGCGTCATCATCATCGTGTCTATCCTCATACCCGTCTTGCTGCTCGGCCGACTGCGCAATATTTATCTCATACTGATGATTATAACCACCGTGTGGCTCGGCTTTCTCGGGGGAATGGACGATTTTATCAAAATATTCCGTCGCAACAAAGAGGGGCTCAAGGGCCGCTACAAGATAGTGGGCCAGGTGGGCATCGGGCTTATCGTGGGACTGGTGCTGTGGGCTTCGCCAGACGTGAAGATGAACGAGAACCTGTCCATAGAACGCCAGGGACATGAGATGGTGGTCAGACACCGCGCCGAGGCCCAGAAGTCGCTCAAGACGACCATCCCCTTTGTCAAGGGCCACAACCTGGACTACTCTCGTATCATGTCTTTCTGTGGCAAGTACAAGACGGCAGCCGGCTGGATACTGTTCGTGGTGATGACCATACTGGTGGTTACCGCCGTAAGTAACGGTGCCAATCTGAACGATGGTATGGATGGCATGTGCGCGGGCAACTCGGCCATCATAGGCGTGGCCTTGGGCATCTTGGCGTATGTCAGCTCGCATATGGAGTTTGCCTCCTACCTTAATATAATGTACATACCCGGCTCGCAGGAGCTCGTGGTGTTCCTCTGTGCCTTTGTGGGCGCGCTGATAGGCTTCCTGTGGTACAACGCGTACCCCGCCCAGGTGTTCATGGGCGACACGGGCTCGCTCACCATCGGCGGCATCATAGCCGTGGCCGCCATCATCATACACAAGGAGCTGCTGCTACCCATACTCTGCGGCATCTTCTTCGTAGAGAGCCTGAGTGTAATCCTGCAGGTATGGTATTACAAGATGGGCAAGCGCCGCGGCGTTAAGCAGCGCATCTTCAAGCGCACCCCGATACACGACAATTTCAGGACTCAGGACTGCCAGCTCGACCCCGAGTGCCACTACCTGATACGTAAGCCACATACAGCCGTACACGAGTCTAAGATAACGATACGGTTCTGGATTACCACCATCATACTGGCCGCCCTGACTATCATAACGCTAAAAATAAGATAGACAATGAAAAGGATAGTAGTATTAGGAGCCGGTGAGAGCGGTGCAGGAGCCGCCGTGCTGGCCCAGAAGGAAGGATTTGACGTCTTTGTGTCCGACATGTCGGCCATAAAGGATAAGTATAAGGCCCTGTTAGACAGCCACGGCATAGCCTGGGAGGAGGGCCGCCACACCGAGGAACTGATTCTGAACGCCGATGAGGTCATCAAGAGTCCCGGCATACCCAAGGAAGCCCCGATGATACAGAAAATCGTGCAGAAGGGCATCCACATCATCAGCGAGATAGAGTTTGCCGGGCGCTATACAGACGCCAAGATGGTATGTATAACCGGCAGCAACGGCAAGACCACCACTACGTCGCTCATCTACCACATCTTCAAGTCGGCTGGCTACGACGTGGGTCTGGCTGGCAACATCGGCCACAGCCTGGCTCTACAGGTAGCCGAGTCGCCGCACCAGTGGTATGTCATAGAGCTGAGCAGTTTTCAGCTGGACAATATGTATGACTTTCACGCCAACATCGCCATACTGCTCAACATCACTCCCGACCATCTGGACCGTTACGAGTTCAAATTTGAGAACTACGCCGCTGCCAAGATGCGCATCATCCAGAACCAGACAGCTGCCGACAGCTTCATCTACTGGAACGATGACCCCGTTATCAAGGGCGAGCTGACCCACTATGAGCCTCAGGCCACGTGCTACCCCTTTGCCGAGCACCGCGATGAGGGTGCCGTGGGCTATATCCAGGACGGCCAGTATGTCATAGACCGTCCCGAGCCGTTCGCGATGCCCCAGGGCGAGCTGAGCCTTACCGGCAAGCACAACATCTACAACAGCCTGGCCGCTGGCCTGGCCGCCGACATAGCCGGCATACCCCACGACGTTATCCGCAAGGGCCTGGGCGACTTCCCCGGTGTGGAGCACCGGTTGGAGAAGGTGTGCCGCGTAGACGGCGTGCAGTATGTAAACGACTCAAAGGCCACCAATGTAGACGCCTGCTGGTACGCCCTGGAGAGCATGACCACTCCCACCATCCTAATACTGGGCGGCAAGGACAAGGGCAACGACTATACGGCCATTAAGGACTTAGTGGCGCAGAAGTGTAAGGCCCTGGTGTATCTGGGAGCCGACAACACCAAACTGCACCACTTCTTTGACGGCATGGGCATACCCGTGCGCGACACCCACAGCATGAAGGACTGCGTGGCAGCCTGCCATGAGCTGGCCGAGGCCGGCGACACGGTGCTGCTGAGCCCCTGCTGTGCCAGTTTTGACCTCTTTAAGAACATGGAAGACCGCGGCGAGCAGTTCAAGGCCCTGGTACGAAATCTATAAGTCCCGCAGATGATTAACAAGACCTTAGGTAATCTGTTCAAGGGCGACAAGGTAATCTGGATAGTGTTCTTCTTCCTCTGCCTGGTCAGCGTTGTCGAGGTGTTCTCAGCCTCGTCGCAGCTGGCGTACAAGAGCGGCAGTTACCTGAGCCCCATCCTGAAGCATATAGGTCTGCTTCTGCTGGGCGTGTGCTGCATGATAATAACGCTCAACATCAAGTGCCGCTACTTCAAGATAGCCCTGCCGTTCCTGCTCATTATCTCGCTGATATCCCTGCTGGCTGTGAAGTTTGTAGGACAGGAAATTAACGGCGGCAGTCGCTGGCTTAACATCTTCGGGCTCAGTTTTCAGCCCTCGGAGATAGCCAAGGGCACCATGGTGCTGGCCACGGCGCAGATATACAGCGTGCTGCAGACCGAGAACGGGGCTGCCCGTAATGCCTTTAAGTGGGTGCTTATCCTGTCGGTGGTCATCCTGGCCCTCATCGTGGGCGAGAACCTGTCTACGGCGGCCCTGCTGTTTGCGGTGATACTGATGATGATGTTCATAGGCCGCACCCCTAACGCCCAGTTGGGCAAACTCTTAGGCGTGTGCGCTCTGCTGGGCGTATTGGGTATCGCGCTGATTATGGGACTGGGCACCGACCAGGAAGAAGCCCAGCGCATGGCCGCCGTGAACCACACGGCGGTCATAACTCAGCCTGCCGACAGCACTGACACGAAGCCGGGCGTGTCCCAGTTGCTCCTGAAACGCCTGGACACATGGAAGGGGCGTATAGACAAGTTTCTGAACTCCAAGGAAGTGCCCCCTGACTCGGTAGACCTGGACAAGGACGCCCAGGTGTCGTACGCCAACATAGCCATAGCCTCATCGAACGTCATAGGAAAGGGCCCGGGCAACTCAGAGCAGCGCGACTTCCTCTCGCAGGCTTTCTCGGACTTCATCTATGCCATCATCATCGAGGAGATGGGTATCGTGGGGTGCTTCGGGGTGGCCATGCTGTACATCATCCTGCTGTTCAGGACGGCCAGGATAGCCAACCGCTGCGAGAACTGTTTTCCCGCCTACCTGGCCATGGGCCTGGCCCTGCTGCTGGTAACCCAGGCCCTGTTCAACATGTGTGTGGCCGTGGGCCTGGCCCCCGTTACGGGTCAGCCGCTGCCCCTGATAAGCAAGGGTGGCTCCTCAACCGTTATCAACTGCGTCTATATCGGCGTAATACTCAGCATAAGCCGCTCGGCCAAGAAGCGCGAGCCTGCGCCCAAGTCACAGGCAGCAGCCTGACGGGGGCGACGGCCGCCGTAGGAGTCATGGCGGGCTCCGTCCGAAGACTGCGAATGGACATTCGTAACCACCGTATGTCGGTCTGTAGCCACCGGATGTACATACGCAACCAGTGGACGGAGGCAGCAGTCGGTCGGAAACTAAAAATAAATTGACAGAAATGATAATTATAGAAATATTTTAGTTATTTTTGCCCTAATAAAAAACTACGAATGAGTGACAAGAAAGACGAACTGAGAATTATCATCAGTGGCGGAGGTACCGGAGGACACATATTCCCGGCCATCTCGATAGCCAATTCCATCAAGGCCAAGCGCCCAGATGCCAAGATACTGTTTGTGGGAGCCTTGGGCCGTATGGAGATGCAGCGCGTGCCTGCTGCCGGCTACGAGATTAAGGGCCTGCCCATCTGTGGCTTCGACCGCAAGCATCTGCTCAAGAATATAGCAGTACTCTTCAAGATATGGAAGAGCGAGTATCTGGCACGCAAGATTATCAAGCAGTTCCGCCCCATGGCTGCCGTGGGTGTGGGCGGCTATGCCAGCGGCCCCACGCTCAACATGTGCGCCGCCAAGGGCATCCCCTGTCTGATACAGGAGCAGAACTCGTATGCCGGGGTTACTAACCGCCTGCTGGCCAAGAAGGCGGCCAAGATATGTGTGGCCTACGACCACATGGAGCGCTTCTTCCCGGCCGATAAGATTATCCTGACCGGCAACCCCGTACGTCAGAACCTGTTAGAGACCACCATGAGCCGCGAGGAAGCCGTGAGGTCGTTCGGACTGGACCCCGCGAAGAAGACCATCCTGCTGGTGGGCGGCAGCTTAGGCGCCCGCACCATCAACGAGAGCGTGCTGCGCCATCTGGACGAGGTGCGGCAGTCGGGCGTGCAGTTTATCTGGCAGACGGGCAAGTACTATAGCGCCAGCATACAGCAGCAACTCGGGCAGCAGCCAGCCATGCCCATGCTCCACGTAACCGACTTTATCAGCGACATGGGGGCAGCCTATCGTGCCGCCGACCTGGTTATAAGTCGGGCAGGTGCCAGCTCCATCAGCGAGTTCTGCCTGATAGGCATGCCCGTCATCCTGGTGCCCAGCCCCAATGTGGCTGAGGACCACCAGACCCAGAACGCCATGGCGCTGGTTAACAAGAACGCAGCCATCTTCGTGAAAGACGCCGAGGCAGCCGACATCCTGCTGCAAAAGGCCATAGAGACGGTGAAGGATGATGCCAAGCTGCTGTCGCTGCACGAGAATATCAGCAAGTTAGGCGTAGAAAACTCGGCCGATACCATCGCCGATGAAGTAATCAAGTTAGCAACTAAGTAAAATGGAAATCAAGGATATTAAAGCAGTATATTTCGTAGGAATAGGCGGCATCGGCATGAGTGCTATAGCCCGCTACTTCCTGCACAAGGGTGTCGTGGTAGGCGGCTACGACCGCACCCCGTCTGAACTGACCCGCCAACTGGAAAAGGAGGGGGGCGCCATACACTACGAGGAGAGCGTGGCGCTCGTGCCCGATGCCTGCAAGGACTCCGCCAGCTGTCTGGTGGTCTACACGCCGGCCATCCCGGCCGAGCATGCCGAACTGGTGTACTTCCGGGCTAACGGCTTCACCATCGAGAAGCGCGCCCAGGTGCTGGGCACGCTGACCCGTACCCACAAGGGGCTCTGCGTGGCCGGTACGCACGGTAAGACTACCACGTCGACCATGTGCGCCCACATCATGCACCAGAGCCACGTGGACTGTAACGCTTTTCTCGGCGGTATCTCTAAGAACTACGGTACCAACTACATCCTCTCGCAGAGCGACTACATCGTTATCGAAGCCGATGAGTTCGACCGCAGTTTCCACTGGCTGTGCCCGTGGATGAGCGTTATCACCGCCACCGACCCCGACCATCTGGACATCTACGGCACTAAGCAAGCCTATCTGGAGAGCTTCCGCCACTACACCACACTGATACAGCCGGGCGGCGCGCTGATACTGCATACCAACCTGGAGATGACGGCCGACGTGCAGCCGGGCGTTACGGTCTATTCGTATAGCCGCGACGAAGGCGACTTCCACGCCGAGAACATCTGTATAGACAACGGCGAGATAACCTTCGACTTCGTTTCGCCCATCGAGAGGGTAGACCGCGTAGAGCTGGGACAGCCTATACCTATTAATATAGAGAACGGCGTGGCCGCCATGGCCATGGCCCAGCTCAACGGGTGTACGGCCGACGAGCTGCGCAGCGGCATGAAGACTTACGGAGGCGTAGACCGCCGTTTCGACTTCAAGATTAAGAACAGCCGCCACGTGCTCCTGTCAGACTATGCCCATCACCCCAAGGAGATATACCAGAGTGCCAAGAGCATGCGCGAACTCTACCGGGACCGCAAGATTACCGCCATCTTCCAGCCTCACCTCTACACCCGTACCCGCGACTTCTACAAGGATTTCGCCGATGCCCTGAGTCAGCTTGACGAGGTTATCCTGTGCGATATATATCCAGCACGCGAGCAGCCCATACCCGGGGTGACCAGCAAGCTGATATACGACAACCTGAAGCCGGGCGTGGAGAAGAGCATGATACACAAGGAAGACGTGCTGGACGTGGTGAGGAGCCGCGACTTTGACGTGCTCGTCATACTGGGTGCTGGCGACCTGGACAACTACGTCCCTGAGATAGCCAAGATAATAGATAGCAAGTAAATGCGGGTAGACTGGAAGAGAGCTGTGCTCATTACGGCCGACATGGCGCTGGGCGTGTACCTGTTCCTGGCCTTCACCTCGTTCAACAAGGTCGATGATACCAAGCGGGTATGCACTAAGGTGAACATCCATATAGATGATGCTCGCCCCAACGGCTTTATCGATGCCAAGGAAATCAGGGCCAGGCTGGAGAAGCAGGACCTGTATCCCATAGACAAGCCTCTCAGTCAGGTGAGGGCCCGCCAGATAGAGGACTGCCTCAAGGCGAGCCCGTTTGTCAAGAGTGCCGAGTGCTACACCACTCAGGACGGACAGGTAGACATCATCTTCAGTCAGCTCATGCCCGTGGTGCGTGTCAAGGCCATCAATGGCAGCGACTACTACATAGATGACAAGTGCAGTATCATGCCCAACACGCACTACACCAGCGACCTGATCATAGCGACGGGCTATATCACGCCATGGTATGCTCAGAACTACGTGGCGTACCTGGCCCAGGCGCTCATGGCCAGCGACCTGTGGAAGAATCAGATTGAACAGATAAATATCCTCAAGGACCACGGCGTAGAACTGGTTCCCCGTGTGGGCAATCACATCATCTACCTGGGCCAGCTCCCTGAAAGCAGGTTTGCCAAGGACCGGCGTAAGTTGGTTACCGACTTTACCAACCACCAGATGGATCGCCTGGAGAAATTCTACCGCTACGGGCTCTCACAGGCAGGCTGGAACAAGTACGCTTACATCAACCTGGAATTTGACAACCAGATTATCTGCGAGAAAAGGAAATAAAGGAAAAAATAATCATATCAAGTATGGCAAAGGAATTTATAATAGCTATCGAACTGGGCTCGTCGAGGATTACCGGCGTGGCTGGCAAGAAAAATCAGGACGGCAGTATGAGTATCCTGGCCGTGGCGCAGGAGGACTCGTCGGCCTGCATCCGCAAGGGGGTCGTCTACAATCTTGACCGGACGGTTCTGTGCCTGTCTAATATCATCAAGAAGCTGGAGACCACGCTCAAGGCTAAGATAGCCCATGTCTACGTGGGCGTGGGAGGCCAGTCTATCCGTAGCGTGAAAAACGTTGTCCCCCGCGACCTGCCCCCGGAGACCGTGGTGACCCAGGATATTATCGACGAGCTGATGGACTCTAACCGCGGCATGACTTATCCCGACCAGATAATCCTCGACGCCATCATGCAAGAGTACAAGGTGGACAACCAGTACCAGCTCGACCCCGCTGGCATACAGTGCGGCCATCTGGAAGGCAACTTCCTCAATATCCTGTGGCGCCGTACATTCTATAATGCACTCAACAACTGCTTTAACAAGGCTGGTATAGCCATCGTGGAGATGTACCTGGCTCCGCTGGCCTTGGCCGAGAGCGTACTCACCGAGACCGAGAGGCGTAGCGGGTGTATGCTGGTAGACATGGGGGCCGACACCACCACCGTATCGGTGTACTACAAGAACATCCTGCGCCATATAGCCGTCATCCCCATTGGTGGCAACAACATAACCAAGGACATCGCCTCGCTCCAGATGGAGGAGAGCGCTGCCGAGGAGATGAAAATCAAGTACGGAAGTGCCTATACGGACAACAAGGATATAGACAGCAAGCTCGAGTTGCCCATTGACGATGACAGGAAGATTACGAGCCGCAAGTTTATCGAGATTGTTGAGGCCCGAACCGAGGAGATAGTCGAAAATGCCTGGTACCAGATGCCCACGGAGTACGCGGACAAGATGCTGGGCGGTATAGTCCTTACCGGAGGCGGCTCCAATATGCCCAATATCATAGAGGCGTTCCGCAAGTACACGCCCATCGACAAGATAAGGATTGCCAAGTTTATTACGCGTACCGTTAACTCCAAGTTGCCGGAGATTACCGCTCACGACGGCCGCATGAACACCGTGCTGGGCCTCTTGGAGAAGGGCGACAAGAACTGTGCGGGCGAGGACATCAACAACGACCTCTTCGGAACCGCTCCCGCCAAGCCCGGACTTACCACGGCCGATATACACAAGGTGGCCCGTCCGGTCAATGAGACCACCGGGCGCGGCATCGTACAGACTGAGCCTGAGCGGCAGCTCGCCGAGGAAGAGGCAGTCAAGAAGAAAGAGGCCGCCAGGAAGAAGGAGGAAGAGGAGGCCGAGGCCGAGCGTAAGCGCCAGGAAGAGGAGAAACGCAAAGAGGGTGGCGTGTTCCACAAGTTGGCCAATGGCGCCCGCAGTTTCTTCAACCAGATTATCAAAGAAGAAGAGTAGTTAACAAGAGACAATTAAAGCAAGCATCATAATCATGGAAGATAAGGAAGGAATAGGCAGCACGCTGCCCATCTTTGACGAGCCGGAGAAAACCAGCATCATCAAGGTCATAGGTGTAGGCGGTGGCGGCGGAAACGCGGTCAACCACATGTACCGAGAGGGGATTCACGACGTAAGTTTCGTCCTCTGTAACACCGATGCCCAGGCCCTGAACGATTCTCCTGTCCCCGTACACATCCAGTTGGGCAAGGAGGGACTGGGAGCAGGCAGTAAGCCCGAGAAAGCCCGTCAGGCTGCCGAGGAAACACTCGATGACATAAAAAATATGCTCAATGATGGCACCAAGATGGCCTTTATCACTGCCGGAATGGGCGGCGGAACCGGTACGGGTGCTGCCCCGGTCATAGCCCGGGTAAGCAAGGAGATGGGCATACTCACTGTGGGTATCGTCACCATCCCGTTCCGCTTCGAGGGCGACCGCAAGATTAACCAGGCCCTCGATGGTGTAGAGGAGATTTCCAAGTATGTCGACGCGCTGCTGGTTATCAACAACGAGCGGCTTCGGGCTATATATCCAGACCTCACGGTGCTCGACGCCTTTGGCAAGGCTGATGATACGTTGAGCGTGGCGGCCAAGAGTATTGCCGAGATAATCACCGACAGGGGCATTGTGAACCTCGACTTCAACGATGTGCGCACCGTGCTCAAGGATGGCGGCGTGGCCATTATGAGTACGGGCTACGGTGAGGGCGAGGGCCGTGTAAAGAAGGCCATTGACAACGCGCTGCACTCTCCGCTGCTCAACGACAATGCCATTTACGACTCCAAGAAGATACTGCTGAGCATAAACTTCTGCGCGGACAAGAGCGGAGCCAACGGCCTGATGATGGAGGAGATGAATGATGTCAACGACTTCATGGCTAAGTTCAACCGAGACTACGATACTAAGTTCGGGCTGTCCATTGATGCCTCCTTGGGCGACAAAGTCAAGGTAACTATTCTCGCTACGGGCTTCGGTATCAAGGATGTCGACGGTATGGACAGTCACCTGGGGCGTAAGAGTTCGCAGGAGGACATAGACCGTCGTGCCCGCGACGACGAAGACCGCGAGAAGCGCATCAAGCGCCTCATACACTATTACGGCAACGACAATACCACCAAGGAGTACAAGCGCCGTCCGCACATTTTCCTCTTCAATCCCGAGGATTTGGACAACGAGGATGTTATCCTGGCCGTCGAGAACACTCCTACGTATCGCCGCTCCAAGCAACTTATTGACGAGATACGCCGCCAGGCTTCGGGCTTCACGGGTGATGACAACGGCGACAAGCCCCATGACCACGGTAATGAGGTTCAGGGCGTTATCTCCTTTGTATAGCATTGACAAACTCCTAAAAGAAACAGATACGATGACACTATTTGACAAGATAAGCGAGGACATTAAGGATGCCATGAAGGCGCGTGACAAGGTGCGCCTGATGACGCTTCGCAATATTAAGAAGGTATTCTTGGAGGCCAAGACGGCCCCCGGGGCCAACGACACGCTGGAAGATGCGGCCGCCCTTAAACTTTTACAGAAGCTGGCCAAGCAGGGCCGCGAGACAGCCAGTACCTATACGGCTGCCGGCAGGCAGGACTTGGCCGACGAGGAGCTGGCCCAGGTACAGGTGATAGACGGCTATCTGCCCAAGGCGCTGACGGCCGAGGAGATAGAGGCTGCTGTCAAGGCCATTATCGCCCAGACGGGTGCCACGTCTATGAAAGACATGGGCCGGGTTATGGGCTTGGCTACCAAGCAGATGGCTGGTCGGGCCGATGGCAGCGCCATCTCGCAAGTGGTAAAGAAACTGTTGGCCTGAGCCGTCAGGGTATTTGGGCTGACCATTATAAACGCGAAAACGGGAAGCAGGGTCTGTCTGTTTCCCGTTTTCGCGTTTATACGAACAGCTCGCGCAGTATGTCGAGCGACTTCAGTTCTGGAAAAGAGGCCACGTGCAGCCGGTAATACTTCAGTATCAAGTCCAAACATCGGTTGCGCTGGTTGCGCGACAGGCTCATGTGACCCATGTTGGCATAGTTGAGACGCATCAGGGTACTGATGGCTTCGGCCTCGGCCGGCTCCACCACGTCGGAGTGCATGGGGCGGGTCGGGGCGAACACTCCCTCGCGCAGGTCGAAGTACGCCCCACGTCCAAAGGTGTCCATGTTGGGGCTGAAGCCCAAGAACCGGGCCAGTCTGAGCATGAATACCACATGGAAGTTGGCTATGCTGCCCTGCGCGCTGTCCAGCCACTCCACACTGTACACTATATATTTAAATAAGGTGTCGTTCTGCTGCTCGCTTATGGTGGCGTAGGTCAGAAACTCGGCTACGAAAAGCGCTACCGACAACTTGTAGGGGTCGGTCATTATCAGGGCCAGTGGCTGAGCCATCCTTACATCCGTCAGGCGTTGCAGTGCCTTGTTAGGGCGGAAATCGAACACCACCTCGAGTATCGACAGCGGCTGAAAGAGCTGCTTCTTCAGTCTGCCGCGGCTACTCTTGGCCACCGTCACGGCAAATGATACTCTGCCGTGCGACTCGGTAAACATATCTACCACCATTTTGTTGTCGGCGTATTTTACACTGTGTAATATTACCGCTTTGGTATGTGTCTCCATTGCCACAAAAATAATAAAAAACAGTGGTTTATGAAAAATTTTCGGTCGAAAGTTTGGCCAGTTCGGCAAAAACATCTACCTTTGCATCCGCTAAACGATATATGGTCCCTTCGTCTATCGGTTAGGACGAGAGATTTTCATTCTCTAAAGAGCAGTTCGATTCTGCTAGGGACTACCAATAAAGAATAAAGAATTAATAATAAGATGGCAAACCACAAATCATCACTGAAGAGAATACGTCAGACTAAGACGAAGACTCTGCATAACAAGTATTATGCTAAGACGATGCGCAATGCCGTTCGCAAGCTGCGCGCTATGACAAACAAGGAAGAGGCAGTTAAGTTGTACCCCGCCGTACAGAAGATGCTGGATAAGCTGACCAAGACTAATATTATCCACAAGAACAAGGCGGCCAACCTGAAGTCAAGCCTGGCTCTGCACATCAGTAAACTGGGATAAGAAATCATTTAGAATATCCTAAATAAGGAGACCTACAAGTAGTGTGGTTTCCTTATTTTTTTTGCCCGTACCTCGGTGGCGGGTGCCCATGACTGCGGTAAGTTGGGTGGTGGCCGTGGGAAATGAAAAGACTGGTCTTTGGCTTTCCAAAGACGGCTCCCAGCTCGCTAAAGACGGCTCTGGGAAACGTAACGGTCGGTCTCTGTAGATTTGGAGATGCTTTTCGTAGTTGTGGAGAGGTTCTCTGGCTCCGCGCTTTTTGTTTTTGTACTTCTGTATCTTTCTGTTATCCGATGAATGGTGGTCTCTGGTTTGGTGGAGATGGCTCCTATCGTTTTGGAGAAGGCTGTTAGTGTGATGGCGGTGCCTTCTTGCTGGTTATTTGGCCTCTTCCAGGCCTGGTTTGTGGCCCTGTTTCAAGCCCAGGCGGGCGCGGCTGAGGGAGGGGTGGCGACGACTGGAAAAAGTTGGGCTACGGGACTAAAATTTAGCGTGGTAAGTTTCGCCATATCAGTGATTTTTGCTATCTTTGTACTCGGATAGCCTCTCCTGGATATTCGGACTAAGACTACGGCTTTCAGGGGTGCTACCGCGATACACAATCAATTATCCAGGGAAATGGAAGAAAATCAGAATATAGAGAATAACTATTCGGCCAGTAACATCCAGGTGCTCGAAGGCCTGGAGGCGGTGCGCAAGCGCCCTGCCATGTACATAGGCGACATCAGTGAGAAGGGTCTGCACCATCTTATCAACGAGACGGTAGACAACTCGATTGACGAGGCCATGGCTGGCTACTGTACTGATATAGAGGTAACCATCAACGAGGACAACTCGGTGACGGTAGAGGACAATGGCCGCGGTATTCCCGTGGACGAGCATAAGAAACTGCACAAGTCGGCCTTGGAGGTGGTTATGACGGTGCTCCATGCCGGTGGTAAGTTCGACAAAGGCTCTTACAAAGTCAGCGGCGGTCTGCACGGTGTGGGTGTGAGCTGTGTCAACGCGCTCTCTACCCACATGAAGTCGCAGGTCTTCCGTGATGGCAAGATTTATCAGCAGGAGTACGAGAAGGGCAAGCCCCTCTATCCCGTCAAAGTGGTCGGCAACACCGACAAACGCGGAACTCGGCAGCAGTTCTGGCCAGACGCCACCATCTTTACCACGACCACTTTCCAATGGGACATCGTGGCCCGCCGCATGCGAGAGCTGGCTTTCCTCAACGCAGGTATCCGCATCACGCTGACCGACCTTCGCCCCGACGCCGAGGGTAAGACCCGTCAGGAGGTGTTCCACGCCAAGGACGGCCTGAAGGAGTTCGTGCGTTACGTAGACCGTCACCGTACTCACCTCTTCGACGACGTCATCTACCTGAAGACCGAGAAGCAGGGTATACCTATCGAGGTGGCCATTATGTACAATACCGACTACTCTGAGAATATCCACTCGTATGTTAACAACATCAACACCATCGAGGGCGGTACCCACCTCACCGGTTTCCGTACTGCCCTGACCCGTGTTCTCAAGGCTTACGCCGATAATGACCCAGCTATATCCAAGCAGATAGAGAAAGCCAAGATAGAAATAGCCGGCGAGGACTTCCGCGAGGGCCTCACGGCCGTTATATCTATCAAGGTGGCCGAGCCACAGTTTGAGGGCCAGACCAAAACCAAGCTGGGCAACAGCGAGGTGGCCGGCGCTGTGCAGCAGGCCGTGGGCGAGGCGCTCTCAGACTACCTCGAGGAGCATCCCGTAGAGGCCAAGAAGATATGCGAGAAGGTGGTGCTGGCCGCCACGGCCCGTATCGCTGCCCGCAAGGCCCGCGAGAGTGTGCAGCGCAAGAGCGTGATGAGCGGCGGCGGCCTGCCCGGCAAGTTGGCCGACTGCTCCAACAAGGACCCCAAGGAGTGCGAGATATTCCTCGTCGAGGGCGACTCGGCCGGCGGTTCGGCCAAGCAGGGCCGCGACCGCTACCGCCAGGCTATCCTCCCGTTGCGCGGTAAGATACTGAATGTAGAGAAAGTGCAGTGGCATCGTGTGTTTGAGGCCGAGTCGGTGATGAACATTATCCAGAGTATCGGCGTGCGCTTCGGAGTAGAGGGCGAGGACGACCGAGAGGCCAATATCGACAAGCTGCGTTACGATAAGATTATCATAATGACCGATGCCGATGTCGATGGCTCTCACATCGACACCCTCATTATGACCCTGTTCTACCGGTTCATGCCCAAGGTTATAGAGGACGGCCACCTGTACATAGCCACCCCTCCCCTGTACAAGTGTACGTACAAGAAGGAGAGCGAGTACTGCTATACGGAGCAGCAGCGCCAAGCCTTTATCGACAAGTACGTGGCTGGACGCGAGGACGACAAGGCCCTGCACACCCAGAGGTACAAGGGTCTTGGCGAGATGAACCCCGAGCAGCTGTGGGAGACCACCATGAACCCCGAGACCCGTCTGCTCAAGCAGGTAACCATCGAGAACGCGGCCGATGCCGATGAGATATTCTCCATGCTTATGGGCGACGACGTGGAGCCTCGCCGCGTGTTTATCGAGGAAAACGCCACTTACGCCAATATCGACGCCTAATGGCGCCCCTGTCAACATACGAGGCATACCTGCACCTGCGGGTATGCCTTTTGTTTTGCCCCGTCCGTCAGGTGCCGTCTCCCTAAAAATACGGGCCATCGCTTGGCGGGCAGTAAGAAAAGTGGTAATTTTGCAACTATATGATAAAAAGAACATTACGCCGATGAGAACGCTCCTGACAACCCTCCTTGTCCTGTGGGCCGCCAGTGCTCCTGCGCAGACGTTTGGCACCCGTTGGATGGCGGCACCCCATGCCGACAGCACCGCTGCCGTGTGGTTCCGCCGTACCTTTGTGGGTACCCGGCGACCCCTGCGCGGCTCCGTGATGGTTACCACTCATGGCCAGTTCCGTCTCTATTTCAATGGTGCCCACCTCAGCCCCTCGGTTGTACACAGCCCCATGTCTGGCAGCCATGGCGGCGCGGCCACCGTTACCATCGACGTAACTCCCTACCTGCGCGCCGACTCTAATACTGTGGCCCTGCTCTACGCCCCACCCCATACGGGTGCCGACAGCCTGCAGCAGGTGGCCGTGTGCTATTACGGTCGTGAGCGCAGCGGTCGCCCCTTTGCCCATCAGGCCGACGATGGCTGGCTCTGCCGTCAGGCCGCCGTGTGGCTTACCCCTGGTGGTGAGTACCACGACACCCCCGCCGAACCCGATGACGGTTACGGCCCCCAACTGGCTCTCGCCGCGTGGGTTCACCCCCGCGCCACCCGTCAGCACGACTTTCCCCCTGCCGCCTACCCCTTGGCCCCTCCCGCCAGTATGCAGATAGGAGCCATCCGTCGCCCCCTCTACTTTGATGCCGTCTCCGACATCGTCAGCTACGAGTTTGGCACCGGCTTCTATGGCTACGTGCGCCTTACCCTGCGTGGGGCCACCCGTGGCCAGCACCTCTGGGTCGACGGCAACGAGTTTGTGTGTACCGGCCAGACCGACGAGCAGCACTACGCCCTCTTCACCCCCGCCTATTACCGTCGGGTGCGCGTCAGTGGCGATGCCCACTTCCGCCCCAGCCAGGTACAGCGCGTCGAAGGCATCGCCCTGATGCCTGGCGACATCTCCGTCTACAATAACCCATAAATCTATGAAACATATCAGTAAGGATATAACCGAGGTGACCATCGCATCGACCTTAGAGAAGTTTTCCGGCAGCCACATCGACAACGACATCCTGCTCTTTGACGACTTGGCTAAGATACCGTTCCCCTATAAGACACGGCGCATGCAGTGTATCATGGCCGGGCTTTGCCTCAAGGGCAGCGCGCAGTACTTGCTGGATACCGTGACCCACAATGTGGGCCCAAATGATGTCATTATCATCAGCGCAGGCATGGTGGTAGACAACTGCATGTTCAGCCGCGACTTCTGTGGTATCGGCTTCATCCTGTCGACCGACTTCTTCAGCGAAACGGTCAAGGATGTACACGAAATATCGTCCCTTTTTCTCTTCGCGCGTAGCCACCCGGTGTCGCAGCTTACCGATAACGAGGCCGCCACGTTCAGGGAGTATTTTCAGATGCTCAAGAGCAAGATGGACTGTACCACCCACCACTTCAGGCGCGACGTGGCCCGGCTAACCATAGCCACCATGATCTACGACTTGGGCAATACCATCTACAGGATAATGAATAGCGGTGAAAGGAAGAAGAGCCGCGGCGACACGATTTTCACCGATTTCATCGCGTTGGTCGAGAAAAATTTCCGTACCGAGCGCCGCGTCAGCTGGTACGGTCAGCAGTTGTGTATCACCCCCAAGTATCTTTCCGAGACTATCAAGCAGATAAGCCAGCGTACTCCCAACGAGTGGATTGACAACTACGTGGTCATGGAACTGCGTGTGCAGCTCAAGAACTCGCGTAAGAGCATCAAGCAGATAGCTCATGAGATGAATTTCCCTAATCAGAGTTTCTTGGGCAAGTACTTCAAGGAGCATGTAGGCATGTCGCCCACTGAGTATCGCCGTAGCTGAGGGTGGGGCAGTGGCCGCCCCGTCAGATAAGGTGCTGAGCGCGCAGCTCGTCGGCCACGGTACACAGCTCGGCATACCACTCGGTGCCGAAACGGCGTGTGAGCGGGCCCTCTAAGAAGCGGTACAGCGGTAGGTCGAGTTCGCGGCCCTTGTCCAGGGCACTCTGGCAGATGCGCCAACGGTGATAGTTGATGCCCACCGAACCATCAGGAAACTGCTTCTCGCGGATGGGGTAGAGGGCACACGAGATAGGCTTGACGAAGGGGCAATGGCCGGCACGGTGCGCTCTCTCCAAGGCACAGAGACACGTGTCGCCCTCGTAGCAGGTGAACACACAGTCCTTACCACCCACTATGCTGGTTACCAGGTCGCCGTCGCGGTCGGCATAAGCCACTCCCTGACGGTCTATCACCGCCTGGGCCGATGCCGAGAGGTCGCCCCATACCGCATCGAGCGACTCCTCTAAATGGCCGATTTCGTCGAGTGTCACCGGAGCCCCTGCGTCGCCCTCTATGCAGCACGCGCCATGGCAGGCGGCAAGGTCGCAGCAGAACCTGACCGTAAACACATCTGGCGAAACCAGCACGTTGCCTATCTGAAGTATATGTAGTTCGTTCATAGTCATTACCAGTTAATGGGTTGCAGCCCATGCTGCACCAGGTAGTCGTTGCAGCGCGAAAAATGGTGGTTGCCAAACCATCCGCCCCTGTTGGCCGACAGCGGCGAGGGGTGAACCGACTCCAAGACCAGGTGCCGGGTGCGGTCTATGAGGGCCGCCTTGGACCGGGCGTAACCTCCCCAGAGTATAAACACCACATGCTCGCGCCCAGCGCTGAGCGCCCTGATAGCCGCGTCGGTAAATGTCTCCCAGCCGTGGCGCTGGTGGCTGCCCGCAGCGTGCGCCCGTACGGTCAGGGTGGCGTTGAGCAGCATCACGCCCTGCTCGGCCCACCGCGTCAGGTTGCCCGAGGGTGGCATGGGTGTCCCCACGTCGCCCTCTATCTCCTTGAATATATTCAGGAGCGATGGCGGCATGGCTATCCCATCAGGAACAGAGAAGCTGAGGCCCATGGCCTGCCCCTGCTCATGGTAAGGGTCCTGCCCGATGATGACTACGCGCACGCGGTCGAAAGGGCAGAGGTTGAAGGCGTTGAAGATAAGGCGCCCGGGAGGGTAGCACGTATGCTGCTGATACTCGGTGCGCACAAACTGGGTAAGGTTGGCAAAGTAGGGCTTGTCAAACTCGTCGCCGATGTGGCTGCGCCACGACTCGTCTATCTGTACATTCATGTGGTAGTGGTTACGATTTGGCTGCAAAATTACTGCAAAAGCGCGTAACGCCATCACGTTTTGCCTGTTTTTTTACATTATATATATACAGAGCGCCGGGACTACCCTGTAGGTGGCCCCGGCGCCCGTATGCCGTATGGCGGTCAGTAAGTCAGTGGCTTACTTGTTGTCCTCGATAAGGTTTTCGCCGGTCATGTCGGCAGGCTGCTCCAGTCCCATGATGTGCAGGATAGAGGGAGCCACGTCGGCCAATCGGCCGTCCTTTACCGTAGCGCTGTTGTTATCGGTTACGTAGATGAAAGGCACCGGATTGAGCGAGTGGGCGGTGTTAGGCGTACCGTCGGGGTTGATGGCGTTGTCGGCGTTGCCGTGGTCAGCTATGATGATGGCCTCGTAGTCGTTGGCCTTGGCTGCTTCGATTACCTCGCGCACGCAGTTGTCCACGGCGTGTACTGCCTTGGCTATGGCGTGATAGACACCCGTGTGGCCCACCATGTCGCCATTGGCGAAGTTGACCACGATAAAGTCGTACTCCTGTGTGTTAATGGCACCGACCAGCTTATCCTTAACCTCGTAAGCGCTCATCTCGGGCTTGAGGTCGTAAGTAGCCACCTTGGGAGATGGAACCAGGATGCGGTCTTCGCCCTCGTAGGGAGCCTCGCGTCCTCCGTTGAAGAAGAAGGTAACGTGGGCATACTTCTCGGTCTCGGCCGTGTGCAGCTGGCGCTTGCCCTGCTTGCTCAGGTACTCGCCTAAGGTGTCCTCGACGTTCTCCTTGGGGAAGAGTACGTTAACACCCTTGAAGTTGGCATCGTACGGAGTCATGCAGTAGTACTGCAGGTTCTTGATGGTGTGCATACCTTCCTCGGGCATGTCTTGCTGCGTGAGAACCTGTGTAAGCTCCTTGGCGCGGTCGTTGCGGAAGTTGATGAAGATAACGACATCGCCCTCCTCGATAGTGCCGTTGACGGCCTGGTTGTTGATAGGCTTGATAAACTCGTCGGTAACGCCGTCGGCATAGCTCTCCTCTACGGCCTTGACCATGTCGGTAGCCTGCTTGCCCTTAGCGTCGACCAGCAGGTCGTAAGCCTCCTTGACGCGGTTCCAGCGCTTGTCGCGGTCCATAGCGTAGAAACGGCCCACGATGCTGGCAATGTGTGCGCCGTTAGCTTCGCACACCTTGTCCAGGTCTTTGATAAAGCCCACGCCACTCTTGGGGTCGGTGTCGCGGCCATCCATGAAGCAGTGTACGTAGGTGTTGCTCAGGCCGTACTCTTTAGAAATCTCGATGAGCTTGAAGAGATGGTCGAGCGAAGAGTGAACGCCGCCGGTAGAAGTGAGGCCCATCAGGTGCAGCTTCTTACCCGTCTCCTTGGCGTAGCTGTAAGCGGCAACGATACCGGGGTTCTTGAGGATAGAGCCGTCTTTGCAGGCGCGGTTAATCTTAACCAGGTCCTGGTAAACTATACGTCCGGCGCCGATGTTAAGGTGTCCCACTTCAGAGTTACCCATCTGCCCGTCAGGCAGACCCACGTCCTCGCCAGAAGCCTGGAGCTGCGAGTGGGCCGAAATAGCGTTGAGATAGTCCAAGTAAGGAGTAGGCGTGTTATAGATAACATCGCCCTTGCCATGTTTGCCGATTCCCCATCCATCGAGAATCATCAGTAAAGCTTTCTTTGCCATAATAGTCTTTGTATTTGATAATCTGTTTATTCTTGGTGCAAAGGTAGTGCAAGTTGAGAGAAATACAAAATAAATTTTATTTATTTTTATTGCCGAAACGCCGCCTACCTTGACGGCCTTGGCCGTAAAGGTGCAAGCCGAAGACACTACAAAGGAAAAAACGAAGTTTTTTGCGATTTGCAGTGTTGAGGCGCAGGCTGGTTTCTAAAAATGGGGCGATAGCTGAGGGAAGTATGCGGGTCGTGTGTGGGGGTGCCGAGTAAGTTGTTGGCGATGGGGCAGTGGACAGATTGACGGTTATGTTGATGCTGAGTGGTAGGGGGATGGCAGAACGAATGGCCGAGTTGACCGTGGGCATGTGTAAAACACCGAAATGGACTACCGAACTGGTTGTAGGCAATGGGGCAGTGGACAATTTGGCGGTCCTGCAGCCCATGGGCGAGGCCGAGTAAGCAACGCGCGCTGAAAGCGCAAAAGTTTACAGCCTGGGGCAGCGCCCCAGGTAAATTAACCACCAATCTATAGTCGCGCTACAGGCGCAAAAGTAGCGAGGCGTTAAGCCAAGGGGGCGGTATCGGCAATCATTGCCGCGTGAATGATTTGGGACTCAGTTGGTAGCTACTCCTGTTGCGGTAACGCCTACGGCTACTTTTGTGGAAACAGGCTGCGCCTCGTCCATCCGAGCAAGTTCGTGGCACTCAGCAGGTATTGTCCTTGCGCCTACAGCGCGCATGGCGTGTGTGGGTGTTGTACCTGGGGCGTTGCCCCAGGCTTTATACTGTTGCGCTTGCAGCGCGTGTTGATAGAGGAGGGCGCTCTGGCGCATCCGAAGCAACTGCCAATTTTCCCAAGTAGGCTCTTTACACCCCCGAGGCCATCGCGGAAAACGAAAAGACCGACCTTTGCGTTTCTAAAGACGGCTCCGGGCATCGCAAAGGTCGGTCTCCACGGGAGAAAAGTAAGAGGGTGAAAAAGATAAAGGGGTAAAAAGGGCAGCCGATCGCCATCGTGGGAAAAGGGAATGGCTGTTGCTCCTGCCTTCAGAACTCCCACGGCTCCCACACACGCGATTTCGCATCCCCCGTGGGGGGGTGAGGGCTACCCCCTTATAAAACTCGGGGATTACCGTCACGCCCACGGCTACCGTGCTTGCCATTCAGCCTCTCTCTCTTGGTGTTTGGGGGCTTTGTGAGAAGGGCTTGGGTATCCCCTGCCTTTACTCCCCGCTAAACAACTGTATGATTTGGGCCACTGCCGGCTTCGGCCGTAGGGACCGGTCAAACAACAGCGGATAGTTAGTGCGTCCATGGATGGGGAAATTGTTGAGCCACGAGTCGGCATCGCTCACTCCCCACAGGTTGATGCGGCTTATCTGATGGCGGTGACGGTAGTAAATGTTGAAGAAGTCCATGTAGCGACGCGTAAGCTGGCCGGCCACCTCCTGGGGCAGACCGCCCGTGTACGGGTTGTAGCGCGCATCCGCCTGGAAGTGCTGGCTGATGTCGGCCCCGCCAAAGTTGTGTGGGTTTGGCAGCACGTTGATGTCCAGCTCGGTTATCATGACCCGCACTCCGCAGGCTGCTAACGAGTCGATGGTCGTCTCGTACTCGCTCAGCGACGGATAGTTCAGACCGTTGTGGCTCTGCATACCCACGGCATCGATGCGCAGGCCCTCGGCGCGCAGGCTGCGAATCAGCCGGCAGACCGCAGCACGCTTACGCGGGTTGGCCATAGAGTAGTCGTTGTAGTACAGCTCGGCCTCGGGGTCGGCCTCGTGGGCAAAGCGGAAGGCCAGGCTGATGTACTCAGGGCCTATAATCTGCAGATAAGGCGTGGGACGCAGCTGGCCGTCGTCGCCTATGGCCTCGTTGACCACATCCCACCCCCTGACACGGCCGCGGAAGTGGCCCACCACCGTGTGAATGTGGCGGCGCATGCGGCGGATGAGGTTGTCGCGGCTCACGGCCAACCCGTCGGCATCGCGAAACATCCAGCGCGGGCACTGCGAGTGCCATACCAGGCAGTGGCCTATGACGGCCATGTCATGGCGCTGGGCAAAGCTGACCATCGCGTCGGCCGCGGCCCATCTGAACTCGCCCTCGCGGGGCTGTAGCGCGTCGGCCTTCATGCAGTTGGCTCCCACGACGGCATTAAACTGGCTGGTCAGCAACTGGGCCCATGCCGTGGTATCGCTCTCTAACTGGTAAGGCTCCACGGCGGCCCCTATCAGCATCTGGTGTCCTACAGAGGTACGCAGTGTGCCCCCATTGCCGGCCCGGGCCGACATACTGGCCACTGCCATAACTAAGGTGATGAGTGTGGTTCTTATGTTCATGTCAGATAGATTGGAAATAAAAAAAGGCAACTCTCTCCAAGTTGCCTCGCATGGTCGGGATGAGGCGACTCGAACGCCCGACCCCTACGTCCCGAACGTAGTGCGCTACCAACTGCGCTACATCCCGCTTTGCGAGTGCAAAGGTAAGCGAAAAAACCGACATACAAGCAAAAATTGGAGAAAAAGTTGACCTCGTCGCTTAAAAAATGACTAACTTTGTATCTGCAAAGTCAGTGCAATAGAATAATTACAACCCAAACAGATAACAGAAATGATGATAAAGAGAATATGGGCGATGATGGCGGCCGTAGTGCTGACTTCATTGGCCGCCCATGCGCAGATGACCTTGGTGAGCAAGGGCAAGGCTAAGGCACGTATCGTGCTGGCCGAGGACACCCCCACGAACCGCGAGGCAGCCGACATGCTGAGTCGCTTTGTCAACAGAATTTCGGGCGCGCCGCTGGCCACCGCCACCGGCAAGGCAGCCAAGGGGGCCATAGTCATAGGCGAGCGGATGAACCCCGAGGCCGAGGACGCGTTCGCAATAGACTGCCAGGACGGCATGGCGCACATACGTACAGGAGGCGGAAAGGGCGCTGTCTATGGCGTGGTGACCCTTCTGGAGCGCTATCTGGGCGTAAGCTATTACGCCTATAAGGCTTACACGTTTACCCCGATGTCTACTGTGGCCCTGCCAGCCATCCATATAAGCGACAAGCCCGCTTTCCGTTTCCGCCAGACTCACGGCTACGGCAACCAGGATCCCGACTATGAGCGCTGGTTCCGTCTGGAGAACAGCCCGGAAGAGTTCGCGGGCAACCTGTGGGTGCATACCTTTAACCGCATACTGCCGGCATCGGTCTATGGAGCAAGCCACCCCGAGTACTACTCGCTGATAAACGGGCAGCGGCGGCCCGGAAGCCACAGCCAGTGGTGTCTGACCAATCCGGAGGTGTTCGAGCTGGCCGCCCAGAAGATAGACTCCATCTTCAAGGCCAACCCCGGCATGAAGATGATAAGCGTGAGCCAGAACGATGGCAACAATACCTACTGCCACTGTGATGCCTGTGCCAAGGTCGATGCTTACGAGGGCTCTCCTTCGGGCAACCTGATACGCTTCGTTAACAAACTGGCGCGCCGTTTCCCTGACAAGCAGTTTTCTACCCTTGCCTACCTGTACAGCATGCACCCGCCCAAGCACACCAAGCCCCTCCCCAATGTTAATATCATGCTGTGCGACATAGACTGCAAGCGCGAGGTGCCCCTGACTGACAACGAGTCGGGCCGCGACTTCATGCGTGCGCTCGAGGGCTGGGGCCGCATCAGCCATAACATCTTCGTGTGGGACTATGGCATCAACTTTGACAACATGGTGTCGCCTTTTCCTAATTTCCACATCATCCAGAAAAACATGCAGCTGTTCAAGAAGAACCACGCCACCATGGTATTTGAGCAGATAAACAGCACCAAAGGTACCGACTTAGGCGAGCTGAGGTCCTACATGATGGCCAAGCTGATGTGGAACCCTTACCAGAACGCCGACTCGCTCATGCGGGCCTTCGTGCATGGCTACTATGGCGCCGCGGCACCCTATATATATAAATATGTGGCTATGATAACAGGAGCACTGCTCTCGTCGCATACGCCGCTGTGGATATACGACTCACCCATCTCTCACAAGAATGGTATGCTCAATGACCAGCTGATGAAGACTTATGCCGAGATATTCGACCAGGCTGAGGCTGCCGTGGCCACTGATAGTACGCTGCTGGCGCGTGTCCAGATAGCCAGACTGCCACTGCGCTACAGCGAGCTGGAGATAACGCGGACCAAGGCAGGCCAAGATGCCGCTGAGGTGAGCCGTAAGCTCGAGGTGTTCCGTCGTCAGTGTGCCCAGTACGGCATCGCCACTCTGAACGAACGCAATAACCGCACCGATGACTATTGTCGGCTGTACCAGACACGCTTCCTGCCCAGGCCCAATGACAACAAGGCCGCCGGCGCAAGGGTGATATGGCACAGCGCGCCTAACCCGCCCTACCAGCCCATAGCCGACAAGGCGCTGACCGACGGCCTCTACGGAGGCACCAGCTATGTGGAGAGTTGGGTAGGCTGGGAAGGCCGCGATGCCGACTTCGTCCTCGACATGGGCGACGCCAAAACCTTCAGCCGTGTTACCACCGACTTCCTCCAGCAACTTGGTGCGTGGATCCTGTTGCCCAAGAGCGTGAGCTACTCGTACTCTATGGATAACAAGAAGTGGACAGATATGGGCCGAAAGGAGTTTGCCGAGGACCGCGATGTGTCGGTTAAGTTCATACCGGGTACCGTTACATCGGCCACGCCTATAACTGCTCGCTACCTACGTGTCAGGGTCGAGACCATTGGCCTCTGCCCGTCATGGCATTACGGCGTGGGCTATCCCGCGTGGTTCTTCCTGGATGAGGTAACGGTAGAGTAGGGCGGCGCGATGGCTCCGCCCATCGTATCGGGTATGTATATAATCACTAATCATAAATAGAGAGAAAATCATGAAGAAACATTTTCTGTTACTGTGCCTCCTGGCGCTTACAATCCAGACTTCGGCACAGAAGATAGACTACAGTCGCCTTATTACTAAGGGCGTAACTTATACTGGTCGTGTCCAGCATGCTGACAATGGCGACGTGAAGTTTGACTGGACGGGCATCTACGCCCAGACCGACTTCACCGGTGGGGCTATTGCGGTCGACATGAGCAGCACGCGCCCCTGCTATTTTAATGTGTTTATCGACGGGCGCTTTGTACGCAAGGTCTATGCCGACAGTCTGGCTCACCAGCGTATTCTGCTGGCCGACAAGTTGGGCCGGGGTACCCACCGCCTGCGCCTGCAGCGTGCCTGCGAGGGCAACGGTATCACCACCATCCATGGCTACTATGGCGCCAAGGGCGCGCAGCTGAAGGGCGTGGCTCGCAAGAAGCGTATGATAGAGGTCTTCGGCGACAGTTACACCTGTGGTTATGGCTCAGACTCGCCTAACCAGAATGAGCATTTTAAAATAGAGACCGAGAACGTAGACCATGCCTACGCCTGCATCATAGCACGCTATTTCGATGCCGATTACGCCATCGCGGCCCACTCTGGCCAGGGTATGGTGCGTAACTACGGCGACAAGAAGCAGCGCTCTGACTACCCCATGCTCCTGCGCCACACCAAACTGTTTGACAACGTCGACTCGGTAGAGTACGACTTCAGCCAGTATCGTCCCGACCTGGTACTCATCAACCTGGGCACCAACGACTTCTCGCGCGAGGTTACCCCCACACCCGACCAGTATGTGGGCAACTATGTGAAGATGATTCAGAACCTGCGCAAGCACTACGGCGACGTGCCCGTGCTCTGCGTCATGCCCCACTCGGCCCGTAAGTATCTCCAGGTGTGCTTCCCCATCCTGCGCGAGCGTCTCTACAATGACAAGAACGTCTATCTGGCCGAGCCTATGCTCGAAATCCTGCGCGATGGCCGCGACTACGGTGCCGACGGCCATCCCAACTATCAGGGCCACCGCAAGATAGCCATGAAGCTTATCCCCCAGATAAGCAATATCATGGACTGGCAGATGGAAGACCGTCCTGTAAAGTAATCTGCACCTATTATTAATAAGACAATGAGAAAGATAATGATACTCCTGGCCATGACCCTGACCCTGGGAGCACAGGCCCAGAGGGCCGACTACCGCGTGGTACCTCTGCCGGCCCACATAGTTCCTGCTAAGGGCGATGCCTATCGGCTCACGGCTGCTACCCGCATCGTATATCAGGGCGGGGCCGACATGGCGCGCAACGCTAAGTTTCTGGCTGCCTACATCAGCGAGAAGACCCACATCGCCCCCACTACGGCCACGGCCGACAAGCACAACCAGCGCGGTAATATACTGCTGCGGATAGACCCCAAGGTGCGCGAGGCCGAGGGCTACCGCCTGGAGGTAACGGGGCGCGGCGTAGTGATAGCCGGCAGCACTCCGCAGGGCGTGTTCTACGGCATACAGACCCTGCGCAAGAGTCTGCCCATACTCACCACGGCCGCCGAGGTAACTCTGCCGGCCACCGTCATTACCGATGCGCCGCGGTTTGGTTACCGGGGCATGCATCTGGACTGCGCCCGACACTTCTTCACGGTCGATTTCATCAAGGAGTACATCGACCTGTTGGCCCTGCACAACATGAACCGCTTTCACTGGCATCTCACCGACGACCAGGGCTGGCGCGTCGAGATTAAGAAGTATCCCCGCCTCACCCAGGTGGGTGCCTGGCGTACGGGCACTACTGTGGGGCGCAATTCTGACATCGATGATGGTCAGCGCTACGGCGGTTACTACACCCAGGAGCAGATACGCGAGGTGGTGCAGTATGCTGCCGACCGCTATATCACCATCATTCCCGAGATAGACATGCCCGGCCACATGCTGGCAGCCCTGACGGCTTATCCCGAGTTGGGCTGCACGGGCGGCCCTTACGAGGTGGGCCACTTCTGGGGTGTCTACCGCGACATCCTCTGTGGTGGCAATCCGCGTGTCTACCAGTTCGCCAAGGACATACTGGACGAGGTGTGCTCTCTCTTCCCCTCCGAGTACATCCACATAGGTGGCGACGAGGCCCCTAAGATGCGCTGGGCCGCCTGTGCCAAGTGCCAGCAGGCCATCCGCGACTTGGGTATCAAGGCCGAGGGCAAGCAGACTAAGGAAGACCGGTTGCAGGGTTATTTTGCCATGGACATCCAGAAATACCTGGCCACCAAGGGCCGCAAGATAATAGGCTGGGACGAGCTGTTGGAGTGCAATGTAGACAAGAGTGCCACCATTATGTCGTGGCAGGGTGCCGAACCGGGCGCGCAGGCCGCTGCCCTGGGTCACGAGGTCATCATGACGCCCAACTCGTACGCTTACTTTGACTACTATCAGACAGATAAGAAGAACAATGAACCCTTGTGTATCGGCGGGACGCTCCCCATCGCCAAGACGTACAGCTTTGAGCCTGTGCCAGCCACTGCTACACCTGAAGTGGCCGCCCGCATATTAGGGGTGCAGGCCAACCTGTGGACCGAGTACCTCAGTTCGCCTCAGCTGGTCGAGTATCAGGTACTGCCGCGTATGGGCGCGCTGAGCGAAGTGCAGTGGATGGCACCCGAGGCCAAGGATTACAACGATTTCGTGAACCGCGTTGAGGGCCTGCGTACTTATTACGAGCTGCGGGGCTACACCTATGCCAAGCATCTGTGGCCTGAGCTGTACCTCAAGGGCTCGCGGGGCCTGTAACTCGTATCGGCCGCTTGCCACTGATGGCGGCGGCCGATACCGGGGGTACCTATACCTTATTATAATAAGAGGGCGCAACCGCCGTAGCAGTTGCGCCCTCTTAGCTGATGGCTTGCGTGATCCCGCCGAGAATCGAACTCGGAACAAAGGTTTAGGAAACCCTTAATCCAAATCTGATTTTCAGCGAGTTACACAATTAGTATGTGATTTTGTAGAATTA
>CAKPZJ010000005.1 GCA_934204655.1 uncultured Prevotella sp. | reverse complement strand
TATCTTTATAGGGTAAAACAGTTGTTTGCATAAGAAATACAGATTGTTAAAAACACAACAATATTATATGGGCCAGATGTCCTCGGGATGTGTGTACTCACATCCCTTTTGCCTATGGTGGCCCCGGCGTATGCCGTGGGAGCGGCCGTGGGGAGGAGGGAGTATAGTGTTCATATCGGCGTGGGCTTCGCAGTTGCTCGTTCTACAATGCAGGGCAATGCGAAGGCCTCAATCCGTGGGACGGGCGATGTGTGCAAGTTCCCACGCTTTTCTTTTTGTGCCGTCAGAGTTCCCTATCTTATTAACCGGCAGGCTCAGGGAACGGGCTGCCATAATAACTGACACATCACTATCAATGAAGAAAGAAGAGTATGTGGCTCCCGATTCGCTCAAAATCGCTATGGAGAAAGAATTGTGTGCTGTGGGTTCGGATTCCATGGTTCCAACGAACGAGGCAGATGCTCCTAACGAAGAAGAATCTCAGCCTGTAGCCTGGTAAGGGCACCTGTGATTGTACCTATGGGTACGGGGGCAGTCCCCCGGGCACCTGTAAAATGAAGAAAGGCATATCGCGCCCTTTTGGGGGATAGCGATATGCCTTTTATGATGGTTGCGGCTGCCGGGGCAGCTGTGGGGCGATGGTCAGAGTAGTCCCTTGCGCCGCTTGATGTCCTCGATAGAGTCGGTGATGTTGACGCGGCCCGTCTCGGGGTCCAGGCGCAGGTTGTACTCTTCGTGCGTGCGCTTCCAGCGGTTATGCGTCCACAGGTAGCACTCGGGCTGGCGACGGATGGAAGCCTCTAACAGACTGAAGTACTGGTCGGTGAGCTGCCACTCGTGGGTCTCCTCGGGGTGCATGGTCATGGGCACGAACGTACACTCGTAATATCCGCGCCTGATGCGCCTCACGTCAGCGTAGAAGGTGGCTTGCCCGGTGGCGCGGATAATCTTCTCGCTGCCCGTGAGCACAGGCGTGTCGTGGTTGAGGAACGTGAGCCAGTGGTGGATGTTGTTCCAGAACGGTATCTGGTCAGATATGTAGCCCATGATGATGGGCTGCTTGTGCGCGCGGTACGCGGCTATGCGGCGGAGCGTCTCGGCCATGGGGATGCTCACTCCACCGAAGCGCGAGCGCAGCCCGAGGAAGAGCTTGTCAAACTCCGGGTTCTCCAGGGGATGGTATATCTGCGTACACTGTCCCTTGGGCGACACCCACAGGGGTAGCGAGGTAATCCACTCCCAGTTGCAGAAGTGGCCCAGGTAGACACCGCACGACTGGCCACGGTCTACGGCCTCGCTCAGTTTGTCGGTGCCCTTGAATACCATGCGGCGGCGCATCTGGCGGGGGCTCATGGAGAAGAGCTTGACCGTCTCGACGATGTAGTCGCAGAACCAGGCGTAGAAACCATGCTCTATGGCGGCCAGCTGGCGGTCGGTACGGCCGGGGAAGGAGTCGCGCAGGTGCTGGCGCACCAGTCGGCGGCGGTAACCTACCACGCGGTAGACGAGCAGGCAGAGGACGTCGCTCAACAGGTACAGGATACGCAGCGGGAGCAGCGAGAGGGTGTACAGGACACCGAACGTGAGCAGGTACATGACGCGCATTATCATAGCCATAGCCTCCTTATACCTGCTGCATGTCGTGCAGTTTCTTGTAATAGCCATCTATACGGAGCAGCTCCTCGTGGGTGCCGCGCTCCACGATGCGCCCCTCGTGGAGCACGCATATCTCGTCAGAGCTCTTGATGGTAGACAGGCGGTGAGCCACGGCTATGGTGGTACGCGTCTTCATCAGCCGCTCCAGCGCCTCCTGCACCAGCCGCTCGCTCTCGGTGTCCAGCGCCGAGGTGGCCTCATCCAGTATCAGGATAGGCGGGTTCTTCAGGATGGCGCGGGCTATGCTGACGCGCTGGCGCTGGCCACCGCTCAGACGGCCGCCACGGTCGCCGATGTTGGTCTCGAACCCGTGCTCCGACTCGGTGATGAACTCGTAGGCATTGGCTATCCGGGCCGCCTGCTCTACCTCCTCGCGGGTGGCGTTCTCCACTCCGAAGGTGATATTGTTATAGAATGAGTCGTTAAAGAGGATGGCCTCCTGGTTCACGTTGCCTATGAGCTGTCTCAGGTCGTGTATGCCCAGCTCTTTGACGTTCACCCCGTCGATAAGTACCTCTCCCTCCTGTACATCGTAGTACCGGGGAATGAGGTCGAGCAGCGTAGACTTGCCCGAGCCGCTCTGCCCGACCAGGGCGACGGTCTTGCCCTTGGGGATGACCAGGTTGATGTCCTTCAGAATCCACTGCTGTTCGTAGCGGAACGACACATGGCGAAATTCTATCTGGTGTTCCAGATTGTGGATGTGTACAGGGTGCTCTTTTTCACGGATAGTAATCTCGGCGTTGAGGATGCGGTCTATGCGCTCCATGCTGGCCAGACCCTTGGGGATGTTGTAGCTGGCACGCGAGAACTCTTTGAGCGGGTTGATGATAGAGTAGAGCATCACCAGGTAGTAGATAAAGGTGGGGCCGCCCAGTGCGTGACTGCGCAGCACCATGATGCCGCCAAACCAGAGTACAATGACAATCATCAGAGTACCTAAGAACTCGCTCATAGGGTGTGCCGCCTGCTGCCGTATCTGAACGCGGGTGAGGCTGTCGCGGTAACTGCTGTTGGTGCGGTCAAAGCGGCGCTCCATCTTCTCCTCGGCGCAGAACGCCTTGATGATGCGCAGTCCGCCTAAGGTCTCCTCGACCTGGCTCATGGTGTCGCTCCACAGCGCCTGGACGGTAATGCTGTTGGCCTTGAGCTTGCGCCCTACCGCGCCCATGAACCACCCGAACAGGGGGACGAAGAACAGCGTGAAGAGGGTGAGCTTCCAGCTGATGAAGATAAGCGCGCAGAAGTAGAAGAGTATCAGGATGGGGTTCTTGATAAGCATGTCTATCCAGGCCATGATACTATTTTCTATCTCTTGTACATCGCCGCTCATGCGAGCTATGATGTCGCCCTTGCGCTCCTCACTGAAGAAGCCCAGGGACAGCGTGGTAATCTTGCGGTACAGCTCGTTGCGTATATCGCGTACCACGCCGGTGCGCATGGGTATGATGGCTGCCGAGGAGAGGAAGTAGGCACCCGTCTTGAGAAACGTCATGAAAGCCAGCAGCAGTCCGATGAGCAGCAGGGTGGTCACGGGGTTGGTCATGGCTATTAGCTCGTTGACGTAGTAGCTGGCGTTGTTGGCCATTACCTCCTTGAGGTCGCCGCTGCCCCACGCCATGAGCGTGGTGGCCGTCTTGTACTCGCCTGTGTTGAACAGTATCTGTAGGATGGGTATGATGGCGGCAAAGGAGAAGATGTTTAATATCGCGGCAAGGATATTAAACACCACCGAGCCTACCAGGAAGCGCTTATAGGGGGGCAGGTAGCGCTTGAGGATTTGCATAAATTCCTTCATAATGATGCAAAGATATGTCTTTTGTGTAGAAAAAGCAAGGTAAACCAGCAGTTTTTTGCCCGCGGCTTATATTTCCTCGCCAAAGAGGGTGGCGCTGGTGCTGCCGGTAATGCGTACGCGGATAGTCTGGCCCACGTGGTGCGTGCCCTTGTCTACCACCACGGCCTTGTTCTGCTGGGTGCGTCCCATGAGCTGCTCGCGGCTCCTCTTACTGACCGACTCGAGCAGGATGTCGAACTCGCGGCCTTCATCCTTGCGGTTCTGCTCGGCGCTCACGGCTGTCTGCAGTTGTATGAGTTCGTTGAGCCGCGCTATCTTTACCTCCTCGGGCACATTGTCGGGCAGGTGCTTAGCCGCGTAGGTTCCCGGGCGCTCAGAGTACTTGAACATGAACGCGCTGTCGAACCCCACCTCGCGTACCAGGCTCAGTGTCTCTGCGTGGTCGGCCTCGGTCTCGTCATGGTAACCCACGAAGATGTCGGTAGTGATGCCGCAGTCTGGGATGATGCGTCGTATGTCGTCTATCTTACGCAGATAGTCCTCGCGTGTGTACTTACGGTTCATCAGGTGCAGTATCTTGTTGGAGCCACTCTGTACAGGAAAATGGATATGATGGCAGAGGTTGGGCTCCTCAGCGATGGCGTAGAGTATGTCGTCGGTCATGTCCTCGGGGTTAGACGTGGTGAAGCGCACCCGCATGTCGGGCACAGAACGGGCCACCATGCGCAGCAGTTGGGCGAACGATGTAGAGCCCTCCTCGCGCTTGCCCGAGGGCGACAGACCGTATGAGTTGACGTTCTGGCCGAGCAAGGTAACCTCGCGGAAGCCGCGGTTGTGCAGGTCGGCCACCTCGCGCAGGATGCTCTCCACATCGCGCGACCGCTCGCGACCACGGGTATAGGGCACTATGCAGTAGTGGCAGAAGTTGTTGCAGCCGCGCATGATGCTGACGAAGCCGCTGATGTGGGCCAGGCCAATGCGCTGAGGCACGATGTCACGGTAAGTCTCCGTCTTGCTGAGGGCAATGTCGATGGCATTGTGGCCAGTCTCGCACTGGGCTATCATGTCGGGCAGGTTGAGGTAGCTGTCGGGCCCGCAGACCAGGTTGGCGTGGTGGTGGTCTATCAGGTCGTCCTTGACACGCTCGGCCATGCAGCCCAGCACGCCCAGGATGAGCCGGCGGCCCCGTTTCTGCTCGGCATGCAGGGTCTCCAGCCGATTATATATCTTGTTCTCGGCGTTCTCGCGTATGCTGCAGGTGTTCAGGAGTATCGCGTCGGCGCTGGCCTCGTCCTGGCACAGTTCATAGCCCGCCATCTGCATGATGGAGGCTACCACCTCTGAGTCGGCCACGTTCATCTGGCAGCCGTAGGTCTCTATATATAGTCGTTTCATTATCTTATGGGTTGTTATTCGTTATAGGGTGATGGCCTGTGGGCGCATGGCTCCCGGCCGTGGGGTGCTTAGTGCCGGTGGCGCTCGGTGGACAGGGGAATGGCGTACATCAGCACGGCGTAGAGAACCGCGCCCGTGATGAAGCCGGCTATGGCGTCGATGGCATAGTGGGCCTGGATGTACACCGTGGCCAGGCACAGCAGTATGTAGATGGGCAGCAGCGTGTAGAAGAGGGTCCGCCGGCGAGCATGCCATAGCAGCAGCATGCAGATGGTGGACACCCCGACGTGCGAGCTGGGAAAGGCGGCCGTGGGACGTTCGCCGGCGGCCTTGGCGTTTTCTACCAGGTGGTAGAAGAACCCGTCGGCATAGCCTGGGGTGGTAAGGCAGGCGGTGTGGGTACTGAAGTAGTGGCCCACGCTGGGGAATACGCCCGCTGCAATCTGCCCTACGCCCACCGCCTTATAATAATAGGTGGGGCCGGCCACCGGCAGCAGGTCGTAGACCACATAGTACACCATGAAGGCGGCTATGATGACAAAGGCGCACCGCGTGAACTCCTGGTAGCGGGCAAAGAAGTAGACCATCAGTACCACCACCATCATGGGGTAGTAGGCGGCGTAGCCCAGGCTCATCAGCTCGGACACCACGACCGACGGCACAGCGCGGGCAAAGGTGAGGGCGGGCTGGAAGCCAAACAGGGCTTGCTCCCAGGCGGCAAACACGTGGTCCAGGTTGGGCAGCACGCGGTTAATCTCGTACGTATCGGGATACCACCAGGCCAGCAGCGCCATCTGGCCTATCGCCCTGATAAGCAGGGTGGCTCGGCAGGGCACTATGCGGTACACTATCCACAGGGCCAGCGTCATGGCCACGGCCCGGGCACGTCCCCATATCATGGAGTCGGGGTTGACTAACTTGGTGTAGGTAAACAGGATGATGAGCAGCGTGAGCACAGTATAGCCCATGACCACCCACTCCATGGCGAGCAGTCCGCGGCGCGGCGAGCGCTCTATGCGGAATATGTCGATAATAGTTTTCAAAGTCCGAAATCGTTTTAGGGTCGTTGCTTACAGCCATCCCTCCTGTCGGTACCAGGCGATGGTCTCGGCCACGCCCCTTTCCAGGCCGTAGTGAGGGTGATAGCCCAGCTCGTCCATGGCGGGCTCGGTGTCGCAGCGCCAGTTGCGCTGGCGCAGGATATTAAACTTGTCGCGGTTGAGTGCGCTGATGTGTCCCGTGGCCTGGGCCACCATCTCGGCCACGCCCGTTACCAGGCGCAGGCACCACACCGGCGCGGTGATACGTATCCACCAGGGATTGCCGAGCGCCTGCCGTATCAGGTTACTGAAGTCGGCCGAGCGGTACACGTTGCCGTCGCTTAGGAAATACTTGCGGCCGTTCATACCGTGATTGAGGGTGAGGAACACGGCCTGTACCACGTCCTTGACATAGACGAACGTGATGTCCTGGCGGCGGAACCCCACGGCGAAGTCTACATGCTTCTTGATGCTCTTGGCCATCATGAAGTAGTCTTTCTCCCTCGGGCCGTACACGCCGGTGGGCCGCAGGATGACCGAGGGGAACCCGGTGCCCACAGACTCGATGAACCGCTCGGCCCTGAGCTTACTCTTGCCGTAGGCGGTGTTGGGCCGGGGGTAGTCGTGCTCGGTTATCTCCTGGTAAGGCTGCTCCTCGCGTATGGCGCCCATCACGCTGAGCGAGCTGAGGTACACAAACCGGTGTATGGGCATCTGCAGGCTGATAAGTGCCTTCACCAGCCGCTTGGTGCCCTCGGTGTTGATCTCATAGAAGTCCTCGGGGTGCAGGCACTTGGTAACTCCGGCAGCGTGGATGACATAGTCGAACGTGTGGGGCCTCAGGGCATTCTCCAAGTGTTCTTGCGACGAGAAGTCGAGCTCTATAAAATGTATGCGCGGGTCGGCCAGATATTTCTTGGAACTGGTGGGCCTGATAGCGGCCCATGTTTCCATGCCCTGGCGCAGCGCCTCTTCGACAATGAAGCTGCCTATAAAGCCACTGGCACCCGTTACGAGTATTTTCATTAATGGTGAAATTCTTAATCAGACTGCAAAATTACATGAAAATAAGTGTATTACAAAATAATTACGCCCTTTTGTTGTTTTTCGGCCCCTGCCGCCACCCTTTTGGCTCTCTTTTCGGGGGTAAAGCAGCCTGGTGGCGGCCCCCAAGCAGCAGGGGTGCGGCCCCCAAGCCCCCCAAGGGGGATGTGAAATGGTCTGTGCGGAAATCGTGGCTGTTGTGATGTCAGGGGAAGTGACCTCTGAAATCGTAAAGACCGGTCTTTAGCTTTCTAAAGACGGCTCCCTGCTCGCTAAAGATGGCTCCCAGCATCGTAAAGGTCGGTCTCTGCGAATGGGGTAATAATTTCAGCTATATTAGAGAGATTCTCGGTTCTCCTATTTGCTATGTTACATCCCCCTTGGGGGGCTTGGGGGCCGCACCCCTGTCGTTTGCGTGCCGCTATCTGTCTATTTGGGCGTGCTGCTCATAGTGCCTACTTGGGTTAAGGGCAAAAAAAATGGACTCCGCTGAGTCCAAAACCTTGTTAACCTTAAATCTAATACTATGAAAAACACGCTGCAAAGGTAGCGCTAATGACCCATATCGCCAAGCAAATGGCTGCGGAAATAACGGTGATGGCAGTTTTCTTGACATAAATCAATCAACTCGTTAAGAATGAGCGTCATACGAGCCCCGATGGTTCTCACCGTGCCCCTGCCGGTCCTCACTTTACTATACGCGATGGTCTCGGCCCCCATGGCAGCCCTCTCCAGCCCTGTGGAAATCATCAAAAAGCGCTGAAAAACAAAAAATATCAGTTTTTATTTTGTTTTATATCTAAATTTGTGCTATCTTTGCAACGGTATTAAGTACGAGAACTATAGTAGTTGGAATTTCGGCAAGGCTGAAGGGCTGTCGGGGTTCCATTATTTTATTGTTCTCTGCACAAGTTGAACTAATAAAAAACATAACAAGTATTATGGCTTACATGTCGCAAGAGGGCTACGATAAACTCGTGGCCGAGCTTCACAGGCTCGAAGCAATAGAACGTCCCAAGGCATCAGCCGCAATAGCTGAAGCCCGTGACAAGGGTGACCTGAGCGAGAATTCAGAGTACGATGCCGCCAAGGAGGCCCAGGCGCACCTTGAGAGTAAAATAAACAAGATGAAACTGACCATCGCAGAGGCTAAGATAGTCGACGTGTCGCGTCTGAGCACCGACATGGTACAGATTATGTCCAAGGTGGAGATGACTAACCTGGCCAACCAGGCCAAGATGACCTATACCATCGTGAGCGAGAGCGAGGCCAACCTCCGCGAGGGCAAAATCTCTATCCAGACGCCTATCGCCAAGGGCTTGCTCAACAAGAAAGTGGGCGACGTGGCCGAAATCAAAATCCCCAGCGGACTTATCCGCCTGCGTATCGACAAAATCTCAATCGAATAATATGGCCACGATATTCTCTAAGATAGCCGCAGGAGAGATTCCGAGCTACAAGTGTGCCGAGAGCGCCGACTTCTACGCCTTTCTCGACATAAGTCCCCTCACCAAGGGTCACACGCTGGTCATCCCACGTAAGGAGGTCGACTATATTTTTGACATGGACGACCAGGACTTAGCCGCTTTCCAGCTTTTCGCTAAGAAAGTGGCCACCGCCATACGCGCCGCATTCCCCTGTAAGAAGGTAGCTCAGGTAGTGTTGGGTCTGGAGGTGCCTCACGCACACATCCATCTGATGCCTATCAACTCGGAGGCCGATGTAGACTTCCGCAAAGAGCACCTCAAGTTAGAGGCCGACGAGATGCAGGCCATAGCCGACCGCATCTACGCCGAGTTTAAGAAGCTCTGATGCCCACAGGTCTGGCTCTGGTCTGCGCATACACCAAGCCGCCGATACGCCATCGCCCCCATGGGGAGCCGACAGCGTATCGGCGGCTTTGCGTTGAGGCTCGCCCTAACGGTGTGGGCCCTTTGCCTTATATAATCAGTGGTTCCAGCAACTGCTGGGGGTATGGTCAGTCAAACGACTTGGCCCTCCAGTAGGCCACCGATGCCTTTACATAGCCCGTAGTACCGTTGTAGTCTACCCGGTACCAGCCGTTTTCTACGCCCAGGCACTTGGCCGAGTCTGGTATGTACCCTCTCTCGCGGACCAGTTGGCCCACTACGGGCGCGTTGGCATCAGGGCGCTGGCGTATGTTCACCGTGCCGTTGTCCTTGCGGCCACAGACCCATCCCTTGCCCTTGGCGGCCGACCAAAACTCTATCTTGCTGGTCTTCTTGTCCACCCATCCGTCATCTTGATACTGTACATGGTACTTGTCGGCGCTCTCTCCGAGATACTCGCCGGCTGTGCCGTCGGCGCAAATCACCATCTTGACAGTCTTGGTGGACTGTGCCTGGGCGCTCAAGCCTGCCATGACTATTAGGCAGGCGAGCCAGAATTTTCCTGTTGTCATTTCCTATAATATAATAAGGTTAAACGTAGTCGTCGCCACGCTTCATCTGCAGGTCGTAGACATACTTGCGTATCAGCGCAGACGAGTCCTCCTTGCGGCAGATGAGTAGTACGTTGCCCTCTTCGGCCACGATGAAACCATCGAGCCCGTTGATGACCCCTAAGCGGCCCTTGGGCAACTTGATGATGTTGTTGTGCGCCTCGTCGGCTATCACGTCAGAGTCTATGACCACATTGTCGCCCTCCGTGCGGCTCATGGCCTCGTAGATGTTGTGCCAGGTGCCCACGTCGGCCCACCCGAAGGTACACCTCATTACATATACATTCTCCGACTTCTCCAGTATGCCACGCTCGATGGACATGTTGGGGTACGAGGGGAAGTTCTCTGTGACATAGTGGTCTTCCTCCTCGATAGTCCACGACGGATGGGCTATGTCGAGCCGTCGCAGTACCTGCGGGAGCATCTGGCAGAAGGTGTGGAACAAGAACGGGATGTTAGCTAAGAACATACCTGTGTTCCAGAAGAACTCGCCACTCTCGTAGAACATGCGGGCAAACTCGCGGTCGGGCTTCTCGGTAAACGACTGCACACGGTACACCTCGCCACGGGCCACTTCGCCCTGCTGTATGTAGCCGTAGCCCGGCTCCGGACGGGTGGGCTTTACGCCCATAGTAAGCAGGCAGTCGTTGGCCGACACAAAGTCGAACCCCTCGCTGACATTGCGCCCGAAGGCAGCCTCGTCCAGCACCATCTGGTCCGACGGTATGGCCAGCAAGTTGGCCTTGGGGCTCAGATGGCTTATCCGGTGACACGCCCAGGCTATGCTGGGCGCCGTATTGCGGTGTATGGGCTCGGCCATGATATGGTCTGGTGCCACCTCGGGCAGCTGCTGGCGCACCAAGTCCATGTAGGACTGATTAGTGTTGATGTATATGTTGTCCAGAGGCAGCAGCCGGCGCATGCGGTCAAACGTCTGCTGGAGCAGCGTACGACCACTGCCGAAGAAATCGATAAATTGCTTGGGATACTGTTCACGGCTGCACGGCCAGAGACGGCGCCCCTTACCACCAGCCAGTATGACACAGTAATTATTGTTTATGTTAGCCATTGCGCGATTACGATGAAATCTGTTCTGGGGGCGAAGATAACCATTATCCACGAACGGCGCAAACTTTTTAAGATTTTTCTTGTAAAACTTTGTTATCTCGGAAAAATCAGTTACCTTTGCAGCCGACTTATCAGCTAAGTCTGCGGCCCAGATGGCGGAATCGGTAGACGCGCTGGTCTCAAACACCAGTGGAGCAATCCGTGCCGGTTCGACCCCGGCTCTGGGTACTGAATTGGGAGAATCGGCAGATTCTCCCAATCTTGTTTTTAGCACATTCCACATTATTATTAATAGAGCGATGGACACTACGACAACCGAACAGCTATTCAGGCGTATCGAGGCACTGGCCGACCTGACCGCCGCCACCCCCGATGTGCGCAACAAGAACCTGCACGCCGTGCTGGTACAGGTGTGCTACGAGGGCATACGCGACACCCAGATGGCCTTTGGTAACCTCTTCGCCCAGATAGACTATCTCTGTCGGGCCCATGGAGTGGGCGCTGCCGATACTGTGGCCATCCAGACCATGCGCCGCCACTCTAACAGCTCTGAAGCTATCGCCGATGACGACTGGCGCTACGACCTGCGCGCCCTGGCCCTGCTCGTGTCGGCTGTGGGCAGCGAGCCCGTACCCCCTTACCTCGTGGGGCACATCCCCGTGGCCGGCCGCCGACCCACGGGCCATCAGGCGGTTAACCGCCGCTACCTGCGCTGTGTGGTGAGCCGTGCCGACGACCACTATATCTATGCCGATACCGACCACGACGGCTCCGCGTCCACGGTGAGGGTGGCCTACGGAGCCCACGAGTACCTGCGCCCCCTGCTTCGCCGTGGCACCCAGCTCAATCTGCTCGACTGCCATGGCGACGACCCTCTTGAGCCGTCGCTCATAGTCCTGGAGCCCGATTACCTGGTCGACATCAGCGCCATAGCACGCTGCTTTACCGACTATGGCCATCACCCCCTGTCCTACACGGTCAACCGGCTGGCCAGCGCAGCCAACTCGCAGGCCATCCTGTTAGGTAATTTTGCCGGCCGTGCCCTGGACGACATCATCAACCATGCCGACGACTACGACTGGCACGACACGCTGCGTGCCAGTTTCCGCGAGCGCGCCATGGAGTATTGCACCTGTCCCGACTTCAACTCGCACGAAGACTTTAAGACCGCCGCCCTGCGCCAGGTAGATAACCTGCGCGGCATAGTGAGCCACCTGTTTGGCCCCGATGGTTCCGGCGAGCGCCGCCAGGGCTACGACCGTAGTCGCGCCATCCTTGAACCCTCGTTTGTCTGCGAGCAGTTGGGCATCCAGGGTCGCGTGGACCTTATGACTACCGACCTGCGCCTCTTAGTGGAGCAGAAGTCGGGTGCCAACTACAATATACAGAGCGGCCACCCCAACCGCTACGGCTCTTACCAGAAGGAGGACCACTATGTACAGCTGCTGCTCTACGCCGGCGTGCTGCGCTACAACTTTGACCGTCGCCACAGTCAGACCGACCTGCGCCTGCTCTACTCTAAGTACCCCCTGCCCGGCGGACTGGTCAGCGTGAACTATTACCAGGCCCTCTTCCACGAGGCTATCGCCTTCCGCAACCGTATCGTGGCCCAGGACTACGCCTACGCCCGCCAGGGCTTCGGCCCCGTCATCGACCGCCTCACCCCCGAGACCCTCAACGAGCGCCAGATAAGTGGCCGCTTCTATACCGACTACATCTATCGCCAGCAACAGCAGCTGCTGGGCCCGCTACATGCCCTCAGCCCTGTGGCCCGGGCCTACCTGGCCGCCATGGCCACCTTTGTGTACCGCGAGCAGTTGGCTGCCAAGGTCGGCGTACACGAGGGCGTGGGCACCAGCATGGCCGACCTGTGGAATATGCCCCTGGCCACCAAGCGCGAGATGGGCAATATATATACCGGGCTTACCATTATGAGCAAGGAGCGGAGCTCTGGGCGCGGGGGATACGACACCATAACCCTGCGGGTACCCGACCAGGGTGCCGACTTCCTGCCCAACTTCCGTACGGGCGACATGGTGTACCTGTATGCCTACCAGGGCGAGCCCGATGTGCGCCGCGCGCTGCTCTTCAAGGGCTCGCTCACCGATATACACACCCACCGTATCACCCTGCACCTGAACGACGGTCAGCAGAATCCCCAGATACTGGCCGAGGGTACCTACGCCGTAGAGCATGGCGGCTCTGACAGCACCTTTACGGCCCAACTGCGCAGCCTGCGCGAACTGGTGAGCAGCTCGGGGCCACGGCTGGATCTGCTGTTGGGGCAGCGCCAGCCCACGGCCGATGCCTCGCGCCAGCTCACGCGGTCCTATAGCCCAGCCTACGACGACATTCTGCTCAAGGCCAAGCGCGCCAACGATTTCTTCCTGCTCGTGGGCCCGCCCGGAACAGGCAAGACATCTATGGCGCTGCGCTTCATGGTCGAGGAGGCCCTTACGGACGCATCGGCCAGCCTGTTGCTCATGTCGTACACCAACCGGGCGGTCGACGAGATATGTGCCATGCTCGATGAGGCCGCCATAGACTATCTGCGCATAGGCGGGGCGTACACCTGCGATGCCCGCTTCTGTCCCCACTTGCTGGACAGTCGCCTGGGAGCCACTCCCCGGCTGGACCATGTACGCCACACATTGGCCGCGGCCCGCGTGGTGGTGGCCACCACGTCTACCCTGCAGAGCCGGGCCTACCTGTTCGAGCTGCGACAGTTCAGCCTGGCCATCGTGGACGAGGCGAGCCAGATACTGGAACCCTCGGTAGTGGGCCTGCTGGCCCGGGTGCCCCGGTTCATTCTCGTGGGCGACTACAAGCAGCTACCCGCCGTGGTACAGCAGCCGGCGGCCCTCTCGCGGGTAGACGACCCGCTGCTGCGCGACATGGGCCTGTACGACTGTCGCGACTCGCTCTTCGAGCGCCTCTACCGCCGCGAGTTGGCCCAGGGCCGTACCGACTTTGTGGGCATCCTGCGCCGTCAGGGCCGTATGCACCCCGACGTGGCTGAGTTCCCCAACCGCATGTTTTACCGTCGCGAGCAGTTGCAGTGTGTGCCGCTGCCTCACCAGGGCGAGTCGTTTATCTATCCGCAGGATGTGGCCGTGCCGGCCGACGATGCCTTGGGCCGGCTGATGCACACCTGTCGCAACTTGTTTCTTGCCTCGGCTACCAATGTGGCCCCCACCCAGTCGGACAAGGTAAACCCGGCCGAGGCCCAGATGGTGGCCCGTCTGCTCGGGCGTATCTATCGTTACTATGGAGCCCACTTCGACGCGGCTCACACCGTGGGGGTCATCGTGCCGTACCGCAACCAGATAGCCATGATACGCCACTGCTTAGAGGCCACGGGCATTGAGGCGCTCGGGCACGTCACCATTGACACGGTAGAGCGTTACCAGGGTTCGCAGCGCGACATTATCATCTACTCTTTTACCATCCAGCATGCCTATCAGCTCGATTTCCTGACGGCCAACTGCTTCGAGGAAGACGGCCATGTCATTGACCGCAAACTCAACGTGGCCCTGACCCGTGCCCGCAAGCAGCTCATCCTAATGGGTCACGAGCCCACCCTGCGCCACAACGCCCTCTTTGCCCGCCTTATCGACCACGTGGCCAGCCATGGCGGCTATGTGCCGGCAGAGGGGTAGGGCGGTTACCCTAAGTACCTCCTCGGGGGGAGCCACGGCAGGTAAAGGTAAAAAGGCTCTTGTGAAAGGTAAAAAGGTAAAAGAGTAAAAACGTAAAAAGCGCTCCCAGCGCGCTGGCGCCGGCTTCTGGCCCATCGCTGGCATCTCCTATATTTTTAGAAATCGCCCCAAGTTTCCCCAAGTGAGCCTTGCGTAAGCTCATGTTGGCAACGTGTAGTCCAGTGTAGGCAACGTGTAATCCCGCGTAGGCAACGCGTAGTCCCGTGTAGGCAACGCGCAACCCCGTGTAGGCAACGTGCAACCCCGTGTAGGCAACGTGCAACCCCGTGTAGGCAACGTGCAACCTCGTGTAGGCAACGCGCAACCTCGTGTTGGCAATGTGTAATCCCGTGTAGGCAACGTGCAACCCCGTGTAGGCAACGCGTAGTCCCGTGTAGGCAACGCGCAACCCCGTGTAGGCAACGTGCAAACTCATGTTGGCAACGCGCGCTGAAAGTGCAGCAGTATAAAGCCTGGGGCAACGCCCCAGGTACTCAGCCACTAAGCTATTATCGCGCTGCAGGCGCAAAAGTAGCCGTAGGCGTTACCACCGCAAACGGCCCCATGGACGAGGCGATACTCGTTAGTATAATGGGGCTATTGGCATTATCCCCTGTGGTAACGTTTACGGCTTCTTTTATAGAAAGCAGGCTGCGCCTCGGCCGTCCGAGCAAGTTCATGGCGCTCGGCTTGCACTTCTTTTGCGCTTACAGCGCGCATTGCGTGTGTGGGGACGTTACCTGGGGCGTTGCCCCAGGCTTTATACTGCTCACTTTCAGTGCGCGCTGCTTGTGGAGGCGCTGGTACAGGTGCGGTGACATTCATCCCATAAACGGCAACCATTTCCGCCATTGTCTTAGCTTACATCTCAAACACCAAAGCCATTGTGGAAAATGAAAAGACCGACCTTTAGCTTTCTAATGATGGCTCCCAGCGCGCTAAAGACGGCTCCGGGAAATGTAAAGGTCGGTCTCCGCGAAGAAAGGTAAAAGGATAAGAAGGTAAAAGAGTAACAAGGGTAGCAGGGCGACCATGGCGACAAACGAATGGTCGCCCACGGTCCCCGCACTCGCCATTCCAAATCCCTCTATGATGGACTTAGGACTATCCGGGGGAGCACGCGTCCCCGTGCTTTTAACCCTTTTACTTTTAACCTTTTTACTTTTAAATGGGGAGATTGTTCGCGCTTTTTGTTAACTTTGCAACTGATGGGGCTGCGAGGGTTGCTGCACGCAGAGATGAGGCTGCAGCCACCGTGGGTGCCATCTACCGATAACTAAAACAAATAGATAATACACGTATGACACTTAGGCAGATATGGTTAGCCTGTGCCGTGGCCATGGGGCTTACGGCCACCGCCGCCAAAGACGGCCATACCGTGGTGCGGGTGGTAGACCGGCCCGACAACACCGCTACGAGTAACAACTATGTGAACGCCCGCGCGCCCCTGCGCCAGCAGAGCTTCATCAAGTTGCCCGCGGGCAGCGTAAAGCCCCGTGGCTGGGTGGGCCGCTACCTGCAGCTACAGCGCGACGGCCTCACCGGCCATCTTGGCGAAATCTCGGCGTGGCTCGATAAGCACAACAACGCTTGGCTCGTCAGTGGCGGCGACCACGGATGGGAAGAGGTGCCTTACTGGCTTAAAGGTTACAGCGACCTGGCTTATCTCCTGAACGACCGCAAGATGCTCGACGAGACCCGCGTATGGATAGAGGCCATCCTGAACAGTCAGCGCGAGGATGGCAGCTTCGGCCCCGTCAACGTGAACAAGGGCCGGCCAGAGCTCTGGGCTCAGATGATAGCCCTAAGTACCCTCCAGACTTACTATGAGTACAGCCACGATGCCCGCGTTATCGGTCTGATGACGCGCTACTTCAAGTGGCAGCTGGCTCTGCCCGACGACAAGTTCCTGAAGGACTACTGGGAGAACAGCCGCGGCGGCGACAACCTCTATACGGTGCTGTGGCTCTACAACCGCACGGGCGATAAATTCCTGTTGGAGCTGGCCAGGAAGATACACCGTAACACGGCCAACTGGCACCAGGCCACGGCGCTGCCCAACTGGCACAATGTGAACGTGGCCCAGTGCTTCCGCGAGCCCGCCACCTACTATATGCTTACGGGCGACACCGCCATGCTGCGCGCCTCGTACAATACGCACCGGCTGATACGCCGCATCTTCGGACAGGTGCCCGGTGGCATGTTCGGGGCCGACGAGAACGCCCGGATGGGCTACATAGACCCGCGCCAGGGCGTGGAGACGTGTGGCATGGTCGAGCAGATGGCGAGCGATGAGATAATGCTGCGCTTTACCGGCGACCCCTACTGGGCCGAGAACTGCGAGGACGTGGCTTTTAACACATATCCGGCAGCCGTAATGCCCGACTTCCGCGCGCTGCGGTACATCACCTCGCCCAATATGGTGGTGAGCGACTCCAAGAACCACAGTCCCGGCATCCAGAACCCTGGCCCCTTCCTGTCCATGAACCCCTTCAGCAGTCGCTGCTGCCAGCACAACCATGCCCAGGGATGGCCTTACTATGCCGAGAACCTGATATACGCTACGCCCGACAACGGCGTGGCGGCCGTCATGTATGCCGCCTGTACCGCCGAGGTGCGCGTGGCCGATGGGCGGGCCGTCACGCTGACCGAGGAAACCCACTACCCATTTGCCGACACCATCAGCTTTAAGATAGAGCGTGGCCGGGCCCGCTTCCCCCTCTACCTGCGCATACCCACCTGGACCCAGGAGGCCGAGGTGTGGGTCAACGGTCAGCGCATGGGCACCCCGCCCGTGGCTGGCAAGTACTATGTGATAAGCCGCGACTGGAACCGTGGCGACAGGGTGGTGCTCAGCCTGCCCATGAGGCTTACGGCCCGCCGCTGGAGGCTGAACAAGAACAGCGTGAGTGTGAACTATGGCCCGCTGACACTCTCGCTCAAGATACGCGAGCGCTACGTCAAGTGCGACAGCCGTAAGACGGCCATCGGCGACAGTCGCTGGCAGGCTGGTGCCGACGCCTCGCTCTGGCCCACTACCGAGATATATCCTGGCAGCCCCTGGAACTACGCCCTTGTTGAGGGCGGCTCGCTGCTCCACGGCATCAGGCTGACCCGCAAGCCCTGGCCGGCCGATGATTTCCCGTTTGCCCTGCAGTCGGTGCCCTTAGAGTTCAGCGCATTGGCACGGCGGGTACCCTCGTGGACGATAGACGAGACTGGGCTGTGTGGCGTGTTGCCCGACGAGGACGCTGCCAAGTCGCCCGTGATAGACGAGGTGACGCTGGTGCCCATGGGCGCGGCCCGGCTGCGCATCTCGGCTTTCCCCACAGCCGCCGAGTAGCGCCACGCGGTATCGGCCGTCAGGCCATAAGGTACCGCAAAGGGCGTGGAGGGATGACAAAATGCACGGAAAACAATAAAAAACCGTGCATTTTGTTTGTCTGTTTCGCTGGAAATAACTACTTTTGTCGTGTTAATGACGACAATCTATTTGGAAGAAATGGAAAAAGTAGACAAACTTGATAAAAAGATATTGGGCATACTGTCTAAAAATGCCCGTATGCCGTTCAAGGACGTAGCCGCCGAGTGCGGCGTGTCGCGGGCGGCCATTCACCAGCGCGTACAGCACCTCATAGACAACGGGGTGATTACCGGCAGCGGTTTCTACGTGAACCCCAAGAGCTTGGGGTACTCTACCTGTACCTACGTGGGGCTCAACCTGGAGCGCGGAAGTATGTACAAGAAGGTGGTGGAGCGCTTGCAGACCATACCCGAAATCGTGGAGTGCCACTTTACCACGGGCTCGTACACCATGCTTATTAAGCTGTACGCCCGAGACAATGAGCAGCTCATGGACCTGCTCAATAACCAGCTACAGACCATCCCCGGCGTGGTGTCGACAGAGACCCTCATCTCGCTCGAGCAGAGTATCAAGCGCGAGATAGCCGTGGCCCCCGACACCGACGAGGAGTAGGGTGTGCTGACCATTCCCACTTAATTTATGACTATGGAAGATTTCGATATAGAGGCGCGTCTTCTGTCCATTTATTCTGCCTATCCCGAGGGTGAAAGCCGTCCGGTGATAGGCATTACTGCTAATTATGCAGAGGGCGACGCCACGCTTCGCGACAGATACTACCGCCAGGTAGAGGCTGCGGGGGGGGTGCCCCTGATAATTCCGCCGGTGGCCGACCGCCACGTTATCATCAGCACGCTGAACTGCATAGACGGACTGCTGCTCACGGGCGGGGCCGACTACAATCCGCTGTGGGCTGGCGAGGAGCCCGGACAGCATTTAGGGGGCATCAACGCCGAGCGCGACCTGCCCGAGCTGTTGCTGACACGACTGGCGTACAACCGGCAGCTGCCTATGTTGGGCATCTGTCGGGGCATACAGACATTAGCCATGGCCCTGGGCGGACGGGTGGCCCAGCATATAGACACCGCGATAAAGCACTCGCAGGACGCGGCCCGCACGGAGCCTACACACACGGTCGGGGTGGAGCCCGACTCGGCTCTGTACAAGCTATACCGTACACCTAAGTTGTACGTCAACTCGTTTCACCATCAGGCAGTGGCCAGTGCCGGCCCGCGGTTCAAGGTTACGGCCACGGCGACCGACGGTACCATCGAGGCCATGGAGAGCAGCGAACTGAAGTCTGTCATGGGCGTACAGTGGCACCCCGAGTGGCTGGCCGAGGCTGGCTTGCCACTCTTCAAGTGGCTGGTTGACGCCGCCGCGACCTTTGCCCAGGCCCGGCGGATGCACAGCAGGGTGCTCACGCTGGACACCCATTGTGACACGCCTATGTTCTTTCCCCAGGGGGTAGACTTTGGACGGCGCGATGACCGCATCCTGGTAGACCTGCACAAGATGGCCGACGGGCAGATGGACGCTACCACCATGGTGGCCTATCTGCCACAGCCTAAGGAGGGACAGAGCTTCGCGGAGATAGCTCCGCTGCCTGCCGCGTCGCCCCGGGCTTATGCCGACCTCATCTTCGACCGCATAGGCGGCATCCTGCAGCGTTACAGCCAGGGCGTATGTCAGGCTCGGACACCGCAGGAACTCTATCAGAACAAGGCCGATGGCAAGAAATCTATCATGTTGGGCATCGAGAATGGACTCGCCCTGGAGCACGATGTGGCCAATGTGCGCCACTTTGCCGACAGGGGCGTGGTGTACATCACGCTCTGCCACAACGGCGACAACGATATATGCGACTCGGCACGTGGCTGTGGCACCCATGGCGGCGTGAGCGACTTTGGCGTGCGTGTTATCCATGAGATGAACCGTTTGGGGCTTATGGTAGACCTCTCTCATGCGGCCGAATCGAGTTTCTACGATGCCCTCGACATCAGTACCACGCCCATCGTGTGCAGTCACAGCAACTGCAAGGCGCTCTGCGACGTGCCGCGCAATCTGACCGATGACCAGTTGCGGGCCTTGGCGCGCAAGGGGGGTGTGGCCCATACCACCCTGTACCACGGTTTTTTGCGCAGGGACGGCGAGGCTACGCTCCTGGATGCCATAGCACATCTGGAGCATGCCATCGACATTATGGGCATAGACCATGTGGGTCTGGGTACCGACTTTGACGGCGACGGAGGCGTGCGCGGCATAGCCGATGCCTCGGAGGTGGTCAATTTTACCATCCAGCTGTTGCGTCGCAGATACAGTGAGGCTGACATCCGCAAGATATGGGGTGGCAACTGGCTGCGCGTAATGGCTATGGTTCAACAGAGTAAACAAGCATGATAACTATGACACGTAAGATGAAGATGATGATAGGAGGGGCTGCCGTCGCAGTGGCGGTGGCTGTAGTGGCGGTGGCTGTCAAGGATCGTACTTCGGGCTCGGACATGGCTGAGGCTGCCGACGAGATAGAGAAGGCTGAGCCTGTGGGGCCTGCCTTTAGTGCCGACAGTGCCTATGCCTTTACCAAGGCTCAGTGCGACTTTGGCCCAAGGCCCATGAACACCGAGGCCCACGACCGCTGTGGTCGCTGGATAGCTGACAAGTTTAGGCAGTACGGCTGCGAGGTGAGCATACAGCGTGCCGATGTGAAGGGCTATGACGGTACCGTGCTCAAGAGCCAGAATATCATAGCCCGTTGCCGTCCGGAACTTACGGAGCGTGTGCTGCTCTGTGCCCACTGGGACAGCAGGCCCTGGGCCGACAACGACCCCGATTCGGCTAACTGGCATAAGCCTATCCTGGCAGCCAACGATGCCGCCAGCGGGGTGGCTGTGATGCTCGAGATAGCCCGTCTGATACAGCGCGACACCACACTCCGGGTGGGTGTAGACTTCGTATGCTTTGATGCTGAGGACTGGGGCACTCCCCAATGGGCTCAGAGCGAGGGCAGCGATGACAGTTGGGCGCTGGGCGCTCAGTATTTTGCAGCTCATCTGCCTCAGGGCTTCCGTGTACGTTATGGCCTGCTCCTGGATATGGTGGGCGGCCAGGGTGCGCGCTTCTACCAGGAGGGTATCTCTAAGCAGTATGCCGGTGAAGTGGTCAAGAAAGTATGGCGCGCAGCCCGCAAGGCTGGCTATGGGGGCTATTTCCCTCGTCAGGATGGTGGCATGATAACCGATGACCACGTGCCCCTCAACGAGGTAGCCCAGATACCCACGGTTGACATCATCGCCTATTACCCCGACTGTCAGCAGAGCAGCTTCGGCCCCACCTGGCACACGGTTAGCGACAATATGGAGCACATAGACCCTGCGGTGCTCAAGGCCGTAGGACAGACGGTTGTCCAGGTGCTGTACACCGAGGAGTAGGAAACACAGGGGGTTTCCATCTGGGGTTTACACATTATTATATATGTGCTCTTACGGCCATAGAGACCGTCTATACATTATTATATATATAGTATAGCGCTATATAGATGACGACAAAGGGCGAAACGACATCTCTCGTTTCGCCCTTTGTCGTTATCTGCTATCACCGGAACCTCTCTCCGGGTTCTGTGCGTGTCTTCGACATCAGTCCCTATCCACAAGGGAAATAGAAAGGTGGAAAACGGTAGGTAGAGGGGGCGCTCGCACAGTTTGCTCTCGCTGCTTTATAGTATCAGCCCGCTATCCTTGGATTTCTGCTAATCTTCCTGGTGGCCCTGCTGACCCTTGTCGCGCAAAAAAGCCGCATCACCCTGCTGGGCAATGCGGCTTATAGCGATATTAATGATTGTCTGTGCTTACTCGGGATCGGCCTCTACTCGACGGTCGCGTATCTTGCGTCCCAAGGTGAGGTACGCGATAGGCGAGGCGATGAAGATAGATGACAGGGTACCGAACACTACGCCTAAGGTCATGGCAAAGGCGAACGGCTGGATACTCTTGCCACCGAGGAAGAGGATACAGAGCAATACTATCAAGGTAGATACTGACGTGTTGATGGTACGGGCCAGTGTCTGGTTGATAGAATTGTTGAAAAGTATCTGGTAATCCTGCTTCGGATGCAGCTTCAGGTTCTCACGGATACGGTCGAATACCACCACCTTATCGTTGATAGAGTAACCTATCACGGTCAGCACGGCACCGATGAACGTCTGGTCTACCTCGAGAGAGAAGGGCAGCAAGCCTTTCAGTACTGAGAAGAGACCGATAACGGTCAGGGCATCGAAAGCCAGGGCTACGGTAGAACCTACTGAGAACGCGAGGTTGCGGAAGCGCAGCAGGATGTACAGGAAGATGGCTGCCAGGGCGATAATCACACTGATGATGGCACCGTAAGTAACATCCTTGGCCACCGAGGGACCTACCTTAGACGAGCTGATGATAGAACCACCCTGGCGGATGTCCGGGTTCTTGAAGTCCTTAACAGATGCCTGACTAACCAGGCCGTTCTTCTTCAGGGTGTTGTACAGCAGCGTCTCGGCCTCGTCGTCTACGGTCGGGCTGTTAGACTCTATCTTGTAGTTGGTAGATATACGGATGGTCTTGTTATCCGTTCCAAGTGACAGGGCACTGTTGGTGCAGCCTGGGAACGCCTGGCCGATGATGTCGCGTATCTGCTCGGGCTGGGTAGACTTCTCGAACTGTACCACGTAGTTGCGTCCACCTGTAAAGTCGATGCTCTTGTCCAGGTCGCGTGTGAAGAGGCTGCCCAAGAATACTACGACACAGATAGCGGCTATCGTGAAGGTGCCCTTGTACATAGACATAAACTTAATATTGGTTCCCTGAACCAGGTTCTTGGACACGCCGGTCCAGAATTTCAAGTGCATCCACTTATCGTGGTTCAGCTGACGCTCATAGACGATACGTGTGAGGAATACAGCTGTGAAGAACGAGCAGAAGATACCGATAATCCATGTGGTGGCAAAGCCCTGGATGGGGCCGGTACCGAAGGCCAGCAGGATGATACCTGTGATGAGCGAGGTGAGGTTAGAGTCGAAGATAGCGCTGAACGCGTTGCTATAACCAGCCTTGATGGCTTCCTTCATCATCTTTCCGGCGCGCAGCTCTTCCTTGATGCGCTCATAGATAAGCACGTTGGCATCTACCGCAGTACCCAGTGACAGCACCATACCGGCTATACCACTCATGGTGAGGGCTGCCTGGAACGAGGTGAGGATACCGAGCGTAAAGAATACGTTGACTATCAGGGCCAGGTTAGCTATCATACCAGGGATGACATTGTACATCAGTATCATGTAGATGATAAGCAGCACAAAGGCTATGATGAACGATACGATACCCTGCTGGATAGACTGGGCACCCAGCGTAGGACCTACCACCTCTTCCTGTACGATACGGGCAGGGGCCGGCATACGTCCAGACTTCAGCGTGTTGGCCAAGTCCTTGGTCATCTCAACGGTGAAGTTACCCGATATAGCCGACTGTCCGCCGTCTATCTCTGAGCTTACACGCGGGGCTGAGTAAACAGAGTTGTCCAGCACAATGGCGATGGCCTTGCCGATGTTGGCCTTGGTGAGCGAAGCCCAGCGACGGGCTCCCTCGGGATTCATCTTCATACTTACCTCCGGGGCGCCGGTCAGGTTGTTGAACTCGTCGCTTGCGTCGGTTATCACGTCGCCCTCCAGCGGAGCGCGGCCGTTAGATGAAGTTACCTTGATGGCATGGAGCTCGAACACGTTCTTCACCTGCTCGCCATACATGTCTGTAGGCGTAGCGCTCCACAGCAGTTTTACGTCAGAGGGCAGTACCTGTTTAGCCACGTTGGATGTTATCAGCTTGTTGATGGCTGCAGTGTCGCGAACGCTGGCCAGGCCCACCACGCTGAGCTGTCCGTTGCCCATAGTCTGCAGCATCGAGGTCAGGGGGTGCTGCTTCTTCAGAGCCTGCACCTGTGCCTCGTCGCTCAGTTTGGCTGCGGCAGCCTTCTTGGCATTGCCTTTCTTCAGCTCGAACTTGGGCTTGTCGGCCTTGGCGACCTCTTCCTCTTTGGCCTCTTTATCCTTTTTCACGCTGGTGGTATCGTTGCTGGTGCTGTTGGCCAGTCGCTGATCCAGTTGGATGAGGTAAGGAACGATTTCGTCAGAGTTGTAAGTCTCCCAGAACTCCAGGTTAGCGCTACCCTGCAGCAGTTTACGCATACGCTCGGGCTCTTTGACACCCGGCATCTCGACCATGATGCGGCCATCCTGTCCTTCCAGCTTCTGGATGTTGGGCTGGACGACGCCAAACTTGTCGATACGGTTGCGAACTACGTTGAACGAGTTGTCAATGGCCAACTGCACCTCGTTGCGCAGTACCTTTTCAACCTCGCTGTCGCTACTCTGCGGGCTAACCTTACCCTGCAGCTGCTGGGTGGCAAAGATTTCGGCCAGGCGGTGGCCCGGTGCAATCTTGTGGTAGGCGTTAATAAACAGAGTGATGAAGTCGGTCTGACTGGTTTCCTCCTGGGCGCGGGCCTCCTTCATCGCCTTGGTGTAGGCGACGTCAGTCTTGTGGTCGGCAAGGTTGTCTACCACGTCGGGGACCGAAATCTCAAGAATAACGTTCATTCCGCCTTTCAGGTCAAGGCCAAGCCCGATCTGGGTCTCAAGACATTTCTGATAGGGGTAAATGCCGAGATACTTAACCGAGTCCTTGTAATCCTGCTGGGCCACTGGGTCCTTCAGTTTTGCTGCCTCGGTGTCATAGTAGCGGGTCGCTACCGAGAACGAGAGGTAGAAAATGCTGGCAAGTGTCAGCAGGACGGCCGTAAAAATTACGATTCCTTTGTTTTGCATTGCTTTTATAATTATTTAAATTGTAGTCGTGACAATGTCGTGCAAAGATAGTCATTTTTTTCACATTATTAAAAAGATTGTGGACTTTTTTCAGAAAATAGGCGGCACCTCGGCCATCGAGCAAGCTCATGGCACTCGGCTTGCACTATTTTTGAGCAAAATAGCGATAATGCCCTCAATAAAGACCGTGAACGCCGTGATGGCAGTGGTGGTCACGGCTGTCAGGGCGGTAGCGGTGATGGAAACGGTGATAGGCTTTGCTGGACCCGCGACCATCTTTAGCTTGCTAATGACGGCTCCGGGAACGCTGGGAGCCGTCATTAGCGAGTTAAAGGTCGGTCTCTGTGACGAAAAGTGCAGACAAGGTGCCGGGCCGTTGGGTTCGCGGCCTGTGTGGAGAGGGTCGGCGGTGGTGCCAGGGCGCTCTCCCTCAGAATCTTACAGGCCGTCAGAACAGGGGCCGGGGTATAGGTAACAGCCGGGCTCGTGACTGTTGATAATGCCGATGGCCTGCAGGTAGCTGTATATGATGGTGGAACCCACGAAGCGCATGCCGCGCCGGTACAGGTCGGCCGATATGCGGTCAGAGAGGGCCGAGGTGGTCAGACCCGTCTCTCGGAGCGTGGCACCGTTAGTAAACTGCCAGATATAGTGGTCGAACGACCCCGCCTGGGCCTGTATCTGCATGAAGATGCGGGCATTGGTGACGGCCGCACGTATCTTGAGGCGGTTGCGTATTATCGAGGCGTTCTGGCTCAGAGCCTCTATCCGTGCCTCGTCGTACTGGGCTATCTTGCGGTAGTCGAACCCGTCAAAGGCGAGCCTGAACGCATCGCGCTTGTTGAGTACGCAGGCCCACGAGAGCCCTGCCTGGAACGACTCCAGGAGCAGCAGCTCGAACAACTGTCGGTCGTCGTGTACAGCCACGCCCCATTCGTGGTCGTGGTAGTCTATATAGCGTTGGTTGCCGCCACGGCACCATCGGCACCGAGGGCGACTGTCGGGTATAAATGTCGTTTTTTTTTCCATGCTCAATATTATTAGGTGTCGGCTCGTGGTCGCTGTGGGACCCCTGATTGCCATGTTCCCTCAGCCGATAAACAGCCCTTGTGTGCCGATACCATCTGCAAAGATAGGAACCAACAGACGAATCACCAAGACCATTCCCCGTTTTTTTTATCGCCACAGCAGGCAAAGACGGGAGGCCCTTTGGTGGTGTGGGAGAGAAATTGTGGTTTGGGATTGATGGCTTGCTGTGTGGTTTCGATGCACATTGTGCCTGTGGTAGCTCTTGTGGTAGATTTTTTCTTAACAAAAAGGAAAGGAATGATGGTGGAGTTGGTTTTTATCACTACCTTTGTAGAAGAGAGGCTGCACCTCGGTAATTCAAGCGAGCTTGATTGCACTCGGTTTGCGCTCTCTTTGTAGAAGAGAGGCTGCACCTCGGCAATCCAAGTGGGGGTAACTGCGATAGAGTTGCTTGCATCTCCAATGGGTAAGTGCCCCTTTTGTGTTTCTTGTGAGGGCTGCGGGCCTGGAAATGAAGACTTTGAGAATAACAAAGGATATGACAATAAAGAAGATACTGCTGTTTGTAGGAATGGTGGCTACTGTGCCTGTCTGCGCGCAGACTGCGGGCGTGGCTGCCGATACCTTGGGAGGGGCAAAGATGGTGCCTGCGTCGGCCACGGTGAGCCCCACACTGTATGCGAGGATGCCGCTGTTGGCGCTCGGGCTGTTGGTGCGCGGGCAGGATGCCCACTACCGTGACCTGCGCCATGAACCCCTGGCCGAACGCCACGGCTATGCCGGAAATGGTATGCAACTGCTGCCTGCATTGGTGTTAGTAGGGCTCAAAACGGCTGGCGTGGAGAGCCGTAGCACGTGGACGCAGTTGGCAGTGGCCGGGGCGGCGTCGACCCTCGTCATGGCCTCGGCCACCGAGGGGCTGAAGCGCACTACCCGGGTGACCCGTCCCGATGGCAGTGACCGCCACTCGTTCCCATCGGGCCACACGGCTACCGCCTTTATGACCGCCACGATGCTTACCCACGAGTACGGACACCACAGTCCATGGGTCGGCGTGGGCGCTTACACGTTGGCCACCGCCACGGGCTTGCTCCGCGTGAGCGGCCATAAGCACTGGCTGAGCGACGTGTTCACCGGAGCCAGTATCGGAATGTTCTCTGCCGAGATAGGCTACTGGCTGGCCAGCCGGGTGCTGGGTCGCGCGCAGGGCGACGCCCATTCCGACCCTCAGACATACAGCCGTGACTTCCGTCCATCGTTCGCTGCCCTGTACGTGGGGGCCAATATACCCCTGTCGGCCTACGCCCTGGATGGGCAGACCACTATGCGTACCTCGGCAGGGTCGTCTGTCGGAGCCGAGGGCGCCTACTTCTTCTCGCCCTATGTGGGCGTGGGCGGACGGGTAACCCTGGCCAATACCGCCGTGATAACCCAGCACACCCAGGCCGAGGACGACCGGCTGGATGCCCTCTCGGCCAGTGCCGGTGCCTACCTGTCTTATCCCCTTACGGGTCGCTGGCTGTTGGGCAGCAAACTCTTGGGCGGCTACACCCGTTACTCGGCCCTCAGCCTGAGCCACCAGCCCCTTCCCGCCCGTGGTGGCCTGAATGTAGGTACCGGCCTGTCGATAGCCTACCGCACGCAGCCCCACGGTGCAGCCCGCCTCTTCGTAGACTACACCCTGCAGCCCGCTCTCAGCCGCCAGGGCGACAGTCATCTCCATACCCTGGCAGCCGGCCTGTCGCTTGCCGTGTTGTTGTAGCGCCTCGGGCAGTTTTAGTGTTTTTTAGCTTGGAATGATTTGCCGTCTCGCGAAAAAAGAATAAGTTTGCAGGCAAATCTAACGATACTCATTATGACTAAAGAAGAACTGATGCGCCGTGCCATCGCCCTAAGCGAGGACAGCGTGCGCAAGGGCGGCGGCCCCTTTGGTGCCGTGATAGCCCGCGACGGGGTCGTCGTGGCCGAGGCCGCCAACAGGGTGACCCTGGACACCGACCCTACGGCCCACGCCGAGGTGAGCGCCATCCGCGCGGCCGCCCTGCGACTGGGCACGTTCGACCTGAGCGGATGCGAAATTTACACTTCGTGCGAGCCTTGCCCCATGTGCTTAGGTGCCATCTACTGGGCCCATCTGGATCACATCTACTACGCCAACGGCCGTAAGGACGCGGCCGCTATAGGTTTCGACGACGATTTTATCTATCAAGAGTTGGCCCTCAGCCCGGCCCATCGGCACAAGCCCATGGACGTTCTGCTGCCCGACGAGGCCAAGAGCGCTTTCCGGGCGTGGGCCGACAGTACCACCAAGACCGAGTACTGAGCCGGCGGTGAGGTTTTCCGCCCGCTTACTGGCCCCCTAACAGGTCGAAGTAAGTGATGATTTCCTCCCACGTCTTGAACTTGTCGCTGCCAAAGTCTATCACCGTACCCATAAAGCCCTCTGTGGGCTGTGCCGTGATGAGATAGTCGGCGCAGAGCAGCTGCGGCGTGTTGGTATAGATGACTCTGTTCCAGGCCGGGGCCGACAGGTTGTCGGCCACCCATGCCCCGTCGGCGCCGATGGCTGCCGGGTCGTTGGTGGGAGCCGTTGCCACGATGTGTACGTCGTACTGCTCGATGAGGCGCTCGAACGCCTTGTGCATAGAGGACGTCTGCTTGCCGTAGCTGTCACGCAGCGTGTCTATGCCCATCAGCACTACGGGTCGCTCGCGCCCCTCCTGACGGTCGTCTATCCATCGCACGATGGGTATCAGATACCTATACACTACCTTTTCGACCAGCCGGTGCTCACCGTGAAAGTAGATGGCCTGCGGATAGTGTTCATGGAAGATGTCGAAGGTGTGAACCTGCGGGTCGTTGTCGCCGAAGAGACCGTACACACGGCGCTGCTCCTCGGGCGTAATCCCCGCGAAGCAGTGCTGGGTCATCTCTGCATACTCTTTGACCAGCGCCTTGGTTACCACCAGCTCCTCCACGCCGTCCTTGCGTGGGTTCTGAAACGTCATGCGCCCTATCATGTTGCTCTTGGCCATAGTCTGACCCATCTCAAAGGCCGGGTTAACCACAATGCGGTCATACCCGCGCAGCATCTCCGTGTACATGCCGCCCATCGAGGTTCCTATAATCAGGTCGGGCTGCTCACGTTCAGCCATGCAGGTCAGCATGTCCATGGCCTCGGCCGGGTGGATGGGTATGTCCTCGGCCACCACGGTGGCGTTGGGCAGCAGGGTCTGCAAGAGGGTCACCGTGCCGCTCTGAGCCGACGACATAAACCCGTGTACGTACATTATTTTCTTACCCTTCATCACGTCGGGATAAGTGGTTATATATGGATTTGCCATTTTTTATGATTTTTAGTGCAAAGTTACCATTGTTTTTCCTTATCTTTGTAATGTCTATCCTGAAAGTAATCATTATTAATAATAATTTCATGAGAAAACTATTCTTAGCAATGGCCCTTACTGCCATGATGCCGGCTATGGCAGCCGACGTGGTTCCCACTTATACCGAGTGGCAAGACCTACAGGTCAATGAGGTTAACCGTTTTCCCCTGCACACTCAGTTCTTCGCCTTTGAGTCTCGCAGCGCGGCCCTGACGGGCGACAAGACACGGTCGGCCAACTTCCTGTCGCTCGACGGTAAGTGGAAGTTCCGTTTTGTCGAGAACGCCGACCAGCGCCCTACCGATTTCTACCGTACTGACCTCGACGACTCGTCGTGGGGCACCATCAGCGTGCCTGGTAACTGGGAGCTCAACGGCTATGGCGACCCCGTCTATGTCAATGTGGGCTACGCCTGGCGCGGCCACTTCAAGAACAATCCCCCCTACGTGCCCAACGAGCGCAACCACGTGGGTTCGTACCGCCGCACGGTGCGCATCCCCGACAGTTGGGACGGCCGCCAGGTTATCGCTCACTTCGGCTCGGTCACCTCTAACATCTACCTCTATGTTAACGGTCGCTTCGTGGGCTATGCTGAGGACAGCAAGGTGGCTGCTGAGTTTGACATCACCCCTTACATCCACAAGGGCGATAACCTTATCTCCTTCCAGACCTTCCGCTGGTGCGACGGCACCTACTCTGAAGACCAGGACTTCTGGCGCCTCAGCGGCGTGGCCCGCGAGAGCTACCTCTACTGCCGCGATGCCAAGGTGCATGTCGACGACATCAAGATTACCCCCGACCTTACCAACGACTATCGCGATGGTAGCCTGGAGGTTCAGGTCAACGTGTCCGGGCGGCCTGTCATAGACTTCGAGCTGCTCAATGCCAATGGCGCCGTGGTGGCTCGCAACACGGCCGACTTCAAACGTCATGCTGTAGGAACCATACGGTTTACCCTGCGCAATGTGAAGAAGTGGACAGCCGAGACGCCCTACCTCTTCACCCTCGTGGCTACGGTCAGGAGCGGTGCCCAGGTGGCCGAGGTGCTCACCCAGAAAGTGGGCTTCCGCAAGATAGAAATCAAGAACTCGCAGATGCTCGTCAACGGTCAGCCTATCCTCATCAAGGGTGCCAACCGCCACGAGCTGGACCCCGACGGGGGCTATGTGGTGAGCGTAGACCGTATGCGCCAGGACATCCAGATAATGAAGCGGCTCAACATCAACGCCGTGCGTACCTGCCACTATCCCGACGACCCGCGCTGGTATGACCTCTGCGATGAGTTTGGCATCTACCTCATCTCCGAGGCTAACCAGGAGAGCCACGGACTGGGCTACGACGACTCGGCCTTCAGTCGCACGCCGGCCTATGCCCGTCAGATTATGGAGCGCAACCAGCACAACGTGCGTATGTACTACAACCACCCCAGTATCATCATCTGGTCGCTCGGTAATGAGACTGCCGAGAGCGTTAACTTCGAGAACGCGTACAAGTGGGTTAAGCAGCAGGACCCCAGCCGCCCCGTACACTGGGAGCGCGGCCGCTGGAACTTCGACTCCGACTTCTACTGCCCCATGTACTCTACCCACAAGGACAGCGAAGCGTACTGCCTGCGTACCGATGAGAAGGCCCGCAAGCCCTTCTTCCAGTGCGAGTATGCCCACGCTATGGGCAACAGCCAGGGTGGCTTCAAGGAGTACTGGGACCTTATCCGCAAGTATCCTAAGTACCAGGGCGGCTTTATCTGGGACTTCGTAGACCAGGCCCTGCACAAGACCGACGACCAGGGCCGCCGCATCTACTCGTATGCCGGCGACTATAACAACTGGGACAGCGATGACGACAAGAACTTTAACAGCAACGGCTTCATCGGCCCCGACCGCCAGCTCAACCCCCACGCCTACGAGGTGGGCTATCAGCATCAGAACGTATGGGCTACACCCGTCGACCTGTCTAAGGGCCGCATCAAGCTCTTCAATGAGTACTTCTTCCGCGACATAGCTAACTATAAACTCTGCTGGACTCTGCTGGCCGACGGCCGCGAGGTACAGCACGGACAGCTGGACGACATCAACCTGCAGCCCCAGCAGTCGGCTGAGTTTACCCTGCCTTACTCGCTCAGTGGCATAGACCCCAAGGCCGAGGTAATGCTCAACATAGACATACGTACCAAGGCTGCCGAACCGCTCATAGCCGCCGGCCAGACCATGGCCTACGCTCAGCTGCCCATAGCCACGCAGAGCGCCAAGCCCGCCACCACGGCGGCTGGTTTTGTGGGTACTCCCACGGGCAAGGTTAAGTTGACCGACAAGCGCAAGGAGTCCCAGGTAATCGTCGAGGGTGCCGACTTCAGCATCGCCTTCGACCGTGCCACGGGCTACATGACCCGCTACACCGTGGGCGGTGTATCCCTGTTAGGCCAGGGTGGTCAGCTCCGCCCCAACTTCTGGCGTGCCGTTACCGACAACGACATGGGTGCCACCGTGCAGCGTCGCTACAAGGCTTGGCGCAACCCCGTCATCAACCTGAAGACCCTCGTGGCCACCCGCGACAAGAGCGGTGCTACCGTCGAGGCCGTGTACGACATGCCCGAGGTCAAGGGCCAGCTCAGCCTGCGTTACGACATAGCCCCCGATGGTCAGGTGCGTGTTAACCAGACCTTCAAGGCCACCCAGGGTGCCGAGGTGGGCAATCTGATGCGCTTCGGTATCAAGCTCGACCTGCCCTACGACATGGATAAGAGCCAGTTCTATGGTCTCGGCCCCAACGAGAACTACACCGACCGCTGCTCGTCGCAGCGCCTTGGCATCTACAGTCAGACAGCCGACGAGCAGTTCTTCCCCTACATCCGCCCGCAGGAGACGGGTACCAAGACCGGCATCCGTTGGTGGCAGCAGACTCAGGCCGATGGCAAGGGCTTGCGCATCATGGGCGGCGAGGCGTTCTCTGCTTCTGCCCTGCACTACAACATAGCCGACCTGGACGAGGGCGACAAGAAGCGCCAGCGCCACTCGCCTCAGGTGCCCAAGTCTAAGTACACCGAGTTGTGTGTAGACCTGCGCCAGGCTGGCGTAGGTGGTGTCGACACGTGGTCTAAGCGTGGCGAGGCTCTGCCTCAGTATCAGTTGCCTTACGGCGACTATACCGCTACCTTCTGGCTGTTGCCCATCCGGTAGCCCGCACCGCTGATAGACAAGCATACACCAAGTGTGCCCGAAACGCAGACTTCAGCCCATAGTGGCTGAGCCGTTTCGGGCACACTTTTTTTGGCAGATACTCTTCTCCTTGTTGGCCCCAGGCTTTATATTGTTACATAAAACAGGCTACGCCTTGGCCATTAGAGCAAGCTCATGGCGCTCGGCTTGCACTGTTTTTGCGCTTTCAGTGCGTGTAGGTTCGTGTGGTGGGGCTCGGTGCCCACACGGGGGCGCTCATAGGTGGTATGGGGAATGTGAGAACCATCATAAAAAATGTGGAGACCTACTCTGATAGAAAAGTAAAAAGATAAAAAAGTAAAAAGGTAAAAAGTGCGGTGGTGGTGCCCGTCCTAATGGTAGGGGAGATAATCCCGTTAATCACAGAGGCCAACCATTACGATACTGGGAGTCGTCTTTAGCTCGCTGGGAGCCGTCATTAGAAACGTAGAGGTCAGTCTTTTCGTTTCCTGCTGTGACTATGGAATTTTCTGCGGGAACTTCGGATGTTGTGGGGATGCTCTTGCAATCGGTGCGCGCTGAAAGCGCAAAAACAATGCAAGCCGAGCGCCATGAGCTTGCTCTAATGGCCAAGGCGTAGCCAGTCTTATGCAAAAGTATAAAGCCTGGGGCAGCGCCCCGGGTATAGTCCATCCATACGCAATGCACGCTGTAGGCGCAAAAGTAGCGAAGCGTTAAAGCAGCAGGGGTATATCCGCAATTCCCCTCGCCATCTCCCCTGACCTTGGGGCCGTTTTTACGGCGCGTGCAGCCTGTGCAACGCCACTCGTCGCCCTTGCTTTTTACTTCTGTACCCTTTCGCTCTTTACCTTTACAGCACTTAGTGCTTCGGCTCAGCGTGGATATAGTAGTAGTTGTTCTGCGCCTGCAGTTCGTCGTGGTGGCGCACTAAGGCGATGCGGGTGCTGGCCGTCTCCCAGTATAACTTCAGGTCGGCCTTGTCCGGCAAGGCGTAGAACAGCGACCGGTAATGCTCGTCCTTGGGGTCTACATCCTGGCCGTTGCCATAGTAGTTGGTGATGAGGAAGACTAAGCGGTTCTCCTCTTTCTGCAAGATGGCGATGTCGTTGCCCTCGCCTTTCTTCTCAGAGTTGTAGCGTAGCTCGGCATAGACTTTGTGCTCGTCGCCATTGTAGATACTGGGCTCGTAGACGGTAAAGTTGCGCTCGCGGTCGAGGAGACAGCCTATGACGTGCTCCTTGGGGTGGGTGGAGCGGTGGCTGCTCCAGTCGTAACACAGGAACTGGTCTACATAGATGTCGTGCTTCATCTCGTAGGTATAGACCACACGCCCGTTCTTGTACCCCTGGAAAGTCGTGGTAAGGCGAGGATCCTTGTACAGGAAGTAAGTAGACCAGGTGAGCACGCTCTGGGCGCTGCCCTGCTGGTGGCGGTGTATGACGTAGCTGTCGGGGAGATAGCGGGAGTTGCTGACCCACACGATAGAGTCGAAGAAGTCGAGCGCCGGGTTGGGCAGTATGGTGCTGCCGAGATGGTCGGTCAGCGAGAAGGTTACCTTGCCACCGGCGACGATGACGGCCCCGTTGGTAGCGTCTTCGAACTCGTCAGGATTGGCATAGCGCGCCGTGACGCGAAACTTGCAACTGTTGGGCACGGCGTTGCTGTTGTCTCTGTCGGCATCGTAGTAGTATCTCTTCAGAGCCTTGGCCAGCTCCTCATCGGTCATGCGCTGATAGACTATCATACCATAGGTGGTGTGTGTGGCTCCCGAGGGCGAGACCGTGCTGGCCAACTTCTGTATGGTGTACATCTGGGCGGGCTGGCCGCTCGGTGTAGACAGTTGCAGCACCTGCATATAGCGGTTCTGCATGTCCTCGTCGGCATCGTAGCGTAGGAGGAAGCCACGTTCGGAGTCGTAGTTCCAGGTGGTGGTGTAATAGTAGTTGCCGGGCGTGTCGCCATGGTGCAGACATACCAACTTGCCATCGGGCTTGAACCAGTAATCATCGTAGCCCACGGCAGACATGTAGGTACGATAGTCGTGAGATGCCAGCCGCCCATTGTCAGTCACAGCGTAGATGTTAGCTACCTTCCACCCGTAGCCCTTGACCTCGCTGTCTATGTGGCTGGACGCTATGGGCTGCATGTCTTGCAGCACGCAGTAGCCGTCGCTGTTAATCTGATAGGTGCGGTCAAAGAGGTGGGTATGGCCAGTGTTCGACCCGTCGGGGGGTGACGACTTATCGCAACTGGACAGGGCCACGAGGGCCACCATCAATAATAATGTGGCGATGATATGCTTCATAGTGCTGGTATGAATTGGCGTTATAGGCATGGTGTCAGGATTTCTATTGGAGCAAAGTTAGGCAATTATACTTACCCCCCCATAGCAATTAACGTTTTTAACATACTCAGCCATGCTTATTAACCAGCGTGGAGCCCCCTGTGGCCTCTCTCCTTGTCATAACTATGGCTGGCCACTTAGCGGGTGGCCGCCTTGAGGTCGTCGTTGTGTATGCCGTGGCTGGCGCGCTTGGTACCCGACTGGCGGAGCGTGCCGAAGCGGTACATCAGCGTGAGGCCATAGTACTGACGCTTAACCTGGTTGTGGTTCTGGGTATAGAAATTGGTGCCATAGGTGGTACGGCTGCGTGTCATCCAGCTCTTGAACACATCGCTTGCCGTGAGCGACAGCGTGAGCCGGCGGTCCTTGAGAAAGGAGCGGGTAAGCCCGAGGTTGTACGTGAGCAGCGAGTTGTTCTCGCCCTGTAGCATCACACTGCGGGTGCTGTAGGCCAGGCGCCCCGTGAAGCGTATGCCGGCAGGCAGTTGGATGGAAGTGTTTCCGCTAAGATAGGCAGCCCACCCGTGGTTACGCAGTTGGCGTGCTGGGTCAGCGAGGTCTATATAGGAAACGTTGCTGTTGATGGTCCAGCTTATGCGGTTGGTCATGTTCCATCGCAGGTAGAGGTCGAGCGCCGTGCGCTGGGTGCGTCCTATATTCATGTAGGTGCTGTACAGGGCACCCTGAGCAGCGTAGTGCTTGCCGTTGTCGAAGTATTCGCCCCCATCGCCTATGATGCGGCTTACCTGCTCGATGCCGTTGTCAAGGCGGCGGTAGCCAAGCGACATGCTGAGGTTGAGGCGGCGGGTAAAGTTACTGTAGGTGAGCCCGAGGTTGTGGCTGCGTTCGGCATCGAGCTGACCGTTGCCCTGGGTGATGTGTTGGGGATTGATGTTGTTGAAGTACGGGTTGAGGTAGTAGATACTGGGGCGCGACAGGCGCATGCCGTAGTCGAGCCGGAGTGACTGGTGAGGGCCTATCTTGAAGCTCATCTTCATCGAGGGAACCAGATAGGCATAGTGGCCACTGTAATCGGCGTCAGAGCTCATGGCTCCAGCGAGGTAGCGTATGTCCTGGTAAGTGTACTCGTAGCGCAGGCCGGGCATGAGCGATACGAGCGACCCACGGTAGGTATAGCTGAGGTAGGCGGCCATGATGTTGTTGCGGTTCTTGTAGTGGTTGCTTCGCTGCGTGTTGTAGACGTAATTGCCGTCCTGGGTACGGGTGTCATAGATGTCGTTGGTGCTCTCGTTGTTACGTACTATGTACTTGAAGCCGGCCTCTATGGTGTTGTGTTGGTCAAGGGGCGAGGTGTAGTCGGCCTGTAGGGTATGCTCTATGCTCTTGTTGTCACGGTCGGTACGGTTGTCGTAGAGTTGCAACTCCTCGGCTATGTCAGTGGGGGTGTTGTTAGTAATGTCGCTGTACAGCGTGTTGTCCTTTACCCACTGTGGATTGGTGCTTATCTGATACGACAGGGTGGTAAGGCGCTGCTTGTTGTGGCGTCCGGTGCGCTGGTAGTCTATGCCAGCTGTGCCGTTGAGGAACGACTCCTTAGTCGAGCCGTTGCGCAGGTACGAGTAGGCCATCTGCGAGAGGTTGCGGTTCCACATCTGCGTGCTGCCCCAGGAGGGCAGATGCCGCTGGCTGCCCATGCCCGACAGCGAGAGGGTGAGCAGTTGCAGGCTGTCCAACTCGTAACTGGCGTTGATGCTGGAGAACTCGGTACTGCCCTGGCTCTTCGACCTGTTGTCTGTATGCTGGTAGGCATAGCTGTCGGAGCCGTAGTTGTAGGTCTGGCTGGTATTGCTGCCGGTAGGGGTCAGTATGCGGTTGTAACTCACATATCCGTCTATCGAGAACCGGCCTATCTTGGTGGTGGTCGATATGCCGGTATTAAATCCCATGTTGTTCACCGCTCCGTTAAGACTGGTAAGGTGGCCCTCGTAGCGGCGCTGCATCACTATGTTGATGATTCCGCCTATACCCTCGGCATCGTATTTGGCCCCCGGCGAGGTGATGACCTCGATACTCTTGATAAGCTCGGCGGGCAGCGAGCGCAGAATGTCCTTGGGACGGCGGGTTATGGCGGTGCGTCGCCCGTTTTGCAGGATAAGAAAATTGGTGGTGCCATTCATCTTGATGTTGCCTTCGCCGTCGACATCGAGCAGCGGCACCTTGTTAAGTATCTCTGCGGTCATCATGTACTTGGCATCAGGGTCAGAGGCTACATCGTATGTCAGTTTGTCAATATCCATGGTCACTAAGGGCTTCTGGGCCAGCACCTGTACCTCCTTGAGCAGACGGGCATCTTCGGCGAGTAGGATGTCGCCTAAGGCGACAAGGGTGTCGGTCGGTGTCACTGCAAACTTCACTTGTGCCGCCTTTTTGCCCAGTACAGAGGCTGTGAGCACATAGCGGCCCTCGGTGGCGGGCAGCGACAGTGCGAAGGTTCCGCCAGTATCGGTTACCCCTTTCTTTATGGCCACCTTAGGCTGCTGCTCCTTGGCTACAATGACGGTGGCGGCCAGCTCAGGCTCATGCGTGGCCTTGTCGCGAATAGTTCCGGTAATCTGGCATGTAGGGGTCTTGGTGGTCTGCGCCATAGTGGCACAGCAACCAGGAAGAGTCAGCACTACAGTGAGAATCATGCAGCGTAGCGCATAGGTTGTGTGTCTGAGTTTTTCGCATAGCATAGTAGTCTCCTTCCTTTTTGCGTTAGGTGCTGTAAATATATCTAAAAAATCAACAGTCGCCCCTCCTGTTTCGTAAAAATTAACAGAATGGGGGGGGTAAAGCTTGCTTTTTTTGTTATTTAACGTTCGCGTAATTCTTGGAGAGGCTAATCGGAGTGGAATCGTATATTAGCTGTAAAGAATATCGCCTTTGCGTGCTTACCCGTTTGGGATTTATTCCTACGGAGATGGCGGCGCTGTTAGCGACAAGTCGGTCTAACATAGCCAATATACGTAGTCGTTTGATGGTAAAGTTGTTTGGCGAGGAGGGAAGTACCACTGACTTTGACAGGCGTATCGCCGAGATATGACGGGCCGTTCCCTTTTCTTTGCGAGAAAGGGGACTGGTTGTCGTGGATTAAGCGGTATTTGGAAGGGCGGTAGCTTGACTTGGTTGTGATGCTTTTGGCTGTCTTGTGATGGTCGCTAAAAACGCTTGTCTTGAACGGGAAACTGCTAATATACCTGCAGGCGACCGTGGGCACCAGTGCTGGTGGCTCGGTACTGGATGAGGGGCTTGCCGGTGTTGTTGTCGACGATGCCCTCCTGGTTGAGGCGGTACTGGCGATGACACTTGGCGCAGGTGGCGATGCCGATGCCCTGGCCATCAAGACTGAGGGGATAGCTGCGCAGGGGCAGGGCGTTGGGGTCGAAGCAGTTGGGGCACTCGCCATCGTAGGCGTAGAATGTGGGTGGGTTGTCCATATTGCCGTAGCCCACGATGATGCGGCCGTTGAGCCCTAAGTGCTCCTGACTTTTCAGACGGTCGTCGATGGCATTGAAGATACTCTCCGAGTGGTTGCCCCGGTTGTTGGCAAATGTAAAGTGGGTGGCACCGCCATGGATGGTATAGCCTATAAGACAGAATGTACCAGACGCGTTAGGGTCCATAGCCGAGGCAAGGGTGGCATCCAGGTGCTGGCTGTTGTCGATGGTGAGGTTGCAGTGGTAGTTGCTATACCGGTTCTCGGCCTTGTCGCACGAGGCGAGCAGGCCGAGAACGGCAATGGCTGTAAGAACGAGTCGGCAAGTCATGACAGCAGGCGTTTTTCGGCTTCTATCACGCGCTCGAAGTGAAACTCGCTGAGCGTGTGTTCCATCAGGTGGGCAATCTGGTCGTTGCACAGGTTGCCCATAGAGCCCTCGTGGGTATGGTGGATGTTGCGGTCGGCATGGAAAGTGCCAGCCTCAATCTCTAAGCCCACTTTCTTATAAGCATCGCGGAACGGCATGCCAGCGGCAGCCAGTCGGTTGACCTCCTCGACCGAGAATATAGGGTCGTACATGGCGTTGTCCAGGATGTGCTCGTTGACCTCCATGCGGTTAATAATATAGGCGGCCATCTGTAAGCAGTCCTTGAGTTCGTCAAAGGCAGGCAGGAAGACCTCCTTGATAATCTGCAGGTCGCGGAAGTAGCCTACGGGCAGATTGTTCATTATCATCATAATCTGCTGAGGCAGACTCTGTATCTTATTACACTTGGCACGAATGAGCTCGAACACGTCGGGGTTCTTCTTGTGAGGCATGATGCTGGAGCCGGTGGTACACTCCTTGGGCAGTTTGACGAAGTTGAAGTTCTGGCAGTTGAACATACAGGCATCAAAGGCCATCTTGGCCACCGTGCCAGCCACCGTGGCCAGGGCAAAGGCCACATTGCGCTCCATCTTGCCACGTCCCATCTGCGCGTAGACCACGTTGTAGTCCATCGAGTCGAACCCTAACAGCTGGGTAGTCATGGTGCGGTTGAGCGGGAACGATGACCCATAGCCGGCTGCCGACCCGAGCGGGTTGCGGTTAGTCATGCGGTAAGCCGCCTGGAGGAACAGCATATCGTCGGCCAGCGACTCGGCATAGGCTCCAAACCACAGGCCGAAACTCGACGGCATGGCTATCTGCAGATGGGTGTAGCCAGGCATGAGGACATGGCTATACTGGCGGCTCTTGCCGATGAGTTCGTCGAAAAGACTGTGTGTGAGCTGTACCACGTCCATGAGCTCGTGGCGGGTGTAGAGCTTGAGGTCTACCAGAACCTGGTCGTTGCGCGAGCGGCCCGAGTGTATCTTCTTGCCCATGTCTCCCAACTTACGGGTGAGCATCAGCTCTACCTGCGAGTGTACATCCTCGACGCCATCCTCGATGACAAATTGCCCCTCGTCGGCTATACGGTAGATATGTTTCAGCTCGGCAAGCAGCTGGGCAAGCTCGTCGCGCTCCAGCAGGCCGATGGACTGTAACATGGTGATGTGGGCCATCGAGCCCAGTACATCGTACTTGGCAAGGTAGAGATCCAGCTCGCGGTCGCGGCCCACGGTGAAGCGCTCTATCTCCTTGTTAACCTCAAAATCTTTTTCCCAGAGTTTGTTCATGTCTTTTACTTAGTCATAGTTTATCATCTGCAGCACATCGGCTATCTTGTCGATGCCCTCCTGCAGCGGCTTCTGTACCATGCCCTTGATGAAGGGGTTGATGTCGGCCTTGAGGGTGAGCTTCATCTTGCAACTGGTGTCGGTAAGGGGCAACAGCTGTATCCAGAAGTGGAAAGGAATGGGACTCTGCTCGGTCTCGAACTTGATAGTCTTGGGCTCTTCGCGATCTACGATGGCCACGCGTATGGTGCCTACCATCGGAGCCTGAAAGCTGATGTGGTCGGCATCGAACGAGAAGTCGTTGATTTTGTCCTGGGGGATGCGGTCGCGCAACCGTTCCAGGTTAGAAAGGTCGCTCAGAGTGTTGTACACAGACTGCTGAGCGTGGGCTATCTCGCGGACGCTACTCTCAAAAGTACTCATGTTGGTTTTCGGTTTATAGTGGCATGTGTTTATACCTGATAATGGGCAGGGTCCTTGCGCCAGCGATGCAGTAGGTCGACATCGGACTCCTGGATATAACCCGTAGCAAGGGCACGCTCTACGACATGCTCATAGTCGGTAAGTGTGATGAGGCGCACCTGAGCCTTAGCGAAAGCCTCCTCGGCCACGGGGAACCCGTAGGTGTATGAGGCCACCATGCCCACCACCTCGAAGCCGGCCTGGCGTAGTGCCTCGACAGCCTTGAGCGAGCTGCCACCGGTAGAGATGAGGTCTTCGACCACCACTACCTTAGAGCCCACGGGCAGTTCGCCCTCTATCAGGTTACCCATACCATGGTCCTTGGGCTTAGAGCGAACGTAGCAGAAGGGCAGGTTGAGCTCATCGGCCACTAAGGCACCCTGGGCGATGGCTCCGGTGGCTACGCCTGCTACGGCTGTAGCTTCGGGAAAGTTTGCCAGGATGGTATGTACCAGTTCCAACTTGACGTAACTACGCACTTCAGGGAATGAAAGAGTCTTGCGGTTGTCACAATAGAAAGGAGATTTCCAGCCAGAAGCCCATGTGAAAGGATTCTGGGGCTGCAACTTGATAGCCTTAATCTCCAGCAGTTTGGACGCGAAGTCCGTCTTTATCTTATCCATAGTCGTATAATAATGTTCACTCAATAATATACAGAATATCTATTTGCGCCCGAAGTCGGCTGGTATGTTGCCCCACTGGCGCGTCTCCCACTGTATGATAGGCACTCGCACGGCGTGAGTGCGCAGCCATCGCTCGGCCCGCTCTATTATCTGGTACAGCGGCTCTGTCTGAGCATTGCGTGCCAGCTTGGTCTTACATTGTTTCTTGCGAACCCACAGGATGGCGTTGTACGAGTCGCTGTATATCGCCTTGTCCCTGATGCCCTGCTGCTCCATGAGCGCCAAGGCATGCACGATGGCTAAGAACTCGCCAATGTTATTGGTGCCGTGCATGGGACCGAAGTGGAAAACCTGGGCACCCGTGGCCAGGTCGATGGCCTGGTACTCCATAGGCCCAGGGTTGCCCGAGCAGGCGGCATCTACGGCCCACGCGTTGGCCTTGACCTCTGCGGGAAGTGGCAGGATGGTGTCCTTGCGCCAGTCGGGTGGATTGGTTATTCCCCTCTTCATGCCTACGGGTGGGTTACATACGTTCGGGCACCTCGATGCCTAACAGGGCCATGCCGTTGCGCAGTATCTTGGCTACATTGGCGGCCAGCATCAGACGGGAAGTCTTCAGCTCGGACGTATCGGCATTGAGGATGCTGTAGTCGTGGTAGAACTGGTTGAACTCCTTGGTCAGCTCATAGCAGTAGTTGGCTATTCCGGCCGGGTTGTAGTTGGTGCCAGCGTCGGCCACGGCCACCCCATAGTCATTCATCTTCTGTATCAAAGCTATCTCTTTGTCATTGAGCACAGCCTGACTGCCCAGGGTCTTGGGGAGAACGATGCCCTCAGCGCCGGCTTTGCGCATGATGCTGCGTATGCGGGCATAGGTGTACTGGATGAATGGGCCGGTGTTGCCGTTGAAGTCGATGCTCTCCTCGGGGTTGAAGAGCATATTCTTGCGAGCGTCTACCTTGAGGATGAAATACTTGAGTGCGCCCAGACCTACGATGCGGGCAATCTCCAGGCGCTCGTCTTCGCTTATGTCCTTGAACTTTCCTAACTCGTCGCTGGTCTGTCGGGCATCCTTTATCATCTCGGCTATCAAATCATCGGCATCAACCACAGTTCCCTCGCGGCTCTTCATCTTGCCGTTGGGCAGCTCTACCATGCCATAAGAGAAGTGTACCAAGTCTTTTCCCCACTTAAAACCTAAGCGGTCGAGTAAGATAGAGAGCACCTGGAAGTGATAGTTCTGCTCGTTGCCCACTACGTAAATCATCTTGTCGATGGGGTAGTCGTTGAAACGCATCTCGGCGGTACCTATGTCCTGCGTCATGTACACGCTGGTACCGTCTGAACGTAGCAGCAACTTCTGATCAAGGCCGTCCTGGGTCAAATCGGCCCACACGCTGTTGTCAGGCTTGCGGAAGAAGAGACCTTTGGCCAAGCCCTCCTCGACCTTTTTCTTGCCCTCTAAGTACGTGTTGGACTCATAGTATATCTTGTCGAAGCTAACGCCAAGCGCCTTGTAAGTCTCGTCAAATCCTGCGTAGACCCAAGCGTTCATCTTCTGCCACAGCGCCCGTACCTCGGGGTCGCCTTGCTCCCATTTCACGAGCATAGCGTGTGCTTCCTTGATGAGCGGAGCCTCGGCCTTAGCCTTATCGGTGGCAGCCTCGTCGTCCATGCCATCAGCCATGTACAGGGCTTTCAGGTTGGCTATCTCCTCACGGTAATGCTTGTCGAAAGCCACATAGTAATCGCCTATCAGGTGGTCGCCCTTTTTACCGCTGCTCTCAGGGGTCTCACCGTTGCCCCATTTGAGCCACGCAAGCATACTCTTACAGATGTGAATACCACGGTCGTTGACGATATTGGTCTTCACCACCTTGTTGCCGTTGGCCTCCATAATCTGTGCCAATGACCATCCCAACAGGTTGTTGCGTACATGGCCTAAGTGCAGAGGCTTGTTGGTGTTGGGCGAAGAGTACTCTATCATCACTAAGGGCGACGCGTCGGTTACCGGCTTCTCTCCGAAATGAGCATCGGCATTGATTTCATTGAGCAGAGCCACCCAGGCTTTGGGAGCCACCACTAAGTTGAGGAAACCTTTCACCACATTAAACCGTGCTACATCCTCGCAATGCTGTGCTAAGTACTCGCCTATCTCCTGCGCAGTATCTTCAGGTTTCTTCTTAGACATTTTGAGGAATGGGAAGACCACCAGCGTGAGGTGCCCCTCAAAGGTTGCCTTGGTCTTCTGTAGCTGTATCATCTTCTCTGGTACCTCCTGTCCGTAAAGAGCCTTAATAGCTTCTTTAACTGACTCGCTTATGTGGTTTTCTATCTTCATGATGCTGACAAATATAGTATTTACATAATTAATAACGTTGCAAAAGTACAAATAAATATCCATAAAAGCCACACAAGAGCCTATAAATCACATAATTTTTTGCCTTGGGTTCCCAGTAGCAAAACGTTGTGAGTATGGTGATGGCCTGTGGCTCTCTTCTCATCAGTCTTTCAGTATGTCGATGAGGCGGTGCATACCCTCGGTGGCACCACATTGCAGATGGACTACGCGATTCATGCGGGCATCTACGGCTCCGGGGTCTATCAGGTAGATGGGGCAATGGGCAGGAGCATAGTAGGCCAGGCTGGCAGCGGGATATACTTGCAGCGAAGTACCTATGATAACCAGGATGTCGGCCGTCTTGACTTCCTCAGCGGCTGGCTCTATCATGGGGACGCTCTCGCCAAAGAAAACAATGAACGGTCGCAGCAGACTGCCATCTCCGGCACGTGTGCCTGGGGCTACTGTCGGATTGGCCGGGGTCAGTTCCTGGATGTAGGCCGGGTTATAGGGGTCTGCACTCGAACATACCTTGGTCAGTTCGCCGTGTAGGTGTATGACGTGCTTAGAACCGGCACGCTCGTGTAGGTTATCTACGTTCTGGGTGATAACGCTTACCTGATAACGGTCTTCGAGACTCTTGATGAGGCGGTGCCCCTCGTTGGGCTGAGCGTCAAAGAGCTGCTGGCGCAACTTATTATAAAAGTTGGTTACCAGTGTAGGGTCGGCCTCCCACCCCTCGTGCGAGGCCACTTGCTCTACGGGATAATTTTCCCACAGGCCATCGTTCCCGCGGAAGGTCTTAAAACCACTTTCTACCGACATGCCTGCTCCGGTAAGGAATACTATCTTCTTCATATTAGCTATTATTATAAGGTGTAATGCAAGGATTGGATAAATCCTGAGACAACCGATTTTGTTAGAATTGTCGAAATTCAGCCTATCTTATGCAAAGATACTATATGCGTAAGAAAGAACAAAAAAAATAACAGGTTTTTCAGTTTGTATCGTTGAAACTCCATTTGTTTTAACAGGTATTTTAGTTGAGGTAGAAATGGCCCGTGCGGATGTAATAGGCATAATTGTATGGAATAAAGGCATACTCATATTGGGTAAGAGATAATGCGTATGGTTTTTTAGTTTATTTAGCCGATTTCTATAATATTTTCCTGTAATTCGGCTGATGCTTATGCTTTTTTTCTTAACTTTGCACTAAATTTTTACATATTATAAATAGAAATGGATAAAGTAAGCTATGCTTTAGGTCTCGGCATCGGCCGTCAGCTCACCGATATGGGAGCCAAGGACCTGAATATCGACGATTTTGCACAGGCCATCAAGGACGTACTGGCCGGTGGCGATGTTAAACTCTCTGAGACCGAGGCGCAGACCATCGTGCGCGCTTTCTTCGAGGAGCAGGAGAAGAAGCAGCGCGCTGCCGCCGCTGAGCGTTTCAAGGACAACAAGGCCAAGGGCGAAGCCTATCTCAAGGCCAATGCCGACAAGGAGGGTGTGGTTATCCTGCCTTCGGGCCTGCAGTATCAGGTACTCCGCGAGGGCAACGGCAAGCAGCCCAAGGCTACCGACCGCGTGCGTTGCCACTACGAGGGTATGCTCATCGATGGAACCCTCTTCGACAGCTCCATCCAGCGTGGTGAGCCTGCCGTGTTCGGTCTTAACCAGGTAATAGCAGGCTGGACAGAGGGTGTACAGCTCATGAGCGAGGGTGCTAAGTATCGTTTCTTCATCCCTTACAACTTGGGCTATGGCGAACGTGGTGCCGGTCAGCAGATACCTCCTTACTCGGCTCTTGTGTTCGATGTAGAACTCATCGAGGTGCTCTAATGGCACCGATAGTCAATGCAAACAACAAAAAAATCAAATCCATAAAAATGAAAAAGTTTTCTATTGTAGCCATTTTGGCTATCCTGGCCGCCACCTTCACAGGCTGCGGCAACTCGGCACCTAAGCCGAGTCTGAAAAACAAGGTTGACACACTGGCCTATGCCATGGGTATGCTCCAGTCGCAGGGCCTGAAGGAGTATCTCGTGGGCCGCATGGGCATAGACACCACTTACATGGACGAGTTCTTCCGCGGCCTGAACGACGGAGCCAACGCTGGCGACGACAAGGCCAAGGCTGCTTACTATGCAGGTATCCAGATAGGTCAGCAGGTATCTAACCAGATGATCAAGGGCATCAACCACGAAGTCTATGGCGAGGATTCTACCAAGACCATTTCTCTGAAGAACTTCCTGGCCGGTTTCATCACCGCCACTTCAGGCAAGAAGACCGTTTATACAGTGCCCGAGGCTCAGGAGATGGTACAGCGTCTGATGAGTTCAGTACGTTCTGAGCGTATGCAGAAGGAGTATGGCCCCAACAAAGAGGCCGGCGAGAAGTTCCTGGCCCTGAACAAGAAGAAGGCTGGCGTTAAGGAGCTCGGCTTCGGCGTTCAGTACAAGGTAATCAAGGAGGGCAATGGTCCCATGCCTAAGGATACCAGCCTGGTAAAGGTTCAGTACGAGGGCAAGACCATCGATGGCAAGGTATTCGATTCTTCGTACAAGCGCGGAGAGCCCGTACAGTTCCGCGCCAACCAGGTTATCAAGGGATGGACCGAGGCCCTGACCCACATGCCTGCTGGCTCAGTTTGGGAGGTTTACATTCCGCAGAACATGGCCTATGGCGACCAGGAGCAGGGCCCCATCAAGCCTTACTCTGTACTCATCTTCAAGATAGAGCTGGTTAGCGTAGGCAAGTAATAGCTTATTATAGATATGAAGAAAGTATTAATGTTAGCACTCGTCCTCGTGGCGAGTGCTTCTTTTAATTCGGCCCTGGCCGACAAAAAGAAGAAAAAGACCGAGGCCGCCCCTGCCAAGCAGGTGGTGCTGGCCACAGGCAGCGACTCGCTGAGCTACACAGCCGGACGTTACCTTACCCAGGGACTCACCAAGTATCTGGAGCAGGAGTATATGGTTGACACAGCCTATATCAAGGATGTGGTGGCCGGATTTAACGAGGGCATAAGCCGCAACGGCGACCCCCAGTACCAGGCTTACAATGCCGGTGCCCAGGTGGCCCGTATGCTGTTGATGCGCATGCTGCCCTCTATGCAGAGCCAGTTCGAGGGTAGCCGCGACTCTATCAATACCGATGTGTTTACAGCCGGCTTCCGCGACGCCCTGCTGGGCGACACCACCCTGTTTACCGATGCCCGTGCCGGCAAGTTCTTTGAGCAGCGCGCCATGGCCGACCGCGAGGAGGCCACCCAGCGTTATAAGGCTGCCAACGAGAAGTGGCTGGCCGACAACCGTACCAAGGAGGGTGTCAAGACCACCCCGTCCGGTCTGCAGTACAAGGTTATCACTCAGGGTACTGGCGTAGTTCCTACTAAGGATGACCGCGTGGTGGCCAAGTACGAGGGCCGCATGATTGACGGCACCGTGTTTGACAGCAGCTACAAGCGCAACCCGCAGACGAGCGAGTTCCCCGTGAGCGGAGTTATCAAGGGATGGACCGAGGCCCTCACCATGATGCCCGTAGGCAGCAAGTGGGAGCTGTACATACCTGCCGAGTTAGGATATGGTACTCAGCCAGCTGGCCGCATCAAGCCCAACTCTACCCTTATCTTCACCGTCGAGCTGGTCGATGTCAAGAAGCAAGAGGCTAAGCCTGCCGATGTCAAGGAGGAGCCTGCCAAGACCCCTGCGACGGTCAAGGCTGCACCCGTAGCTAAGAAGAGCACAGCTAAGAAGACAGCCAAGAAGAAGTAAATCAGTCATTCGCAGCCCCGTCGGGGCTTGCCTATATCGTAAAAGGGGCCGTTGCATCACGCAGCAGCCCCTTTCTCGCTCTAAATGTTTAATATCAATATCAATCTTTCAGACTTCACAGCCTTGTAGTCCAATTACCGCTGCCCGACGGGCTTTCGGGGGAACGGGGGATGTTCTGGCCGTTCCCGCCAGGATGGTGTCATCATTGCTGCCCGGGCCTGTAAGCCTTATTGTCGGAATGGCTACAGGTACAGCAGTAACTGGTGTTTGCTTTTTTACCACCTTACGGGTATGGGTAAGCATTTCAGATTTTCAGATTGTTGGTTTCGCCGCTGCGAGCCATGTGTAACTATTTCTTTTATAACGCTGCAAAATTAATAAGAGTACCCGCTAACCCAAGCGCGACGGCCCCGTTTTCGTTTGCGTCTGGCGACGACTTCAACATATTTTAACTTGCGTCTAACGGCCACCTCCTTTTTGCTTTTTGTCAATACGTCAATTCCACTGTCAAATTCTGCCCTGTTTTTTGCGTCTGACGGGCAGATTTGAGACTGGTTTTGCGTTTAACGCCTACTTTGCTCCCACACTCGCCACGATGGCCCCTCAAAATACCTTTATACACAGCCGATGTCAAAACACCTCAATGGTAACATTTGTTAACACTCCGCAGCCCTCTCCTAAAGGCTTTTTGAGGTGCGCCGATTATCAGCCTATGCGGCCCGACACCAGCTCTGCCCCATAGCGATGGTCGCTTCTTCGTCGATAGACGACTTATAGCCATCCCGCAATAATCTCTGGCCGTCTCCCGATGGTCATTAGAAAACTGGAAACCGGTCTTTTCTTTTCTCGCGAAGCCCCTACCGTCCCCATCAGCCCCTCCCTCTATATATAGATAGGTGTAACCGGTCCCCGTGATGGTGGCTGTGGCAGCCAGGAAATCAATAAACTTTTACAAAGTTGCAATCTGTAAGCAGATGGCCCCTCTGGACGGGTTCCGAGTTACGGATTGAAACACGAAGGCCGACAATGAGCTTTCGATTGATTATTTCTGATAAATTTTTGTTATCTATTTCACTTCTATCCATAGCATATAGTAACAATATTAGTATTTTTGCAATCAAAACGATAGGTTTTTCTACTATTTGCAGTGATTTTACAAAGTATAGAATGAGCAAAGGACTGTACAACTCAGACTACGAGCACGACGCCTGTGGCGTGGGCATGATTGTCAACATTCATGGCAACAAGAGCCATGACCTGGTAGACAACGCCCTCAAGGTGCTCGAGAATATGCGTCACCGCGGGGCCGAGGGCGCCGACAACAAGACCGGCGATGGTGCTGGTATTATGTTGCAGATACCCCACGAGTTTATCTTATTACAGGGCATCCCCGTGCCAGAGAAGGGCAAGTATGGCACCGGACTGGTCTTCCTGCCCAAGGAAGAGGCTGCCCAGCAGGCCATCCTGTCCATTATGATTGAGGAGATAGAGCGCGAGGGGCTGTCGCTCATGCACCTGCGCACGGTGCCTACCTGCCCCGAGTGCCTGGGCGCGACGGCACTGCGCTCCGAGCCCGCCATACGCCAGGTGTTCATCACCGGTGTTACCGACGACCGTCAGCCCATCTTCGAGCGCACCCTCTACATCATCCGCAAGAAGATAGAGCGGCGCGTGGCCGACTGGGAGGCCCATTACCTGGCCGAGGGCCAGCGTGGCGACTTCTACATCTGTTCGCTCTCCAGTCAGAACATCGTCTACAAGGGCATGCTCTCCAGCCTCCAGCTGCGCCAGTATTACCCCGACCTCACCAACGCCTATTTTACCAGTGGCCTGGCCCTGGTTCACAGCCGCTTCTCTACCAACACGTTCCCCACGTGGAGCCTGGCCCAGCCCTTCCGTCTGCTCTGCCACAATGGCGAGATCAACACTATCCGCGGCAACCGTGGGTGGATGCAGGCACGCGAGTCGGTGCTGTCGTCCGATGCCTTGGGCGATGTCCGCCAGATATCGCCCATCATCCAGCCTGGCATGAGCGACTCTGCCAGCCTCGACAACGTGTTCGAGTTCTTTGTGCGGAGCGGCCTCTCGCTGCCCCATGCCATGGCCGTCATGGTGCCCGAGAGCTTTAACGACAAGAACCCCATCAGCGAAGACCTCAAGGCTTTCTACGAGTATCACTCCATCCTCATGGAGCCTTGGGACGGACCTGCCGCCCTACTGTTCAGCGACGGCCGCTTCGCCGGAGGCATGCTGGACCGCAACGGACTGCGCCCGGCGCGCTATACCATCACCAAGAACGATACCATGGTGGTGGCCAGCGAGGTGGGTGTCATGGACTTCGACCCCACGGAGATTGCTGAGAAAGGGCGGCTGCAGCCGGGCAAGATACTGCTTATAGATACCCAGGAGGGAAAGATATATTACGATGGCGAGATTAAGGATAGGCTGGCCAAGGAACACCCTTACCGCGAGTGGCTTAGCACCCACCGCATACAGTTGGAGAAACTGCACAGCGGACGCCGCGTCAGCAACGCCGTGGCCGACCTTACGCGCCGCGAGATAGAGTTTGGCTTCGGCGAGGAGGATGTCGACGGCACCATCGTACCCATGTGTACCAACGGGCAGGAGCCCACGGCCTCCATGGGCAACGACACGCCGCTGGCCGTGCTCAGCGACCGTCCGCAGATATTCTTCAACTACTTCCGGCAGCAGTTTGCCCAGGTTACTAACCCCGCCATCGACTCTATCCGTGAGAACCTCGTGATGAGTCTGGCCGAGTACATCGGCCGCGTGGGCTCCGGCATCCTTACGCCCGATGAAACTAACTGTAAGATGGTGCGGCTGCCACACCCCATACTGACCAATACGCAGCTGGACATACTCTGCAACATACGCTACAAGGGCTTCAACACCGTCAAGCTGCCTATGCTCTTCGAGGTGAGCCGTGGCGAGACCGGACTGAGGGCTGCTCTGGACGAGCTGTGTCACGAGGCCGCTCGCAGTGTCGATGATGGCTACAACTACATCATCCTTACCGACCGCGATGTCGACGAGACCCACGCCGCCATACCCTCCCTGCTGGCCGTGAGTGCCGTACACCACTACCTCATCAGCGTGGGCAAGCGTGTGCAGACGGCCCTCATCGTCGAGAGCGGCGAGATACGCGAGGTGATGCACGCCGCCCTCCTGCTGGGCTACGGTGCGTCGGCCCTGTGCCCCTACCTCACCTACGCCATCCTCGACGACCTCGTGCAGCGCCACAAGATACAGGAAGACTATGCCACCGCCGAGGCCAACTATATCAAGGCCGTCAAGAAGGGCCTCTTCAAGATTATGGCCAAGATGGGTATCTCTACCATACGTAGCTACCGGGGTGCCAAGATATTTGAGAGCATCGGCCTGTCCGAGAGTCTGCTCCGTACTTACTTTGGCACCGAGGTGAGCACCATCGGTGGCATCGGCCTTGAGACCATAGCCCGCGATGCCATCCTGCTCCACGATCAGGCTTACCGTCAGGCCGGTCACGTCGACTTCCTGCCCAATCAGGGCCAGTTCCATTACCGCCGCGACGGCATCCGCCACGCCTGGAACCCCGAGACCATATCCACTCTGCAGCGGGCCACCCGTACGGGCAACTACGACACCTTTAAGCAGTTCACCCACTTGGCCGACGAGAAAGAGGCCCCCATCTTCATACGCGACTTCTTCGGATTTCGCAAGAACCCCATCCCCATTGACGAGGTAGAACCTGTCGAGCAGATAGTGCGCCACTTCGTCACCGGAGCTATGTCCTTTGGCGCCCTGTCGCGCGAGGCCCACGAAGCCATAGCCCTGGCCATGAACAAGATAGGTGCCCGCAGCAATACCGGCGAGGGCGGCGAGGACAGCGAGCGCTTCCACGCCCAGGTCGATGGCATCAGCCTGTCGTCTAAGACCAAGCAGGTGGCCAGCGGCCGTTTCGGTGTCACCACTGAGTACCTGGTCAATGCTGAGGAGATACAGATCAAGGTGGCCCAGGGTGCCAAGCCCGGCGAGGGCGGCCAGCTGCCTGGCTTCAAGGTCAACGAGGTCATAGCCCGTACCCGCCACTCCATCCCCGGCATCTCCCTCATCTCGCCCCCGCCTCACCACGACATCTACTCTATCGAGGACTTGGCCCAACTTATCTTCGACCTGAAGAATGTCAACCCCAAGGCCGCTATCAGCGTCAAGCTCGTGGCCGAGAGTGGTGTTGGCACCATTGCCGCTGGTGTGGCCAAGGCCAAGGCCGATCTCATCGTCATCTCTGGTGCCGAGGGCGGCACGGGAGCCAGTCCGGCATCCAGCATGCGCTTTGCCGGCATCTCGCCCGAGATAGGTCTGGCCGAGGCCCAGCAGACCCTGGTTAAGAACGGGCTGCGCCCACAGGTGCGCCTGCAGGTAGACGGTCAGCTCAAGACCGGCCGCGATGTGGTGCTCATGGCCCTGCTCGGGGCCGAGGAGTTCAGCTTCGGTACGGCACCGCTCATCGTGCTGGGCTGTGTGATGATGCGCAAGTGCAACCTCAATACCTGTCCCATGGGTGTGGCCACCCAGGACCCCCGTCTGCGTGCCCACTTCCGTGGCAGCTACCACTATCTGGTCAACTACTTCACCTTCCTGGCCCAGGAGGTACGCGAGTACCTGGCCGAGATGGGTGCCCATACGCTCAACGAGATAGTGGGCCATACCGAACTGATAGAGCGCTGCGAGGCAGCCGCCGAGAATCTGCAGCCTAAGACAGCGCTGCTCGACTTCAGCCGCCTGCTCTACCGCGAGGAGGGCACCACGCCCCTCTACCATACCACCGCCCAGAACCACGACCTCTCGGGCATCCTGGATCAGCAGTTGGCCAAGGGGGCCACACCGGCCATCGAGCGTGGCGAGGAGGTCAACCTCGACTTTGCCATCCGCAATACAGACCGCGCCACGGGCACCTTGCTCAGCGGCATGGTGGCCGCGCGCTACGGGGGTGCCGGCTTGCCCGACAAGACTATCAATGTCAAGTTCAAGGGCTCTGCCGGACAGAGTTTCGGTGCCTTCCTGGTCAGCGGTATCGACTTCAAGCTCGAGGGCGAGGCCAACGACTACTTTGCCAAGGGCCTCTCGGGCGGCCGTATCTCTATCCTGCCGCCCATACGCAGCAACTTTGCCGCCGAGGACAACATCATAGCCGGCAATACGGGCCTCTACGGTGCCACCAGCGGCGAGCTGTATGTCAACGGTAAGGTGGGCGAGCGCTTCGGCGTGCGCAACTCGGGTGCCATAGCCGTTATCGAGGGCGCTGGCGACCACTGCTGCGAGTATATGACCGGCGGGCGCGTGGTAGTGCTCGGCGAGACGGGCCGCAACTTCGCCGCCGGTATGTCGGGTGGCGTGGCCTACGTCTGGGACCGTCAGCACAACTTTGATTACTTCTGTAACATGGACATGGTCGAGATTAATCTGGTCGAAGACAGCAGCTACCGTAAGGAACTCCATGAGCTCATACGCCAGCACTATCTCTACACCGGCTCTAAGGTGGCCCGTATGATGCTCGACGACTGGAACCGCTATGTCGAGGACTTTATCCAGGTAGTTCCTATCGAGTACAAGCGTGTCCTCCAGGAGGAGAAGGTGCGCAAGCTGCAGCAGAAGATAGCCGACATGCAGCGCGACTACTAAGACTGTCGGCTAATGACCAATAACCAATTAATAATGAACAGTAAGAGCCCCCTGTGGGCTCGGTGACGACATAAGATTATGGGAAATCCGAAAGCATTTCTTACCATAGCCCGCAAAGAGGCGGGATACAGACCCATTAACGACCGAATACACGATTTCGGCGAGGTCGAACAGACACTTAACAGCAACGACCGCCGCCAGCAGGCCAGCCGATGTATGGACTGCGGCGTGCCTTTCTGCCATTGGGCATGCCCCTTAGGCAACAAGCCGCCCGAGTGGAACGATGCCCTCTACCGGGGCGACTGGGAGCTGGCTTACCGGCTGCTCACAGCTACCAACCCGTTCCCTGAGTTTACGGGGCGCGTGTGCCCGGCTCTGTGCGAGAAGGCTTGTGTGCTCAACCTGATGGACCACGAGCCCACCACCAACCGCGAAGACGAGGCGGCCATAGCCGAGCACGCATTTGACGAGGACTATGTGCGCGTGGCCACGCCCACCCGCAACGGGCGGCGTGTGGCGGTCATCGGGGCAGGACCTGCGGGTCTGGCCGCGGCCCACGACCTCAACCTCATGGGTTACGAGGTGACGGTACTCGAGGCGCGCGAGGATGCCGGGGGCCTGTTGCGCTATGGCATCCCTAACTTCAAACTTAACAAGGTGGTCATAGACCGCCGTATGCGGGTGCTGCGGGCCGAGGGCATCACCTTCAGCTTCGGCCAGCACATAGACCTCGAGGCACTGCCCGCTGGCTATGATGCCTATGTGGTGGCCACGGGTACGCCACAGGCCCGCGACCTCAACATACCCGGTCGCGAGCTGCGCGGTGTCTACTTCGCCCTGGACCTGCTCTCTCAGCAGAACCGCATCTTGGCCGGTATGGAGTTCAAGAAGGACCAGCTGGTAAGCGCCAAGGGCAAGGACGTGCTGGTCATAGGTGGTGGCGACACGGGCAGCGACTGCATAGGTACGGCCCACCGACAGGGATGCAAGAGTGTCACCCAGATAGAGATTATGCCACGGCCCGTAGAGGGCCCTGATGACCCTAAGAACCCCTGGCCGGCATGGCCGCGCACGCTGAAGACCACCTCAAGTCACGAGGAGGGGTGTACGCGCCGCTGGAACATCAACTCGCTCGAGTTCTTGGGCCGCGATGGGCGACTCACGGGGGTGCGTGTGCAGCCCATCGACTGGAAGCCCAACCCCGAGGGTGGCCGCCCGCTGATGGTCGAGGCCGGCAAGCCCGAGGTTATCAAGGCCGACATGGTGCTGTTAGCCATGGGCTTCCTCAAGCCTCAGTTGCCAGCCTTTGCCGACAACGTGGTGGTGGCCGGTGATGCCGCCTCGGGAGCCAGCTTAGTGGTGCGCGCCCTGGCCAGTGGCCGTCAGGCCGCCCGCAAGGTTCAGGCCATGCTGGGCTGACACCTTATTATATATGGCAACCCTGTTAATACACAAGGCCGAGACATTGAGATGCGTCATCCAGTGTCTCGGCCTTAGTCTCTCTGTTTTGACTATACGTATATGGAAGTATCGTATGAAAAGGGTTAGGATTCTCTCACTGTACGATGTTAAACTGGTGTGGGGGCGACTTCCCGTCCTTATCAATTTCTCTGGGGACTCTGTTGTCGGAATGTCATTGAGTGTGGGATGTCCAACTCGCCTCTGCTGCAAGGAATGATAGGGTCACCTGCAAAAGCGTATGGAGATCCGATCGCAATAAAATTCTCAATTTTACGTTTTAATAAAAAAGCGTATAGAATGGAACAATATAAGTTACTTGCAGAATGTCTTCTTCCCCATCCCATGCTTGACTGGTTTGAACTGAAATACGTACACGTGAAGACGAATGGTGATACGCAGATTGTGCACCTGTATCTTGACGAGAACGACCAGAAGCCAGCTGGCCTTGGAGACTTGCGTCCAAATGTCTTTACCTGTGAGAGCGTGTTCCATGATTTTCCCATACGTGGCCATGAAGCCCTTCTTCATGTGCGTCGTTGTCGCTGGCTTGATGCGGACGGGCACAATGTGATGACAGAATGTGATCTCATTCAAGATTCCACCCGCTGTTTCAGAGTTGGCAGCTTTTTAAAAAGAAGCGTTATTTCCAAATGGATGCGTGTGATCACGCGCTTCGTTCACCGTAGATGTTACATTCGTATCTGGAGGCTTATTATAAATATCTTAAAATGAAATGACCATGAAAAAAAATGTGTTGATTTTAGTGGCGAGTATGCTTAGTATGGTATCCCAACTAACGAGCGCACAGTGTGTGGTTAAAGGAAAAATCGTAGATCAGGGTACTGGTTCCCCCTTGCCCTATACTAATGTGGTGGTATACGCATTGCCGGACACTACTTTTGTAAAAGGTACAACAAGTGGTGATGATGGTAGCTTTGAGATAAGTGAGGTTCCCGAGGAGGCATTAGTGCGTGTGTCTATGCTGGGTTATGAACGTAAAGAGTGCAAGGTGGTTGGTGGTGGAAATATGGGTAATGTCCTATTGACGGCTGAAGTGGCGGCTTTGAAAGAGGTAGTGGTAAAGGCCGATGCTGTGCATTTTGACAATAGGGGATTGGTGGCCAATGTAGAACAAACTCCATTGGCCAAAATGGGCACTCTCAATGATATGCTTGGGCAGCTGCCTTTCATCACGACCGATGGCAAGAGTGTCAAGGTATTTGGGCGAGGTGCCCCTATATACTATGTAGATAATCGACGTATCTTGCGACAAGAGGAACTAAAACGAATAGTGCCTTCTCAGATAAAGAAAGTGGAGATAATTATGGCGCCAGGGCCTGAATATCCGTCAGGGACAGAGTCTGTGATACGTATTACTACCATCAGAAAACAAGGCGATGGATGGAGTGGCATGCTGTTTGGTCAGCTTACGGGACAGAACCGTGTGGGCGAAGCAGCCTTTGCCGACCTCAACTATCGTGTGAAACGCTGGGATATCTTCGGCAATCTTCAGTATGCCTATAGTGCTTCGCATGAGTGTAGTGAGGAATATTTGGCGTTTGATAAGCGTTCGGTAGTCAGTCGTAATGATGCTAACAATAAAATATCGCAATTGGGAGGGACTATGGGCATCAACTATACAGCGGATAATAGCGTGTCGGCTGGCTTCAAGTATGTCTATATGCTACATCCCAACCAGAATGTTTGCAGTGGTACAGCCCTGACAGAGAGCTTTTATAATGGCAGCCGGAGATTAGCGCGTGGCTGGAATGCCGACTACTCCATACGGCAGAACTATCATTTGGTCAATGGATATTATCGTCATGAAATGTCCAAACGTAGGCTGTTTCAGACTGATGTAGATATGCTTCACATCAATGGTTTATATGGTCAGAACAAGAACTTTGCCAACGAGGGGAAAACTCTGTTGGAAACAAATCATTTCAACTCGTGGCTGTATGCAGGTAAGGCTATATACGGTTTTCCCCTATGGGGTATGGATATGAAAATAGGTGGCGAGGCATCGCGTACCAGAATGGAGTCAGATAATGGCATTGTGGGTACGCTACAGACCGCTATGAGCAGCAGCAAGAGTGTGTCTGAGCAGAATAACTATGCACTGTTCTGGGATGGTTATGTCAGACTGAAAAACTTTTCGCTCTCTTTGGGTCTGCGAGCGGAACATGTCAATTTCAATTACTATTCAAACAATAGATATGATGCCGATGCCAGTTACACCAGCACACTTCTATATCCGTCTGTAGTAGTGTCATATACCAAAGGCGGCAACCGTGTGTCTCTTTCTTATGATTATAGCGTGGCGCGTCCCACATACCAGCAACTTAACAATTCTACAAGTTTTGTGTCGGACTATGTTTATAAAGTGGGAAATCCGTTGTTGCGTAGTGCCAATGTCCATAAATTGGGACTGGTGGCCAGCTTGGGTAAACTGAAGATTACAGCCAATGGCAGATATAGTCGAAATCATCTGCTTACTTCTTATTTCCCATTGGAGCAAGCCGACTCTGTTTTGGCTCTGCGTACGTTCAATTTGCATATCTATAAAAGTTTGTCGATAGGTGCTGCCTATGGCTTTCAGTTAGGTGCTTGGCGTCCTACGATTGAGGCTTCCTATAGTCAGCAGTTTATTACATACCAAGGTGGAAAATTCAACAAGCCTCTATATAGTGCGTCAATTAAGAATATGGTGGTACTGCCTAAGAGTACTTTTGTCTTTTTCAACATCTTGTATTCGTCTTTAGCACACGACGGGCTGAATACCAACCACCAGCAGTTTAGGGTAGATATGAATGTGTCGAAGACATTGGCCAAAAACAAATGGAATCTGAATCTGGCGGTGACCGACTTGTTTAACACCTACTCTAACCGTAAGTGGATGCAGACAGCCGATGTGCTCAACTGGAGCGTAGGCAACAATACGGTGCGTAAAGTGGAACTTACGGTGAGCTATAATTTCAATAGTACGCGTAGTAAGTTCCGTGGTACCGGAGCGGGCAACGCTGAACAACGTCGACTATAGCATAAAAAGCTTTAATGGGTGAATATCTCGAATTGCACCCAAAATAGGTACCACCGTATGCGGTGTCGTATGTACGGTAAATACGAAAGTAGGAGATAAACACCTACTATTAGTATTTACCTCCTACTCGGTTGTGGGTGATGGGGCTGCTTACAGCACTTTGGGCACCTGGTCCAGATAGTGTTGCAGTTCCTCGTCGCTCAGTGTGTAGTTCTGCAGGTCGCCATTGAGATAGCTGTCGTACGACGGCATGTCTATTAGGCCGTGGCCGCTCAGACAGAAGAGGATAGTCTTCTGCTCGCCAGCCTCTTTGCACCTGAGGGCCTCGCGGATAGTGGCCGCGATGGCGTGACAGCTCTCGGGGGCAGGTACGATGCCCTCGGTGCGAGAGAAGAGAATACCGGCCTGGAAACTCTCTAACTGCGGGATGTCTACTCCGTGCATGTAGCCGTCCTTGATGAGCTGCGATACGATCATGCCGGCACCGTGGTAACGCAGACCGCCGGCGTGGATGTTAGCCGGCTTGAACTCGTGGCCCAAGGTGTACATGGGCAGCAGTGGTGTGTAACCGGCCTCGTCACCAAAGTCGTACTCGAACTTGCCGCGGGTGAGCTTGGGGCAGCTCTCGGGCTCGGCGGCTATGAAGTTGGTCTTGCGGCCGTCGCGGATGGTGTGGCGCATGAATGGGAAGGCGATGCCGCCGAAGTTGCTGCCGCCGCCGAAACAGGCTATCACCGTGTCGGGATATTCCTCGGCCATGGCCATCTGCTTCTCGGCCTCCAGGCCGATGACCGTCTGGTGCAGGCCCACGTGGTTGAGTACCGACCCGAGGGTGTACTTACAGTTGGGTGTCTGCATGGCCAGCTCCACGGCTTCGGATATGGCCGTGCCAAGCGACCCTGGGTTGAGGGGGTCGCGCGTTATGATGTTCTTGCCTGCCCGTGTCGACATCGAGGGCGACCCCTCGACCGTGGCACCAAAGGTGCGCATCAAGATAGAGCGGTAGGGCTTCTGCTTCATGGTTATCTTGACCTGGTACACGGCAGCCTCCAGCCCGAATATCTTGGCGGCATACGACAGGGCGGCTCCCCACTGTCCGGCACCCGTCTCGGTGGTCACATTGGTAACTCCCTCCTTCTTGCAGTAGTAACACTGGGGCAGGGCAGAGTTTATCTTGTGCGAGCCGAGCGGGTTGACGCTCTCATTCTTGAAGTATATGTGAGCCGGTGTGTCCAGTGCTTTCTCCAGGGCGTAGGCGCGAACCAGCGGAGTGGACCGGTAGTACTTATACATATCCCTCACCTCCTCGGGTATGTCTATCCATGCGTGCTCGGTGTCCAGCTCCTGTCGGCTGCACTCCATGTTGAAGATGTGGGCCAAGTCCTCGGCCTTCAGAGGTTCATGTGTCTGTGGGTTCAGGGGCGGCAGCGGCTTGTTGGGCATGTCGGCCTGGATATTGTACCACTGCTCGGGTATCTGGTCTTCTTCGAGCAGATATTTCTTCTGTCTTTTCATGTCTTACGGTAGTTGTGATTCTCTTAGCTACAAAAGTAATAATAAAATCCTAAACCTCGGCCGTAGGCCCCATGATTTTTCTTTAAAATAGGCGGTGCCTCGGCCATCTGGGCAAGTTCATGGCGCTCGGTTAGTACTCTTCTATACGCTTAGCCGCTCCCGCTGGCTCCATTCTAAGCCTTAGAATGTACATACTGAGGTCGTGTACGGTCATCTGCAACCACCCAATCTACATTCCAAACCTTAGAACCGCCATCGTGGCCATCGCCGACTTCGGAGCGATGACCACGATGGATGGACATGCTGTTTTCGTTTACTACAATGAGTGTCAATGGATGACAGGAGATTATCATTGCATTAATATTTGTTAAAAAAACAGCAGAAGTGGTATTTTGTATCAGTTTGTCCGCTATCTTTGCGTTAATAAAGAGAATTAACTGACTTGTAAAACTTATCGCTTATGAAAAGACTTCTTGTCATTGCCTTGATGGGGCTGCCCACGATGGCCGTATCGGCAAAGAGTGTAGGGAGCCAGTGGCTCCGGCAGTTATCAGTGTATAACGATAGCGTGTTTGGAGTAAGTACGGCTGTACCCACGGGGTTTGTTGGTGGTGCAGATGCCATGAATCTGATGGAGTATGCCCCCAATGACACTTGGGGAAGCCCGCTTGCGGGCAACAGGGGGCGGTATCTGTACTGTGCGACGGTTCTGAGCAAAGACCAGGAGTGCATGATACTATATCCCTATTTGATATTTGTCCGCAGTAAGGTAGACACCACGCCCGACCTGGCTTTTGCCTGTTGCCAGAAACAGGTTGCCGATGAGATAGAGGTAGCCATGGCCCAGGAGGGTGTCGACAGGGCATCGCTGTCTGTCATTCCGGTAACCCGGATGGGTGGTGCCGAGGCCATGCAGTGGGGCCATGCCGACTCGGTGTATATCGTAGACTTTCCCGTGGCCAAGCCCTGTCTCGGGCGGTTTACCCACAGTGTGGCCGTCTATATGGTTAAAAGTAAGCGAACGCCCATCTTCCTGAAAATACTGCTCACGGACAAGGGCTATGCCCACCGTGCTGCTTTCTTGGCCGCTGCCAGGGAGTGTATGGGCTATCTGGATCATCCCATGCTGGCAGAACGGAAGAGCGCCCTGCCCACTAACGCCCTGCTGAATATACGCAAGGCAACTGTTACCCGCCTGCGTCACGGGGAGCCCCAGCCCTAAGACCTATGGGTAAGCACTCATGGCATAGCGACGACCACAGCGTTTAAAAAGAAAGCGAACCGGAAACCTGGCGGTAACACCAGTTTCCGGTTCGCTGTTATTTTAGGGCTGCCAATGCTTGCCTGTAATGTTCTATTAGCGTATGAAGAGCATTTCGCGGTACTTAGGCAGTGTCCAGAGCTCATCGCTCACTACGAGTTCGAGCTTGTCTATCTGGTAGCGTATCTCCTCCATCTTAGGAGCCACCGTGTCGTGATAGGCCACGGCCTTGGTGCGCTCGTCGGCTATCTTGTTGGCCACCTTGCGGGCGTTAACCAGTTCCTCTACCCCCGTCTCTATTATCTGGGTACGCTCGGCAATCTCCTTGATAATCTTCTTGTTGCGGGCGGTAAGCTGGGCAGCCTCGTCGGCACTGAATATGGCGTACATGTTCTCCACGTTCTTAGCCAGCTGGCTCTGGTAGTGCGTAGCCACGGGTATGATGTGGTTCATGGACAGGTCGCCCATTACGCGAGCCTCTATCTGTATCTTCTTAGTGTACGTTTCCCACTTAACCTCGTTTCGGGCTTCGAGCTCGTTGCGCTTCATGATGTTGAGCGACTCAAACATCTTGACGCTGGCCTTGTCCAGGTAGCGGTCGAATATCACGGGACAGCTGGTCTCGCAGTCCAGACCGCGGCGCTTGGCCTCGGCTATCCACTCGTCCGAGTATCCGTTGCCATCGAAGTGTATGGGCTGGCAGGTAGTGATGTCCTCGCGTACCACGTCGATGATGGCGCTTATCTTGTCCTCGCCCTTAGCGATGAGAGCGTCTACCCGCGTCTTGAAGTTGTTGAGGGCCTCGGCCACGGCACCGTTGAGGGCTATCATAGCCGATGCGCAGTTGGCCTCGGAACCTACGGCACGGAACTCGAAGCGGTTGCCCGTAAAGGCAAAGGGTGATGTGCGGTTACGGTCGGTGTTGTCAATGAGCAGCTCAGGTATTCCAGGAATGTCGAGCTTCATGCCCTGCTTGCCCTTCATGGAGAAGAGGTCGTCTTTGTCTGCTTTGACGATGTGTTCGAGCAGGTCAGAGAGCTGGCGACCCAGGAAACTGGAGATAATGGCGGGTGGTGCCTCGTTGGCACCCAGTCGGTGTGCGTTGGTGGCACTCATTATCGATGCCTTGATAAGTCCGTTGTGACGGTACACGCCCATCAGCGTCTCGACGATGAACACCACGAAGCGCAGGTTATCCTCGGCGCTCTTGCCAGGGGCATGGAGCAGCACGCCCGTATCGGTAGAGAGGCTCCAGTTGTTGTGCTTACCTGAGCCGTTAATCCCGGCAAACGGTTTCTCGTGCAGCAGCACGCGGAAGCCATGTCTGCGGGCCACCTTCTTCATCAGCGACATGATAAGCATGTTGTGGTCTACCGCCAAGTTGCACTCCTCGAATATGGGAGCCAGCTCGAACTGGTTAGGAGCCACCTCGTTGTGCCTGGTCTTACACGGTATGCCCAGTTCGAGGGCCTTGTTCTCCAGGTCTTTCATAAATGCTTGCACGCGTTCGGGAATTATGCCGAAATAGTGGTCGTCCATCTGCTGGTTCTTGGCCGAGTCGTGCCCCATGAGGGTTCGGCCAGTGAGCATGAGGTCTGGCCGGGCATAGTAGAGACCCTCGTCGATCAGGAAGTACTCCTGCTCCCAGCCCAGGTTGGCCTGTGTCTTCTTCACGTTGGGATAGAAGTAGTGGGCCACGCTCGTGGCGGCCTCGTCTACAGCTCGCAGCGCACGCAGCAGGGGTGCCTTGTAGTCCAGCGACTCGCCGGTATATGAAATGAATATCGTGGGGATGCAGAGGGTATCGTCTATGATGAATACAGGCGATGTAGGATCCCAGGCTGAGTAGCCGCGGGCTTCGAAGGTGTTACGGATGCCGCCCGAGGGGAAACTGGAGGCATCGGGTTCCTGCTGTACGAGCAGCTTACCGGTAAACTCCTCTATCATGCCGCCCTTTCCGTCGTGCTCCACAAAGGCATCGTGCTTCTCGGCTGTGCCCTCGGTAAGTGGCTGGAACCAGTGGGTGTAGTGGGTAACGCCATTCTCTTGCGCCCATTGCTTCATGCCGGCTGCCACAGCATCGGCTATGGAGCGATCCAGCCGCGTGCCATGGTCTATCACGTCTGTCAGCTTGGCGTAGACGTCTGCGGGCAGATACTTGTACATCTTGGCACGGTTGAAAACATACTTTCCGAAAAATTCGGACGGGCGCTGCTTCGGGGCAGCCACTTCGACAGGGCGCTTGCGGAACGCCTCTGCCACAACCTCAAATCTCAAATTTGCCATTGTCTCCTAAAATCTTTGTGTTAGAATATCTATGTATTTTTATGTCGGTTATGCGATGCCGCGGCGCTGTGGCGGCGGTAAGGCTGATGCCTGCGGGGGTGCTGACGCATGCAAAGGTACTGAAAAAAAACGTCACAGGCTCAGCCCTGTCCGTTTATTTTACTGCCGCCGTGGGTTCAGCCTATCCATTGGGCTATGCGGGCCATGGCCTCCTCGCACTTGTCGCGCTCGCCAAAGGCGGTAAGGCGGAAGTAGCCCTCGCCGCTGGGCCCGAAGCCCACTCCGGGGGTACATACCACTGAGGCACCGTAGAGCAGTTGCTCGAAGAAGCGCCAGCTGCTCTCGCCGTTGGGCGTGCGCACCCAGAGGTAGGGCGCGTTCTGGCCACCGTAAACCTGGAAGCCCATGCGGCGCAGGTTCTCGGTCATAATGCGGGCGTTGCCCATGTAGTAGTCGATGGTGGCACGTGTCTGGGCCTTGCCCTCGGGGGTATAGGTGGCCTCGGCAGCACGCTGGGATATGTAGCTGGTACCATTGAACTTGGTACTCTGACGGCGCTCCCACAGGTGGTTGAGTTCTACCGTCTGCCGGCCGTCAATGGTAATGGCCTTCAGCTCGTGGGGAATGACGGTGTACCCACAGCGCACGCCGGTGAAGCCAGCCGTCTTAGAGTAACTGTGAAACTCGATGGCGCACTTGCGGGCACCCTTGATTTCATAGATAGAGTGCGGAATACTGTCGTCCTGGATGTACGCCTCGTAAGCAGCATCGTAGAAAATGATGGCGTCGTTGTGCAGGGCGTAGTTTACCCACTTGCGCAGTTCCTCTTTAGGCAGCACGGTGCCAGTGGGGTTGTTGGGATAGCACAGGTAAATCATGTCGACACGGTGGTCTGGCAACTGGGGGATGAAACCGTTCTCGGCTGTGCATGGGAAGTAGGTGACGTTGCTCCACCTGCCGTCGCTGAAGGTGCCGGCGCGCCCTATCATGGCGTTAGAGTCTATGTACACGGGGTAGATGGGGTCGGTAACACCCACCGAGTTGTCCCAGCGCACTATTTCCTGGATGTTGCCGGTGTCGCTCTTGGCGCCGTCGTTGACAAAAATCTCGCTGGGGTCCAGATGGATGCCGCGGGAGAGGAAGTCGTTCTTGAGGATGGCCTCGCGCAGAAAGTCGTAACCATGCTCAGGCCCGTAGCCGCGGAAGGTGGCCTTGGTAGCCATTTCGTCTACGGCGCGGTGCATGGCCTCGATGACGGCTGGGCACAGCGGCTGGGTTACATCGCCTATTCCCAGGCTGATAACTTCGGCCTTGGGATGCGAAACCTTGAAGGCGTTTACCTTCTTGGCTATGTCTGCGAAGAGGTAATTGTTGGATAGTTTCAGAAAGTGCTCGTTAACTAATGCCATATATCTACAATATTATAATATCCTGTATGAATGTTGGCCGCGCTGGTGGCTGCCAGCCCCCACGCGGGTATGGGTCAGAGCGCGATGTCGCCCTCGAAGACAAAGGCGGCCGGCCCGCTGAGCATGACGTGGTCGTCGGCCTGCCAGTCTATGGTGAGTGTGCCGCCATCCATCACGATGCGGCTCTGGCGTGGGGCTATACCTAATGTGGCGGCGGCTACGGCCGTGGCGCAGGCCCCGGTACCGCAGGCCATGGTGATGCCCGACCCACGCTCCCATACCCGGGTGCGTAGGGTGGCCGGCTCCGTGAGTTGGGCAAACTCGATGTTGCATCGCTGGGGGAAAGCCGCGTAACGCTCCAGGCGGGCACCCTCGCACGCGATGTCCACCCGGCTCAGGTCGTCTACGAAGATAACGCAGTGGGGGTTACCCATGGATACAAACAAAGGATGCCCTATCTCTCGAAGGGCATCAACTCCCACCTGCTCATCGTACTGCGCGGCGCAGTGGAGGGTGGGTTGCAACATGTCTACCGTGACGTTTTCTACCGAGCGCCCGTTGGCCGACAGGGTGAGCATCAGGGTCTTTACCCCCGATAGCGTCTCGAGCCGTATGGCGGTCTTGGTAGTCAGGCCGCGCTCATATAGATATTTACCTATACACCGGCTGGCGTTGCCGCACATCATGGCTTCCGAGCCGTCGGCGTTGAAGATGCGCATGGAGAAGTCGGCCCCGCTCATGATTGATGGCTGGCCTATCAGCACCAGTCCGTCGCTCCCTATGCCGGTATGGCGGTCGCTCCATAGGCGTGCCGCCGCCGCGGGGTCGGGTATGTGGTAGCGGCTGGAGTCTACATAGATGTAGTCGTTGCCGGCTCCGTGCATCTTGGTGAAGTGTATCGTGGGATGATTTGTCATCGCTGTAATAGCTAAAAACTTATTTTCTGACTGCAAAATTACAGATAATTACATGAATACTACCACTAATAATGTAATTTTATCTTTTATTTATGCTAAAATTACACTTTATAAGCAAATAGTACTCTTTTTGTGTCATATTGTAAGCACTGTAATGGCTGTGGCTTACAATATGAATATTTTGATGATTTCAAGAAATCAAATTGTAGCTATTATATGTATAATGATGATAAAATGAACTACTTTTGCAACAAATAAATGACAAAGTGAAATCGTTACTGCTGTTATGGTAGCAATACGACATGCAGAGATAAGCTGCGTTTGGCTAACTGATACGGCGGACGATGCAGGATAAACCTTTAATAATATAAATATGTGTGGAATAGTAGCCATTCTTAATATCGGCACCCAGACTGACGCCCTGCGCCAGAAAGCCCTTCGTATGAGCCAGAAGATAAGACACCGTGGCCCCGACTGGAGCGGCATCTACTGTGGTGGGTCGGCCATCCTGGCCCATGAGCGGTTGGCGATAGTAGACCCTGAGTCGGGCCGGCAACCACTATATGCCCCCGACCGCGAGCAGGTGCTGGCCGTTAACGGCGAGATATACAATCATCAGGAACTGCGCGCCCAGTACGGCAGTGCCTATCAGTTCCAGACGGGTAGCGACTGCGAACCCATCCTGGCCCTGTACCGCGACCTGTATGCCGATGGCCATGAGCCCACCGACCAGGACATCTGCCGGATGGTAGAACGCCTGTCGGGCATCTTTGCCTTTGTCCTCTACGACCACCAGCGCGACCGTTTCCTCATAGCCCGCGATCCCATCGGCGTTATACCTTTATATATAGGGTACGATGATGCCGGCCGCATCTATGTGGGCAGCGAGCTCAAGGCCCTGGAGGGTCAGTGCGACCACTATGAGCCCTTCCTGCCCGGCCACTACTACTGGAGTCCCACTGGCAGTATGAAACGCTACTACCGTCGCGACTGGATGGTATATGCTAACGTGGCCCACAACGGTGCCAGCGCTTCGGCCGTACGCGACTCTCTCCAGTCGGCTGTGCGCCGCCAGCTTATGAGCGATGTCCCTTATGGCGTGCTGCTCAGCGGTGGCCTGGATAGTTCTATCATCTCTGCCGTGGCTGCCCGTTACTCTGAGCGCCGTGTCGAAGAGGGCGGCCGGACCCGTGCCTGGTGGCCCCGGCTCCACTCGTTTGCCGTGGGACTTCGCGGGGCACCCGACCTGGCCAAGGCCCGACTGGTGGCCGACTATATAGGAACCGTACACCACGAGATAAACTATACCATTCAGGAGGGACTGGATGCCCTGAGAGATGTAATCTACTTCATCGAGACTTACGATGTTACCACCGTGCGGGCTTCGACCCCCATGTACCTGCTGGCCAGGGTCATCAAGTCGATGGGCATCAAGATGGTACTCTCGGGCGAGGGTGCCGACGAGATTTTCGGCGGCTACCTCTACTTCCACAAGGCTCCCTCGGCACGCGCTTTCCACGAGGAGACCGTCCGTAAGTTGAGCAAGCTGTACCAGTACGACTGCCTGCGGGCCAATAAGAGCTTGGCGGCCTGGGGTGTCGAGGGCCGCGTGCCCTTCTTAGACCGCGAGTTCCTGGATGTGGCCATGCGACTCAACCCTGAGGCCAAGATGTGCCCTGGCGACACCATGGAGAAACGTATTCTCCGTGAAGCCTTTGCCGACTTGCTGCCCCAGGAGATAGCCTGGCGGCAGAAAGAGCAGTTTAGCGATGGTGTGGGCTACTCGTGGATAGACACCCTCAAGCAGATGACGGCTCAGGCTGTGTCGGACGAGGAGATGGCGCATGCCGCAGAGCGCTTCCCGATACACACACCGCAGAATAAGGAAGAGTACTACTATCGCCGCATCTTCGAGGAGCACTTCCACAGCGACAGCGCGGCTCTCAGCGTGCCCAGCGTACCCAGCGTGGCCTGCTCTACAGCCGAGGCGCTGGCTTGGGATGCCTCGTTCCGCGGCCAGAACGACCCCAGTGGTCGTGCCGTCAAGGGTGTACACCGCCAGGCTTATTGACAGCGGCCTACAGGCGGTCGCCGGTAGGCCCGTGAGTATGGGCCGCTGGCTAATCAGTATGCGTAAAGGCAGAAAGCGTGCCCCGGGCACCGCTTTCGGGATATACCGTATAACAGTAATTAATCTAAAAAAGAAAAAAGACAATGAAAGTACACAAGAAATGGGTCATCCTGATGGCTGGCATGACCCTCATTGCTGTGGCAGGGCTCTTTGCCTCGGAGCCGTCGTTCACCTGCGATTTCAGTAAGATCAATGCGGCCGACGTGGCCTGGCTTATCACCGCCACAATCTTCGTTCTGATGATGACGCCGGGCCTCTCGTTCTTCTATGGGGGCATGGTGGGTGCCAAGAATGTCATCTCAACCATGCTGCAGAGCTTTATCGCCATGGGACTGGTGAGCGTGCTCTGGGTGGTGTTCGGCTTCAGCCTGGCCTTTGGCAATGACATCGGCGGCGTGGTGGGCGACCCTACCACGTTCCTTATGTTTCATGGCGTGGGGGCCGATACGTATCTTACGCCTACGGGCAAGGTATTAGGAGGTGCCACCATACCGCTGGCGCTCTACGCCTTGTTCCAGATGAAGTTTGCCATCATCACCCCGTCGCTCATCACGGGCTCCTTTGCCGAACGTGTGCGCTTCTCGGCCTACTTGTTCTTTATGATATGGTTCTTGGTGGTGATATACTGCCCCTTGGCCCACATGACGTGGCACCCTGACGGTCTGTTCCTTAAATGGGGTGTGGTAGACTTTGCCGGTGGTATCGTGGTGCATGCCTCGTCGGGTGTGGCAGCCCTTGCCGGCGCCATATTCTTAGGTCGCCGTGCCGCTCAGACCCGCAAGTCTGAGCCAGCTAATATCCCCTTTGTGCTGTTGGGGGCTGCCATGCTCTGGCTGGGCTGGTTTGGGTTCAACGCGGGCAGCTCGCTCCATGCCGACGGCCAGGCTGTCAAGGCATTTCTTAACACCAATACCGCCTCGGCCACTGCCATGATGACATGGATATTCTTTGACTGTCTGCGCGGTCGCAAGCCGTCGGCCATGGGAGCCGCGGTGGGCTGCGTAGTGGGCCTGGTGGCCATCACGCCGTCGGCGGGCTATGTCACCGTGGGCCAGAGCATCTTCATAGCCTTTGTTATCACCATGATATGTAACGTGGCTGTCTACTGGCGTAGCCATAGCCGCATAGACGATGCCCTGGACGTATTTCCCACCCACGGCACGGGTGGCATCTTCGGCACGGTGCTCACCGGTATCTTCATTCAGGAAGGACTCATATCGGGCACGTGGGCCGGAGTCATAGTCTTCCTCTACCATCTGCTGGCGGTGGCCATCGTAATAGTCTATACCTTTGCTATGAGTTACTTGGGCTACTGGCTCATAGACCGTGTCATTCCCATGCGTGTCAGCGCACAGAGCGAGCGTGTGGGCCTCGACTTCAGTCAGCACGAGGAGCACTACGGACTGTCGCACATAGGCGAGCGCGAGATAGCAGAATACGAGGAATACATACGGCAGAAGGATGAGGGGCCACGGCCGCAGGAACAGAATTAATCATACATTCCATACTTTCAATCACAACATCTATAACCTTTAGGAGGGGATGAGCCGCGAGGCCCATCCCCTTTTTGTAGGTGGTCATTAAGCGTATGGAGATGGTTGCCAGCGTGCTAAAGATGGCTCCTGGAAATTTAAAGGTCGGTCTCCGCGTTCCTGGCGATGGTCATTGGCGGTTGCGCTGGCTGCTGCTCACGTTGCCCTTGGGGCCGGGCTGTTTCTTCAGCCAGCAGACGATGGGGTAGTGGTCGCTCGACTGGATGCTGTTGTCTACTTTACAGGCATAGGGCTTCCAGTCGTCCGAGCAGAGAATGTTGTCTATACGCACGAAGAACCCCGAGAGATGGTAACTGATGCCCGGGCCATTGGCCGTGGCCACATAGCAGTCGTTGAGCTCCTTGGCTATGGTGTGGTGAGTATAAGAGAGCGGCCCATCGTTGAAGTCGCCCATGCAGATGATGCTCTGGTAAGCGTGCTTGCGGATGTAGCTGGCCACGGCCAGTGCCTGCGGCGCCCGTATCTGCGCCGATTCGCCCATCTGGTCTATCAACCGCCGCGACTCTTGCCGTGCGCTGTGCTGGTTCATCTCGCCTTTCATCATCTCCTTGAACTTCTGGCGCTCCTCGAGCGATATGCCCGTACACTCCAGATGGTTGTTGATAACGATAACCTCCTCGCCATGAATGTCCAGACGGAAAGCACCAGAGAGGTTGCCCTCAGACTTGTACGGGATGTGCTCATGGCCCAGGATGGGAAACTTGCTGAGGATGCTGATGCCGCCCGCAGCGCCTATCTTGAGCGTGTCGCGATATTTGTACTTGGTATATACTAAAGAGTCGAGCTGTGCCTCGACGTCAGCAGGGGCGCTGGCTTCCTGCAGGCATACGATGTCGGCATCCGTGTCGGCTATGTAGCGTATGGTGGCGTACGTGCTGTCGCAGTTCTTCTCCTTGCCAAATCCAAAGACATTGTATGACAGTACCTTGATGGCCCCCTCGGGTGGTGCGGCCGGCACGTTGAACGGCGTGTAGGTCCTGATGGGGCCAAAGCATATCAGCATGCCTCCAAAGGGGATGAGGGCCCATAGGGGCTTTACCATGATCCAGAAAACAAGAAATCCGAGGTTGATAAGCAGGAACACAGGAAACACCAGGCCCGCATTGGTGAGCCACGGCGATGTGGCGGGCGATATACACCCGGCATATCCCGTAACAAGCATAGTGCAGATGGTCGCCACGTTGGCTCCGGCCACCATCTGGACGATTATCTTCTTGAGACCCTTTATCATAGTGTCACTTACCTAAGTCGAAGAGTTTCTGTTTCTCCTCTTTAGTCAGGCTGTCGTAGCCGCTCTTCCTTATCTTGTCCAGTATGCGGTCTATCTCGTCCTGATTAGCTTTCTTGCGGGCGTTGTAGTCCCAGTCGCTCTCCTTGTGGCTGGTGTGCTGGGCGTTGCGGGCCTTGCTCTGAGCCCATTTCTGGCGCAGCGAGTCAAACACGCCACGTGCCGCGAAGCTCTGCGTACCCATATAGGGATGCTTGCGCCAGTACAGGATAAGCCCCAGTCCGAAGAGCATACCCCCTAAGTGGGCCACGTGGGCCACGCCGTCTGAGTTGGTACCTGTGGCGGCTAATAGTTCTATCGCGGCGCAAATAACTACAAACCACTTGCCCTTGATGGGAAACGGTATGGGGAAGATGAATATCTGCTCGTTAGGATAGGTCATGCCGAAGGCGAGCAAGATGCCATATATGGCCCCCGAGGCTCCTACTGTAGTCCACATGTTCAGCACGGCACTGCTATTGGCTGCTACCAGCGCGGCGTCTTTCAGTTCGAAGCCCGGTATCTGCTCTGCCGCCACTATCCAGAAGTCCACAAACTGAGCTAACTCCTGGATAATGCCGGCGCCCAGGCCACATACTATATAATAGATGAGGAACCGCCGGCTGCCCCAGGTACGCTCTATCGTGCTGCCAAACATCCACAGGGCAAACATGTTGAGCAGTATGTGTGCCCAGGTGGCGTGCATAAACATATAGGTAACTACCTGGTAGATGTGGAAGTTAGAGGCCATGAAGAAGTGCAGTCCCAACAGGTCGTTCAAGTCCACGCCTATTCCTCCCAGTATCAGCATGGCCAAGAAGGCTATCAGGTTAATGAACAAGAGGTTCTTTGTAACTGGCGGGATATTTCGTATCATATTTATGCTCTGTGATTAATGCGTTGAAAACTGCCGCAAAATTACGAAAAATATCCGTTAAAGCTATAAAAAACACCTCCAAACCATTTTTTTTATACAAAAACGACATTTTTCTTTGGTTTTTGTTTGTGTTATGAAATCTTTGGTCTATATTTGTGAACTCAAAAGACGATTATCTATAACATTAACCATTAATATTCACATTATGAACAAGACAGAATTAGTTGCTAAGATCGCGGAGGCCGCTGGTCTGAGCAAGGCTGATGCCAAGAAGGCACTCGACGCAACAGTAGATGTAGTAAAGGCTGCCCTGGTAGATGGAGAGAAGGTACAGCTCGTAGGTTTCGGTACATTTGCCGTTACAGAGCGTCCTGCCCGCGAGGGTGTTAATCCTTCTAACGGTGAGAAAATTGCCATTGCCGCTAAGAAGGTGGCTAAGTTCAAGGCCGGTGCCGAACTGGCCGAGGCAGTTAACAAATAATATTGTAAGGTCTTTTACAGTTAGGCAGCCTGTGAGGGCTGCCTTTTTTTGTGTCGTGCCTCGTACCTTTACACCTATTATGGATAAGGGTGGGAGCAAGGCCCCGGGAACCCCTCCCACCCACGTTAGGTTTTTAGCAGCACGAGCTGAGGCCCAGCGACGTTGCCAGTGCGGTCAGCGCGGATATGATTACCTGCAAAACCAGTTTCCATCCTTTCTGTGTCATAGTCTTTAAGTAGTTAGCGGTTAGTATCAGTCTTTCTTATCGGCATCAGCCTTAGCCTCGGCCTTGTAGGAGTTCATCTCCGAGATAGAGGCAACCAGCTTGAGCTGGGCCTTGGTAAACTGGCCGGTAGCCCTGGCTCTCAGGAAGTAGTTGGCTATGTTCTCCTTGACATTGAAGGCGGCTATCGAGTCGGCCGGCTTGCTCTGGATGCCCAGCGAGAAGATAGCCAAGTCCTCTATCTTGACGGCATTGCCCTGCAATACCTGTTCCTTGATACACACTACCATGTCAGAGAGCACTCCCTTGATGGTGCCCTTCGAGAAGGGACAGTTGTGCGACGCCATGTGCTCGGCCAGTTTGTCGATGTTAAGCGTCTCGTTGACATTTACATGGGCGTACCACTTACCAGGGTAATGCGAATTGGATCTGTTGTCTTGAAAAAGTTTGTACTTCAGCATAGTTCTTTTTGTTTTTAATAGTTTGTTACTTGTGTTTGTTTAACTCTCTGTTGTCCGTTCCGGAAGTAGACAATGCAAAGGTAGTAACAAACTGCCCTTATGGCAAAAATGGCTATGCACTAACCTGTAAAAATGTGTTAAGGCAGAAGCGTCACGACGCTAATGAGTGTTAACGTCATAGTCGCTGTATGTGTAAATATGGTTATTATCAGTGGGTTAACTATCGTTGTGGGCACCGCGAAGACTGCGGTCTGAAAGATGATGGTCTAGGCGATGACAGCCGCCATTGCCACCTTAATAGATATACGCGCGGGCGCGCGCAAGGCCGTTGCGGCCTGTCTGACCGTGGCTCCTGCGCCTGCCAGTGGCTACTCCTCTATATAGCCCTTGGTAAACAGGTCGTAGGCCAGCGCCTCTAACTGCGCCTCGGTCATCTGCCCTATGGCCCGCTCTATCTTCTCAATCAGCTCGCGGCGGCGATACTCGCCCCCGTCATTCAGGCGCGCTGTAAATCTATTGGTGCTCATGGCTGTCGCTGAGGGTATGAGGGTTATATATGATGTCGTACAGATGGCCGTCGTAATCATGGCTTTCGCCCACGATGGCTCCGGCAGGTATATGGGGAGCCTGGGTGCCCTCGCCTATGGCCACGGGGGCTATTTCGACGCGCAGTTCGTCCCACAGGTCACGCTCTATGAAGCTCTGGAGCGTACGCGCGCCCCCTTCGACGATGAGCGACTGACGGTGAGCCTCGTACAGCCGCGCCAACACCTGCTCTATCGGCGTATCGTGGCTCAGTACGATACGCTCAGGGTTGGGCCCGCTCCACGCGCGTACCGTCAGCTGCGGATGGTCGCGCTCGGCCGTTACCCGGCCCACTAAGATGGCATCGCTCTCGGCTCGCAGTTTGTGCGACAGTATCTGGGTAAAACTATTGGAAATCATGGTGGGGCTGAAGTGGTCGTCTATAAATCCATTGGTGCTCTGCGCCCATTTGAGGATAATGTATGGCCGCTGGCGCGTGTTCATAATGATAAACTGGCGTATCAGTTGCCGGCACTCAGCCTCCAGCACCCCCACGGTGACCTCGATGCCCGCGTCGCGCAGCTTCTGGATGCCCCTACCGTGAACCTTGGCAAACGGGTCTACACACCCCACCACCACGCGGCGTACTCCCTGGCGCACCACCATGTCGGCGCAGGGCGGCGTGCGGCCATAGTGCGAGCAGGGCTCCAGACTTACGTAGAGCGTGGCCTCGGGTATGTACCTCCTGTCAGCCTCGGCCACCGCCGCGAAGCAGTTTACCTCGGCATGGGGCCCTCCGCAGCGTATGTGGTAACCCTCGCCGATGATGCGATTGCCATATACCAGTACCGCGCCCACCATGGGGTTAGGTTTGGCGTTGGCCCGCCCGTTGGCAGCCAGCTGCAGGCAGCGGCGCATGTATTTTTTGTCAGTATCAAGCTGGTTCATGTCAGAAAATATTTATAACTTTGTACGTATGACATACAATGAACTCTGCCACAGGCTCTCCCCCCTCTATGGCGACCACGAGGCCCGCGCCATCGTGCGCCTGGTGCTCGAGGAGGGCTTCGACCTCACGTCCACCGATGTTTATATGGGCAAAGTTAGCCAATTATCTGCAGACAGCCTACTGAAATTAGAGGAATTTATGCAGCGGCTCGAAAAGTCGGAACCCGTGCAGTATGTGCTGGGACAGGCCGACTTCTGCGGGCGAACCTTCAGCGTGCGTCCCGGCGTGCTCATTCCCCGTCCCGAGACCCAGTTGCTGCTGCCCATGGTGGGCCGTGGCTTTACGGGGCCTTTCAGCGTGCTCGACATAGGTACCGGCTCGGGCTGTATAGCCATTACCGCCGCGCTCGACAATCCCCAGGCCCAGGTCACGGCATGGGACGTGTCGCCCCAGGCCCTCCTGGTGGCAGCCGAGAACGGACAACGCCTCGGTGCCCAGGTGTCGTGGTGCCAGCAAGACGTGCTCCATGCCCCCGATGACCATCAACTCTGGGATGTTATCGTGAGCAACCCTCCCTATATCTGCGAGCGCGAGCGTGGAGATATGGCCGCCAATGTCCTCGACTACGAGCCCGCGCTGGCCCTCTTCGTCCCCGATGCCCATCCACTGCTTTTCTACCATGCCATAGGCCGCTACGCCCGCCATGCCCTGCGCCCTGGTGGCCGCCTGTGCCTGGAGATTAATCCCCACTATGCCGGCGAGCTGGCCCAGTGGCTCGGCAACAGTGGGTTTACCGTTAACCAGGCCGACGACCAGTACGGGCGCCGCCGCTTTATCCAGGCTACCCTATGCGACCGATGACCGAGGAGCAGGCACTCTGCAAACTGACCGCCCTGTGCTCGCAGGCCGAGTACTGCCAGGGCGACATGCTGCGCAAGATGGAGCAGTGGGGACTGGACGAGGGCACCCAGCAGCACATCATGGACTATCTGCTGCGCGAGGGCTATATCGACGACAGCCGCTACTGCCGCTGTTTTGTCGAGGACAAGATTACGTACAACGGATGGGGTCGCCGCAAGATAGAACAGGCACTCTACGCCAAGCGCGTAGACCGCTCGGTGTACGGCCCAGTGCTCGACGATGTGGCCGACGAGCAGTATGTCGAGGTGTTGCGTCCGCTGTTAGCCCAGAAGTGGCGCGGCATAACGGCCCGCAACGATTACGAGCGCTCCATGAAGCTTATACGCTTTGCCATGGGTCGCGGCTATAGTTATGACATTATTAAGCAAAGCATAGACAACCTTACCGAACTGCCCGATGATTAGCGTGCTCACCCGGATAGTAGACCTCATAGCGCCCCGCATCTGCATGATGTGTGGGCGGCGTCTGGCTCCGGGCGAGGACACCCTGTGCAGCGTGTGCAACCTGCAGCTGCCCCGTACGGGCCATCAGTCCGACCCTTACGGCAACGAGATGGCGCGCATGTTCTGGGGCCGCATGCCCATAGAGCGCTGCGGGGCCTTGTTCTACTACAAGGGCGGTAGCCAGGCCAGTCACATTATCTATAATATCAAGTACAATGACCACCCGGAGGCTGCCGAGGCACTGGGCCGTATGTTGGCCGCTGAGTATGCAGGTTGCGGCTTCTTCGAGGGCATCGACCTCATAGTGCCCACGCCCCTCAGCCGCAACCGTCTGCGTCAGCGGGGGTACAATCAGAGTCGCGAGCTGGCTGTGGGCCTGCACCGTGCCACGGGCATAGCCCTGGACAGCCGGGTGGTGAGCCGTGTGCAGTTTGATGAGAGCCAGACCCACAAGCAGCGGTGGGACCGCGCCGCCAATGTGGCCCACGCCTTCAGGCTGAACCACCCCGAGCGAGTGCGCGGCCGCCATGTGCTGTTGGTCGATGACATAGCCACCACCGGTGCCACCCTCTGTGCCTGTGCCAACACGCTGGCCCAGGCTGGCGATGTGCGCGTCAGTGTGCTCACCTTGGGTTATACCCGTCCCTGAACCTCGGGCATGGCCCCGTGCTGCGAGCATACATAGGCCGACACCTTTACGGCCAACTGATGGGCCTGACCCACGCTCTGCCCATTGAGCAGCGCCGCCACAAAGGAACCCGTAAACGAGTCGCCGGCCCCCACGGTGTCGGCCACCTGTACACGGGGCGTGGCCACAAACGACGCGGTGCCCGCCCCGTACACGTAGCTGCCCATTGTGCCGCACGTCAGGATGACCAGGCGTAGCCCGAACCTGCTGATGAGGGCCTGGCACTGCGCCTCGGCGCTTCCGCCACGCAGGGCGAACAGTCGGGTCACCACGGGCAGTTCCTCGTCATTCAGTTTGATGATGTTGCAGCGCGTAAGCGACTGCTCTATCACCTCGGCGCTATAATATGTCTGTCTCAGGTTGATGTCAAATACCTTGAGCGTGTCCTCCGTGTCGGGCATGGTGTCTACGAACCGGTAGATGGTGCTACGCGACTCGGCACTGCGCTGCGCCAGCGACCCGAAGCACACCGCGTCGGTATGGGTGGCCAGCTCCTCCATCGCTGGGGTAAAGGGTATGTGGTCCCAGGCCACCCCCTGGCAGATGTCGTAATGGGGTATGCCGCCCTCGGTAAGTGTTACGGCCACCGTGCCGGTGGGGTAGGGCGTGTGGGGTATCACGGTGCTGAGGCCCTTGGCCTGTAGGATGCTTAGGGTCTCCTCGCCTAACGGGTCGGCCCCCACGGCACTTACTACATACGCCCGATGGCCCCACTGGCCGGCATGAAAGGCAAAGTTGGCAGGTGCTCCGCCTATCTGCCGGCCGTCAGGGAGCATGTCCCAGAGCACCTCGCCCAGTCCTACTACTGTCTTCTTCATGTTCTCAGGATTGTTTTTCTATTTCTATCCATGGGTGCCCCATGTATTCTTGTTGTCTGCATGGCTCTATGTTATAGAGAAACCATCTGTCGGACACTATGAGCCTGCCCGTAGAGTAAACTCGTTGTCGGCAACGCGCCCATCATAGGCAAATTTAGAGAAAATGTCGCAATGCTCCAAACTATTTCTTTCTCATTTTATAATTAAATAGAGAAAGCTAAGAAAGCTTGTGATAAGCCCCATTATGAGAATGAGGTGCCGTTTGAGGTGCCGAGTTCGTGGGAGTGGACGACAATTGGAGATGTTGCGGAATCCAATATAGGTTTGACATATAAGCCTTCAGATATTTGTAATGATGGTATTCCTGTATATCGTTCTAACAATATTCAAAATAGACGAATAGACAAGTCCGAATTAGTCCGTGTAAATGCAAACATACAGGACAAGCAATTTTTATCTGTTGGAGATTTATTGATTTGTGCACGAAATGGAAGTCGTAGATTAGTAGGAAAATGTGCATTAATTGAAGAACTAACAGAACCAACTTCGTTTGGTGCTTTTATGGCTGTATGTCGAAGTATCTATAATCCCTGGATTTGTTTATTGCTAAACACAAATTATTTTGATAGATACTTAGATGCTTCCAACTCTGCAACAATCAATCAAGTAACGCAGAGTATGCTTCTTGCATTTAGAATTCCTTTTCCGCCGAAAAAGGAACAAGAACAAATAATCAAAAAAGTTCATAAGTGGTTTACTCTTATAGAAAATATTGAAAACGGTAGCGATAAGTTACAAAACGTAATAGATAGAACAAAATCCAAAATCCTCGACCTCGCCATTCACGGCAAACTCGTACCGCAAGACCCTACGGACGAACCAGCCTGCGAACTGCTCAAACGCATTAATCCAAAGACGGAAATAGCTTGTGATAACGCGCAGTATGGGAAATTACCGAATGGTTGGTGTATGACGAATATTGGAAGCCTTTTTGAAGCTGTCTCAGCAAAGCGTGTCCTGAAGAGTGAATGGAAAAATAAAGGTATACCATTCTATAGAGCCCGTGAAATAGTACAGTTGAGTAAAGAAGGAATTGCAGACAAAGACCTTTTTGTTTCAGAAGAACATTATGCAGAGTTAAAAGAGAAATATGGAGTTCCTATTTGTGGCGATATAATGATTTCGGCAGTCGGTAGTATTGGCTATACCTATATTGTTAAGAAAGATGATGTTTTTTACTATAAGGATGCAAGCGTTCTTTGCTTGAAGAATACCAATCATTGGAGTTCAACTTTTTTCACGATATGGTTAGCATCACCTTTTTTGCAAGAACAAATGTACAAAAACTCAAAAGGAACAACAGTTGATACCATCACTTTGGAGAAATTAAAAGGATATGCAATACCGCTTCCTCCAATATCCGAGCAACACCGCATAGTAACCAAAGTAGAAGAACTATTTTCCATGCTTGACAATATCGCATCAGCATTATAATCACCATATTTAGCCATCGTAAGTGACATACTTACGGTGGCTAAATGGCATAGATACGATTACCAAGTGACTACTTTATCGACAATCTTCTGCTGCTCGCTTGCGGTGCGACGCAGATAGATGCGTGTTGTCTCGATGCTCTCATGCCCCATGAGGTCGGCAAGCAGAGCTATGTCGTTGAACTTATCCAAAAAGTTCTTGGCAAAGCGGTGGCGGAACGAGTGGGGATATACCACCTCCCGATTGATGCCGTAGTTCTCGGCAAAGTGCTTTAACTGAATGGCTATGCCACGTGTGGAAAGGCGGTTGCCTGTTCGGTTGGTGAACAGATAGCCAGATGTCAAGTCACGCTCCTTCAGCCATTTTGCCGCTTCAGTACATAGCCGCTTGGGAATGTAGATGCGACGCATTTTGCCACCTTTGCTGTACAGGTCAAGATAACCCACACTAACGTGTTCTGCCTTGATTTGCAACAACTCGCTGACACGTGCGCCAGTAGCAGCCATAAACCACACTATGAAATACCACTGGTCATAGCCATCTGCTTTCAGCTTTGCCTTGAAAAACTTGTAGTCAGCATCGCTGATTACATTCTCCAAGAAGTTTTTCTGCTGTGCCTTTACAAACTTCATTTTCAACTTCTCTTGTTTGCTGAACTCCAAATACTTGTTTACTGCTTGCAAGCGCAGGTTCACCGTCTGAGGTTTGAAGTTCTCCACCAAATACCCTTTGTAAGCTAAAAGGTTTTTCTTGTTCACCTCCTTGTAATGTTCAAGGAAATACGTCATCGTCCATACATACGATGTAATGGTGTTTTCTGCCAAATTGGTTTTGGCAAGATACGATTTGAATTGTGTTACCATGTTGTTTTTTTGTTTAATGAATGGTAACAATATAAGATAACGTATCGCGCATTATCGCAATTTGCCAAAAGGATGGGCGGTTTGTAAACTTGAAGATATAGTTGAATATGAGCAACCAACTGCATATATAGTAAGCTCAACTGACTACGATGATAGTTACTCTACACCTGTATTGACAGCGGGAAAATCCTTTATAATCGGGCGTACCAATGATAATGAGGGCATATTCACTAATCTGCCTTGTATTATTTTTGATGATTTCACAACAGATTCAAAATTAGTGGATTTTCCGTTCAAGGTAAAGTCTTCAGCAATGAAGATTTTGAAGGTTCATACGGATGTCGATATAGAATATGTGGAATCGTTTATGAGTATCACCAGATTAATCGGTGATACCCATAAGCGATATTGGATTTCTGAATATTCAAAGTTAGAGATTCCGTTACCTCCATATAAAGAGCAAGTAAGAATCATGAATCAAATCAAACTTTTGTTTGAAAGATTAAATTCTATAACAGAGATGCTATAAATTTTCAATTATTGCATCAAGGGTTGTAAATGCTTTGTCTATGGCATTTACAATCCTTTGTTGCTCTTTGTAGGGTGGTAAGGGAAAATACATTTCGTTAAAATCAGAACTGTTAAATCCAGCTTGAGCAGTTCGGGAGATTTCTTTCAAACGTCCTTGATAAAGGTCTGACAAATAATAAAAGTATGCATATTCTTTGTTTATCAAGTCTTTATATTTGAAAATAACCTTGGCCATTGCTACATTATACGCACCCTTTTCTGCGTGAAATACTTTTCCTAATGAACCGCCATACCGAGCTAAAAGTATATCTCCACTCTCTGTTTGCTTCGTTGCAAACTCTATGGGAATATAAATTGGAATAGGATTTTCACCATAATCTCTGATTTGGTATAAACGTATATACCCTTTTTGAGGAACAGACGAGAAGAATCTCTTTGCAGGTTGTGAGCCTCCAGATATTTCTAAAACATCATTATGACTACACCAAGCCCAAGTTAAGGGTATCTGAAATTGCAAATTGCGATAATGCGCGTTATCACAAGCTATTTCAGCCTTTGGATTGATGCGTTTGAGCAGTTCGCGGGCTGGCTCGTCAGTCGGGTCTTGGGGGACAAGTTTGCCATGAATGGCGAGGTCGAGAATTTTACTCTTGGCTTGTTTGATGCTTTCTTGTAAGTCGCCTTTACTTTTTTCAATACAATCAACCAATGAAAACCAATAATTAATGCTCTTTGCTATTCGTTTTTGCTCCTGTAATGGTGGTAATGGTATCGGAATTTTGTTCAGATTATCTTGTGATAATTTTGGTTGAGCCGAACCTGTAATATACTCATCAAGTTTTATCGAATTAATAACCATAGCAACAAAGTCAAGCAAGTCTTTGTTTGTTGCGTCCAACACATGAGCGTGATTATTCACCCAATATTTTCCATCTGCAAAGAAAGCATTGTTTTTACTTCTTGATAGTAAATTCGCTCCATCTTCTCCAATAAGCAAAAGTCTTTCATCAAAAAGGTAATTATCAACTTGATCTATAACTCCTGCAGCACCATAATAGTCATAGACTTTGTTTTTCTGTTTATTGCGGATTGCAGATGAAACAGGTTTTCTTTCACCATCGCGATTTATCAAAAGTTCTTCAATATTTGTAAGACACCACCCCTCCGGCAGTTCATAGGGATAATGGGGCTTATCACAAGCAGCTTTTGACCGCTTGGCACGTTTGATTTTGCCTTCTTTGATAAGGCGTTCTTTCTCAGCCTTGATGCGTTCAAGTAGCACTGAGGCAGGTTCATCATTGGGGTCTTGCGGTACAAGTTTACCATGTATCGCAAGGTCGAGTATCTTTTGGCGTAACGCTTTTGTATTCATTGCTTTATCGTTGTTAGCAAATTGTGCAGTCAAGAATTGCGCAAATGCTTTTAGTTGTATTTACATAAATTGACAAACTGTGTCTGTCAAATTGAACTTATTGATGTTATAGACTTTATTTCGACTAAAACGACCTACTGTTTGTTATCGCTTATGCTATGTTGTATGTTGTATAAATCCTTTTGATGCTTAATTTCCTTTCGCAACTGTTCTTCTGTAGGTAAATACAACTTGTACTTAGTTGCAAAAAGCTGCTCATTGCCTTTAAGGATGGAATATCTGGCAATATCCTCGTCCGTTTCCGAGCATAGAACAATGCCGATAGTAGGATTATCACCTTCTGTACATTTCAGTTCATCATACATTCTCACATACATATCCATCTGCCCGACATCTTGATGCGTTATTTTCCCGACTTTCAAATCAATAAGCACATAGCACTTCAAAATTACGTTGTATAACACAAGGTCAATAAAATAATCTTCTGCATTGGTGCGTACATGTTGCTGCCGTGCGACGAAAGCAAACCCCCGTCCCATTTCCATCAGAAAATCTTTCAGGTGCGAGATAATGCTCGATTCCAATTCTTTCTCGGAAAAACTGTCTTCAAGTTTGAATCCCAAGAACTCGCCCATAAATGGAGTCTTTAAAATCTCCGTGTTCTTGGTAATAACTTGTGCTCCTTTGTTTTCAGCAATTTGTGGCTGTGAATAATGGCGTTCATAATATTGGGTGGATATGTTTCTTTTTAGAGCCTTTATACTCCATACCTGTTCTGACGCTACTTCAAGATACCATCTTCTGGCCACTTCATCGTCAACTCTAAGAATTTCAATAATATGCGACCACCTCAGATTTTGCAAATGCGTTTGCAAAATTGAAATATCAGGAATTGTCAAATAGAATTTTCTAAAATATGCAAGGTATCTTTTACTAAAGCCACTTCCATACTCGTGCGTCAACTCTTCAGAGAGACGTTCCAACAGTTTCGTGCCATAGGCAGCACGGTTGCTACCTTTTTGTTCTTCTTCCACTATACGCCTGCCTATATTCCAATATGTGGAAATCATCGTTGAGTCAATAGCAGCGTAAGCCAAAGACCGTCCCTTATTTATAATAGTCTTTACATCTTCAAGAAATTTCTTGTCAATATGTATGTCTATTTCGCTATTCATTATATCGTATTTTTTATAATTGTCCAATCAGGAACTGAACAGTTATAATGTTTAGTCTTCCTTTATATCTCCCAACAACTTCTCCAACTCGCTCACAGCCTTGCTGATGCTCAGACTCTGCTCCTTGATGCTTGCCATGAGTTCAGCGAGCGTATGCTGTTCTTCCTCGCCACCTTGCTTTATCCATGTAATGTCGAGCGAAGTCTTGTCGCGTGCGGTAAGCTCGTCGATGGAGTATCTGCGCCAGCGACCCGAAGGATTTTTCTCGGCATCGTAAGTTTCGGTGCGGGCTTCAATATTTTCGGGATTGTAGCACTTCACGAAATCGTCGAGATGGTGGCGCTCCAATTTGTTGGTGGCGAGCGTGTGTTTGATGTCTGTGCGGTAGTCGTAATACCAAACTTCTTTTGTCGGCTGACCTTTGGTGAAGAACAGCACGTTGGCCTTCACGCCCTGTGCATAGAAAATGCCAGTGGGCAGACGGAGGATAGTATGCAGATTGAAGTCAGAAAGCAAACGCTTACGGATGGTTTCGCCTGCACCGCCCTCAAAGAGCACGTTGTCGGGCAACACTACGGCTGCACGACCGCCCATTTTCAGCATGAGCATCATGTGCTGCAGAAAGTTGAGCTGGTTATTCTTTGTTTCTACATAAAAGTCGGGACGGTTCAGCTCCACCGAACCTGCTGGACGCTGACCGAAAGGCGGATTAGCAAGGATAACATCAACCAACGTTTTAGGCTCGCGCTCCAAAGAGTCCTCACAACTGATAGGACTGCGATCGGTGCCTACACCATGCAGATAGAGGTTCATCGAAGCAAGTGTCACGACAAGCGAAGTGTTGTCAACGCCATGCAGGGCGTGGTTGCGTAGGAAATCGCGTTTCGCCTTGTCCTGCGACTGGTTCTTCATATAGTCGTAGGCAGCAAGGAGGAAACCACCCGTACCACAGGCTGGGTCGCAAACCGTCTCGCCAATCTGCGGACGAATGCAATCTACCATAGCCTGAATGAGCGGACGAGGTGTAAAGTACTGACCAGCACCGCTCTTTTTGTCCTGTCCGTTCTTCTCCAAAATGCTTTCGTAGATAGCACCCTTCACATCGGCATCCATCACAAGCCATTGCTCCTCGTCAATCATTGTGATGACCTTCTTCAGATAAACAGGCTTGTCTATCTTATTTTGAGCCTTGGTGTAGATAGTACCTATAAGATTGTCCTGCTCGCTGAGCACTCGCAGCGTTTCCTCATACTGCTTCAAAAGGTCCAGTCCGTCGAGCTGTATAAGGTCATTCCACTGATATCCGGTAGGTATTGCCGACTCCTCTCCAAACATCTCCACATTCTCCGCGTCCATCTTCAGGAAAAGCAGATAAGTGAGCTGTGTGATATAGTCAGTAAAGCCAATACCTTGTCCTGCAAGCGTAGTGGCGAGATTCCATACTTTCTTGGTGAGCGACTGCTCGGTAGATATATTGTTTGCCATAATATGAATGTTATGCTGTTTTTCTTAAAACCACAAAATTAAACAAAGATAGAAGAGCTTCATCCGCTTTCTGCTTCGACCCGAAAGCAGCAATCATCTGAGCCGCCTGGGTGCGGTCGTCCTCACGAATGTCGTTGATGGTGCAAGCACCGTTGCTCGCCACATAATCGACAATCTGACTCATAAGTTGCTTTTGCCTGTCGGAAATGTTACGATGCCACTGTCCGCACCAAAGATTGAAATACTGCCGTGCGGTAGTGTACACGCTGTCGAGCTTTTCGATTTGGCGGAACGCAAAACGCACCAACTGGATGATGTTGGTAAGCGCCTCGCTCTCCTCTTTTTTCGTAGTGCGGCGCACGCTGTCGGGCGACACGATAGCATAAGAGTTCCAAAGCAGCTTAGTGCTGAAGCGGTTGTTCGCCATCTTCAGCCTGTTCTCCAAGTCCTTCATCATGCTGAACGTGATAGGCTCGCCACTCTGGTTATACAGGATGCGCAAAGCCTCAATCTCATCAGCATGGTCGCGGCAATACTGCTCAAACGCCGCTGTAGTGTCCTTTGCCTCCTCCACGGAGAAGCCCTTGGAGATAAGCGTGTCCTCGCCGGGCATAAGCGTATTGACAAAGCCTGCAGCGAGAATGAGGATGTAGCGGCGCACGTCAGCATGGTTAGCCATAGGAGCGACAAGTCCCTTGCGCTCGTTGTTCGGCTCATTGATGTCGTTGAACGGAGGCAAGTCGCCATTCTCCAAGGCATCGTAGATGCGCTGCGCAATGGCATCCATCGAATCGCTTGCCAACCGTTCAAACTCCGCACGCTGACTGTTGTCCGCCTTGTTGTGAAGACGCGAGAGTGTGGCTGCAAGTCGCTTCAAGTACATATCAGGCAGATTACCGTGAGCAATACGCTCCAGCAACTCCTTTAGCGTTATAGTAATCGTGTCAGGATCATCACCCTGTTCGGGAATGGGCATAGTATGCTCGGTGACACCCACAGCGTCCACAAGGAAGAAGCAATCCTTGCTGAAAGCGTTGGGCGTGACGGCACGCAACTGCTCGTCGCCAATGGTACGCACGCCACGCCCTTTCATCTGGATGTAAAGCGGCTCCGACTCCACGTCGCGCATGAACATCACCACTTCAAGCGGTTTCACGTCAGTACCCGTAGCCACAAGCGTACACGTCACGGCAATGCGGAAATCGCGGTCGTTGCGGAACTGGCGAATCAGTTCATTGCTGTCGCCCGATGAGTAAGTAATCTTCTGCACATAGCGCTCCATGTCGGCATCGGGACATTTCTCACCGAACACTTCCTTGGCTATATTCACGATGTTCGTGGCATGTGCCTCGTTGAGCGCAAAGATGAGCGTCTTGGGAAGATAGTGAAAGTCGGGATCGCGCTGCGGGTCAGTGAACATCTCTGTATATACAGCGTCACGATATGTGGAGAGAATAAGCTTTATCTGCGAAGGATTGACAACAGAGCGATTAAGCTCCGTCTTTGTATAGTTCTTCGTCTCGCGTGTGCTTATCTCTTCGGTCTTGCCCGTGTAGCGAGTCTCCACGCGCACACGGTCGCCCTTCAATATTGCGCCGCCGTTCTCCGTTGCCTCTGTCTTTATGCGGTAAACGCGGTGGTCTACATTCACGCCATCCACAATACTCTTTTCGAGCGTATAGTTCACGATGCGGTTGTTGTTGAAGAACGCCATTGTCTCAGGAATAGGCGTAGCCGTAAGGCCGATAAGCCGAGCCGTGTCAAAATATTCAAGCACCTTGCGCCAGTTGCCGTAAATGCTGCGGTGACACTCATCAATAATAATCAAGTCGAAGAAATCGTGCGGCAGGTTAGGATTGGCGGGAAGCGTCACCTCCGTTGTGGCATCATCAGTGTCGTCATCGTCATTGTCCTGAATGTCCTCACCCTTCAGCAAGGAGAACAGGCGTTGAATGGTAGAAATAACCACATTACAGTCAGAAGGTATCTTTGATGATTTCAAACGTTCCACACCATAAATCGTGTTGAACGCCTCGCCGTTGTCAGTAAGGCGGAAAGTTCCGAACTCAGTCTCAGCCTGTTTGCCAAGATTGTTGCGGTCGACAAGGAACAGCACATGCCGCATAGGTGTATATGAAAGCATACGATAGGCAGCAAGGCAAGCCGTGTAGGTTTTTCCGGCACCTGTGGCAAGCACCATCAGAGCACGGTTCTGCCCTGTGCGAAAACTCTTTTCCAATTCCGTGATAGCCTCGTACTGACATTCACGCAGCCCCTTCTTGTGAAGGGTAGGCAAACCAGCAAATGGATCGTCAATGCCGAGCATTGCCGCAATCTCCTTAGGTGTGTGGATACGGTTGATTTCCTTCCATTCCGTGTTCGTCTTGCGAAAATTCTGGAACAATACCACCTTGCCATTCGACTTATATAATAGAGGTATGGGCTTTTGCCACGTCTGATAACAGTCTGGGACACTCTTGGCATAAGTGGCAACCTGTTCGCTCACCTTGTCAGAATCTACGTCCACCTCCTCGCGCTTGGCTTCAAGCACACCACACACTTTGCCATTAATGAACATAAGGTAGTCTGCTTCGAGATTACCTTTCAGCAGCCCCTCACGCACAGCCACAGCAGTCATTGTTGGCTCGAACTCATCGCGGTTGACAACTTTCCATCCAGCATCAGCAAACCAACGGTCAATCTTAATTCTTGCTTTCTCCTCTGGTGTTATCTTCATTTATCACCTCCTTGTTTAATAACCTTGCCACATCAACATTCGGTGCCTTAGCGATGTGCAAGAGGTTTTTAAGGTCAGGCTGGCCGGCAGTAGTTACCCATGGTAAAGCCGAGGCGCAGCCTATCTTATGCAAAGATAGCAAAAAGAGATGATACTGTAATTATAAATTACTCAGAATATTTCAGGTGTGGGCAGAATGTCTGGCGAAGGCATCATTTATAGATGGTAACCCTGCATTATTCATAGCCCTGCCCAGATGGTGGGGCAGTCCATGGCGAAATGTTAAAAAGGAGAATTTGTGACGGCGTTCGTTTTTTTTAGGCTAAATTTGAACGTTATAAGGGCTCAGTCCTTTCAGATACCTTAATGTATATAGCCACGGCGGTGCCTGTGGACCATGGGCGTGTAGCCCTGGCGGCAGACACGGTGGTAGGCATAAAGAGAAACGACAATGATAACCGATTTTGAACAGTTGACCCGTAAGTTGCGCGGTCTGGATAGGCGGGTGCGCGTGGCTGCGGTGTGTCCACGCGATGCCTCGTCAGAGGCTGCTTTGGCCCGTGCTGAACAGGAGGGATGGGCCGAACCCATAGTGATAGACCATGACGACCAGCCCACGGCTGCCCGCGAGGCCGTGGCGGCCGTGCGGCGTGGCGAAGCCGACGTGCTGATGAAGGGGCTCATCAGCTCTGACGTGCTGCTGCGTGCCGTGCTCAACAAGGAGGGCGGTCTGCTCACCCCCGGTCATGTGCTCACCCATATAGCAGTGGCCCAGATGAGCGGTTACCATAAATTGGTGGCCTATTCAGATGCTGCCGTCATCCCCTATCCCACGCAGGAACAGCGCTCACGGCAGATAACCTATTTAGTGGCCCTCTGCCACAGTTTGGGCATAGCCGAACCGCGCGTGTCGCTCATACACTGCTCTGAGAAGGCCGATGCCCGCCATTTCCCCTTTACCGAGGGCTATGCACAGTTGGCCGCCCAGGCCCGCGAGGGTGTCTATGGACGCTGCGTGGTAGACGGCCCACTCGACGTGAAGACCTCGATGTGTGCCGAGAGCATGCGCGTCAAGGGTATCCAGTCGCCCATAGGTGGCGAGGCCGACGCCCTGGTCTTTCCCGACATCGAGGCGGCCAACGTGTTTCACAAGACCATCACCCTGCTGGCTGGGGCCCGTATAGCCGCCGTGCTCCAGGGCCCCGAGGTGCCCGTGGTGATGCCCTCGCGTGGCGACGATGCCCAGTCCAAGTACTATAGTCTGGCCCTGGCCGCCCTTCAGTCTGTTAATAATCAGTAGTTATGCACATATTAGTTATCAACCCAGGCTCTACATCGACCAAGATAGCCGTGTACGAGGACGCTACGCCCGTCATGTTGCGCACCATACGCCATACGGTCAGCGAGCTGAGCCGTTTTGACGAGGTTACCGATCAGTACGACTTCCGCAAGGAATTAGTGCTCGACGAACTGCGCCGTATGGACATCAACTATCCCTTTGAGGCCGTCATCGGCCGCGGCGGACTGGCCAAGCCCGTCCAGGGAGGTGTCTACGAGATTAACCAGCAGATGCTCGACGACACGCGCAACGCCATTCACAAGCACCCCTGCGACTTGGGCTGCATCATGGCTTACGAGATAGCCCGTATGATACCTCACTGCCGCGCCTTTATCGCTGACCCCGGTGTGGTAGACGAACTCTCGCCCCTGGCCCGCATCAGCGGCTCACCCCTGATGAACCGTATCTGTATCTGGCACGCCCTTAACCAGCGCGCCATAGCCCGCCGCTTTGCCAATGAGATAGGCCGTAGGTACGAAGACCTCAACCTTATCATCTGTCACATGGGCGGCGGCATCTCGGTGGCTGCCCACGACCATGGCCGTGCTGTCGATGCCAACAACGCACTCGACGGCGAGGGCCCTTTCTCGCCCGAGCGCGCCGGGTCGCTGCCTGCAGCCGACCTGATACGGCTCTGCTTCAGCGGTAAGTACACCGAGAAGGAGTTGCTGAAGCGTGTGGCCGGACAGGCGGGCCTTATAGCCCATTTGGGTACCAACGACATGAAGGAGATAGAGGCTCGCATAGCCGCTGGCGACGAGCATGCCCGCCTGGTGGTCGATGCCATGATATACCATGTGGCCAAGAACATTACCGCCGAGGGCGCTGTACTCTGCGGACATATCGATGCCATCCTGCTTACTGGCGGACTGGCCCGCTCTGAGTACATCATCACCCGTCTGCGCGACCGCATTAGTTTCTTAGCACCCACCTACTGTTACCCCGGTGAGGACGAGATGCAGGCCCTGGCCCTCAACGCCCTGGAAGTGCTGCGCGGCCGTCGCGAAGTACGCCAGTACGTATAGGCTGGCCATCAGGGCCCACTACGCAGCAAGCCCTGCAAGGCTACTCATAGCGAGTAGTGCCTTGCAGGGCTTGCTGCGTAGGGTGGGGTGGGGGTTTTAGAAGCGCCCCTGATCCTCTAAGTAACTGTCCTTGAAGCCTAAGAAGTAGAGCACACCGTCCAGCCCGATGGTGTTGATGCTCTGCTCTGCGCTGGCCACCACGCGTGGCTTGGCGTGGAAGGCTATGCCCAGTCCAGCCTCGCTCAGCATGGGCAGGTCGTTGGCTCCGTCGCCCACGGCGATGGTCTGCGCTAAGTTTACCTTCTCTACCTGGGCTATCAGCCGCAGCAGTTCAGCCTTGCGGTGACCGTCAACTATCTCGCCCAGGTAGTGGCCCGTCAGTTTGCCGTCCTCGTCTATCTCCAGTTCGTTGGCATACACGTAGTCTATGCCGTAACGGCGCTGCAGGTACTCGCCGAAGTAAGTGAAACCACCACTCAGGATGGCTATCTTGTAGCCACACTTCTTCAGAACCTTCATCAGTCGGTCGGCCCCCTCGGTGATGGGCATGTTCTCGGCTATCTCCTGCATCACGCTGGCATCGAGCCCTTTGAGCAGAGCCACTCGCCGGGTAAAACTCTCCTTGAAATCTATCTCCCCGCGCATCGCGCTCTCTGTAATGGCCCTCACCTGCTCGCCCACGCCGGCTCGGTCGGCCAACTCGTCTATACACTCGGTCTGAATGAGGGTCGAGTCCATATCAAAGCATATCAGCCTGCGCATGCGGCGGTACATGTTGTCTTTCTGGAACGAGAAGTCGATGCCCATGGCGGCCGACATACGCATCAGGTCGCCCTGCAGCGTCTCCTGAGACTTGGGCGTGCCTCTCAGGGAGAACTCTATGCACGCCCTGACGTTACGGTTGGTCTTGACGATGCTCTGCCTACCCGTCAGGCGCAGTATGGAGTCTATGTTGAGGCCCTGCGAGGTGATAATCTTGGCTGCGGCAGCTATCTGCTCGGCCGTGAGCGAGCGGCCGATGAGCGTCAGTATGTAGCGGTTCTTTCCCTGTTTGTCTACCCAGGCTTCGTACTCGCTGTCGCTGATGGGGGTGAAGCCTATCTGTACCTGTAGCTCGGTAGCCTTGAACAGCAGTTCCTTCATGACCTGCCCGGACTGGCGCTCGTCTATCCTTATCAGTATGCCGAGCGACAGCGTGGCGTGTATGTCGGCCTGGCCTATGTCCAGTATCTGTGCGTTGTGGCGTGCCAGTATCTCCATGACCGACGCAGTGAGTCCCGGGCGGTCCTGTCCGGTTATACTCACCAGTATCTGTTCACATTTACTTGTTGGTTGCTCCATGTAGTCTATTTTTCATTGTGTGTGTTTACGCCGGGGCCATCGCCCTGATGGCGGGAGCCACGGCGGTCTGTCTATTCTGCAAAATTAAGTTTTTTTAGATAGGTGGGCAAATTTTCAGGAGTAAATTTGCCCGCCGCTCCGGCGTTAGCCTTGCCGGTGGGAGCCGTGGCGGTGCAGCAGGCGGGGAAACATACGGCGCAGGCGCATGAGGTAGGGAGCCGTCTTGCTACCCGCCACCACCAAGGTAACGGCCGTGATGATGAGCACCAGCCCGATGGAGTCGCGCAGGGTAAGCGTCTCGCCGAAGACGGTGATGCCGAAGAAGATAGCCGTAGCCGGCTCCAGGGCACCGAGTATGGCAGTGGGCGTAGAGCCTATGCGCTGGATGGCGGCGGTGGTACACAGAAAGGAAATGGCCGTGGGGAATACGGCCAGGGCTATCACGTTGGCCCACAGGTACCACTGGCCGATGGCGGGGGTGGTGAGGGGCTGGCCCGCCACAAACCGCGCGCCGAAGACGAATACGCCGAAGAGCAGCACGTAGAACGTTACCTTGAGCGTGGGTATAGCGCTGAGCCTCGGGCGGTTGGCCCCGACGATGTAGATGGCGTAGCTCAGCGCCGAGACCACAACCAGGACGGTGCCCGTAAGGCTGAGCGTGGCCCCGTCGCCTCCGCGGTAGAGCAGGGCTATGCCTGCCAGTGCCATCACGATACACCCTATGGTCTGGGCCTGCAGGCGCTCGCCAAAGCCTATGGCCATGATGACGGCCACCATGATGGGGTACACGAAGAGCAGCGTCGAGGCTATGCCGGCTGCCATGTGGTTGTAGCTCTCAAAGAGCGTGAGCGACGATACGGCCATCACCACGCCCATGCCCATGAGGGGCAACACCTGGTTGGCTCTGAGCCCGAAGCCGCGCCCCCTGGCTATCAGCATCGCGGCTACCAGCGGCAGGGCCGTAAGGTATCTGAAGAAGAGAACCGAGTCGGGGTTCATGCCGGCGCTGTATAGCGGCAGGGCGAACAGCGGGTTGGTGCCATAGCTGGCTGCGGCTATGGCCGCTAAGATGTATCCTGTAGTAGTCTTGCTCATTGTACTATATATAGATGTGGCCCTGGGTGTGGCCGTCATGGTGGGGACGCAGGGCTGGGTGGCTGCAAATATAGCAATAATACATGTATGAGCAGTGGCCCTGTCGGCCTTATTTTTGACGGTGGGCGGCGACGGGGCGGTTATTTAAGTTTTATTCACAGATAATCGCGGCTTGCTTGTACCTTTATTACTAACTTTGCAAAAAGTAGCGTTGTATCGGCCGCCAAGGCAAGCTCATGGCCCTCGGTTAGCACGGCCTTTGTAGGAGATGGCTCCGCCGGCATAGCGACCCCTGGAGGAGGGGCCGTGGTTACTGCCCTAGTCAGGGCAACCATAATTTACGAAACAAATACAATCTGAAGTAAAAATAAATCAAAGATGAACAGACTGAAAACCCTTTGCGCCACGCTCTTTGCGCTGGCGGTGTCGGCCGTAGGCTCGGCCCATGTCACCGGGCCGGTCGACTACGTGAGTACGCTGGTCGGTACCGAGTCCAAGTACTCCCTTTCGACCGGCAACACCTACCCGGCCATCGCCCTGCCGTGGGGTATGAATTTCTGGGTACCTCAGACAGGTAAGAACGGTGATGGGTGGACTTACACCTACGCTGCCGACAAGATTCGCGGTTTCAAGCAGACCCACCAACCCAGTCCCTGGATTAACGATTACGGTGTTTTCTCCATCTTGCCAGAGACAGGGCGACCCGTATGGGATGAGAACAAGCGCGCCAGCTGGTTCTCGCACAAGGCCGAGACGGCCACCCCATATTACTATAGGGCTTACCTGGCCGACTATGACGTGGTTACGGAGATAGCGCCCACTGAGCGCGCGGCCGCGTTCCGCTTTACCTTCCCCGAGACCGACTCGGCCTTTGTGGTGGTCGATGCCTATCATCATGGTTCGTATGTCAAGGTTATCCCCGGCGAACGCAAGATAATAGGTTACACCACCTTCAACCATGGCGGTGTGCCCAGCAACTTCCGCAACTACTTCGTCATCGTCTTTGACAAGCCGTTTACCTATACGGCCACGGTCAACAAGGACGCCATCAGCCGTGGCGTGCTCGAAACGGCCAACGACCACGCTGGGGCCATCATCGGTTTTGCCACCCGCCGTGGCGAGGTGGTCAACGCCCGTGTCGCCTCGTCGTTTATCAGTGCCGAGCAGGCCGAGGTCAACCTGCGCGAGGTGGGCGACCGCAGCTTAGAGCAGGTACGCGACGCTGGCCGCCAGCGCTGGAACGAGGTGCTGGGCCGCATAGAGGTCCGCGACGACAACCTGGACCATCTGCGTACTTTCTATAGCTGTCTGTACCGCTCTGTCCTCTTCCCCCGCGCCTTTTATGAGATGGTCGACGGCAAGCCCATGCACTACAGCCCTTACAATGGCAGTGTCCTGCCCGGCTACATGTACACCGACACCGGTTTCTGGGACACTTTCCGCAGCCTCTTCCCTCTCCTCAACCTGGTTTACCCCTCCGTCAACCAGCGCATCCAGCAGGGCTTGGCCAATACGTATCGCGAGAGCGGTTTCCTGCCTGAGTGGGCCTCGCCCGGCCATCGCGGCTGTATGGTAGGCAACAACTCGGCCTCTGTCGTGGCCGATGCCTTCGTCAAGGGTGTGCGCACCGACGACGCTGAGACCCTCTGGCAGGCTGTGGTACACGGTACCCAGGCTGTTCATCCCCGTGTTAAGTCTACCGGCCGTCTGGGCTACGAGTATTACAACAAGTTGGGCTACGTACCTTACGACGTGAAGATTAATGAGAACGTGGCCCGCACCTTGGAGTATGCCTACGACGACTGGTGTATCTACCAGCTGGGCAAGGCACTGGGCAAGCCCGAGAAAGAACTGCGCGTCTTTGCCCGCCGCGCCATGAACTACCGTAATGTGTTCGACCCCGAGACCCGCCTCATGCGCGGCCGGTTGCAGAACGGCAAGTTCCAGAGCCCTTTTAATCCCCTGAAGTGGGGCGACGCCTTTACCGAGGGCAATAGCTGGCACTACACCTGGAGTGTGTTCCACGACCCGCAGGGACTTATCGACCTGATGGGTGGCAACGACTCCTTCAACCAGATGATGGACTCCGTGTTCATCCTCCCACCCATCTTCGACGATAGTTACTATGGCGGCGTCATCCACGAGATACGCGAGATGCAGATAATGAACATGGGCAACTACGCCCACGGCAACCAGCCCATCCAGCACATGCTGTACCTGTACAACTACTCTGGCCAGCCCTGGAAAGCACAGCTGCGCATACGCCAGGTAATGGACCGCTTCTATACTCCTAACCCCGACGGCTACTGCGGCGACGAGGACAATGGCCAGACTTCTGCCTGGTATGTCTTCTCGGCCCTGGGCTTCTACCCCGTCTGTCCCGCCAGCAACCAGTACGTGCTCGGCACGCCTTACTTTGACCAGGTGACGCTCCACCTTGAGAACGGCCGCTCTGTAAGCATCCGCACCAAGGGCAATGGTGACAACGCGCCTTACATCCAGCAGATGCTCGTCAACGGCAAGCCTTACACGCACAACTACGTAGACCACAGTACCCTGCTTCAGGGTGCCCAGATAGACTACATACTCGGCGACAAGCCCAACTATAGTCGCGGAACGGCTAAGGACGACGCCCCCTACTCGTTCAGCCGCGAGCGCAGGGGCCGCAAGTAATCACACACATCGTGGCCCGGGCTGCCCCAGCGACCGCCCGGGTTGCGGTGTGTCTAATAGATACATATATTATTAATAACACTTATCAATACACTTATCATGAGAACTATCACCAAGACACTCTTACTCTTACTCGTGCTGGCAGTGGCTCCGGCAAGCGGATATGCCATCAAGATACTGCACGGGCCTTACCTGCAGAGCGTGAGCGAGACCGAGGCTACCATCGTGTGGACTACCGACAGCCAGTCGGTGGCCTGGGTAGAACTGGCACCCAATGACGGCACCAACTTCTACGCCCAGGAGCGGCCCCGTTACTACGACACGCAGATAGGCATCAAGCGTACCGACAACATCCACGCCGTTACGCTGCGCGGACTCAAGCCCGGCACCACCTATCGTTATCGCGTGTATGCCCAGGAGGTGCTCAGCCATCGTGGGTGGCACGTTAACTACGGCTATGTGGCTGCTACCGATGTCTATACCAAGGCTCCGCTGGCTTTTACTACGCTCGATAAGAGTAAGGCGGCTACCTCGTTCCTTGTGGTCAACGACATACACGAGCATGCCGACCGCATGAAGACGCTGTTTAACCGTGCCGACTACAAGACTAAGGACCTCGTGTTCTTCAATGGCGACATGCTCTCGCTCTTTGACAAGGAGCAGAAGTTCTGGGGCGGCTTCATGGACACGGCCGTTAGCATGTTTGCGGGCGAGAAGCCCCTCTACTACGTGCGGGGTAACCACGAGACGCGCGGACAGATGGCCGACAGGTTCCATCGCTACGTGCGCCCCAACGATACTCATCTCTACTTTACCGTCGAGCAGGGCCCTGTTTTCTTTATCTGTCTCGACACGGGCGAGGACAAGCCCGACAACGATATGGAGTATGCCGGCATTACCGACTACGACAACTACCGCACCCAGCAGGCCCAGTGGCTCCGCCAGGTGGTGGCCTCCGATGCCTTTAAGCGTGCACGCTTCCGTGTAGTGGTCGCCCACATTCCCCCGCGCTACACCCCCGAAGCCTGGCATGGTGATATAGAGGTGCGCGAGAAGTTTATGCCTATCCTAAACGAGGCTGGCATCAATCTGATGATATGTGCCCATCTGCACAAGTTCGAGTACACGGAGCCCAACAGCCAACTGAAGTTCCCCATTCTTGTCAACTCGAACGAGGCTATCGTCTCGGCCGAGACACAGGGTAACAAGTTGGACGTAAAGATTATCGAACTGAACGCCAAGATATCGTTTCATAAGAGCTACGACGGCTTTTAAGGGTAAAAAAGCTAAAGAGTAAAATAGTAAAAAGAAGCTCCCAGGGTTTTAAGGGGGATGGGAGTAGCGAGGAGGCAGTTCGCTGTCTCCCCAAGGTGCTCGCCCTATCTGTTGTAAGAAGTACCCTCTTTGCCAATGGGGCTTTGTAGCAGGACGTAAGGCTGGCCGTGGATATACTAATAGGCATGGCTCCTTACTAACTCATTTAGGCAGAAGCCATCGGTGCAAGGATATATGCACCGATGGCTTCTGCTGTTGTGGGGCGGTGCATGGGCGCGGCGACGGTCATCAGCCGTGCTTTATAATAGCTCCCCCATGTTCCCGATAATATCCATGGTATACGTTGTGGTAGCTCCTCATGTTTCTGATAATATCCATGGCATACGTTATGGTAGTTCCCCATGTTCCCGATAATATCCATGGCATACGTTATGGTAGTTCCCCTTGTTTCTGATAATATCCATGGCCGCCCCGTGTGGGCAACGCGCGCTGTAGGCGCAACAGTATAAAGCCTGGGGCAACGCCCCAGGTACATAGCCATCAGTCTATTGTCGCGCTACAGGCGCAAAAGAAGTGCCATCCGGGCGCCATGAGATTGCTCGGATGGCCGAGGCGCAGCCTGCTTTCTATAAGAGTAGTCGTAGGCGTTATTTCCATGAGTACATCCGTGTCAGGGAATGTGTTTGGAGGTGTATTGAGAATAACGAGTGTCGTCCCTGCTGCTTTAACGCTTCGCTACTTTTGCGCCTACAGCGCGCGTTGTCCGCGTAGGGGTTATGCCTGGGGCGTTGCCCCAGGCTGTAAACTTCTGCATAAAACAGGCTACGCCTTGGCCATTAGAGCAAGCTCATGGCGCTCGGCTTGCACTGTTTTTGCGCTTGCAGCGCGTGAAACTTGCGGGGGCTATTCTCAACACGTTTAAGGCAACTGCGCATTTTCCCGTGACAGTCGTGAAAAATGAAAAGACCAACCTCCACGTTCCGAAACATCGACCTTTAGCGTTCTAATGATGGCTCCCAGTTCGCTAAAGACGGCTCCGGGAAACGTAAAGGTCGGTCTCTACGAAGAAAAGTAGGATGGTAAAAATGTAAAAGAGTAAAAAAAGCAGTTGGGCGAGCATTGCGGTAAATGAAATGGTCGACCACGATTGCTGCACTTGCCATTTCCCATCCCTCTGTGATGGACTTGGAAGCTATCAGGGAGGCACTCATTCCGGTGTTTTTTACCTTTTTACTTTCTTGCCATTTTACTTTTCATACCAAAGGTCGGTCTTACATCCCTCTTGGGGGCTTGGGGGCTACTCATCTTTGCTCTTCCCGTCTTTCTCGGTCTCTCCCGGCTTAATATTGGGCAGGAATACGGCTATAATGCCCAACAGGGGCAGCAGGGTGCTGATATGGAAGATGTAGGAGATGCTGGTAAGGTCGGCCAACCAGCCAAAGAAGGCGGAGCCGATGCCTCCCAGGCCGAACATGAGGCCGAAGAACACGCCCGAGACCATGCCCACCTTGTCGGGCATCAGGTCGGTGGCGTAAACGATGATGGCCGAGAAGGCCGAGGCTATGACCAGACCGCTGATGATGGCCATGCTGATGGTGCCTGCCAACCCCATGTACGGCATGGCCAACGTGAAGGGTGCCGCGCCGAAGATAGAGAACAGGATGATGTACTTGCGCCCGTAGCGGTCGCCTAAGAAACCGCCGATGAGGGTTCCCGCGGCAAAGGCAGCTAAGAACCCGAACAGGCAGAGCTGCGCCTGCTGCACGCTCACCCCAAACCGGTCTATCAGGTAAAAGGTGAAGTAGCTGGTCATACACGCGGTGAAAAAATACTTGCTAAAGAGCATCAGCACTAAGATGGCCAGTGCCCGGTAGGTGGCTCGGCGCGACAGGCTGACCGTGGCATGCTGGGCCGCGCGGCCCAGTCGGCCGAAGCAGGCCAGCATGGCGCTGTACCAGCTGCCCACGCGCACCAGAATGAGCGACGCTATCAGTGCCACCACGGCAAAGAGTGCCACGGCGTGCTGCCCTAAGGGCAGGATGACCAGCGCGGCCAGCAGCGGGCCTATCGCGCTGCCGCCATTGCCACCCACCTGGAAGATGGACTGGGCCAGGCTCTTGCGGCCGCCCGACGCTATCTGCGCTACGCGCGACGCCTCGGGATGAAACACCGATGAGCCGGCACCTACTAACGACACCGACAGCAGGATGGACCAGAAGTGCTGGGCCAGTGCCAGCCACAGCAGGCCCACTAACGTGAAGCACATGCCCACCGACAGCGAGTAGGGCTGCGGACGGCGGTCGGCGTAAAGCCCCACAAAGGGCTGGAACACCGAGGAGGTAAGCTGGAACACCAAGGTGATGATGCCTATCTGGGCAAAGGTAAGCCCAAAGTCGGTCTTGAGCATGGGGTACATGGCCGGGATGACCGACTGTATCATATCGTTGAGCAGATGGCACAGGCCCATGGCAAATAGGATGGCGTAGGCCGTCCCGGCCTTGGGAACGGGGGTGCCCTTGATGCGCTCTATGATGCGTAAGTTCTTCATAACGAGTGCAAAATTACCCAAAAAAGTCGGTAACAGGGCCAGTGACCTTATAAAAAATCGTCCTTGCTACGCGGGCAGGTGGCAAGGACGATGGTGTAAGTGGGGCGATGCTTATGGGCGAGCCTGGGCGCTCACCTCGTAGGTGCCCGAGCCGTAGTGGGTCTGGCGGTAGCTGCCATCGGCCTGGGGCACGTACACTTCGGCCGTGGTATTGGCCGGGATGGTAAACTGCCAGTGTAACCGGCCGCCCTCGATGCGCCAGCGGCTCACAATGTCGCCGTAAGGCGAGCGGTACGAGGCGTTGACGTGGGTGAGGCCGTCAGGTATATACGGCCGCAGTACGATGTGGCGGTAGGCCTGGCTGTCGGCAGCCTGACGGATGCCTGCCAGGTACTGGTAGTACCAGATGATGAGGTCGCCTAAGAGCATGATGTGGTTGCCCGAGTTCATGCGGGGATTGGCCGTGTCACCGTTCCACAGCTCCCAGATGGTGGTGGCACCGTGGGCCACCATGAATCCCCAGCTGGGGTAGGTCGTGTTGGCCGCTATCTGGTACGCTATGTCGCCCCGGCCATAGTCTGTTAGTCCGCGCATTATCTCCTGCGTGCCCAGTACGCCCGTCGAGATGTGGGGCGTGCCCTGGGCCGTCATCTTGGTCACCACGTGGCCGAAGACGCGGCTCACCTGGTCGTCGGGAACCAGTCCCCAGCGCAGGGCCAGTATGTTGGCCGTCACCGTGTTATTGTCGTAGTAGCCCCCCGTGGTCTGCAGAAAGTGGCGGTTAAAGGCGGCGCGCGTGTCGTCGGCCAGCTGTCGCCACAGAGCCTCGTCGGCCGTATGGGCGCTGATGGCGGCAAACCGCTCCATCAGTCGGCACAGCCGGTAATAGGCCGCCGTGGCCAGCAGCGGGCCCCGCGTGATGCGTGTCGAGTCCTTGGAGTGTATCAGCTCAGGACTCTCGGGCGGCAGACACCAGTCGCCGTACACGTCGCGAGTGATGATGCCGTCGCTGCAGTAGCGGTTACGGATGTGGAGCATGAAGCGCTTCATGCCCTCGTAGTTCTCGGCGATGGGGCGCTCGTCACCGTACTGGTCGTAGAGCATGCCAGCCACGGTGTACCAAGCCATGGGCCAGGTAACGTTGTCGCCGTACACGCTCCAGTAGCGCGGGGCTATGTCGCACACCACACTGTCGGCGCGCTGAGTAAGGGCTATGTCGCGTACCCACTTAGCGTAGAGCAGGTGAGCGTCGTAGATGTAGCTGGCACCAAGGGAGCCGGTGGCGTGGTCGCCTAACCATCCCAGGCGCTCGTCGCGCTGAGGACAGTCGGTAGGTATGCCGCGATAGTTGCCCCTGATGCCCCAGTAGGCACAGTGGAAGATGTCGTTGAGCACAGGGTTAGAACACTCGAAGAAGCCCGTGGTGGCCATCTGGTCATAGACCACCTGGCCCTGGATGTCTTCCAGTCGTGGCTGATGGCTGAAACCGCTCAGCTCGACGTATCTGAAACCGTGATAGGTAAACGAGGGTTCCCACACGGCCTGCCGGTGGTTGGCTATATAGGTGTCGGTTACCAGCGCCGTACGCAGATTGAGCATGAAGAGCGAGTCGCGGTCCTTGAGGCGCTCAGCGAAGCGCAGCCGCAGGGTGTCGCCCTCGTTGCCGTGCAGGCGTATGCGCAGCCAGCCCACCATGTTCTGGCCCATATCCATGATGTAACGACCGTCAGAGGTACGGTAGATGGAGCGGGGACGCACGCTGTCCATGACGTGGATGTTGGGGTTGGTCTGGGCGCGCACGATGGGTGCCGGGCGCTTCACTATCTCGGCTTGGCGCCAACCCTGGGCCTGGTAGCCAGCCCTGGCCCATCCGTCCATGACTTTGCGGGCGTTGTACACCTCGCCGTCAAACTCGTTATTGGTCTGTATGGGGCCGTCGGCCATCATCTGCCATGTGGTGTCGGTAGCCACTACCATCCGGCGGCCGTCGGTGGTGGTTACCACGAGCTGTGCCAGCAGGCGCGGGAGTCCGAAACCACGCATGCCGGGACTGCGCATGGCCATAAAGCGACCATTGCCTATGACCACGCCGATGGCATTGGCGCCACGGCGCAGCTCGCGGGTCACGTCAAAGGTGTTGTAGAGCACCTCGCGGTCATAGTTGGTAGGCCCGGGGGCCAGTACCTGGGTGCCCAACTGATGACCATTGATGTAAGCCTTGTACAGGCCCAGGCCACTGATGTAGAGTACTGCCTGGCGGATGTTGCCAGGAATGGTGAAGTCCTTGCGCAGGTAGCGGGCATTGACGCGGGTACGGCGGTCGGCCGGATTTTCGACGTCGGAGCCAAAGCTGCCGCCTATCCACTGGGCTTGCCACTCGCCGGGAGACATCAGGCCCGTGAGCCAGTGGCTCACAGCGCTGGTGCAGCGGCCCGCCGTGGTGCCCACCTCTACTTGCCAGTAGTAGCGGGTACCGCTGGCCAGGGGCTTGCCAGCATAGCTGATGTAGAGCGAGCGGTCGGACTGCTGGGTGCCCGAGTCCCACATATCGGCACGGCCTTGGCGCAGTTTATCGGTCGATGAAGCCACCCGTATACGGTATGTCGTCTGTCGTACATTGTGTGCCGGGCTGGCCAGTTGCCAGCTGAAGCGCGGTTGGGCACAGTCTATGCCTTCGGCCTGGCTGAGTCCCTCTACGCGGGTGCTTACGATGGCAGTCTTGGCTATGGCTTTGGCTGATGGGGTGGCCGCATTGGCCATCGTGGAGATAGTCATGGCTATCAGCCATGATAGGGTTAGAAAGTATATTCTCATTTTTTATTCTTGTTTTTATCCATTAGAACTTTCATCCAGTAGCCCCCGATAACAGAACGAGCCTTGAAGCCTTGCTGGCGTCCTGTCTTAGTGTCGTGCCAGTCGCTGATGGGCACACGGGTAGGGGTCTCGTTGACATAGGAGTACACCGGCTCGAGCAGCGCATTGAATGTCTTGGTATCGGGGGCCATGCCCGCGAGCCACATAATCCAGTCGTTCTTGGTGTAGTCCTTACGGCAGTCGAGCGGCAAGCCATAACGGTTCTGCTTGGTGAGGTAGAACTTGAACTCGCGGCTCATTACCTTGGCAGAGAAGATGTGGGTGCCCCATAGCTTGTCCCATATAATATTGTACTTCTGGCTCCAGGTATCGGCGCGGTCGTAGGCCAGCCGGTAGTGGTCGCCTTCTTGCGCCTTCTGTTCCCATTGGTGCCCCATCTGGCGTGCTTTGTCCATATAGCGATTGGCCAGTGCTTTGTCACCGCGCATCCCAGCCATCTGGGCATAGCCAGCAATGCCCATGATGGCCTTGAGGGCCAGGTTGGCATTGTGGGCCCAGTGTCCGGCGAAGTCATCGGTACAAAGCTGGTTAGCGGGGTCCTGTCCGTTGTCAACGAGGTAGTCGGCCCAGGTAGTGAGCAGGTCCCAGTAACGGTCAGCGTAGTGGGTGTTGCCCTCTATGCGCGACAACTCGGCCATTAGCGTGAGCATATTGCCGGCTTCCTCAAGTGGCATGTCACCTCCGTACACCTGGCCGTTGGCAATGGGATAAGTACCCAGGTCATGCGCGGCAAAGGGCTTGGTCCAGCGACCGCTGCGGCTGTACTCGAAGATGCTGGTCATCATGCCTTTGAGCAACTGGGGGTTGTACAGCAGGAACAGTGGTGCCGATGGGTAGGTCAAATCAACGGTATTAACGCAGCCGTTGGACGCATTCTCCTTGGAAAAGTAGAGCAGGTTACCATCGTGGTCCTCAAATAGTTTGTGGGCGGCCATTACCTGCCGGTAGGAGGCTGAGAGAAGTTCGGCGTAGTGCACGTTGCCAGCAGCCAGGCCATCGTCGTATATGCGACGGTCTACCTGGCGGCTACGCTGCATGATAGTAAGGTAGTCGCGGTGGTAACGGTCAAAGGCGTCAAAGATGGTGGTATGCCCGTCGCGTGCCCAGTAACCCTTGTAACGGTGGTACATATACTCTATGTCGTATATCTCGTCGTAGCCTATCATCATGTAGCTTTTAGCGGTGGTAACCCGTCCCATGTTGCGCATGTAGGCCAGTGTGGGCACATCGTAGCTCTTGCGGCTGGTTATTTCTGTCTGCGACTTGGGCAGGGTGCCGTGGCGTATGAAGTCGGCCATGACGGCTGTGCTTTCGCCCAGGCTCACCGTGCCGTTGAAGGACGGCATGTAGAAGTAGCCCCAGTCTATACATACGCTGTCGCCTTTGCGGGCCAGGATGGGCTGGTCTATGGTGCCGGTCATGAGATATTTCACACCGTTGCGGGTAACTACCGAGGAACGTGTGGGCTGTGGTTTCTTGAACTTGGCCACCATGGGGTCGGCTCCCATGAAGAACTGCACGTCGTGGGCCTGTCCGTCGGTTGCCGTCACGCGGTAGGAGATATATCCCACGGGAGTGGAGAGCAGGTCGAGGTCGTCGTAAATCATGGGCGAGGTGAAAACCACGTCGAGTGTTACCGGCCCACAGGCAAATGTGTAGTAGGTGTTGGTGGCGAGCACGCTCACAGAGGTCTGCTGGGCCTGTTGTACATCCTTGAGTTCGGGCGCGGCATCGTAGTAGAGTCCAAAGTCGGCCAGGGCGCCCTTTATGGCGTTGTGGCCGTGCATGGCGACGACGTTCTCGCCCTCGTGCAGCAGCTTTTTGGTGGCTTCGCTGAGTGCTATGCGTGCCCCGTCGCGGTAGCCTTGTTCGCTGCGCACCTGGGTGCCGTTGATGTAGATGGCCCCGTCGTCATCGTGCGACCACACCAGATACAGGTCGCGGCTCAGCTGGTCGGTGCTGAGGGTTATGGTGCGCCGTATGTATATGTTGGCGCCGTCGCCTGTCCACAGGGTGCGTGCGGAGAGGTTCTCCTGGGTTCCGAAGGCGGCCTTGCCCTGCTGCCATGCCGAGTCGTCAAATCCTGGTTGCTGCCATCCGTCGGCGGGGGTGTCGGTCGTGTATCGGCCCTCCCAGGCTGCGTCTTCGGCCGTAGGGGCTATTACATGGAGCAGTCGCTTCGCTGGCGTTCCCATGAACCTGTACACCTGTCCGTCTACGCGCAACAGTCCTTCCAGTGGCTTCTGCCGTGGCGACCAGTGGGTAATGTTGCCGTCATTGAGATGGTCGTAAGGCGACCAGAGGGTAAAGTATGGATCGTTGGTAATGAGCGGTACGGCTGGCAGGCGCAATGCCGTGGGGCGGTAGGGCTCAAACAGGCTGTCGGCCCTGCTCGGGGTGAAGGCGGCAGCCAGGACGGCTGCCGCCAACATAATCTTTAGTTTCATGATAAGGATATAGAGTTAATGATTAGTGCAGAGTGATAATGGAGGCGATGGCAACGGGCCGCCGCCCCACTTTATTTGACGTAGAAAAGCAGATGGCCGGCCTTTACCAGGTCGCTGTGCGATATGCGGTAGCGGCTCAGCTTCTTGCCACCGAGTGTCATGTGGTCTATGAGGTAGCCGCCGGGCTGCTGTCGGCGTGCTTCGATGACCAGGTCGCCCTGCGGGTAGTAGCGCTTGTCCAGATGCAGGGTCACCTTGTCAAAGACAGGCGTGGTAAGGCTGTAGTAGGGCGAGCCGGGACAGTCGGGGTACAGGCCCATCATGGAGAATATGGCCCAGGCCGACATGGTTCCGCAGTCCTCGTTACCCGGTATGCCGTCGGGAGTGGGCTTGTAATACTTGTCGAGCAGCCTACGTACCTCTGTCTGTGTGCGCCACTCCTCGCCGGGGAAGTAACAGAACAGGTAGGGGTAAGCTATGTCGGGCTCGTTGGCTGGGTCGTAGAGCCCCTGGTCAAAGACACGCTGCAGCTTGCTGACAAAGGACTTGCCGCCGCCCATGAGGCGCGCCAGGCCGTGGACATCGTGGGGCACGTAGAACGTGTAGTTCCAGGCCGAGCCTTCGTGGAAGCCCGGGGCGTTAGAGAAGTCGGCCCCGTCGTTAGGGTTGAAGGGCTGGAGCCAGCTGCCGTCGGCATGGCGGGGGCGCAGCACACCATACTCCTTGTCATAGTAGTGGCGGTAACCCTGGCTGCGCTTGTAGAAGAGCTTGGCATCGGCCTTGTGACCTAAGGCTGTGGCCAGGTTGCCCAAGGCGTAGTCGGCCACGTAGTATTCTAAGGCGTGCGACACCGAGTTGTCGCCCGAGTTGTCCTGGGCGTAGGCCCCGAGGGGCACATAGCCCTTGGCGATGTAGTCGTCTATGTCGGGGCGCATCTTGTTGTCCTTGCCGGGCAGCGTGGCGCTGCGGCGGAAAGCCTCGTAGGCCGTCTGTATGTCAAAGTCGCGCAGCCCCTTGAGCCACGTGTCGGTGATGACGGGTATCGAGGGGTCGCCCTCCATGGTCCATGTCTCGCGTCCGAAGAGCTCCCACTTGGGCATCCACCCCCATTCGCGGTACATAGCTATCATGGAGCGCACCATGTCGGTCTGCCGGTCGGGGTAGAGCAGCGTTTCCAACTGGTGCAGGTTGCGATAGGTGTCCCAGAGCGAGAAGACCGTGTAGCGGTTGCCCTGGGTGGTGCCTATGCGACCGTTCTCCATCTCGGGGTACTGGCCGTTGACGTCCTGTAGTATGGTGGGGTGTATCTGGCTGTGGTAGAGAGCGGTGTAGAACACGCGGCGCTGAGCCTCAGTGCCCCCTTCGACGGTCACGGTGTTCAGTGTGCTGGCCCAGCGCTGGCGGGCATCGGCACGCACACGGTCAAAGTGGAAGCCCTGCTGCTCGCGGTCCAGGTTCTCGCGTGCGTTGGCGATGGAAACGAAGCTCACGCCCACCTGGACTTCTATCTGCTCGCCCTCCTGGGCGTCGTAGCTGAAGTAGTAGCCTATCTCGTTGCCGGCCAGTTCGCGACTGTAGTTGCGGTACACCTTATACTTGCCGTTGTCGTGGTCCCACTGAGCCTCGACGCCCTGCATAGGCGGCTGCTTCTTCCAGAAACCGGCCTCGCGGGGTGCTTTGCTCACGCGCATCACGAAGTACAGGGGGAAAACGGCCTGCGGGTTGTAGCAGAAGGTACCCAACAGGCGCATGCCCTCTATCTCTGTATCCGACACGCGGCGTATGGAACCGCCCACCTCATTGGTTAGGCCGTCGCCCACGTTCATGAGCAGGTGGGCAGGGCCCTTGGAAAATGTGAAGCGTTCTATCGACGAGCGGTCGGTGGCCGTTACCTCGCAGCGTATGCCATAGCGGTTAAGCGTGGTGGCATAGTAGCCTGGCGAGGCCGTCTCGGCGCTGTACTCGGAGCCATACTTGTGGTAGTCTACCTCTAAGGGACCCGCCGTGGGCATCAGCAGGAGTGTGCCCATCTCCGGGCAGCCCACGCCGCTAAGCGTTACGTGTGCAAAGCCTGTAAAGAACTTATTTTCCTTGACGTATGGCGTCGACCACCACCTCGTGTCCTTGTCATAGACATTCAGGTCGGAGCCCATGACATTAAAGGGCACCACAGACATAAGCCCGTGAGGGCGTATGGCCCCTGGGTTGCACACGCTGAAGTTGGTGGTGCCTATAAAGGGGTCCACGTAGTCTACCGGCTGTCTGTCAGCCCATACCGCGATGGCTGTTGCCGTCATCAGGGTCGCGGCCATTATCCGTTTGATATTCATAATTAATCGTATAGTTGTTATAAAGTCAGTAATAGGGTGGGCCACGATGGCCCTAACCTATGCAAAGTTAGTGAAAATAGCAGAGATACGCCTCCTTGGAGCCCAAATATTTTTAGTAGCTATCGTTAGTTGAAAAATAAAAGGCTTAAAAAGTAAAAAGGTAATTCTAAAAAGTAAAAGAGTAGAAAGGCAAAAGAGTAAAAAACGCTGCCTGTGCGTTGGTGAAGAACATTTGTACGCCAATGGCAGTCGCAAAAATCGTGGAGACCGACCTTTACGTTTCTCGGAGCCGTCTTTAGAAAGCTAAAGACCGGTCTTTTCTTCGCCCGCGATGGTCACGGGCTTGCCAAGGGTAATGAGCGGGTGGCTCTTTTTACTCTTTTGCCTTTCTACTGTTTTACTTTTCGCCCCTTGGGGTGGTTGCAGGAAGATTTAACACTTTTATTGCGGTAGTATAGGCAGAAAGTCGTAATTTTGTGGAGTGCGTGGCCAACCCTGCAATGACGGGGGCGGCGCGCGGAGCTACTTACAGACCGATTATTAATAACTAAAACGCTATAAACAGATGTTTTCTACAACACAAAGACTATGTCTGGCGGCCCTGCTGATGGTAAGCATGATGCCCGCCACGGCCCAGCGCAAGGTATCGTCGTTCAGCGAGACCAAGATAGTGCAGGGCGCCACAGCCACCATCGGTGGCAAGGAGTATACCGAGCCCGATATTATCTACACCGACAAGGGCGACGGAACCTATGAGGCTACGCGGCTCACGGTGAGTCCGGCCGGCCCGAGCACGGTGACGGCTCCCTATCTGCTCATCAACACTCCCACCTCTATTAATATATGCTGGAAGACCAGCACGGACGCCACGGGTTCCAAGGTGCGTATAGGCACGCGCCCCGATGCCCTGACGCGGGTACTGGACAACACGGCCACCAGTCTGGCAGCCGACTACTACTGGAACGAGTGCCACGTGGACGGGCTCAAGGCGGCCACCACGTACTACTATCAGGTGGAGAGCTGCGGGGTGACCTCGCGTGTGTACCGCTTCACCACGGCCCCGCAGCCCGGAGACAAGGCCAAGGTGAGGCTGCTGCTCATAGGCGACCACCAACGCAACGACCACTCGGACTACGAGTGGATGCTCAAGGCTGCCAAGGCCACCGCCGACCGTAAGTGGGGCCAGGCCGAGATGAATGAGCACTTCAGGCTGCTGGTTAACGTGGGCGACCAGGTGGACCGTGGCGAACTGAAACAGTACGACCAGACCCACCTGTTTAAGTCGCGCTCGGTGATGAGCAGTCTGCCCATCCTCACCGCCGTGGGCAACCACGAGCTGAAGAGCGACGACAAGCTGGTGCTCTACAACGGTCACTACCATCGCTATGGCGACATAGAGTACCAGGGCATCAAGAGCGGCACGGCCAATTACTATGCTTACCAGACGGGGTCGGTGCTCATCATGGTGCTAAACACCGACGGCACGGGTCCCACGCAGAAGGAGTGGGCGCGCCAGGTGATCCAGGCGGCCGACAAGGATGCCTCGGTACAGTTTATCATGGCCGTAAACCACCGGCCGCTCTATGCCGAGCAGTACTGCAACGACTACTCTACGTGGATGTTGCTCCAGCTGATGCCTATCCTGCAGCGTTCGCCTAAGTTTGTACTCGACTACGCCGGCCATCACCATCTCTACGCCCGTGGCCAGATGACCAACGCGCCTGTGTACCACATTATCAGTGGTGGCGGTGTAGGTACGTCGGCCAAGGGCTATGAACAGCTCTGGGGCACTACCCCCGACAACCTGGACAGGCAGGAAGTACAGAAGACGCTGGACCAGTGGACGTACCAGATAGTAGAGTTTGACCCCGAGAGCAAGACTATGGATGTGGAGTGCTACTCGGTGGGCAACAGCCGACTGGCCCTGGACAACGAGCTGGTAGACCACTTTTCGCGTAAGATAGGCGATAGCAGCATGCCGACGGTTCCGGCTATCGATGGCAGCATCGACGGCACGGCGTTCCCCATCGCCATACATCAGGCTGCGGCTGCCACGGGGCTGCACTCGGCCCAGTACCAGGTGGCCCGCGATGCTGACTTTACCGATGTGGTGCTGAGCAGGGTGGTGACCTTCGAGGATATGTACGGGGCCAATGACGACTATACCCCCAAGAACCTCAACCCCTCGGGCGAGGTCACCACGCTGTCTATCAGCGACGGCGAGGTGGAGCCTGGCACCTACTATGTACGCTGCCGTAACCGCAACATGAACCTCAACTGGTCAGACTATTCAGAGGGACGGGAGTTTGTGGTTACGGCCAAGAGCGCCCTGCCCATGGTGAAGACCGATAAGCGCATCTATGCCCCCGGCGAGGACATCGTCATCACCTTCGACAATGCCAGCACGGCCTCGGGCTGGGTGGGCATCTACAAGCGCGACAAGAACCCCGGCAAGGGAAATCCGTCGGTCAAGTGGGCCAACACCAAGACGGCCAGCGGCTCGGTAACGTTTCAGATTAAGGATGCCTATGAGTACTATGTGGTGCTCTTTCAGGACGGGGGCTACACCACCATCACCGACAGGGTGCCCTTTATCGTGACCGCCAATACCAATGACGGTGACCAGGCTTTCGAGATGGCCCTCGACAAGACGGTGTACGACGAGGGCGAGCCCATCGTGGTGTCGCTCGCCCACGCCCCGGCTCTCTCTAAGGACTGGGTGGGTGTGTACGACACGGGGCAGGCAGGCCCCGGCGACCCCATCGTCAGCGGCGTGTACAGTTACCTGTGGGCCAATGTCACGAAGCCCACAGGCAGCGTGACGCTCAATGTGGCGGGCACTATCAACACCGTTCCGCCGACGGGCTATTACTTCGTGGAGTACTTCTTTATGAACAACTATACCTCTTTCTTTCCTCGCCAGTACTTTGTAGTGGGTCGCCCGGCCGTGGTCGAGGCCGACAAGGCGGCCTACGGAAGCAATGAGACCTGTGCTTTCTACTGCTACAATCTTCCCACTTGGGATACGCCTTGCCTGGTGCTGGTCGGCAAGGACGGAAAGACTAAGAAGACATTCGTCCAGGAGGGCGAGACTGCTACCATGGCGGCCCGCACCCTCGCGGAACTCTCTGGCGCGGGCACCTACACAGCCTATATAGCCCTGGGAGACGAGCGGATATCAGAGCCCATACACTTTACCGTAGGCGAGGCTACGGCCATAGATGCCGTGTCGTCCTCTCCTTATGAGGTGAAGTCGCAGGGCGGTCATGTCACGGTGTCGGGTAAAGCCATTCGGGCCATACGTGTCTGCACCGTTGACGGCAAGACCATAGCAAACTGGAATGGCAAGGCACAGAGCCACGTGAGCCTCCCCGTGCAGGCTCGGGGCGTGGTGCTGGTACAGGTCAATGCGCAGCCGGTGGTCAAGGTAGTGGCCCCGTAAGCGGCCCGGTTCGCCGGTGTGGTGCGCATAAAGGCGGAGTCCTGTCAGGGGCTCCGCCTTTATATATATAATAAGGTATAGGAATGGCTTCCTGTCTGGCCAGGGTAGCCACCCTATCCCCCGTAGCTACTTCTTGATGTGGCGGTGAGGGATGTCCCACTTCTGGCACTGCTCGCACCAGGCACGCTCGGTACTGCCGGTATAGTTGGGGTCGTCTACACGCACGTCCATTTTCTTATTGGCCGGCCGGCTGGTACTGCTCTGGCTGCGCTGCGTGTTGCCCGAAGGACTGTTGCTGCGCATCTCCTGCGCGCGACGGTTGTTGTACTCGGCCTCCTGGCGCTGGTAGTTCTTGTCGTGCTCGAACAGACCGTGCTGAGCGTTGTACCGGTTCACGTTGGCCTCGTGCTGGCGGTAGACGGCCTCGGCTATGGGGCGGTCGTACACACTCTGCCTGCCCTGGAGGTCTATATAGATAATGTGGCTCCAGTCTTTGGCTATCTTGATGGTAGGGGCATCGATGTAGGTGCCTTGGGTGTAGTTGAGAAAGCCCGGCTGGAAGAAGCGGCCGCCCACTACAATGTAGTCGCCCTCGTACTTGACATTGTCGGGGCCGAAGTTGTGGGCGTAGATGCCTATGTTGTAGGCTCGGAGCTGTATCCAGCAGCCGCCATTGGAGTGGCCGGTGATGTTGAGGCTCACCTCGCCAGCCTTGCCACCCGTCTTGCCGTAGAAGTAGGTGCTGTTAGACGAGGGCAGGGTACCGTAGGCAGGGTGGGGGATGTTGGCCGAGGCCTGCGAGGTGCTGCGCCGAGTCTGGCCCTGTGCGGTAGAGCGGCGGTTGCTCTGTGTAGAGACAGAACGGTTGTTGGCCCGAGCCTGTGCCTGCTGACGCTGACGGGCGGCAGCCTCCTGGCGCTGTTGCTGAGCCAGCAGCCGGTCTTTCTGAGCCTGGTCGGCCTGGGCCATCGCTAACAGGTTCTGCGTCTTGGCCGTCTTGGGTACCTCCGTGATAAGGCACTTGTCTACGCGGGCTATGAACTCATAGTAAGGAGCCGTTATCCGAGTCCGCCACAGCTTGTCGTTGTCGTTGGCACGTGCCAGATAAGGCCCCAAGTACTTCACCATGTTCTTAGCCATGTGCTTGACCATGTACTTGGGCCTCTTCTGCTCCGGGATGACCGTCTGCCCCATGGCATCGCATACCACGATGGTGCCCCGGTCGGTCTCGCAGGTGAAGAGAGCCGTCCGCTCAAGCTGTTCGGGCGTACACTGCGCGCCCTTGTACTTGGTTTTGGTGTAGATGTCTTCATCCAGATATAGGTTGTCTATATTGGCATATATGGGTGGTACTATTATCTCGCCAGCCAGGTTCATCAGACCGTAGTGGCGGTCCTTTACAAAGCGTATCAGTCCTATTATTTTCTCGTCGTGGCCGTCAGCGTTGTTGCGCATAGTGTATGGGCATACGTCGTACATACGGTCGCCATACTGCCGGTCGCCATCTACGGGGCCGTTGCCTATGCGCTTCATGTCGGCACCCAGTATGTCCCACTTGCCGTTGTCCTTGCGCCGGCAGAAGATCAGTTCGCACTCCCAGTCAGAACCATAGTCCCATCTCTTCATCTCACTATAAATGTCGCTGATGCGCTGGCCCCGGGCGTTGATGGCATAGCAGTTGGGGTAGTCTCTGACGATAACGTAGTAGGGCGTAATATCGGTAAAGGGATAAGTACCGTTGCCCACAATGTTAAAGTTGCGGTCTATAATATAATAGTTGTTGCTCCCCTTGTATCGAGCCTCGCCTAAATAGCAGCGAAAAGGGAAATGGATGTGGTCGAAGTAAGGCTGGGCGACCCATTGGCCTGTGGCATCAACAACACCCTCCAGGCCATTGGGCCCTTTCTTGGAGGTGAGGGTAGGAAACTTCCATTTGTCGAACCTTGACTGTGCGTTAGCGGGTACTGCCGTCAGGCACAGGATGGCGGCGAGCAGGCAGAGGCTGCTCCTGAGCGTGGTAGATGTCATAAGAGGTTATGTATTGAGGGTTATATATACTGCATAAGGATGTCCCACACGCAGATGATGTGGCAGATAGAGCCGAGGAGCACGAAGAAGTGAAACACCGTGTGCATGTACCGGCGGCGGTGAAGGGTGTAGAAGACCGCACCGGTGATATAGGCCACGCCCTCGGCCACCAGCCACACCACGGCCGACGTACTTACGGCGTGCATCAGTGGCCCGAAAGCCACTAAGACCGATAGGCCCATGAGCACAAAGCACAGCGTCTCCAGGTTACTATGGTCGCGCAGATGGCGGAAGGACATGATGGTGCCCGAGATGGCGCAGAGCCACACGAAGCAGAACAGGCCCCAGCCCCACAGGCCGTCGCCCCGCAGCGCCACCAGTGTGATGGGCGAGTAGGAGCCCGCTATGTGCCAGTAGATGGCCGCGTGGTCCCAGCGGCGCAGGCGCTCCTTCCACACAGAGCGCGCGCTGAGCGCATGGTAGATGGTCGAGGCCGCATACGAGCAGAGCATGCCGAAGAGATAGAGTATCACCCCAGCCGTGGCCCAGCCATTGTGGCTCTCGAAGGACCACACCAGGAACACGATACCAAAGGCCACGCCTAAGGCGATGCCCCCGGCGTGACTCCACGAGTTCCATAGCTCCTCGCGGTGGCTAAAGTGTATCTTCATTGCTTCTTGCGGCTGCGGTTACGGTCGTCATGGGCGGTGGGGTGCTGTCCCTTGGCCGTCTGCTGGGTAGCACGCGCCTTGTCAGTCTTGTCCTCGCTCTCCACGAGGGTAAAGTCAAGCTGTTTCTTGTCCAGATTGGCGCGCGCCACCTGGATGCGGACAGCGTCGCCGAGCTGATAGCGGTGGTGGCGACGGCGGCCCACCAGACAGAAGTTGCGCTCGTCGAACTCGTAGTAGTCGTCGTCCAGGTCGCGCATAGGAACCATGCCCTCGCAGTGGTTCTCGTCTATCTCGGCATAGATACCATAAGCCGTGATGCCACTGATGTGAGCGTCGAACTGCTCGCCAATCTTGTCGCCCATAAATTCGACCATCTTGTACTTAACAGAGTCGCGCTCGGCGTTCTGAGCTACCTGTTCCATGTCAGAACAGTGCTTGCAGAGGTCCTCGCAGTGCTTCTCGTTGGCCGACCGGCCACCCTCCTGATAACGGGTAAGCAGACGGTGAACCATGGTGTCAGGGTAGCGGCGGATGGGGCTGGTGAAATGGGTGTAGTAGTCGAACGCCAGACCGAAGTGCCCTATATTGTGCGTGGTGTACTTGGCCTTCATCATGGCCCTGAGCGCCACCTTCTGTATCAGCGCCTGCTCCGGGCGACCCGTGCAGTCGTCCATGAGCTTGTTGAGGCTGCGTGCCATGGCTCCCTTGGTGCCATCGGTCTTCACCTTGTAGCCAAACTTGACTATGAACTCGCGCAGGGTCTCCATCTTCTGCGGGTCGGGGTTATCGTGAACGCGGTAGGGGAACGTCTTGGCCTTCTTGCCCTTGGGCACGCGGCCCACGCTTTCTGCCACGGTACGGTTGGCCAGCAGCATAAACTCCTCGATGAGCTTGTTGGCATCCTTGGACCTCTTGAAGAAGCAGCGGATGGGCTTGCCCTTCTCATCGACCTCGAAGTGCAGCTCCTCGGAGTCAAACTTGACCGCCCCGTTCTTGAACCGCGCCGCGCGGAGTTTCTTGGCCAGACGGTCCAGGGTCACTATCTCCTCGGCGAACTCTCCCTTGTAATGGCCGTTCGCGGGCAGCGGCGCCGGAGTACCCGTGCCGTCTACCACGCCGTTGTCCTCGAGCAGCTGCTGGGCTTCCTCGTACGCATAGCGGCGGTCTGAGCGTATAATGGTATGCCTGATGCGGTAGGAGCGTACCTGCGCGTCGTCATCAAGGTCGAATATCACGCTATAGCATAGCTTCTCCTCGTTGGGGCGCAGCGAGCACACGTAGTTGCACAGCCGCTCGGGCAGCATGGGTATCGTGCGGTCTACCAAGTAAACCGATGTGGCCCTACGCTGGGCTTCGCGGTCTATAATGTCGCCCTCCTTGACATAGTGAGATACATCGGCGATGTGTACGCCCACCTCCCACAGTCCATTGGGCAGCTTACGGATTGACAGAGCGTCGTCGAAGTCCTTGGCGTCCTTGGGGTCGATGGTACAGGTAAACGTGGCGCGGAAGTCCTCGCGCTCGGCTACGTCCTGAGCCGTTATCTCACCGCTAATCTTGTCTGCGGCATCCTCCACGGCCTTGGGGTAGCGGTAGGGAAGCCCATACTGAGCCAGGATGGTATTCATCTCGACATCATTGTCGCCACTCTTGCCCAGTACGTCTATCACCTCGCCTATCATGTTGGTGTGCTCCTCGTCGGGCCAGCTCACTATCTTTACCAGAGCCTTGTCGTCGTTGGTGCCTTTCTTCAGCCGGTTCTTGGGGATGAGTATGTCGTGCGCCAGGTTATCGTTGGTAACCAGGAAGGCTATGTCCTTGCCTATGCGGAGCTTGCCCACGAAGGTATCTTTCTTTCGCTGTAGTATCTCGATGACCTTGGCCTCCTTGATGTGGTTTCGGCGGCGCGCCATGAAGGCCACGCGCACCCTGTCGCCGTCCAGGGCCGACAGCGAGTTGCGCTCGGAGACGAAGATGGGCTGCTCGTCGCCGTCGGGGACAAACGAGTTCTTGCCATTGGACTTCCGGCGGAACGTGCCCTCCTGCACCTGTCCCTCCGTGTTAAGCTGGTACGAGTTAATGGATACTCGCTTGAGGAAGTCGTCCCACGCCATCTCCTCCATGGTGTCCACGGCCAGCATCTTGGCTGGGTGTGTGTCTAAGTGGAGGGCTCGGAATATCTCTTTGAAGGTGAATACTTTTCCCGGATTGTCAGAGAAAAGCGCCACAAGCATCTCGGCGAGCTGCCGCTTGGTGATGCGCTTTCCCCCCTTTTTAGCTTTTCCCATAGTGGTATCGTTTAGAATTACAGTTGCAAATTAAGGGAAAAAAAACGACATGGAGAAAAGATTTGCCGATAATTTTCAGAATTGTAATGACCTTTTCATCTGCCGGGTTCGCTGAACGGCTTGCGGCGCAACCAGGCCCGCACGGGCAGGTCGCAGCCCCTGAGGGTGGCATAGGCCGTCTCTGCTTACATAAGTGGGCGCACTATGTCTACCCTTAGCCCCAATGCCTCGGCAATGCGGAAGAACATGCCCACGCCAGGCTCTATTACACCTTTCTCTATACGCGATATATACGTCTTGTCAGTTCCTACTTTCTTGGCAAGGTCCGACTGGGTTATGTGTTCCTGCTTTCGGGCATCAAGGATTATCTGCCCAATGCAATTGTTGGTTGCCTCCTTTCTGAACGCCTCTCGCTCCGCAGTGCCCACCGCTCCGTACTTGGCATCGAGAATGGCATCGAAGCTGCTAATGTCATTTCTTGGTTGCATAATATTCCTTTTTAAGTTCAAGTGCTTTCTTTATCTCCTTGGAGGGTGTCTTTTGGATTTGCTTTTGTAGCAAAGGTAATATGTAAAGCTGATATATCCTACAATTCCTTTGATTATTTTGCATCTTTGCAAGAACGAGGGCGACGGTTCTGGACATCAGGGAGGCTCCAAAGAGTCCTATGGAAAGTGGAGCCGCAACTGATGGCACTGCCCATGCCGCTGAGGGGGAGACCATGGGCAAAAAGCGTGGTGAGGGGGAGCTACTCTGTAACAACGGGAGAAATTGCTATTTTCGTGGAGACCTACCTTTACGTTTCCCGGAGCCGTCTTTAGCGAGCTGGGAGTAGTCATTAGAAAGCTAAAGGTCAGTCTTTTCATTTTTCGCGATGGCGTTGGGGCGAAGCGCAGATACTTCGGACGTGGTGGGAGCGTCTCCGCAATTCTTTTGCGCTTACAGCGCGACAATAGTTTGATGGTTGTGTACCTGGGGTGTTGCCCCAGGCTTTATACAGCTGCACTTTCAGCGCGCGATGCCTGTTATGGGGAAAATGGCAGTTGCTTCGAGCGTGCCGTGAATACTCCCTGCAATCAGCCCTGTAACCATTCTGCTGCCTATTGCCAGTGCTTCTATCCTGGTATCCCCTTTGAGCGGTTAGGGAACGGTCTCCTTGGTCTTGCGGAATTTTCTTGGCTTGTATTTTGGCCTGTGCGGCAAGTTTTTTGGCCATTTTGGCCGTTACATCGTTTTTTTTGGCTAATTTTGAAGCAGTGTTGTCGCCCACTGCGGGTGTGGCGCTAACGATACACTAACCCAAAAACTAAAAATAAGATGAACAAAAGCAGTTGGCTGCTCCTCCTTGGCATGGTGCTCATGCTGGCGGGCTGCGCGAAGAAACCCCAGGAAATATTCGAAGAACAGAAATCGGGCGTGGTGCTTATCTGTAACCAGTTCTACTACGACATTACGCTCTACAATGGTAATCACCTGTACTTCTCGGGCCTCGACGACGATGGCGACTTCGCCAATCTCACCGCCGATTTAGCTGAGATAAAGAAGTCGCCAGGCATCCTGAACGGCACGGGGTTCTTCATAGACCGCTCGGGACGCATCCTGACTAACCGCCACGTGGTGGCCCCGCAGATAGACAAGGACGCGGTGCGCAAGAACGTGAACGCCATTATCGAGGGGTACGCCTCGTACATCGAGGTGTTGCAGGACTCGATGAACCAACGCTACCAGGCGCTCCAGGCTTACGCCCAGCAGAGCGTGTACGAGGACGAGGAGGGCAACAGCTACACCAGTATGAGCCAGGAAGAGGCCAGTACGCTTGAGAGCGAGCTCGAGAGCTTGCGCCAGCAGTACAGCGAGGCTCAGGAGCTGAAGAACGACATACGCAGCAACATCCTTAACAACAACTTCAGCATCCAGTTGCACTCTGAGTTTGGCATAGCCTACGACGGGAGTGACATGGGCTCGTGGGACGACTTCATGAAGACACCCTGCCGACTGCTGCGTGTGTCTCAGGACGCCAACTCGGACCTGGCACTGCTGCAGCTGAACAAGGGGGCAACACCCCAGGACGCGTATGTGTTCACGATAGACGATGACAACATAGCCGCCTGCGAGCACCTGGAAATCAATCAGCAGCTATACATGATAGGCTACAACCACGGGGTAACCCTGGCGCAGACCAACAGCGGCATAAGCGCCCAGTTTACCAGCGGCACGGTTACCCAGCAGCCCGATGGCAACAGGGTGATGTACAGCATACCCGCCATGCAGGGCTCGAGCGGCTCGCCCATCGTAGACGACCACGGCCGTGTGGTGGCTGTCAACTTTGCCGGTACCAACGGCAGCGACAACTTCAACTTCGGCATCCCCGTGCTCCGTGTCGTCACCTTTATCAAGTAGCGCGCCGGCCGGGCCGATAGTCACCCTGACCATAACCATATCAATAACACCATAAACAATAGACATGGCAACAGTAGACGACAAGAAGATTATCTTCTCCATGGTGGGCGTATCTAAGATAATCCCACAGAACCGAAAGCAGATACTCAAGGACATTTACCTGTCCTTCTTTTACGGGGCCAAGATAGGCATTATCGGTCTGAACGGCGCCGGTAAGTCGACCCTGATGAAGATTATCGCCGGGCTGGAACAGCCTACGCAGGGCGAGGTGGTATGGAGCCCCGGCTACAGCGTGGGCTATCTGCCACAGGACCCTCCGCTGGACGAGGCGAAGACCGTTAAGCAAAACGTGATGGAGGGCGTGAAGCGGGCGTACGATGCCCTGGCCGAGTATGAGGATATTAACCGCAAGTTTGGCGAGGAGGAATATTACAGCGACCCTGACAAGATGGACCGCCTCATGCAGCGCCAGGCTGAAGTGCAGGATATCATCGACGCTACTGATGCCTGGAACATGGACTCTAAGCTCGACCGCGCCATGGCAGCCCTCCGCTGTCCGCCGGGCGACTGGCCGGTCACTAACCTTTCTGGCGGCGAGCGCCGTCGTGTCGCCCTGTGCCGCCTCTTGCTTCAGAAACCCGACGTGTTGCTCCTCGATGAGCCTACTAACCATCTGGACGCCGAGAGCATCGACTGGCTCGAGCAGCACTTGCAGCAGTACGAGGGTACTGTTATCGCCGTGACCCACGACCGCTACTTCCTCGACGATGTGAGTGAGTGGATTTTGGAACTCGACCGTGGCGAGGGCATCCCCTGGCATGGCAACTACTCTTCTTGGCTCGACCAGAAGACCCGCCGCATGGCCCAGGAGGAGAAACAGGCTTCCAAGCGTCGCAAGGCACTGGAACGCGAGCTGGAATGGGCACACATGGCACCCAAGGCACGGCAAGCCAAGGGCAAGGCACGTCTGAACGCGTACGAGCAGATGTTAGGGCAGGAGCAGAAGGAGCGCGAGGAGAAACTGGAGATATTCATACCCAACGGGCCACGGCTGGGCAACAAGGTAATAGAGGCTCAGCACGTGCGCAAGGCGTTCGGCGACAAGGTACTCTTTACCGACCTCAACTTTATGCTGCCTCCTAACGGCATCGTGGGTGTCATAGGCCCCAATGGAGCCGGCAAGACCACCCTGTTCCGGCTTATCATGGGGCTGGAGCAGGCCGATGGCGGCACCTTCGAGGTGGGCGAGACGGTCAAGTTGGCCTACGTGGACCAGCAGCACAAGGATATAGACCCCAATAAGAGCGTCTACGAGACTATCTCGCAGGGCAATGAGACTATCCGCATGGGCGGGCGCGACATCAACGCCCGCGCCTACATCTCGCGCTTCAATTTCTCGGGTACTGACCAGAATAAGCTCTGCGGAGCACTCTCCGGTGGCGAGCGCAACCGTCTGCAGCTGGCCTTGGCACTCAAGCAGGAGGGCAATGTGCTGCTCCTTGACGAGCCCACTAATGATATTGACGTTAACACACTGCGCGCGCTCGAGGAAGGCCTCGACGGCTTTGCCGGTTGTGCTGTCGTCATCAGCCACGACCGCTGGTTCCTGGACCGCATCTGCACCCACATCCTTGCCTTTGAGGGCAACGGCGAGGTTTACTTCTTCGAGGGAAGCTACTCTGACTACGAGATTAACAAAGCCCGTCGCTTAGGCAACGAGGAGATAAAGAAGGGACGCTACCGTAAGCTGATGGAAGACTGACGGTCGCTTTTCCTGTTACTATAGACGGAGGCGCTGGGTGTTACCTGGCGCCTCTATATATATAATAAGGTGTAGGGCGGTAATAGGGGCTGCTATTTGCGTTACCTGTGTAGCCGCTCCGCTACAGCCCACGCTCAGCCCAGTCGCCCCAGTCCAGCTGGCGGTAGCTCACGGCCTCGCTGATGTGCAGGGCGCGTACCTGCTCGCTTCCGTCCAGGTCGGCTATGGTGCGCGCCACCTTGAGTATGCGGCTGTAGGCCCTTGCTGACAGCTTGAGCTGTTCCATGGCGGTGCGCAAGAGCGTCAGCCCCTCGCTGTCGGGCTCGGCAAACTGGTGTATCATGCGCTCCGTCATCTGTGCGTTGCAGTGAATATCCTTGTAGTCAGCATAGCGGCGACTCTGTAGCTCGCGGGCAGCGATGACGCGCTGGCGTATGCGCTCGCTGGGCTCGCCCTGGGCGGCCTGGGATATGTCCTTGAAAGGTACCGGGGTGATGGGGCACTGTATATCTATCCTGTCCAAGAGTGGCCCCGATATCTTGCTGAGGTAGCGTTGCCGCTGCCCAGGGGTACATACGCAGTGGTGGGTGGGGTCGCCATAATAGCCACAGGGACAGGGGTTCATCGAGGCGATAAACTGGAAGCTGCACGGGTATTCGATGCTGTACTTGGCCCGGCTGATGGTGATGCGGCGGTCTTCGAGGGGCTGGCGCAGCACCTCGAGGGTATGCTTGTTGAACTCGGGCAGCTCATCGGCGAAGAGGACACCGTTATGGGCCAGGCTGATTTCGCCAGGCATGGGACTGGAGCCACCGCCAACCAGCGCCACTTCGGAGATAGTGTGGTGCGGACTGCGGAAAGGACGCTGGGTGATGAGCGAGGTGTCGCTGCCCAGCTTTCCGGCTATCGAGTGTATCTGCGTGGTCTCCAAGCTCTCGGCCAGGGTGAGTGGCGGCATGATGGTGGGAAACCGTTTAGCCATCATAGATTTGCCAGAGCCCGGCGGCCCGATGAGAATGACGTTGTGCGAGCCAGCGGCAGCCACCTCCAAGGCCCGCTTCACGTTCTCCTGGCCGCGAACGTCGGCAAAGTCAATATCGAAATGGTACTGGCTCTCATAAAATCGCTTACGAGTATCTATCTGGGTGGGCTCGTAAGCCTTCATACCCGTTACCAACTGTACTACATCCATCATGGTGTCCATGCCGTAGACCTCTAAGTTGTTGACCACGGCGGCCTCCATCACGTTCTGACGGGGCACTATGAGACCCTTGAAGTGCTCGGCGCGGGCGCGGATGGCTATGGGCAACGCCCCCTTGATGGGCTGCAGATGGCCGTCCAGACTTAGCTCGCCCACCATCATATACCCATTCAGGCAGGTACTCTCTATGCCTCCGCTGGCGGCCAGTATGCCTATGGCGAGGGGCAGGTCAAAGCTGCTGCCCTCCTTGCGCAGGTCGGCAGGGGCCAGGTTGATGGTCAGGTCGGCCACGGGAAACTTGAAGCCATTGTTCTGCATTGCCGCGGCTATGCGGTCCTTGCCCTCCTTGACGGCCGAGTCGCCCAAGCCCGTCAGGTGGTACATAATGCCCTTACTTAGGTTTACCTCGACGGTAATGGTGGTTACATCCATGCCGTTGACGGCAGCGCTATAAGTCTTGACCAGCATAAGTAGTACGATTTAGGGTTAAAAAACAAACAGCGCATCAGAGCATGCGCTCTATACGCTGTTTCAGTTCGTCGGAGCGCAGCCCCTTGGCCACTACGCGCCCGTTCTGGATAAGGATATTGTCGGGTATGTCGTAGAGCGACAGCCCGTGGAGTACAGGGCTGTCAAGCAGACGGCCGTCGCACACCGTGGGCCACGTGATGGTGTCGCGGAGGGCCAAGGCACGACACTGGCGAGGGTTGGGGTCTATGCTGAAGCTCACCACGCGCAGCTTGCCGCCTGCCCGGTGCATCAGTTGGCGCAGGTCGGCCATCTGGCGCTGGCTGTCGTAGTTCCATGTGGCGTACACATTGATGACGGCTAAGCCTCGGCCTAACGTACTGTTGTCTACCCGCTGTCCCGTAACATCGGTGGTGCTGAACTTGGGCATGGGCTTACCCACGATGACCTTGGATAGCGATTTGAGTTGCTGCTCGTAGCTTACCAAAGTCCCGTTCTTGGGTTGCTCGCGGCGCATCAGGCTTATCAGGCGCAGTGCCCGGGCGTAGTCGGGGGTAGCGGTGGCTATAAAGTAGCGGCGTACCAGATAGGCGCTGACCACCGAGGCGGGATGGTCCTTGATAAACTGCTCGGCCAGGGCGGCTGCCCTGGGTGGGGCCACGGTGGCCACCTGCTCGCGAAAACTGTTCATCAGTTTGTTGGCATCCGTACCCTTGACAGTAAGCTGCTTGAGGTGCGAGGCGTCGCCCTCCATCTGTACCGTCTTGCCCGGCTCGGCAAAGATGGGCTGCTCCGAGAAGTTGGGAAACACCATGACCAGTGTGGTGGGTGCCTGGCAACTCATCTCGTAGGTGAACCGCCCGTTCTGGAGCCTCACGGTGTCTATACCGTTGATGGTGCCGTTCAGGCTGTAAACATAGAACTCACCCTGGTCCATGTGGAGCAGTCGGCCCTCGACCCTGAACCGGTCGCTGGCCGTACCGCAGCCCGCAAGGACCAAGGTGAGCAGTATAAAGTAATATATTTTACGCGTTATCATCGCACATTGGCAAACTCCAGGTCCTTAGCAGCGTAGGCGCTCAGGCTGGGGTCTTTCTGCAGAGCCTCTTTCAGGTACGACTGGGCAGCGTACTTGTTGCCCTGGCGTGCGCTGGTCACGGCGTGCAGGTAGTAAGTCAGGCCGTTGGGGTTCTTGATGTTGTTCAGCGTAGCCTTAGCAGCGGCGTAGTTCTTGTTGAGCAGCTGGGCCAGTGCAGCGCTGTTGTTGTAAGAGTCCTTGAAGTTCTCCTCGGCCTGGGCATAGTTGCCCTTGGCTATATTCAGGTTACCGAGAGCCTCATTGAGCGCGTTGGCGTCGTTAGCCTTGGCGATGTAGTTCTCAGCCTCGGCCACGTTGCCGTTCTTGAGCGCTATCAAGCCCAAGTTAGCGTTGGCCTCGGCAGCGTTGCTGCTTTTGCTGAGTGCCTGGGCCAGATAAGTCTTAGCCTGGGCCTCGTCGCCCTTGTTAAAGGCCATCACGGCGAGGTTGTTAAACATGCGGTAGTCCTTGTCGTACACCTCGGAAGCCTTCTTGTATATCTCCTCCTTCTTGGCGGCGTCGTCCTCGAGTGTGGCGTAGTACAGGAGCTCATCGGCCGACAGCTTGGAGGCGTCAGCCTGATACTGCGACTTGATTTGCTCGTCGTCGCGACCGATGGTCTCGTAGTTTATAATCAGTCGTGCGCGGCGCAGCTCAGGCAGTATCGCGTCTGCGAGCTCTCTGAAGCCAGCGCTCATGTTGCGAATCTGCTGCTCGCGTTCCTGCGGGTCCTTGTACATGGACAGAACACGCAGGATAACGTCCTTATCCTGGATGTTGCTGGCCTGAACCAGCTGGCGGAAGCCGTCCCAGTCCTGAGCGGTGTAGTGAGCATCGGTGCGGCCGCTGACACCAGCCTTCTTCATCTGCTCTTTGACGTAGCCCTCAGAGTTATCCTGGCGCTTGTTGGCCAGTCTGTCGTTGTACTTGAAGCCACCCTCGGGCGAAGCATAAGCCTGGATCTCCACGTTCTGCAGGTTAAGACCCTCGCGGTCCTTATTAATCTGGCGGAGCATGCGTACAAACTCCTGGACAGAGTTGTTCTTGAGCTCGCTCTTACGGATATTGGCCTGGTTGATGAGGAATTTCACGTTAGCCTCAAACTTCTGTTCCTTAACGCGCTGGAATGAGTCGGCCGCGAGACACCCGCCACCGTTCATGAGGGCCTTGCGGTACAGCTCAGACGTGGCCACCACGCCATAGCCCACCTTTACGGCCGGAATGTCCACTATCTTGTTTCCCTTGCGGGCCTCGAATGTCAGGAAGAGGTCACTCTGCTGCATATCGGCCACGTATGGGAACGTAGTCTTCATCGTATAATGTCCGCCCATGCGGTATGAGATGGTCTGGTCGTTCCCCATCACTTTCTCGCCTTGGAATGTGGCCGCCGTGCCTTTCTGCACCTGGCCATTGGCATACCGCAGCTCTGGGATGACCTTCACTACGGCGTTCTTCTTCATGTATTTTTCGGGGAAAGCTCCATTGATAGTTGCCGGAACCTGTCCGCCCATTGTCTCGAGGGGCTTGGGGGTCACGGTGAAGTTGTCTGCTGACAAGGGGCCCATCTTGGAGCATGCGCTCAGTACCAGAAGGGAGCAGGCAGATAAAGAAAATAATAGATTTGTGCGCATAAAAGTATTTGTGATAAGTTAGAAGTGCCGCGAGCGGGACTCGAACCCGCACAGCCATTACTGGCCAAGGGATTTTAAGTCCCTCGTGTCTACCAATT